>JAHHIE010000006.1 GCA_019358945.1 Stenomitos rutilans HA7619-LM2 | reverse complement strand
CGGCTCAACGCTCTAGCAAAGCAAGCGGGGCAAACCATTTACCAACTCAAACACGGTTTACTCGATGACTACCTGTGTCAACAACTCAAACATCCATCGCTCAAAATGGCTTGTGCGTAAGTCCTATTGGTCTATGCCATATAACTCACAATATTCATTCAAAATGGTAAAACCATTAGAGGCAAGAAGGAAGTTTCGGTAGCCTAAAGGTAATTTTGCTTTTAATCGGTTCTCCAATTCAGAAATTTCTTCTTCAGTTGCGCCTTTCCTAAAACAGGACTGACTTTCTAAAACATCTAAATATTGAGAGCTATAGTTATCGATATGTTCTTCATCAAGATTGTTAAATATTGCCTCGTTCCATTTTTCTAAGAACCTATTCCAATCATCTACGGTTAGGACAAAGCCAATGCCTGCAGAAATATAGCTCCTTTTATCGATTGAGTCTAGAAGAGCTTGAACTTGCTCTTGGGAAAGATTAATTCTATTACGCAAAGTGCCTTCTGAAATCCTCTGCATAAAATTAGGCAGATAAGCCAAAAGATATAAACCACTCCTTAAATCTTCTAAAGATTGCCACCATCTTTGGATAAATCCATCAGCACTGATCGTGTCTCCAAGATGAAAGTAAGTGCGTATTCCAAAAACTAATATTTCCTGCTCCACATAACTTGAACAATCAATTTTCCACGTATCAATCACCTCCTCAAAAACTTTCAACCATTTACAGGCTGCTTGCCATTTCCTGTGATTGATGTAAAATTGAGAGATGACTCGGTGAAGCTCCTGCAAAAAACGACGTACTTTGAATCGATCCTCTCCTTCAATATCAACTTTTGGGTGCGTCAGGTCATACAAGAAAGCCTCATCCCAGTTACCTGATGGCATTTCTAGATGAAACCAGCGATCGATGCCTGATACGCCCTCAAATTCTCGAAGTTTACTTTTGATATATTTTTCAAGCTCATCAAACGACATTGCCTGCTCTGAAAAAACAGCAGGACAAGGAAGCCTCATTAAATAGCACAAAGCAGGAATAATTGCTTTTATGGGATGAACAAGTGAACTTGCTTCACTAACTTCTAATTCTCCCTGTGTTAACTTAAGAAAGCCTTGATAGGCAAGCTCAGGAAAGCCCGCAAACAAAAGGATTGTACTAGCTTCTAATAAAAGAGGTGATGCTTCTTCAGGAGACAATGTCTGTATCTTATGCTCTAGCTCAGATAGATACTGGAAGTCTATTGAATTTGCGCCTTTCACATTTACCTCAACAATTAAAACAATCTGAACCACTAAGGGGATATCTCAGCAAAGCTTTTCAAAAGTCAGCCATCACGCAGACTACAGTCCTTTTGCAAGCATTTTGCTGCCAGTGTTTAAGAAGGGTGGCATGGGGCAGTCCAGCAGAATGACGATCGCCCTCAATAATTCGGCTTCTTGCACCGTGACTTTGTTATCTAGCAAGACGGTATGAGCGCACGCATCGACGATCGCTTGCTTGAGTTTCGGGGTCGCCAGATTCAAGCGATCAAGGCTTTGCTTGAGGGTTTTCATATTGCTGGCTGGGGGCACTTCGGGCACCGTCTCCTGTCCCGCTCCTGGCAATCGATAGACACCCGAACGAAACGCGTAGGCGATCGCATCGGCACCCGTTTGGCCCACTTGCGCCAGACTCGACAACAGCAGCAAGCAATCTGACCAGATTTGACCGATCGTCGTGAACTCGGTAGACGTATCGATCACCGCATTAGCAGAAGGCTGCAACCGATGGCGCAACACAGCATACAGCACAAATTCTGACAACGACCAGCGACCGTCTGCATTTGCCAAACCTTGAATGCACTTAAACAGCCGCTGCTGCTGCTCGGTGTCGCGCTGACGCAGCACGGGTACGGTGAGATCTACTAGAGGCAGGCGCGATCGTGGATCGAGCGCATCAATATCAGCACTCAACGTCAGCGTTTTCTCAATCACATCGGCAGGTTCAACCTGCTTGAGCCACTCCAGTTGCTTGGTTCGTACCTGGAGATTTTGGGTGTCGAGCAGCAGTCCATAGACGATCGCGATCGCGCCTTGTGGCTCTCGAATGCCCAACACAAGCGATTCAGGCAACTGCTCCAACAATGCCTTCGCATACGCATAGTGTTCAGGTGTGACAGTGCCAATTTGTTCGATAACCTGGGCCGGATTTGCCTGGATGTGTGACGGCTGTGCTGCTGTTCCACCACTCGAAAACCCCATCATCAAGGATTCCTGCCCTTCTGAACTATGAGAAGAAAACCGAGGTGCTTGTCCTGCATACTGCCGCTTTGAGGCATCCAGACGACGAATGCGTTGTGCCAGCGGTGGGTGGGTGGCAAACAGATCTTCAAAAAAGCCGAAGCGCAAGGCACTGCCGAAGAAAAGGTGACTGTTGCTTTCTGCTGCGGGTGTTTTCACTAACGAACTGTAGTGGTGCTGAGCGATTTTATCCAACGCTCCTGCAATCCCAGCAGGGTTACGCGTAAACTGCACCGCAGAAGCATCGGCTAGAAATTCACGCTGACGAGAAATGGCACTTTTGATTAGCCGGCCGCAGAGCAACCCCAGACTGCCGATGACCATGAGTGCAATACCAAATGCCAGCATGGCATTGCCTTTTTCGCCGCGCGATCGCCAATCAATGACAATACGTCCTGTAATGTAAAGCAGCAGCAGCCCATGCAATACGCCAATGAGCCGGATATTCAGCCGCATATCGCCATTCAAAATATGGCTGAATTCATGCCCAATCACGCCTTGCAGTTCGTCGCGAGACAGCAGTTCTAAGGTGCCACGTGTCACCCCAATGACGGCATTATTGGGTGTGAAGCCTGCTGCGAAGGCATTGATTCCCTGCTCGCCATCCATCACGTACACAGCGGGAACTGAGATGCCTGCCGCGATCGCCATCTCTTCCACCACATTCAATAGCTGACGTTCTTCTGGATGCGCCATTTCTGCTAACAGCAGCCGTCCACCCATTTCCTCTGCAATGACGCTGCCACCCGCTTTCAACGTCTGAATTTTATACAGACTGCCTAACCCTACCAGTACGACGGTACCCGTACTGATCGTGAGAAACAGCGAGGGATTCCACCAGCTAAAGGTTACCTTCCTCGTAACAGGCATACACGGCGGCAATTTCGTTGTTGCGTCGTCAATTTCGAGGGGATGTGTGCGTGTAATCTGGGGGCAGTTGGCCGATTGATAGCGGGACGATCGTGTCTTTCCCTTAAACGAACTCGACAGCGTGATCACCGCCGCCAAATACACCGTAACCGTAATAAACAGCAGCGACAGCCCAAAAAGCAGAATCAGCTTTCGCGTGTTGCCCCGTGCCTGATCTTGATGCTCAAAAAAGTTCATGATGCTCCGTCAGGAGGAGTTTGGCAGGTAGAACCTGCCAAACTCTAAAGGTGAATGGGTTGAATTGACGTTCTTTAGACCTCCGAAGTCTTTGAGACTTCGGAGGTCGTTGACCTACCTAACTAAACGACACTCGTGGTGCTGCTTTCACTTCTGGAGCCGCTTCCTCAAGCAATTCTGCCGCCGTGAAGTTAAAGCCATTTGCCACCAAATTGCTGGGAAACACTTCGCGCTTGGTGTTGTAGAGCGTGACAGCATCGTTGAAGGCTTGACGGGCAAAGGCGACTTTGTTTTCGGTGGACGACAGCTCTTCCATCACGCGCGTCATTGTCTGGTCTGCTTTCAAATCGGGGTAGGCTTCCGACAGCACCATCAAGCGTCCCAGTGCACCTGTGAGGGCACCTTCGGCATTGCCTAACTGCTGCATTGCGCCTGGATCACCGGGGTTGCTGGCAGCGCGACTGCTGGCTGATAAGGCGGCATTCCGAGCAGCAATCACGGCTTCCAGCGTTTCCCGTTCATGCTTCATATAGCCTTTTGCGGTTTCTACCAGATTGGGAATCAAGTCGTAGCGCCGCTGTAGCTGAACATCAATCTGGCTGTAGGCATTTTTATAACGGTTGCGAAGCGTAACAAGACCGTTGTAGCCATCCATCAAGATGAAGCCAACAATCAGTATCAGTACAACGAGAAAAATCAAGGCTCCCATAATGTCTCAGTCCTAGAGTCGATAGGTCGGTGAAGAAAACTTGTGAAGCGGGAACGGTAGCGACGATCGACGGATCGTTAGTGCGAGGTTTTAAGCTGTTTTCGCTTTAATTTGCTGGCAACAGGAAATTTTCGCTCAAGCTGAAGTGTGCCCAATTAGCGCGTTCTTTTAACAGATTCAAGCGTCACATGGCTGAATGCGGAAATTGAACAGCATCAAGCCAATATTTATCAGCGCTTTGCCAAACTGTTTGCTTTATTGAAGTTTGTCTAAGATTGAGAAAGCAGGAATTCGGGTGCTCTCGAATTGCTGCGATCGCCCCTACATGGCCCCGTGATTGAACGAAAGGAATTTTTATGGTACAAGCTGCTTCTCATGTCACCAGTGCCCAACTCGAGAACCCACAAGAATGGAACCTTTCAGATCTATACCAGGGCTTTGACGATCCGCGCTTGACGCAAGATTTGGCAGACTTGGAGCGGACGGCAGCAGCGTTTCGGCAGTCTTATCGAGGCAAGGTGAGTGAGTTGCAGCCGGAGGCGATCGCAACGTGTTTGCAGCAGTTAGAGGCGATCGCGCAGAAATCAGGCTACCTCTACGCCTTTCCCGCGCTGGTGTTCTCGGCAGATACGCGCAATGCTGAAGCCAAGCAGATGCAAGATAAAGTGCTGGAAGCCATCACGGGCATTGAGAACCAGCTTTTGTTTTTTGATCTGGAATTGAAAAAGCTGGACGATGCCACCTTTGCAGCACTTGAAAACGCGCCTGTTCTGCAACCCTATCGCCACTACTTCTACAACATTGCAAAATTCCGCCCCTACACCCTTTCTGAAGACGTAGAGCAGACGCGAAACCAGGATAGCCTTACAGGACGGCAGGCGTTTATTCAACTGCGATCAGTGCATCTGGGTGAGCAGGAATACGAACCCGTCACGACACCCGACGGCAAAAGCGCTAGCACCGATGCGGAACTGAGTGCGCTGCTGTTCCATCCCGATCGCGACATTCGCTACAACGCGTATGCCTCCGTGCGGAAGGTGATGTACCAGCACAATTCGTTGTATGGCTACATTCTCAGCACCGTAGCGCAAGACCACAAGCTTGAAAACCAGATGCGCGGGTACACCTCAACGCTACACAAACAGCTACTTGCAGATGAGGTGTCGGAGCCTGTATTTCGCGCCATTATGGACGGCACGCGCGATCGCTTTGACCTGTGGCAGCGCTACTACACGCTGAAAGGTCAGGCACTGGGGCAGAAAATTCGCACTTGCGATGTGTATGCACCCTGGGGCAGTGATGCCGTGGAACCGTTGCCCTATAAAGCAGGTGTGGAAACATTGCTGACGGCATTGGAGCAATTTGACACAAACTATGCCCGTCGTGCCGAAGAGTTTTTCCTCAACAACTGGGTGGATGCTAAAGTGCGTCCCGGCAAGCGAGGAGGCGCGTTCTGCTGGTACAGTCACGGCAAGCACAGCTATCTGCTGCTGTCCTACACAGACGATTACAATTCGCTGTTCACCCTGGCGCATGAGATGGGTCACGGGCTGCACTTTGCCTGGATTGACGATCGCCAATCCTATTTCAACAGCAACCCGCCAATGGTGCTGGCGGAAATCGCTTCTACCTTCAATGAGTTGTTGCTGCTGGATTATTTGCTCAAGCAAGCCGCAGAGAACCCTGCGTTGAAGAAAACGCTGATTACGCGCCAGTTGGAAGATCAATTAAATCTACTCTTCCGTCAAAGCACGATCAGTCGGTTGGAATTAGCGGTACACGATCGCGCCACACAAGGCAGCTTCGATCAATCCTTTGTCAACGAGCAATGGCGATCGCTGTATCAGGAACTCTGCGGCGATGCTGTAGAAGTCTTGCCCGAACACCAGTATGACTGGGCACGTATCGGACACATCTACTTCAAACCCTTCTACTGCTACCAATACACCGCTTCTAACATTGTTAGCCTCGCCTGCTATCAGAAATATCTGCAAGTGGGCAAAGATTTCATTCCTGGCTATATGGAACTGCTAGCAGCAGGCGGCAGTATGGATCAGGTGGAAGCGTTGCGAAAATACGTGGATGTCGATCTAGAAAATCCTGCGACTATTCATGCCGCCTTGAAGTATGTGGAAGGTCTGCTGGATCAGTTGCAAGCAGCGTTGTAGGTGGCTTGTAGGGGCGCATAGTTGCGCTTAGAGATTAGAAAATCTCAAAGCCAAACGTGCGATCGCCCCTCAAAGCCCTTCTGGGTCTTCTCCTAGTTCTCGCAGTCGTGCCGCCAGTCTTTCTGCTCGCTGGCGTTCTTGCTCCGTCTGTGTTTCCGCTTGTTGCAAAGCGGCTGTTTGTTGGGCTAAGGCAGTCGCTAATTCATCTGGAATGAGTAGCTTTTCTCCAGTATCTAGGCGATAAAAGGCAATCAGCTTGCCATCCACGGCTAGTCGCAACTGTAAGGGCTGACTTTGAGCGTCTGTAATGAGTTCGTATGTCTCTCCTCGCAGACGATAGCCTCGCAACTGTTCGGGTATCCATTCTCCTTTTGGGTCAAACTGCCAGTATTCCTGCACTCCAAGCTGTTCGTAGAGCGTTTTCTTGAAGCCTTCATCCTGCTGCCGAGTGCCTTTAGAAGTCATTTCAAAGATCACCGCAGGCACCTGCCCTTCTTCCCAGATTTTATAGTTGTCTCGCCCACCAGGAGGCACATCAAAAATCACCATGACATCAGGAGCCGTTCGCAGGCGCGGAAACCCCTGGGCATAGTAGAGAAACTGATTGCCTAACACCGTTGCCTGTCGATCGACGAGAAACTGACGCAATACTTCTAAGACGATCGCCAGTACATAGAAATGATCATAAGTTTCGGCCACAGGTTCACCATCACCAGTTGGGTAAAAGGGTTCAGTGGGTGGACGATGCGGTAAGAGTGTTGTCATAGGGTTCTACTGCCTCTGTGCCCCAGTTTTCCAGATTCAGTCCGGTTGAAGAACGCACGCAATGAGTCTTTTGATCATTCTAGCTGGGTTAGTTTAACCGATTCCTCTGAATCGGACGGTGTGTCAGCAGAACTATCACCCGGAAACAGGATCTTTTGTGAGCTACCTCCGGCATCTGCACTTGAGTAATCCACTCCAAAGGTTTTTCCGGTAAATCACCTTAATTGAACCAGGCGGCAAAGCCAAAAAATTGCCCGCGAAAGACCTGGATGAGTTGTGTCCACACAACCCGATCGGTCATCTTGCCCATTTCTAAATACGGTGCGGCGGCTGCTCCTTGCAGCCATAGCACGACATCCATTGTGCGTGGCTCTAGAAAGGCTTTGCGGAGATTGACTCCTCTTATTTCGCGTGCACGCCAGAATGGTACGAGCGTCTTACCTTCTAGCAAACCATCCGCTTCATCTAAAAAGGCTAGCCAGCCATCAATCATCGCCTGGGTGACGCGTGCATTCGGAATCACGCCTGTTTGTTTAGGATTAGGGAGCCATTCGCGATCGTTATCCTTCTCAGCAGCAATCAGCTTCCACGATTGACGGCTTAGCGCTGTAGTGGTCTGCAAATACTGCAAGGCGGTTGTCATCCGCTGGGGTTCAGCGACAGGAAAGCGTAGCAGATGCACAAACGCCACAATATCTACAAAATCGATGCCGCCAAAGCTGTAGGGATTCTGTTCTGGACGACCATCGACTAGAAATTTGTATGGTGTCTCTGGTTTCGTAAAGACCACATGCGCCAATGCGTTAAAAAACTCCTGCCCATCATGCGCCAGGGCAAATTCACCGATCGCGCCGAATAGATTGGTGTAGCCCTGCAACCAGATGGTATCAGCGGTATCAAAGGCGATCGTAAAGCTCTTCGCCTGCTGTTCCGTGACGCGCAGCCGATTAATAGCAGCAAAAATGCGCCACAACGATTCTGTTGATTCAAGCTTGCCATTACCATTCAAATCGAGCCGGATGAGTCCAAGCCTTAGCGGTAGTTTGATCGCAGGATCTTTGATGGGTGCCAGTGTGGTACGAACGGTTGCCAGATCATTCAAAAATGTCTGGAGGATTTGCCGCGTGTCTTCATACCGAATGACCTGAGGGTTAGGATTTTCTGGTATCGGCAGACGCAGAAAGGGCAACATACCCGTCAGCGCGTTGCGGCGCAAGCCATAGCGATAGAGCGATTGCGTCAACCGTTCCACACCACTCATCAACTGCGTGACCCCCAGACTGAACCGCACCTGATCATCCTCTGGTTGTGCCTTTAGTCGTGCCAGCATCGCGGCTTCACCTTCGGCAAACTTGCCTGCTATCAAGAAGGGTTCGATCGCAGGCGGCGTTTCAACGGCTAGAGTGCGGGGCACCCAGAGCGCAAGCAGAAGCAGCGCAGCACAGAACAAAACGCGCACAGATAATTTCAGCATGAGGTTCGCAGTCACCGTAGTTAATAAGGGTCTTACACAACAGTTCTACACTCAAACATCGGACGTTTCGGGCAAAAATAGGCGTTAGTCTAATTGTCCGTCTTCAATCGTCTTCGCCTTTTGCTGATCCGCGATCGCCCCTTGCGAATCTCCCATCTTCAACCGAACTTTGCCGCGCAGATCGTAAGCATCTGACAAATTGGGATCTTGCTGAATAATTTGATTAGCATCGGCGATCGCGCTCTTGTAATCTTTCAACTCATAAAGTGCATCTGCGCGTGCAAAGTATGCGGATAAATTCTGAGGATCTAACCGCAAAATTTGGTTGAAATCTGCGATCGCGCTTCGATAGTTTTTCATGGCTTGATAGGCATACCCTCGGCTGAGATAAGCGCGAATATTTTGTGGATCTAAGCGCAAAACGTGGTCGTAATCTTGAAGCGCTTTTTGCTGGTTTTTGAGCGCAAGATAAGCACCTGCCCGTCTGAAATAGACATCGCTACTGTGCGGATCAAGACGTAGAATTTGGGTGTAATCGGCGATCGCGCCTTGAGTATCCCGAAGCTGTAGACGAAACTGGGCGCGTTCCAAATAAGCATGGGTATTTTTGAGATCTAGCCGCACTGCCTGGTCGTAATCTTGCTTTGCCGCTGCGTCTTCATGCAATTGTCGGTGTGCTTTGCCCCTTCTGAGGTAAGCATCGACATCATTTGGATTCACGCTCAATACTTTATCGGCACTTTCAATATCTCGCTTAAGCTTCTGCTGGTACGCCTCTTTGGGGTTTTGTGTGTAATAGCTGACCATACTCATGAGGAGGTTGACATCAGGGATCAACGCATAGAGGGTGCCAATAATGCCTCCCAGTAAGGTAAACAGATATAAACCCGCCAACCCTGCTCTGGTGCATCGTTTGGCTTTGGTTTCCCGGTGGCTTTCGACCAGGCTGAGCGCTAAGGCATAACGTTTGGCAAAGGGTTTCGTGCCAAAGCCGTTTTGCTGGAGTAAGGTGAAAATGGCGTGTAGGAGCTGATTGCGATCGCCCACGGGTACAGAAGCCAGTTTTTTTCGCAGCTTGGCAACCCGAAAGCTCGTGGGAATCGTCAGCGCAATTAAGGCTGCAAACACCAGAAACGGAGGCTGCCCCAAGCCCAACAGCATGAGCAGCAGCACGCCGATACTTTGAAACACCACTGCCAGATAGGGATGACGAGAAAACAGCAGCAGGTTTGCAATTTGCCCACCATCCAACGGGTAAACAGGCAGCAGGTTGAATAGATTCAAGGAAATCAGGATCATGCTGGTGGTATGCACCCAGTCTGGATAGGCATTGGCATCTGAGCCAGAGAGAGCATGATCACCGATCAGAATCGCTAACCCAATGCCCAGCACCAATCCCGGTAGTGGACCTGCCAGCGACACCCAGAATTTTTGCGTCAGCGTAGCATCATCGTTCCGAGCGGTTGCCAGCGCACCCAAGAATGGCACAAAGAAGACGGTGGTATCCTGGTAGCCCGACAGCTTCATGGCAACCAGATGCCCCCCTTCGTGGAACAAAATCACGCCGACAAAAATCAGCAGCGTCTCCCAGCTAAACAGTTGCGTGTAGCTCACGGCAAACAGAGCGAGGCTGCTCAGCAAGAGCCACACCTTTGCTTTGCGAGAGAATAGCCCCTTTTGCCTTCCCTGCAACTGCTGAAATTCTGCCAGATCAAGGGCGATCGCGGCATCGGTTGTCAGCGTTGCGCCCGCGTCCTGCTGCCCGGTCTGCTTTTTACTCGACCTTTTATACCGTCCGCGTGCCACTTTCAGCACAGCAGTGAACGCCACCCAATTTGTGAGACGGTAGCCGCGATCGTCTTCAACTAAATGAACTTCTCCAGCCTTCCCCAGGCGGTTAATGTTCTCCCTCTCATGCGCCTCAAACGTTTCAACAAACCCGTCAGGCGTTAGATTGAGCGGTGTTTTGGTTTGGCATAGCGCCGCCAGTTTGTCTTTGTGCGCCTGCCACAGCGTTTCTAAGGAAGCATCTTCGATCGCCTGTAGGATATCTTGAGGATTGTCGCTAAAAAACCCGTAGAGCTTGTTGTTGCCCGTCATGAATCGGGTGCCATCGGCAAAGAAGGTCGAAAAGCCAAAGCTAAATGGAGCAGTGGCATTGTAGGGCTGTCGTACTTCAACCCCGGCATAGGTCTGACACGCCTCATGCTGGAGCAGGCTATACCAAACGTGATTGCCCTCGGAGCGCTCAGTCTGATGATAGGTGCAGAACTCAAAGCCCAGGGTTTCTAAGGCGACGATCGCAGGTTGCACCGTTTCTTTGAGGTGATCGGGAACGGCTTCGATGTCTTGCCGCTGAAACCGGGCATAGGGAAATGTTGTTTGGCGCGTTCGCAGATAGACAATGAAATAGGGAAAGGCGTAGATGAGAACAACCAGCAGCAGTGGGTAAAGCAGAGATAGCATGACAGAGCGCGGATGGATGACCGTCGTTAGTATGCCCGTGGTCGATCGTTCGTTAGCACCTGTCAGGGAACCCTGGTGGAAAATCATGACGAGCGTTTTGCCCGTGTGTGTGACAGCAAAGAGGACGATTGGAGTGCCTTTCCGCAAACGTGCCACGATCGCCCTCAGTAGCATTCTCTGCCTCTATCTTGTTTGGATCACACCAGTTGCTCTGGCACAACCCTTACCTGGACAGCCTCCCACGTTCACCGATCTCTGCTTGCAGCGATCGAGCCTACCTGCTACGACAGCGCACACGATCGCTGTATTGTTGCAGAGCGCGCAGACCGCTAGCTGTCTCCAGGCAAACCAAGCGCTTTCACGCCTCACTACGCTAGAACTTACGGATCATCATCTGGTTGACCTTAGCCCGCTGCGATCGCTCACTCGCCTTACCGTACTGAGATTAGATCAAAACCAGATCGTGGATCTCAGCCCGTTGAGCGCACTGACGAATCTGACTGCACTCTACCTGAGTGAAAATCGGGTAAGCGATCTCCGTCCGTTGCGATCGCTGACAAAACTCACCGCCCTCTTCCTCATCAAAAACCGCGTCACCAATCTTGAACCGCTTGAACCGCTGATCGAACTTAGCGATCTGTTTCTGATTGGCAATCGCATTGATGACATTAGCCCGTTGCGATCGCTCACTAACCTGACAACCCTTCTGCTGAGCGACAATCGAATCGATGATATTAGCCCGTTAGAACCATTGCAATACCTGGTTATTCTCGGTCTACGTCGCAACCGCATCAGCGATCTCACGCCGCTCAGTAGACTCACCCGATTAATCGAATTAAATCTTGGCGAGAATGAAATCATCGATCTGGAGGCGTTGCGATCGCTCACTAACCTGTCAGAACTAATTCTTAGCGATAATCAGATTGACAACCTCAGCCCGTTGCAGCTTCTCCGTCAGTTGACCCAACTCAACCTGAACCACAACGATGTTACTGACTTGAAGCCTTTAAGCTCACTGAACAAACTCCGAGAATTGAATCTTGAGGACAATCGTTTGACGGATGTTAGTGCACTGCGATCGCTCACAAAATTGGAGCAATTGGCTTTGGCAAAGAATGCGATCGACCAACCGCTTTGCCCCATCAGACCACCCTCTATCTGTCTTTTTTAAAGCATTTGTTCTACTCTAGAAATACCTCCACTTCAAGCTCTAGTGATGAGTCCACTACAAACTCAACGGCTGACAGATACCTGGGTAGCCGCTCCTTGGAAAGAGTATGCCCAACTCAGTGAAAATCCGGTTTATGAGAAGGCAAAGGGGTACTATTACCGGGGACACATGAGGCTAGAGATGCTGCCTGTTGGGTTTGATCATGGACAAGACCATACAATTGTTTTACTGGCGATCGAACTCTTTGCGATCGTCAAGCAGCTTCCCCTTACGGCGCTTGATAGTGTGAGCTATCGGAAGGAAGGGGTGCAAGACTGTCAACCAGATGTGTCGTGTTACATTGGCACGAATGCACGGGCAATTCCATCGGGTACGAACATTGTGAACTTGAATCAGTATCCAGTGCCGGATTTAGTGATCGAAGTGTCAAAGACAACGCTATTGGATGATTTAGGCATCAAGCGATCGCTCTACGAAGAGTTGGGAGTTGCTGAATATTGGGTCTTAGATGTGCAGAATATTCAGGTTTTGGCTTATGCGATCAGCGATCGAGGTTCCCAACGCATTGACGAGTCGCAAATCTTACCTGGACTCAAACTAACAACGTTAGAAGAAGCGCTTCGTCGTAGTCGCGAAACCGATCAGTCACAAGTTGGAGCCTGGTTGTTGAGCCAATTTCAAAGCTCATAATACCGACGCTAGGATGTGAACTTTGATGATTCAGAGCGATCGCGAATTTTGTAGATTAGGTTGAAGCACAAAACCCAACACGCATCATTTTTTGCTTTGGCAAATTGTCTTATTATTGTCTAAGCACTCTTGAAAAGTTGAATCTCCCTAGTTCATGAAGGATCAAAAATTGCTCTAGAGATTTCACTTCGACCTTCATAGTATTCTTCAACGGCTCTTTTAAAGAATCTTCTCCGCACATCTATAGACATCAGAATATCTCTAAGGGCCAATTCCTTCAGGTACTCATAATCTGGGTTTGCTTTGAAAGCTTCTTCTGAAGCATAGGAGCCATTAGCCAATTGAGCGGTTCCTGTATGGATGTCAAAAGTGGCTTTAACTTCTGGAATGCATCATCCCCATAATTGATCCTTTTCTAGATTGCGAGAAATTTCCTCAACCCTCTTAAGGTCTTTCAACTTTAAATAGTCGCCATCATGCCTCGCTGCCTTAATTTCAAAAGTAATTCCGCTCGGCATTAGTACCTCCTTTTTGAACAAAAACAAACAGCGCGATCGCGCTGTTTGTTTTTGGGGCTTCATCTCCTCAACCTGGTCTACTGGCCTGTGTTTTTCTAAACATTTCGCTTTCGCCTGTGGACTCAACAACGTTACTTCCTGCCCTCTGCCTCCTGCCTTCTCCTCCGTATTCTCCAACACCTGCCAGTAGTCCATTTCTGTAGTTGTTCTAAAGGAAATGCCGATCTTCTCATGGCTTCCTAAGATAGAAGGTGGAATCATACCGCATAATAAAGCGGAGTCATTCCGACCAAGCTCGGCTATCAGGAGGTTAACCAATGGTCGAAGCCTACGAATCACTAGACTACGAATATGCGCTTGATCACGACTGCACCACACTGTCGCGTCACGTTTTTCAGCAACTGCAAACGTTCTCAGCCGATGCTCAGGATCTGAGCGCAATCATGAATCGCATTGCGCTGGCAGGCAAGCTCATTGCTCGTCGCCTCAGCCGTGCAGGGCTAATGGAAGGAGCGCTGGGCTTTACGGGTAGCGAGAATGTGCAGGGTGAATCCGTTAAAAAGATGGACGTGTATGCCAATGAGGTCTTCATCGCCGTCTTTAAGCAGAGCGGGTTAGTCTGCCGTCTGGCTTCCGAAGAGATGGAGAAGCCTTACTACATTCCTGAAAACTGTCCATTGGGGCGTTATACGTTACTGTACGACCCGATCGACGGTTCCTCAAATGTTGATATCAACATTAACGTCGGCTCGATTTTTGCGGTGCGTCAGCAGGAAGGCGACGATCTGGACGGTACGGCGAGCGATCTACTGCAAAGCGGACGCAAGTTGATTGCAGCGGGTTACATTCTCTACGGTCCCAGTACCGTGCTGGTGTATTCGATCGGCAAAGGAGTCCACGCCTTTACCCTTGATCCCAGCCTGGGCGAGTTTATTCTCTCTAGTGAAAATATCCAGATGCCAGAGCATGGTCCCGTTTACAGCACTAACGAGGGCAACTTCTGGCAATGGGATGAGTCTATCCGCGATTACATTCGCTATGTTCATCGGCATGAGGGCTATACCGCTCGCTACAGTGGCGCCTTGGTCGGAGACTTCCATCGCATTCTGTTTCAGGGTGGTGTGTTTCTCTACCCCGGCACGGTCAAAAAGCCAGAGGGTAAGCTGCGACTGCTTTACGAGACGGCTCCACTGGCATTTTTGGCAGAACAAGCTGGGGGCAGAGCCAGCACGGGCACTCAGGACATTCTGGATGCCGTGCCAGAAAAACTTCACGCCCGGACACCACTCATCATTGGCAGTAAAGAGGATGTGGCGTTAGTGGAGTCGTTTATTCAAGAACGATCGCGTCAGGCGATCGCAGCGCATTAGGTAGTTGTTGGTTTTTGGTTGTTAGTTGTTAGACGGAGCTTTGACGCTGATAGCTGGGAACTTGCATTTAGGAGATTTAGGAGAACGTACGATGACAGCGACGAATCATCTGTTTGAGATTAAAGAGTATGGTCAGAGCATCTGGATGGACAATTTGGCGCGGGATCTGATTAAATCCGGCGATTTGAAGAAGTTCATTGAGACCCGTGGACTGCGTGGGATCACATCCAATCCCGCCATTTTTGAGAAGGCGATCGCGGGTAATGCGATGTATGACGCAGACATTGAAGCCGGGATCAACGCGAAGAAGTCCACGCTAGAAATCTACGAATCGCTTGTCTTTCAAGATATTCGAGATGCATGCGATGTTTTCAAGCCGATCTATGACGAGTCTGGTGGCCTAGACGGTTACATCAGCATTGAGGTGCCGCCCGATATCGCGAATGACACTGGAAAAACCATTTCGGAAGCGCGTCGCTATTACAACGCGATCGGCAAAGAGAACGTCATGATTAAGATCCCCGGCACCTCAAAAGGCATTCCTGCCGTAGAGCAAGTGATTAGCGAAGGGATCAACGTGAATGTCACGCTTCTCTTTTCGGTAAGCAGCTACGTCGAAACGTTTTGGGCCTACATTCGAGGCTTAGAAAAGCGCGTGGCTGAAGGGAAGGACATCAGCAAAATTGCCTCCGTCGCCAGCTTCTTCCTGAGCCGCATCGATACTAATATTGACGGCAAGATTGACGAAAAGCTGAAAGAAGGCGTACCCGATCAAAATATTCGCGATCGTCTGGTGGCAGTTAAAGGAAAAGTAGCGATCGCTAACGCAAAGGTTGCTTACCAGGAGTATAAGAAGATTATCCAAAGCGATCACTGGAAAGCGCTAAGTGCCAAAGGTGCGAACGTCCAGCGCCTGCTGTGGGCTAGTACAGGTACTAAAAACCCTGACTACAGTGATGTCATGTATGTTGATGAGTTGGTAGGCCCTGATACGGTGAACACACTACCCCCTGCCACGATCGAAGCCTGTGCCGATCACTGCAGCGTCGATAATCGTCTAGAAACAGGCGTTGAAGAAGCGTACAACCTGATCGAAAGCCTCAAAGACCCTGACATCAACATTAATCTTGACGAGGTGATGGACGAACTCCTCGCTGATGGCATCGACAAATTCGTCCAACCCTTCCAGTCGTTGATGAAATCGCTCGAAGACAAAGTGAATCGCCTTGCTACGGTGTAAGAGTTATGAGTTTTAAGTTATGAGTTTTGAGTTGAATCCAATCACTCAAAACTCGTAACTCAAAACTTTCAACTTCATCCCTCATCCTTATATCCTTCTCTACCTTATGGTTACTCTGCTCGAAAACCCCCTTCGCGTCGGACTTCAACAAGACCGTATTCCCGAACCGCAGATTCTAATCATCTTTGGTGCCTCTGGTGATCTCACTCAGCGCAAGCTTGTGCCTGCCATCTATCAGATGAAGCGAGAGAGACGGTTGCCCCCTGAGTTGACGATCGTTGGCGTGGCTCGTCGTGATTGGAGCCATGACTACTTTCGAGAACACATGCGCGAAGGCGTAGAGGAGTTTGGTGGCGGTCTCGGAACGCAGGCGCTTTGGGATGACTTTGCCAAAGGCTTGTTCTATCATCCCGGTGACCTGGATAACCAGGATGATTACCAGAAGCTCAAAACCTTTCTGGCAGAGCTTGATCAGCAGCGCGGCACACGAGGCAATCGCGTGTTTTACCTTTCCGTTGCACCCAAGTTTTTTGCGGAAGCGATTCAGCAACTTGGCGCTGCTGGCATGATCGAAGACCCCAAAAAGCAGCGCCTCGTAATCGAAAAGCCCTTTGGCCGCGACTTGGCTTCAGCTCAAGCGTTGAATCGAGTCGTGCAAAAAGTCTGCGACGAACAACAGGTCTACCGTATCGATCACTATTTGGGCAAAGAAACGGTGCAAAACCTGATGGTATTCCGGTTTGCAAACGCCATCTTTGAGCCGCTCTGGAACCGCCAGTTTGTCGATCACATTCAAATTACCGTAGCAGAAACCGTCGGTCTAGAAGGGCGGGCAGGCTACTACGAGACGGCTGGTGCCCTGCGTGATATGGTGCAAAACCACTTGATGCAGTTGTTCTGCCTCACGGCAATGGAAGCCCCAAACTCCCTGGAAGCAAACAGCATCCGCAACGAAAAAACGAAAGTGCTGCAAGCCACACACCTGGCAGATCTGGAAATTCTTGGTAATTCAGCCGTGCGCGGACAATACACGGAAGGCTGGATGAAGGGTAAACAAGTGCCAGCATATCGGCAAGAAGAAGGGGCAGCACCCGAATCGACGACACCCACCTACGCTGCCTTGAAGCTGACGATCGACAACTGGCGCTGGAAAGGGGTTCCCTTCTACTTGCGAACCGGGAAGCGCATGCCCAAAAAGGTATCAGAAATCGCCATTCAGTTCAAAGAAGTGCCATTTTTGATGTTTCAATCAGCCGCCAAGCAAGCGAACCCAAACATCCTGACCATGCGGATTCAGCCCGACGAGGGCATCGCGATGCGCTTTGAGGTGAAGACACCGGGCACGTCTCTGAGGACGCGATCGGTCGATATGGACTTTCGCTATGACACGGCCTTTGGACAGGCCAACACCGATGCCTACAGTCGGTTACTTGTAGACTGTATGTTGGGCGATCAAACCCTCTTCACCCGTGGCGATGAAGTCGAAGCGTCCTGGCGCATTCTCACTCCATTGCTCAATGTTTGGGATGCCCCTGCCCCACCAGAAACCATTCCCCTCTACGAAGCTGGCACTTGGGGCCCGGTTGAATCAGAACTGTTACTCAACCGCGATGGACGCAATTGGAGAAGACTTTGAAGAAGGGATGAAAGATGAGGGATGAGGGACGAAGGCTAAAAAGTTGTTAGATGTTAGTTGCTAGCTAACTTTAACTGCTGACTCTTCACTAACCACCAATGCTCTTCCCCCAACTCCCCACTCCCGATTCACGACTCCCTAATGCTTCTAACCACTGACAACTAATCACTAACAACTCTTATGACCACCACTCCACTTGTTGCGCTGCAAAGACCCAAAGATATTTCTCTCGATGAAATTGAGGCAGAACTCAGTGCCATTTGGCAGACTCAGAATGTGGATTCGCCCAATCAAGGCGCTACCAGAGCATCGACGTTTAGCATGGTGATTTATGAACCAGAAGAGTTTCAGCAACTGCTAGCGGTACTGGGTTTTTACGAAGGGCCGATCGATGGTATTCATGGCCCCATGACGAAAGCAGCGGTGCAGGACGCCCAAAAGTCTTATGGGTTGTCTATTACAGGTCGCGTTGATCCAGGTACGCTGGCAAAACTGCGAGAAGAGTTTGCGAAGAAGCCCAGCGATCGTGTCAAGTTTGAAAACTTAAATGCGCGCGGGTTTAGTATTAGCGATGCGATCGCGGTACAAAACCCCTGCCGGATTATTACGGTTTGTCCAATTCTAGGTGAAGACCAGGGTGTCACGGCTCAAGTATCTGCTTACTGTCCGGTGCAGCAAGGCAGCAGCACCCATCTCATCTGCTGCGAGTACATTACCCTACGGGGCACTAAAGCTGCTCTAGAGCGCGTTGGTGAGTTGGTTGCCTCGCTCATGATCCACGATCTTCCCAAATTTGTGTGGTGGAAGGCGACCCCTAACCCTGAGCAAGCCCTTTTTAAGCGGTTAGCTGAGACCTGTAATTGCCTGATTCTAGACTCTTGCTACTTTAGTGACCCAGAATCTGAGTTTCTTAAGATTCAAAATTTGGTTGATGAAGGCACGTATATTGCTGACCTTAACTGGCATCGCCTTGAACCCTGGCAAGAACTCATGGCGGCTGCGTTTGATCCACCGGAGCGCCGTGCGTCCCTGATTGAAGTGGATCAGATTGCGATCGACTATGAAAAAGGCAATGCGGCTCAAGCATTTATGTATCTGGGCTGGATTGCCAGTCGGCTAGGTTGGCAACCTGTGGCCTTTAAAGAGACGGGGGGAGACTATGACCTGAAGCACGTGACCTTTAAGGGAGCGAATCAGCGCGAAATCACAGCTGAACTAGCCGCCATTCCAACCGCTGACTGGGGAGAGATACTAGGCGATCTGGTGGGTATCCGCGTTACCTCCACCAACCTGCAAGCAAACTGCTGCACCATTCTTTGCTCAGAAACAACGGGCTGTATGCGAATGGAAGCCGGTGGCAGCGCTCAAGCCTGTCAGACCGAAATTGTCTCATCCCTTTCAGATCAAAAGGCTGAATTTCTGCTCAGCCAGCAGCTACAGCGCTGGGGACACGATGTTTTGTATGAAGAAAGCCTGTCAGTGGTCGCCAAAGTGTTGGCATTGCACAGCTAGACAGTTTTTAATTGTTCGTTTTTAGTTGCTAGAGTTTAAGACCTGGTTGACTGACAAATCTTTTAGCGATCACCTGACCCGCCCTGCACTGAAAGTGCGGGCTAATGGAAGGAAGTCCTCTCTAGGTTTTGCCTTCCCCAAAGGTAGAGGACTGCAAGCGTTTTGTAACCCGGTTGAAAGGGTTCTCACACCTTGTCAGTCAGATTTAAGGCTATCAGCTAATCACTAACAACTATTGTTATGGTTCTCATTGTTGCAGGCGAGCGCAGTGGGGTGGGCAAAACAACGGTCACTCTTGCGTTGCTGTCCTGCTTACGACAGCGAAATGTGTCGGTGCAATCGTTTAAGGTTGGGCCTGACTACATCGATCCAATGTTTCATCGTTATGTCACGGGTCGCGCTTGCCGCAACCTTGACCCGGTGCTGACATCCGAAACCTATGTGCAGCAGTGTTTCGATCGCCATGCGAAGACAGCTACTCATGCGCTTGTTGAAGGGGTCATGGGGCTATTCGACGGGGCTGCTGGACGCAAAGACTTTGCCAGCACGGCTCATGTTGCCCGGTTGCTAAAGAGTCCCATTCTTTTGGTGCTAAATTGCAGCGGGATGTCTCATTCGATCGCCGCCATTGCCCACGGGTATCGCTCGCTCGATCCGCGCCTTCAGTTTGCCGGAGTCGTGCTCAACCGGGTTGGCAGCGATCGTCATTTGGAACTTCTCACCGCCGCATTGGAACCCCTCGACATCCCCATTCTGGGTGTTCTACGCCGACAGGATGAGATTACCATTCCCGATCGTCACCTGGGCCTGATCCCGACTGCCGAACTGGAAAACCTGAACGCGATCGTCGATCGACTGGCTTATGTGGGTGAAACATGTTTTGACTGGGCACAGTTGATGCCGTTATTGGAGTCGGGAGTCGGGAGTTGGGAGTCGGGAGTCAGAGGGCAGAAGGCAGAAGGCAGAGGGCGGGAATCGGAACTCAAAACTCAAAACTCTCTAGCGTTCGCGAAGCGTGTCCAACGGACTCAGCGGCACGAAGTGCTACTCAAAGCTCTCTCGCTCCCCTCTTCCCCCCGAATCGCGATCGCCCAGGATGCTGCCTTTAGTTTCTACTATGCCGACAATTTAGACTTGCTGGAAGCGTTAGGCGCTGAGTTGATTTCCTGGAGTCCTCTATGCGATCGCGCGTTGCCAGATGGCGTGCAGGGGCTTTACTTTGGCGGTGGTTTTCCAGAAATGTTTGCTGAGCAGTTGGCAGCGAATGTGTCTGCTGGCGACAGCGTACAAGCGGCGATTCAGACTGGCATGCCGACTTACGCAGAATGTGGTGGCTTGATGTATCTCTGCGAAAAAATTACGACCTTTGAAGGACAGTCGTTTCCGATGACGGGCATATTACCGACCACGGCTGTCATGAGCAAGCGCTTAACTCTGGGCTACCGCCATGCGATCGCCCGTCAAAATAGCCTGATGCTAGAGCGTCACTCAACGGTTTGCGGACATGAGTTTCATCGCTCCTATTTGACTCAGGAGCCAACGTCTCCGCTTTTTTCCCTACTCCCTACTTCCCACTCCCCACTTCCCACCCCTGAAGGCTGGCATCGTCCCAATCTCCATGCATCCTATCTTCACTTGCATTGGGGAACGCATCCAGAAAGCCCGGCTCGCTTTCTAGAATGTGCTGCCAGGTATGACAGCCACACGGGATAATGGCAAGATGCTGACCTACGATGCCTGACTCGATCGCCATTCTGCCTCGTCTTCTGCCGCCTGTTGTTTGAGGTGGATGTTCTTCAAGTGTTTTTTGACCGTATCAAGCGCAATATAGAGGTTCGTTGCGATCGCCTTGCGGCTACAGCCCGATCGTCGTTGTGACCAAACTTCTGTTTCACGGGGGGTCAGTCCCCACTTTTGGGCTTCGGCCAGCGCCAGACTTTGTACCGACTGGTTCTGGTCTTGCAGGCGCAGCAGCAGACAGGGCCGTGAGGCAATCTCCAGCGCCAACCACTGTGCCCGAATGCGGAAGGTCGTTTTGGACGTTACCACTTCTGATTCAAGCACGATCGGCTTGGTGGGGCACATGGCTTTACTTTCAATGAGCGACTGATAAACACGCTGAATTTCACGCGGTAGCGGATCAGACGTGTCACGCCATAGCTGGGCATAGATAGCGCGCGCCATCCCGTTGGCATAAACAAGGTCATGCTGATCGGTCATGACCAAAACACCATCAATCAAGCTTTCTAAGATCGATTGCAGTAAATTATCGAAATTGATTGAGTAATTCATAGTTATTGTGTTCATTGGGGGCTGAAATGAACGTTTTGTTGCCTTAGTTGCACAAAAACTGTTTAAGCAAAATGGAATTTAACTCACACACACCACTGTTTGAGATCACAGCGCTTTTTGTCATGGCGGCTTAACCGCATAGTCTTTACCTCCAGTTCTGTATAATGCAGACGTTGGATGATCCTGATCCGGTTGACTGTAAGAAAAAGTAATACATTGAGCCAATGCAATATTGAGCCAATACGAGGCAGCAAACTGCTTTTAGGCGCAACGTTTAACGCTTTTCAGCCTTAAGAAACCGTTAATAATGGTTACAGCTCGAATTGCAAAATTACGCATAGATGATGCAGTTTGTCTGCTGTAGATAATGGCATTGGTGTTCATCACGGCGATTGCTGTAAGGAGATAACCTGTAAATCCTGCGCCGTTGATCCTGCCTTTACAACCTGCATTTCACCTGCTCAAGCAAGACGTCTTGCTTGAGTCAACTTAGCGATCGCCATTATCATCTGGCTGGCTTACAGCACGGTTTTTCGTAATGCGAACGTTTGCTGCTTTGTAACACATGATTAAGCAGACACAGCCCATCCTTAAAGCCTGTGGATTTACCGCTGTTTTGTCCATGACAACCAGACTCAGCAGAGTCTTGGGCTTCCATCTAGCCCCATCTATTAGTGCAGATTTTTCCTCTACCCGTCTACACTCGATTGAGTGATTTCTGCTGATTTTGAAAGTGCAGCTATGGCAATTCTACTCTTTTGGAAAAACGATCCTGGATTGGTCTTCAGCCTTCGCTTTCAGTAGACAGCACTCAATGTCAGGCAAACCAAGAACGACTGTCAACTTACATAACGACGCACCTTGTATCGATAGATCGGAATGTTTTAGCAACTACACTAATACAAACATGTCTTAAAGAACAGAATTCAACAGATAGCTTGAACTCATAAAAGTACGGCAGTAGAAAGACTAAAGCATTTTTTTTATAGCTCCTTTTATAGATAGAATTCAAGCGCAAGCTTACGTACTGTGACAATACAAAATAATTTAAGCTAACTGCCTCTGAAATGTGGATTAATTCGCTCGTTACACACTGGTGCTCTGAGGCAAACCTGATTGACTGACAAAAGTTCTGAAAGGTTACTGGCTTCGTTACTTACCCGCCCGTAATTCAAAGCCAGGCTAACGACATGAAACCTGTTGTAGGCTCTGAAGCCGGATCATTGAAGGCACGATCGCTAGTAAACGCTAGTAAAGCGGCACACAGTGCCTACAGCAATGCGTTTGATGTACAGAATTTAACTGGCAATGAGCATGCGATCGTTCCAGGCACTTTACAGCCATTTGCCACCGCGACGCAGCAATACAGTCTGCTTGAAAGCCGCTTGAATGTTGGCGCAGATCAAAAGTTATCTTCATAGAATCTTCACAGAATCGCTGCTCTACTAAATTCCTTTGGTGAAGTGATTTGTGTGGTTTTACTGAGCTTCTAGCGATGCTCTTAACCAATACCTACGCAATATTAACTAGACCTTATCGCTTTATTAACTGCATCACTGCTAGCCTGTTCAGAGGTTCGTTGATTTATCTACCAGGCCTGCTGAATGACGATCGCGGTGACACAGGGGCGTAATTCTTCTGTTAATGATTGGAACTGTCAATGTTGTGACTTGGATAACCTGGCATCAGGTCAGTCTCGACGAGCCACTCGTCGGTTGTGGCTTGTGCTTGTGCTACTCGTTTGTCTCTGGTTTGCAGAGTTAGGCATTGGTTCATGGAGTCACAGCTTGTCGCTGCTAGCTGATGCAGGGCATCTATTTTCAGATGTGGGCGCGTTGGCAATAACGCTCGCTGCAAGTTGGTTTGCGCGTCGTCCGGCGACGGGTCGAGCCACGTTTGGGCATTGGCGCGTTGAATGGTTGGCAGCTCTAGCGAATGGGTTTAGCTTGCTGGCGATCGCCGCGCTAATTGCCTGGGAAGCTTTAGAGCGCTTTCACTTTCCTGAGCCTGTTTTAAGTTTGCCGCTGTTGCTAGGGGCTGGGTTGGGGCTGCTTGTCAATGGTCTTAATCTTAAACTGCTGCACAAGCATAGTGTCAACGATCTCAATCTTCAGGGCGCATTCTTACATGTTCTTGCGGATGTTGCTAGTTCGGTAGGCCTTTTGGTCGCTGCGCTAGTCATTTATAGCCTGCACTGGCTGTGGATTGATGCGGTTGCGGGTCTGATGATCGCTTGCCTGACTGGGTTGAGCGCACTGCCGCTGATTTGGAACAGTCTGGAAGTTTTGCTGAACTATGCACCGCGATCGACCGATCCAGGAACCGTAAGGAAATGCCTGGAGTCCTTTGCAGGCGTTCATCAGGTGCAAACGCTGAGCATCTGGTTAATTGCTAGCGATCGCATTGGGCTTTGTGCGCAGTTAGCGATCGACCCGTTGACAGCAGCAGAGCGCGATCGGTTGTTAGCAGCGCTGCAAGCTGAACTGAGCCAAACCTTTGGTATTCAGGAAGCAACCTTGCAGTTTAACAATCGCTATGCCGTGAGTTTGGAAGGTTTCCAAATGCTAGACAGCCGTTTAAGTGCCCACGTAAGTGCAGCAACAACGTTGGGTGATTTAGTGACTGCTGAAGGGTCGATGCATCACAGCAGCCAGTAATCATCGTGTGCGGCGATCGTCGCACACTTCAGATAGAGTTCACGATTCGCACAAGGAGACCGATCACAATGTCCTTTTTGAGTAACCGCCAGCGCTGGTTTGCTTGCTTTTTGGGTGGGCTGTTGGCAGCGATCGCGCTGTCTTTCGCCACTATGACGGCAAGTCAGCCATCTGCTGAAGCTGCTACGAAGGTATGGGGCGATCAAACAGCCATTACAGCTATAGGCGTTCGCGTTACGGCTGATGCTGCTAGCTCTCATCAAGAGCCTAATTTTTACCAATAGGACTTACGCAAAAGCGGTCATCTTTCGCCCCCTAGCCCCCAATTTTGGGAGAACAGAGCCAATTAAAGCCCCCAATGCTGGGGGCTAGGGGGCAAGTGCGTAAGTCCTAACCAATAAGTAGTTTGCTAGTCGCTTAGCTGATAGCAGTACGAGTTTACCCGCTGTAGTGGATCGCCAATCCAGCTATCTTCGGCTGCTGTTTTATTTTGCATTTTGTCCTGCACACCAAAGGTCTCTGCCAATGCTTCGCTTTTTTAGCACCTTTTCACGTTGGTTAGCACTGCTTGCGGCTACCGTTTTTACCTCATCCTCACTGTTGTTCAGCCCGATCGGTCTTCCGCCTGCGCTTGCCGACAGTGGTTCCGGTAACGGCGTCAATGTCATTTTAATGATTGGCGATGGCATGGGTTGGGAAATGGCTCGCGCGGCTTCGATCGCGAAGGGTGCTCCTGCCTACAAATCTGGCAAGGGTACTGGGTTGTTCATGCAACAACTGAAGGGCTACACCTACGCCACCACCTACGGCACCACCATTCCTGGTGCGAACGGAGTCTACAACGATGGCAACTCTGCCTTGAATGCATCCGACTCTACCTGTAGATCAACGACCAATCCGACTGGTATTGATTGTGGTGCGACAGGTGCGGCTCCACCCCTTCCTGGCTTCACCTTTAGCCCAGAGTTCAACCCCGGTACACCTGCACGTAACTTGACGGCTGCGGCTCTCCAGCCTTGCCGCACGGGTGGCAGTACCTCTGGTGGTAATTTGGTTGGCTACGACCCAGCGAAGGGTGGCCCTAATCCCTGGACCCCGATTAGCCCTGCGGTTGCCGAAGCTCAAGGGTACGATCGCGACTACATCACGTGTAGCTATCCTGACTCGGCAAACACGGCAACATCGCTGTATACCGGGGTTAAAAGCTACAACAACGCGATCGCTGTTGATATTTTCGAGAAGCTGCTAGAAACCATTCTGCAAGCTGCCAACAAGCTTGGTAAAGCAACAGGGGTAGTGACATCCGTACCCATTACCCACGCAACTCCTGGTGCAGCCATCTCTAGCGTTAACCGCCGTGCCAAATACGATGCAGACTACCCAGCACTGGATAACATTCTGCAAGAGGCCATCCGCTCGGATCTCCCCGGTGAGCCGTACCTACCCACCGTGCTGTTGGGTGGTGGTCATCCTCTAGACTTTGAGAATACGGCTGCTGCTAGCACGATCGTGCCCAAAGGCTTTACGTATATCAGAGAATCAACCTATAACGAGCTGCACAGCAAGCCTGACTCAAACCGTTATGGCTACAAGTTCTTAGAGCGTGATACCCGCGTCACAGACTTGAGTGTCAAAACAAAGGACATTGTGAACGCTGGTAAGCAACTGCTGGATGTGTCTAAAGACCTTGATCCGAATCAGGGACAGCGTTTGCTGGGGCTGTATGGCGCACGCGGTCAAAACGGCAATATTCCCACTCGTGGGTCTACAGGCGATTATGCCTTGACTGGCTTGGATAACTTCTCGGTCTACTCAAGCGCGTCTGCTTCCACTGCTGCAACGGGTCAACCCGCCAACAACGGTACGCAGATTCCGACCCCTGATACCGTGCGTCCGCTTGTGCTAGGTGAAACGCCAACGAACTTCATTCAGCGCGAACGCAAAGCGAACCCAACGCTTGCTCAAATGACTAAAGCGGCACTCAACGTATTGAGCAAGGATAAGGATGGCTTCTGGCTGATGGTGGAAGGTGGCGATGTAGATTGGGCTGCCCATGATAACAACATGGAAAACCTGATTGGTAATGTGATTGCCTTTGACAATGCGATCGGCGAAGTCATTCAGTGGATTGAGGGTCATGGCGGCTGGCGCAAGAATGTGTTGGTTGTCACGGCTGACCACGACCATTACCTGACCATCAACGACAACTTCCCTAAACTGCTCGATCGCTATGGTGCGAAAGATTTGACCTTTGCCAAGCACACTCCTAAAACGGCTGGTCACTTCTGGGGTGCTTACGACACGATCAAGTACGGTTGGGGCAACCACAGCAACCGTCCTGTGCCCGTTTACTACCAGGGCGCACCGCTGAACCTGAAGCAATACGTGGGTAAGGACTTTGAACAGTATGGCTTCACCATTCCTGGTCTGCCCAAGCATGTCGATCAATCGCAAATCTATCAGGCAATGCTGGCAGCGCTGAAAAGCTAACTGCAAACCCCCTTGTCATCGTGACAGTCTTTGGTTGGCACGGTGATGTTAAAGAATGACTGAAGATCTCGATCGCGAGAGCCTCTGTCACTTTAGAGCGTTAAACATGGCTGGGATGGTAGCGATCGCTGCCATCCCAGTCTCTTTAAGCCTTTGCACCCTCCTCAGTAGCGACCATCATCTGAGTCTGGATTACCTTGAGCATGGCTTCCAGTTTGCTCGCCTGCCTGTGGTGGAACGCCTACTTGAGTTGGTGCGGCTTGAGGCAATCGCGTTCTTGGTGTTAACTGATTGGTCGCAGGGTCGAGTTGCGTCGATTGGGGAGGCGTTCGGCTGCAAAGGCTCTGCAAATTTACAATTCTGCCATCCTGGGTTCGCATATAGCATGGCGGCTCATCAATAGGGTTGATTGTTGCACCAGTGGCAGCCGTTGGGGTGATACAGGCGATGAAGCCCAGTGCCGTTGTCCACCTAAGCCAGGTGAGCGATCGAGAAGCATTGTTCAGTTTCATTGTTCGAGCGCTGGTAGAAGTACGAACTGGTTATAAGTAGGAGGATGAAATTAATTGTAAGATGGAGCGCCTGCTCAATACGCGTATTATGCCTGCCCCTTTACGCATTCTTTTAACCCCTATAGGACTTACGCAGTCGCCCCCTAAATCCCCCAATTCTGGGGGACTTTGAGTGCTTGCTCCCCCAAATTTGGGGGCTGGGGGGCTAGTTTTAGAGAATTTGCGTAAGTCCTGCCCTAAAGAAGATCGGATCTTAGAGAATAGTGAAGTATTTGATCAAGCAAACCAGGCAGGAATTGGTTTAACCTCAGCCCGTTCTTACTACACAAAAGATCACATCCACTCTTGGCTTCCAGCGATGCCCCGTGATGGGATGAGTTCGCCAACTATAGAAGCTGGCTGCTGTTCCGTTGACAGGTTTGGTATAAGTGCTAGTTGCTTTTCCATCTCCTGATGGGTTGGCGGTTGAACAGTTAGGATCTGGTCTCATCTAGCCTTCACAAGCTGAGAAATCGCTGAGAGATGTCTGAGAACACTATTGGCTGAATTTCAGGCAATTTCTTGTTGCGCTTCAGACAGGTTTCAGTGCTGGCTGCGATGCTTTGAGTGTGAATCAATGGTGATTCAACTGACAACACGCCGCAATCACTATCCAAATCTTTCAGTAGGAGTGCCCAATGAAAATAGCTTCTTTGCTCACAGGTGTCGCAATGGTTGGTTTGGTTACGATTGGCGATGCATCACTCAAAGCATTCAATCCATCACTGGTTGGTAAGGCGATTGCCGCTGAAGCAAAGCAATCAGGGCCTAGCGTCCAAGAAAAAATTGACCTGATTACAAAAAACAAGGGCCAAATTGGCGGTGGTGACCAACTGCGTCGCTTTTTCTATGGTGACTTGGAGCCGATCGGCATTCAAGTAGGAGGTGCTGGTCACGTCGTAAACCTTTACAACAAAGCGAACGATGTCACGTTTGCATACTGCTCCCATTTTGATGTGGTTGTTGCCGTAAAGAAAGGAAAAATCGCTCAATTTCCTGCTGCCGAAGTGAAGTAACTACGAAATTTGACCCGGCACTAAAAGGTTTTGGCAAAGCCTGTTTTATCGGGTGGTTTTTACCATTGAAATTTCCACATCGGCGAGCGGCTTCAACCTCGTCAATGCTCAAGTCGGTAAAGCCTGGTAAGTATCAGAAGTTTGTCAGGCTGACATTTCTAAGGTGATTGACTCTATACGTACTGAGCCAATCACTTTAGCTCCTGTACAACTGAAACCAACTTTACCAGGCGTAAGTAAGAGCACCGCTGTTGGCATCGCCTTTACAACGAGATCCTACGAGCAATTGTGTTCGTACTCCAAGCATCACCTGATCAATCAAAAGCAGCTTTTCTCATTCCATTACTCTAAGGATGAAATCACCATGAAAGCAAAACTGTTGTGTCTCATTGCAGGTCTAACGATGGCTAGCCTTGCTGCTTGCTCCAGTACGCCAACCGTTAATCAAGCATCTCCTAGTAGTGCTCCCGCCGCTAGTACCAGCCCTGAAGGTGCCATGAAAGGTGATGCCATGAAAGGCGACGCGATGAAAGGCGATGCCAAAGGTGATGCCATGAAAGGCGACGCGATGAAAGGCGATGCCAAAGGTGATGCCATGAAAGGCGACGCGATGAAAGGCGATGCCAAAGGTGGTGCCATGAAAAGTGATGCCATGAAAGGCGATGCCATGAAGAAAGAGACCACGACCAAACCATAATCGATCGTCTCATTAGGGTAAAGCCGCATTGCAGCAGATGGTACCCTCACGAACGCTTGTTGTAACAAACAGCAATTACAAGCATTCGTAAGGGTATCTGTTATGCATATGTCTCATCATGTTTTTTGAGGGAGCAGAAATGGAAAACCTTTCACGGCGCAGAAGGCAACTCCTGTCCTATCTTGGTTTAGGAGTTGCGGGTGCAGGCGTTGCAACGGCTTTGGGCGTCATTTCAAGACGAGCCGTTCCAGAGACGACGATCGCTCCCTCTAGTTCATCCTCTAGCAGCAGCACTCCTGCTGAAGTTGCATCAAGTAATAGTTCTCTAATCGCGTCCAGTAGAGGGTTGCCAGACTTTCAGGGTATCAGTCAGTGGCTTAACTCGGCTCCATTGGCAGTTAGTGATCTCAAGGGGAGTGTTGTGCTGGTGCAGTTCTGGACGTTTGCCTGCATCAACTGTCAGCGTACGTTGCCCTACATTGTGCAGTGGCATCAGCGCTATAGCGATAAAGGGCTGAAGGTGATTGGTATCCACACGCCAGAGTTTGCCTTTGAGCGCGATCTTAACAACGTCAAGCAGGCCTTACAGAAGCACAACATTACGTACCCTGTGCCGATCGACAACGAGTTCAAAACCTGGAGAGCTTACAACAACGAGTATTGGCCGCATTTGTTCCTGGCTGATCGCCAAGGCTTACTACGCTACGACCACATCGGTGAAGGCGCATACGATACCACCGAGCAAACAATTCGCAAGCTATTGGGCTAACGGGGCGTTTGCTATTTCTCTTAGCCTCCTCTGTGACCCCTGCTCTCTCTGTGCTGCTTTTTGTCTTCTGCCTCCTGCCTCTCCCCCCCGACCGCCAATGCCTCCCTCTACTCTCTCTATAGGACTCGCTTTTCTCGGTGGCATTCTGACTGTACTGTCGCCGTGCGTGTTGCCCATCTTGCCTGTAGTGGTTGGACGATCGCTCCAGTCTCATAAGTATGGCCCGATCGCGCTAGTGATTGGGCTGGTGGGTGGATTTGCTGTCGCAGGAAGCCTTTTGGGGATTACAGCAAGTTGGTTTGCCGCGCTGGCAAGTGTGCTGCGGTATATCGCGATCGTCATTTTGCTCTTGCTCGGCCTTTTAGCCATTGTGCCAGCCTGGAGCTACCGGATCTTTAGCTATCTGCCTCTCCACCGTTGGACGAAGGAATCGATGCGCGGTGGGCTAACGGGTGAATTTTGGTTAGGTACACAACTGGGACTTCTATGGACACCATGCGCTGGGCCAGTGCTGGGCGGCATCTTAGTGTTAGCAGCCGTTGATCATCATGTTGGTAGCGCGCTTGGGTTGCTAGTTGCCTACGGAGTCGGTGCGGCTGTTCCCTTGTTGGCGATCGCGTATGGCGGACGTGCTGCCAGCCGACGCCTGCTTAACTTACGCGCTCACAGCGCTACCCTACAACGGGTAGGAGGTGTCATGATCGTGTTTACCGCGATCGCCATCTTGCTTGGTTGGGATGTTCAAGTGCAGCTTTGGCTAGCCCCGTTTTTTCCGTCTCTACCGCTTTGAACGCAACTTACTCCTCACTTACACCACCCACACCATGTCAACATCTACAACGAACCTTATTTTTCGCTCTCTACGTAAGCTATCAATCTTGTCGTTAGTAGCACTCGCACTGATAGGCGGAGTCTCGTATTTGCGGTTCTCTCAGTCTGCCGCTAACTCGTCGATCGCGATGGTGAGTAAAGTCTTTCCTGACCCAGCTGTTAATCTCCCCACTTCAAAAGCAAAGGAACTGCGGACGGCAGTTTTTGCGGGAGGCTGCTTTTGGGGCATGGAAGCTGTGTTTGAACACCTCAAAGGGGTTTCTGATGTCGTGTCGGGCTACTCTGGTGGCAATGCCGAAACAGCCCATTATGGGTTAGTCAGCTTTGGGCAAACGGGGCATGCGGAGGCGGTCAAAATCACCTACGACCCCACTCAAGTCTCCTACGGTCAACTGCTCAAGGTTTACTTTTCGATCGCACACGACCCAACGCAGTTGAATCGGCAAGGGCCTGATGCAGGAACGCAATATCGCTCAGCGATCTTTTTTGCCAGCCCAGATGAAAAGCAGGTGGCCCAGGCGTATATCGACCAACTGAACCAAGCGCATGTGTTCCAAAAGCCGATCGTGACTCAGCTTGCTCCCTTAACGGGATTTTATGAGGCCGAAACAGAGCATCAAAATTTCATTGACAACAATCCAAATCATCCCTATGTTGTCATTCACGATTTGCCGAAGCTTGACCAACTTAAGACCAAATTTGCCGCTCTCTATCAGTAACCTTTGCATTGGTTGTCGCTTATGGATGCATCCGTTCCAACTAAACGCAAGGTAAAAGCGCCCAGCCAAGCGATCGCGGCGAAAGCCTTTCACTGGATCAATATTATTAGCTTGCTGCTCATGCTTGCCAGCGGCTTGCGCATTTACAATGCCAATCCTGTGTTTGGCGGGCGCGCAGGTTGGCATTTTCCACGCGTCTTGGTGATTGGCAGCGGGCTAGCAGAGGGGCGCGATTGGCATTTTGCCCTCATGTGGGTGTATGCGTTGAACCTGCTGGCTTATGGGCTGTATGTGTTTATTACACGTCGCTGGCAGCATCGCTACGCGAGTGGTAATGACGTGAAAGCAATCCAGGTAAGCCAAAATGCCAAACGCAAAACCTATGCGTGGCATCGGCTGGTTTATACCGCAATTATGCCGATTTTGCTGTTGGCGATCGCCAGTGGTCTTGCCATGTACAAACCTGCCCAATTACATTGGCTTGCTGCCCTCTTTGGTGACTGGCAGACCCTCCGCACTATTCATTTCATCACCGTCCCCACCGTGTTGCTGTTTACACTGATTCATTCACTCCTCGCCCTCCGAGTGGGCAACATTCGTCTGGTTAAGTCGATGTTTTTGTAGAGAAGAAAGGCAGAGGGCAGGAGGCAGGAGGAGCGGGGGAGGCAGAAGGGTTAAGTGAGTCCCTTAAACTATACCGATCGACTGTCTAGACTTACCCCTTCGAGTGCAGACCTCGACCTTTCTAGTGAAAAGCTCGACGTTTCGACCTTAAACCTCAACCTTTCGCGATCAAAGCTTCACCTTCCGAGTGCACACCTGCATCGTTCAACCTCTAAGCTCAACCCTTCGAGTGCAGGCCTCGACACTCCGAATTCAAATCTCCCCCGCTTCCCCTGCTTCCCTTGCTTCCTCTGCCTCTTTCTCTCTCCTTCCCCCTGCACCACTTGCTTCCTCCGCCTCTCTATCCCACTCTTCCCCATGAACCTGATTCTCCCCAAACGCACCCTCTCTCGCCGTCGCCTTCTGCAATGGTCTGGGCTCTCTGGTGCAGGGCTGCTGTTAAACGGGTGCGCGTCGTCGTTGTTTGCCGAACAGGTCGGTCGGTTTTCAGAACCGTTGAATGAGCGGGTTGAAGCACTGATGCTTTCTCAGAAACCTGTGCCAGAATTTGCAACCAGTGCCCTTGATCCAGCAGAAAAGCTGCTCATTAACACGTTTGACTTCACACCCAGGATTGATCCAGCGACCTTTCGGTTGACGATCGATGGTGACGTCAATCGCTCCATGCAATTAAGCCTGGCAGACCTGCAAAACATGCCGCTCACGTCGATGAACATTCGCCACGTGTGCGTTGAAGGCTGGGCAGCGATCGTGCAGTGGAATGGTGTGCGTCTGCGCGATTTAGTTACCCTGGCACAACCCAAAGACACGGTTCGCTACGTCTACTTCACCTCAGCCGATGGTTACTATGAAAGCTGGGATCTCGCTTCAGCAGTCCACCCCCAAACGTTGATGGCCTATCAGCGCAACGGGCAACCGCTCACTCCAGACAATGGCGCGCCGTTGCGATTGGCATCCCCTGTCAAGTTGGGCTACAAGCAAAGCAAATGGGTCACGCAAATCACCTTTTTAAGCAAGCTGACACCGATGAAAGGCTATTGGGAAGATCAGGGCTATGAATGGTTTGGAGGGCTGTAGCAAAGGGGCGCTTAGCACGCGATCGCGGTTGCCTGCTACCAAAACCACTCGCGTTCTAATTCTTCTATTACCTGTAGGCCACGAGGATCGCCTACTTTGAGCAGTGCCGCCTTCGCATCTTCTCTCACGCCCAGCTCGCCATCTTCAGCAAACACCTCCAAAAGAGCATCAATGGCTGTTCCATAAATGATGTTGGATGGAAGTTCGCGGCAGAGTTGCCCCAGCGTCCAAGCACAGTTGCTCCGCACAGCCGCGATCGGGTCGTGTCGTACCGACTCAATGAGCGGTGGAATGGCAGCGATCACAGCCTCATAGCTAACGGCTGCAAGCTGAGCTAATGAACTAGCTGCCCACAACCGCACTGCCGAAATATCCGTTTTCAGCGCCTCAATCAAGGTTGGTAGTGCACGGCGATCGCGGCAGTTGCCTAGTGCCCAAACCACCCCTTTACGGACATAGCCATTCCAATCGTCGTTAAAGCGCGTAATCAAAGGCTCTACCGCATCCACACTAGGGTTCCGCCCTAGCGCATAGGCGGCACTCACCCGCACCAACGGACAGGGATCAGTCAAGAGTTGAATCAGTCGGGGTACGGCGCGATCGTCTTGAAGTTCGCAAAACGCCCGTGTTGCCAACATCCGCTGGTTTGGATCCGTGGCTTCTAACAGCCGCAACATTTCCTCCGGATCAGGCTTTGGCTCCTCTAACCCAGCATCAGCAGGCTCCATGTGATCCAGAGGACTCTCCAGATCGTCCTCAAAATCGAGGACACTCAAGTCATCGTCATCATACATATCTGTAACTTTACCGCACCAAGCGACCTCGCTGAAAGGCGGAGAAGGCAAAAGGCAGAGGGCAGAAGGCAGAAGGAGTTGTAAAGCCTTCGGCATGGCTTCACTAGGGTTGTTAGTTTTTAGTTGCTAGACACTGCTAGAAGGTAAGAGGCTGACCGCTGACGGCTGATAGCTCAAAAATGAAAGGTAGAGGGCAGAAGGTAAAGGAAAGAAGTTTTTAGTTGTCGGAAGATACCCCAACCCCCTCCTCCATTTCGACCTCTACTCAACCACATCGTCTTTCGCTATGGTGCTGCTATCGAAGCGTGCGTCTGTTCGCAAAAGCTCCTGAAGTTCAGATGTAGATATAGGTGGGCTAAACAAGGTGCCCTGCATGGCATAACAGCCACTTTGCCGCAAAAATTTAAACTGCTCGATCGTGTCTACACCCGTAGCGATGACTTTAAGCTGTAGGCTTTGCCCGATCGCAATCATCAGTTTGGCAATCGCAGCAGCATCACTATCGGTCAACATTTTTTGAATAAACGAAGAGTCAATCTTCAGCCCATCCAGGGGAAAGCGCTTCAGGTGGCCTAGAGATGAATAACCACTACCAAATTCATCCAGGGCAAGGTGGAGGCCGATCGCCTTGAATGCTTGAAATTTCTCACTGGTCATATCCACTTCTTTCATCGCGTAGGCTTCGGTCAGTTCTAGCATTAGCACCTCTGGGTCAAGCGCGGTTTGCTGCAACACGGCAGAAACGGTAGACACCAAGCGCTCTTGTGAAAGCTGAAACTGCCGCGCTGACAGGTTTACTGCTAGACGGATGGGGCGCTGTGCTACGGTTTGTAACTCTTTTGCTTGCGTGCAAACAGTTTCTAACATCCATTGCTCGATCGGGTCTACAACCGCCTCCTCTGCAACTGGCATTAGCACACTGGGATGCATCAAGCCCCGCTCTGGATGATTCCACATGAGTATCGCTTCTGCGCCAATGATCCGCCCGGTGATTAAATTCACCTGTGGTTGATAGTAAATTTCTAGCTCATGCTGATCCAGCGCAAGTGTGAATTGGCTCTCCATAAAGCGACTTTCAGCCGCTATAGTCGCCATCACGGGAGTATAGACCTGATACTGATCGTTCTGACTGACTGACTGCACGGCCAGATCAGCACAGGTTAGCAACTCGCCAGGGGCGTTACCATGATCTGGGTAGAAGGCAATGCCCGCTCTCATCTGCACTTGAATGCTCTGTCCATCAAGCTGATAAGGCTCAGTGAGGGCAGCCAGAAGTCGTTTAGCCGCATCTGCGATCGCGCTTTCGCTGGGGAGAGCATTGAGCAAAATGCCAAAATCGCTGCCTGCAAGACGCGCTACCGTATAGTTGGCAGCAGCTTGTTTGAGGCGTGCGGCGACCTTTTGCAGCACGTGATCACCGCTAAAGTAGCCCAAGGTCGTGTTGATTGCCCTAAAATCTTTCAAATTAAACTGCACAATAGCTACAAGTCGATTGGACTGCTGTGCATGCTCGATGGCTTTTTGGCATTCAGTATGAAACGAAATGCGATTGGGAAGGCTCGTGAGAGGATCGACATACGCGATTTGCCCCAAAGTACTGGCAGCCCGCTTCATTTCATCAATGTAGGGTTTGGTCAAAGCGGCCTGTTTGTTTAGACGGGCGGCGATCGCACCCAGTAGCTCCGCACGCTTAAAGGGCTTTGTCAGGTAATCATCTGCACCGAGTTCCATTCCCTGCCGGAGATCTGTGCGATCGGCTTTGGCACTCAAAAAAATGAAAGGGATCATGGCCGTTACTGGCTCATGGCGAAGTTGCTGCAAGACTTCATAGCCGTCAAACTCAGGCATCATGATGTCGCAGATGATCAGGTCAGGTTCATATGCCTGCGCCAATTTCACACCTGTAAGGCCATCATCAGCGAACAAGACCTCGAACGCTTCAGCTTTCAGCAGCTTGAGTATCAGCGCGCTGACAAGGGGGTCATCCTCAATCACTAAAATCTGAGCCATTGTGCTTCTCTTTTGCCAACCCGCACGGTTGAGCAGTGGACAATATGACAAGGCGATCGCTCAGCCGTTACAGGCAAAGCTAGCGCTAAGGACAAGCGGTGTCGTGTTAATCAGGAACCGTTGCGATCGTCCAATCGGTTGTCACCTTCCTGGTGATGGCAAACGGGAGCCTGAATGACGTTATGCCAAGCATCTGTGGCACAACGTGTCGCTTTTAGCATGCCCGTAGCAGACGCTAAATTAACTTGAGTAACGTTGAAAACAGGCAATTATGCGCCTGTATAGGCCCAACTGTGGGCTATCTCGCTGTAACCAGCTAACCTTTGTGTTCAAAACGTCTCATTGGAGAGTATGATGCGGTCGGTTGCAGCTAAGATTTTTAATCATTCAACTGCACCAGAACTGACCTGTCTTGCTAAGGTTGAGAGTGCTACGAGCGCGATCGATCGGGTTTGTTGCACTCTTGCTTAATCCGTCTTACTAGTGATAAAACCTGACTTTAAGGTTGTTAGTGTTAAAAAAAGCTGCCGAACCAGACTCGTCGTTCGATTGCTGGGAGATTTCTCTTGATCCAGCACTGCCCAGGTTGTTAATCCCCAGGTTATGAGTATGAACCCTGACGTTAAAGAAACCGAATTTCCTGATACAAGCCCTTCAGACTTTGCTCCTGAGACAAATTTGTCCCTGGAAGAGCCACCATTGTTGCCGCCTGCCTCTGAGACAGAAACAGAGACAAGCCAGCAGTTGAAGCAGGTTGCCGATCGCATTTATGCCTTTTTGTCTGGATTGCCTGACTATTTATCTGACTTTTTTGGTGAGTATAGGCGTCCCATCATTACACTTGGCTTGATTTTTGGGTCGATCGTTTCAGTTAAACTGACGCTCGCCCTCCTGGGTGCCATCAACGACATTCCTTTACTGGCTCCCACCTTTGAGCTGATTGGGTTTGCCTACACAGCCTGGTTTATCTATCGGTACCTCTGGAGAGCATCCAACCGAGAAGAGCTAGCGGCTAGTTTCGGTTCCTTGAGAGACCAGGTATTAGGCAGAGGCACCCCTAAGATCTAGTTCTTGTGCTCATTTGGTAAGACATAAATTGCAAAGCACAAACGGTTGCCCTCATGGAACACAGTTTGGCAATTTCCCTTGGTGGGTAAGCCTACTGGTCATGAGGGCAACACGATATTTGGCTCAGATCTTTATTTCTTTATCTAAACTTATTTTCAAGAGAAGATGGCGTTTCCCGCTCTGAATCAAGCAAAGCTTAAACGCCGTTCTTCTTACCTGCGTACGCTTGGCTTCATAGACCCGAAGCAGTCCAGAGCCAAGCTAAAGTGTTGATCATCCGTTGTTGGCAGCGCTGGCTTCTGGGTGCGATATGCGCGGGAAGTGTTCATCCACCAAAGCTCCGATGTCCTCGGCGGAGACGCGGCTGTAGCGAGTTTTGTCAGGCATAAACACAATGTTAGGCCCCGCCTTGCAGTGCTTCATGCAGCCTGTGCCCTGAATTTTGACATCAGATAGCTCACGATCGCTCAAAGCTGCTTCTAGAGCATGACAGACTGCTTTACCACCTCGTTTCATACAGTCTGACTTTTGACAGACGAGAATTTTGGCGCTAGCGGTAGGTCTGGGCACGGTCACTGATGGCGTTTCTTCTAGCTTTCCAGGCGTAGCAAGGCTCACTCTGTAGGCCTTAAAGGTTGTCTGCTCAGGCTTGTGGCTCAGTTTCTTTTTGCCCAAAACTTGAATCCACGCCCCTGGAACGATCGCTTGATCCAGCGAGAACCGCACCTCTTTTGCCAGCTTCACTACATGCTCTCCATCTGCCGTTAAAAGCCGTAAGCACTTGGGAGTACCCTCTTTAAACACGAAGCCTAAACACCGTCCTTCCAAGCTCAAGGTCGATCGCCGCTCTGTTTTGCTCATATGTTGTTCTAAGGGGTCGTTCTAAGGGTTGTGGGGACGTTTCTATTGAGAAAATTACTCAATAAGTCTATTCACTAAGCTACAACAAAAAAGTGCTCTTGCAAGCCCCCCGTCAGGCGTTTTTTGACAGATTCAACGCGATCGCGGCTGCTCGATAGCTAGTCATGACTCCGCAGCGTCTGCCTATCGGGCGTTACGATGAATGATAGGCTGAGGAGATGGACATTAGTTGAAACGTTATGCCAACGCTTAAATCAGATTTGACTACAGAAACGGCTCAAGGTGTTTTGAGGCCGTTTCTTTGCGTCGATCGATCACCTGAAACCACTCCCGAAGCTGCACTCATACGACAGGCACTCTTGCTCGTTGCTGCCCATTCTGACTATCAAATCTTAGGCATCTGTGCTGACACAATCAACCAGGCCACGATCGCGCTCAAGTCTTACCTCAAAGCGCTAGGCTACGAAGCAACGCCTGAAGTCACCTTGCTAGAAGGCTCTGTGTACGTCAAATTCAACCCGAAGAGCGATCGTTGCCACGTTGCGCCCTATACAGGTACCCATCGAGGCGTCCTTGTTTCCTGCCAGTCTGCTTATGATGGTGACGTGAACGAAACCTTTGGGCATTTGCCGTTAGATTTATTTGAAGAGCCAGCTCAAAGCTAAAACTCCCCCTTCGCCTTCTGCCTCCCCTGCTCCCTCCGCCTCCCCCGCTTCCTCATGTTAGCGACCCCTCTTCCCTTAGCGCTAGAGCAACTCCGCGATACGTTACGTCCAGGGCAGCGAGAGATTGCGCTGTGGCAAGGAGGCCTGTTAGCAGTTTCGGCAGTTCCAGGAGCTGGGAAGTCTACCGGGATGGCGGTAGCCGCCGCGATCACTATTGCTCAGCATCAGCTTAATGCCCGCCGTCAACTCGTAGTCGTGACCTTTACGCGATCGGCAGCCGCAAACTTAAAGGCAAAAATCCGTCAGAACTTGCAGGCGTTGGGGTTACCACCAGGAGGCTTTTTGGTGCAAACGCTGCACGGGCTGGCGTGGGCGATCGCGCGTGCCCATCCAGATTTATCCGGCTTGAACCCAGACAGCGTGTTAGTCACGCCAAACCAGAACCATCGGCTCATTCGTACCTGCGTTGAACAGTGGATCTCGGCGAATGCCCGTCACTATCAACTTTTGCTGGAGGGGCGGCAGTTTGACGGCGAGGAAACCGAGTGCCTCCGTCGGCAATCTGTGTTGCGATCGGAGGTACTGCCAGCGCTGGCAACGACCGCCATCCATGAGGCGAAAAGCTCCGGCTTAGTGCCAGATGAACTGCGATCGCAAAGCAATGAGATTGACGATCCGTATGCTGTTTTGACGATCGCCGCTGGACTATACGAGTTCTACCAGACCCAACTCCGCTTTCGGAACCTGATTGACTACGACGAAATGATTTTGGCGGCGCTGCGCGTGTTGGATGATCCGGTAGTGCGCCAGTTCTGGCAGCAACAGGTGTTCGCCGTCTTTGAGGACGAGGCACAAGATTCCAGTCCCCTACAGACCCAACTGCTAGAGATTCTAGCGGCTGATCCGGCTGATCCAGAAAATCTCGATCGAAAGAATTTGGTGCGCGTAGGCGATCCCAACCAGGCAATCAACTCCACTTTTACCCCAGCAGATCCCATCTTTTTCCGAGACTTTTGTGACGCGTGTCGTGCCCAAAAGCGGCTAGCTACGATGACACAGGCAGGACGCAGCAGTCATCCCATCATCGATGCAGCCAATTTTGCTTTGCAGTGGGTTAACCAATCCAGATTGGCAGGGGACGAGCAACCCTTTAGTGTTCAAATAATTCAGCCAGTTGCTTTAGATGATCCGCAACCCGATGCGAATCCTGCGCCAGAAGGTGTGGGACTGGAGCTACACACGCCAGACGACGTGTACCAAACGGTAGAACGCATCGGGCAACGATCTCTGGCATTGTTCAAAAAACAGCCTGAGCGACGGGCCGCGGTACTGGTTCGAACCAACGAGCAAGGGCGCTTTGTGGCAAAGGAACTGCACCGATGGTATGGCGATACCTTGCGGGTGTATGAAGTTGGTCAACGCGATCGCCAGTCGCATGTACCAGCCGAAATGCTGACCTTACTGCAATTTCTCGATCGCCCCCACTCGCCCGATAACCTGAAAGCGGCTCTCACGGTTCTGGTTGCCCGCAAGCGCATTCCTACTCAAGATCTCAACGCGATCGTCAGCTTTCCAGAACAGTTTCTCTATCCTGGCCCCCTCGACCCCGCCCAACCTGATGCCGTAGCCGAAGCACGCCTCTACTGCACCAGCCTTCTCAACGCCCGCCTACAACTTCCAACCGCCCAACTCATTCCGTTTCTGGCGCAGACACTTGATTATGAGCAAACAGAGCTAGCCACTGCCGACAAGCTCACAGAGCGCCTTGCCCAGCAGACGACTGACAACCACGCTCTTTCAGGCGTTTTGGGGCTTTTGAGCGAGATCGTCACCTCAGAGCAGTTTGAACCCGTCGAGACAGATGATGCGGAAGAGCGCTACATCCGTGCTGGGCAGTTAACCGTCATTACTATGCACAAAGCCAAAGGACTGGATTGGGACTACGTGTTCATTCCCTTTCTGCACGAGCAAACCATTCCTGGGACCCAATGGATTCCACCACAGGCGCAGTTTCTCGGTGACTTTACGCTGGCAGAGATCGCACGCGCCCAGATTCGCGCTAATTTGCATCATCAGGTTTTGCTGTCTTCGATCGAGGATGCCTGGGCGCGCGCCAAACATTTGAAAACGGCAGAAGAGTTTCGTCTGCTTTACGTCGCCATGACGCGAGCAAAACGGCTGTTGTGGCTATCGGCAGCTCAAAAAGCCCCTTTTACGTGGAACAAACCAGAAAATTTGCAAGAACGTGAACCGTCTGCGATCGTACTTGCCCTAAGAGAACGGTTTCCCGCCGCTATTATGGTGTAATACGCATCGGTATCATACGTATTACGGTGTCATACATGCGGTAATCCGAATCAGGAAAATGAGTGTCTAGCCGTGAAGATGAAAGAGTCGCATCACGCCAAGACTCATGGCTTTCTCATTGGACGTTAAGTTAATGCGTCTAAAGTGAGAGTGGAGAATGGTTTAACTGTGCTTAAAGAGCTTACAAAGCTATACCCTGAGGTTGTTGTTTCGGTGGCTTTTTGAGAGAGAATAGTGAGAGCAACATGAGAGAGTGTTGCAAAAGTTAACAAAAACCCTTAAATACGTTTAGTGCCAAATGGCTGGATGGAGGCTCAATGGAAGCCCGTTTGATTAGATTTTTACAAGAAGAACTGGCAATTTCGGATTCTGCAATCGCTACAGTTAAACGCCACCAGGAGTTCAACGCAACCTTGCTGCCCATGCTCCTATGGCAATATGGACTTGTAACGTTAGAAGAACTCGATCGGATTTTTGACTGGCTTGAAACGGCTTAATAGCAAAGGGCAGCGCCTACCAGCAGTAATCTCAAAGTCCGCGATCAACTGCCACGCCTTCTAAATAGCGCTGCTAAAATGCCTGAGTTTGTGCTGGGTTCCCTGCGCGACGCACTGCAACAGAAAGGCAAGATTGTTTAGCCTGACGATCGCGGCCTGGTTTGGCAAAGGCTTGGCTTCAGTCACAACGGGCCGCGCACTAGGCAGTGTTTTAAAACTTCAATCGTTTCATTGCTGATAGCTTCTGCCCCCTTTTCTTGTATGCCCAAAGGGCTTTAAGCCCCCATGCTGGGGGACTTTGAAGCTGGTTTGTAAGCCCCCAAATTTTGGGGGTTGAGGACTTCCGAGGGTTTTAAAACACGCACTAGCCTACTCTCCCGTAATCGACAGTTCCTCGACCCAGATGTATGGGCAAACGCCACCAGGCGTCAGATGTGCCTCTGGCTCAATGTAAAGGATGGTTTTGAGCAACTCCAGAAAATCACCTGCAACGGTGGCAGATTCAATGCTGGTGCGCTGACCGTTGTTAACCAGCCAACCATCAAACGGTAGCGAGAAGGAACCTTGAAGCGCCTTCACACCTGCATGGAGGGCATGGAGGTCGTCAATGAGCACGACGTTTTCGGCAGTCTCTAGACGATACGCTTGCTCGGCCGATTTGCTAGTGAAGACGTGGTAAAAGTGCGGACTGACCGTTACTTTTGCACCCATATTTGCATGTCCTGTGGGCTGGGTGTTGAACCGCTTCGCCGTACCAGCGCTGTGAAGGAAATTGACCAGCATTCCATCGGCAATCAGTGGAATCCGACGAGTGGGTGTGCCTTCGCCATCAAAGGTGGCGATCGCGATGTTGTCTTGATGCAGCGCATCATCCGCTATAGACAGTAAAGGAGACGCAATCTGAGTGCCCAAGGACTCCGGCGTTGAGAGGCTCTGGTGATCGAGAATGCTTTGGGCGTTGAACAAGTTGGAGAACGCGCCCAACAAGCTCAAAAACGCTTCTGGTGAAAAGACAACGCGATATTTGCCAGTTGGAATTTTCTGATAGTCGAGGTGGCTGATCGTTTTTTCAATAGTTTCTTTCAAGCAGCCATCCACATCGAGCGACTCGAGACCGCGACTAATGCGGAATGCACCTGCACTGCGAGGTTTTTTGCCGTCTTCTTCCGTTTTGGTGTAGAGATAGAGCGAAGTGGTAGAGTAGGCTTCTGTCCTCAAAGCACCGTCGCTGTTGAGGTAGAAGTGATCGATGTCGCGTTGTGCGAGTCCGTTATAAGGAACAGACGCGATCGCGGGATGTGCCTCCGTCAGCTCCTGCTCCGCTGTAACCAGTTTTTCGACGAGAGTTGAAATCGGAGCCTGTGGCGCTTTCTCTGCAAATTCGCGTGCGAGGGGAGCCGTCGCTTCAGGGCTAAAGTCCGGAGCGTTTTCTTTGACGCCAAAAAAACTGGCTTCGTAAGCAGTTTTAAGTGCGAGTGCTAACCCGTTTGGATCAACATCGGTCGTGGACGTAATGCCCATTGTTTGGTCGTCGTTCCACACTCGTACAGTCACGCTAGAACGATTGGACGCTTTTACCTGATCGGGTTTACCTTGATCGACCTTGGCGCTGCTTTCATCCACCGTAGAGCCGTAGATGTCGAATTTGTGGATTCCCAAGCGATCGGCAGCTTCTTTTGCCTGCGTCGCTAATTCTTTGATTGTCGGCACAGCCATTCTCTCAACCCTTAAAAACTTCCGATGTGACGGTCTCTTTCAGTATGAACGATCGCGCTTACTTGAGCTTGATTCTAGCAAGTCGCAGTCTTAGAGGGCTAACAAAGCCTGATGAGGGTTTTAGCTCATCCATCGAAAATCCAGGTTTTGGGTGAGCTACCGTCACTTGCGCCCACTCTTTCATTTGCGTTAGCGCATGGCATCGGGTATTCTCACTCCATTAGATATTTTCACTTCGTTAGACATCGGTTTGGTTGAGCTATGCGATCCTGGCAGCGAGTGGCACGCTTCTTCCAACAGACCTTTAGCGACGACAGCTTTCTAAGGGCGTTACGAGGGTTTGAAGGGCTAATCTCTAAGATTTTGTCGATCGCAATGGTGTTTGTGATTCTACTGGCGGTTTACGACTTAGTCACGTTTTTAGGGTCAGATCTTTTTAGGCAGCCTTATGGCCGCTTTGGAACAACCCTATTCACGATCTTTGGGTTGTTCCTAAATGTTCTCATTGCCCTAGAGATTTTGGAGAATATTACGGCCTATCTGAAAAATCACGTGATTCAGGTGGAACTGGTGATTGTCACCTCGCTGGTTGCCGTTTCGCGAAAAATCATTATTTTGGATCTGCAAAAAACAGCAGGTTTAGATCTCATTGCCCTGGCGGCAGCAATCCTAGCGTTATCAATTAGCTACTGGCTTGTGCGCCATGTGAATCGACACGCTAAGACGCGCGATTCGGATGAGTCTTGAGTTGGGTGGGTGTGAATGTGTAGGGTGTAGAGTGTAGGGCAATGAAAGCTAATGTATGACTGAGTTCTTTCAATTTGAAGCCGATTTTGTCGAGTCGCTGCGCTGCATTCCCATGCAGGTACGGCTAAAGCTAGATACCTGCGGCATTAAGCTGAAGCTGCCGCAGTGGCACCAGATGACGCAGGACGATCGTCGATCGCTCCTTGAATTACCCTGCGAAACAGCTTTAGACGTGCAAGCCTACCGCCACTCTCTGACCCAGCTTGTTCGGGAACGAACGGGTGCTGTTGCCTCAACGTTGGCGATCGACTCCGCACCACCCTGGCTGGATACGACCGCTATTCCAGAAAGTGTGCAAACAAAAGCCCTGGAAGTTGGCGTTGCGATCACCCTTGACCAATGGGATCAATTGCTGGTCGTTGAGCGCTTTGCACTCATTAAACTCAGCCGTTCTAACCATGAAAACGCCAATTTTTTACCTGCACTAAAAGAATTTCACGTCATCTAATAGCTGTGGAAAGGAAGGCGCGGCGTGGATGCGGCATGAATGAATGGAAAGATCTGGGTGAAGAGATTCTGTCGCAGGCCTGCCCTGTACGCATGCATAAGCACAATCGTAGAGAGCACCATAACGTATTCTTGTAGAGACTTTATCAAGGCAAGGAGTCTGAGCATGGTTCACCGCTACCGTCGTCGTCAACTGCTGATCTATGCTTCGACGGCTCTAGGGAGCAGTTTGTTGTTGAAGGCGTGTGCGAATCCAACGCCTACGGAAAGTCCAGCGGTGAGTAGTGCTGCCAATTCATCACCCGCAGGAACAGGCTTTAAGGTCGCGATCGTCTTGCCAGGGCCAATTACAGACAAAGGCTGGAACCAGGCAGGCTATGAGTCAATGGCTATCGTTAAAACCAAGCTTGGTGCCGAAACAGCCTATGTGGAAAAGGTGGCTCAGGCTGACCAGGCTGAAGCGCTATCTGACTTTGCTCGACGTGGCTTTAACCTGATCATTGCTCACGGTGGACAGTTTGAAGCCGCCGTTAAGCAGGTAGCAACGCAGTTTCCAAACGCCTTTTTTGTGATTTCAGACGGAGTTGCCACTGGCAGCAATATTGCCTCTCTGCAAGTGAACCATCTACAAATTGCTTACCTATGTGGGATTGTGGCCGCCGAAATGAGCAAAAGCAACAAAGTGGCCTTCCTCACAGCCCAGTCGTTCACCACAACTGATCAAGAACGTCGGGGTTTTGAACTGGGGGCAAAGTCGGTAAAGCCAGCGATCGAAGTCAAAGCCAGTTACACAAACGACTGGAACGATGTCAGCAAAGCAAAGGAGGCAACCCAAGCGCTTTTAGCAAGCGGTGTTGATGTGGTTTACAACATGCTGGACGCCGCCGCCGCAGGTGTGATTGAAACGGTAGCAGACAAGCAAGCCTACGCGATCGGCTACTTTGAAGACCAGCTCAGCCGCGCCCCCAAAACCGTTTTGACCAGTGCTGTGCAAAATTATGGGCTGGCGATCGAGACCGTGGCTGAGATTGCGAAAAATGGGCAGATCAAAGGAGACGTCTATACGCTAGGACTCGATAAACCCGACATCTTGCGCTTGGGTGAGTTCAGCGCGATCGTCTCTGAAGCCACTAGGCAGAAGGCATTACAGGCAAAAGACGCACTCGCCGCCCAAAAAATTGCCTTTGAAGATTGCAAACTAGGTGGGAAAGCGAGTTGGTGTATCAAGGGGGCAAAAACCACATAGAGAACAAGAGAATCTAATAGAAGTCAGGAGTCAGACTGCATTCAGGAGATAAACTGCGCTTACCATCACTGGCTTCTGGCTCCTGACTCCCCTTCCTATCTACACTGCTACAAACGGCACGAACGGTCACTCAAAGGCTAGCCGTTTTGCCTGTTTCTGCTTGCGATGGAATGGGTTGAATATTACTGAAACCCATGCCACTGACGATTTCACGCAGTAGTGAAATTTGCTCCTCAAACTCCAAGCCTTCAATTTGTCCAACCGCTTCTGTAACAGGTTTGGCTGCTTGATAGCCTGCTGGTAACCCAACCACGCTTTGACCCATAGCCTGCGCCCAGGCAAACCAGACCATCAGTTGGTTATTTTCTTTTAAAGCCCCATAAGCATGACCATACTCACTATCCACCCCATTCACAATGTCTCGCATAATATCAAGCTGCGTGTCATGAGACAGGGTGTAGAAGTTGTCCATTAAAAGAGGCGCTAGCTCAGGGTCTGTGGCAGAGGGAGCCGCAGGCGTGATTGAATCTCCCATTTTTTTATACACAAGGTACAGCAACGCTAGCTTTGCGTCAGTATCCAGCTTTTTAAAAGCCTTTAGTACCGCTTGTGTCTTCTCTGGTAAGTACTCACTTGAAGACACATCTTGACTAGCAGATTGAGACATAACAAACTCCGTTAGAGAGGCGAAATAGACATCATTTATAAGGTGTATCGAATCTTACAGTTACTAACCCCTTTCCAAAGGGAGAGGTTCAGCGAACAGTTTTTCTGATTGATGTCTTTCCCTGGAGGAACAGCGAGATCTGCCCAAAGGTGATCAAGTGATGACGATCGCTTTGCTAGGGTATCCATATTAGTCAAAGCGTTCTAATAGGAGTCTTTATGTCTGAAGTTGCCAATAATATCGACACGGCTGAGAATTACGATGCTCAGCAAATGGTTGAAGAGATTGAAACGACTGATCGCAAAGCCCCTGATGCCAATGTGGATGCTGACTACGAAGCGTCAAAACAGTTTAGTGTGAGCAACATTGATCGCACGGAAGAGGGGGCTAATGCTGCCGAGGCGGCGACTGCTCCTAAATTTGAGGTTCCCATTACAGAAGAAGCTACGCTGCCAGCCGATGCGACGGGTAATCCTGACGATTACAAGCAAATAGCAGCCGATGCGAATCCAAACTCACAGGCGACCAGCAATGTGAATGATGACCTGGTGCAAAAGGCGTTAGAAAAAGGCAACGCTGGTAAATAATTCTTTTTCTGTTTACTTGGTTAGTCGAGTTTAGCTAAGGGGCTGGCGATCGTCAGCCCCTTTTTTGGCATAAGGTAACGGCTTGTTTGAGCGCTAAATCGGCGCTTCAGCCATGCTTTTTAGGTCTAGAGCAAGTAAATGTGCTTGAAGATACAGTTTGCTCCTACAGAAGCCGTTTAATGACTGCTTAGAGCACGATCGCATAACGTGAAATTCGCGCAGTGTCGAGTTCGGGCAACGTTGATCGTAGACGGTGAACGTTAGACCATCAGCGCGTTCACTGCTCGACTAAAAGCAATGCCTGACTGAAAGCAAGGTTCTGCTTCAAAACGTACTGCTCCAATCCCGTTCTAACCGCTGCTGTTTAAAGCCCGTCTACAAGGAAGAGAGAAAGCATGGCCGGATTCAATCGTCGTCAGTTTCTGGTGTATGGTTCAGCCGCACTGGGCAGTAGCCTCTTGTTTAACGCCTGTGCCAATAGCCCGACCACTAGCAGCAGTCCTGCGTCATCCGCTGCGTCTCCCTCTGTATCTTCCAGTGCGGCAGGCTCAAAGACTGGGTTCAAAGCGGCAATGGTGCTACCAGGCATTATCACCGACAAAGCCTGGAACCAGGCAGGGTATACCGGGTTAGAAGAAATCAAGTCTAAACTCGGTGCCGAAACCGCTTATGTCGAGAAGGTTGGTCAGGCAGACCAGGCCGAAGCGCTGTCTGACTTTGCTCGACGTGGATTCAACCTGGTATATGCCCACGGAGGGCAGTTTGACGCGGCGGCCAAGCAGGTGGCTACCCAGTTTCCTAAAACGTTCTTTGTCGTGGTCAACGGGTCTGCCACTGCCCCTAATGTGGCCTCTCTGCGGCTGGATAATTTGCAGGTGAGCTATCTGTGTGGCATTCTCGCTGCCTCTGTAAGCAAGTCGGGCAAACTAGCCTATATTGCTGGGCAAGAATTTTTGGCGACACAAGAAGAGCTACGCGGCTTTACGCTGGGTGCCAAATCAGTCAAACCGAGTGTTGAGGTGAAACATACGTTTACAGGCGACTGGAACGATGCGGCAAAAGCCAAAGAAGCCGTCGATGCCCTTGTCTCTGCGGGCGCTGATGTGGTCTATCCCTGGCTCGATAATGCCGCTCCCACTGCACTAAAAACGGCAGAAGAAAAAGGAGCCTACACGATCGGCAATACGGTTGATCAGTATGACATCACGCCAAAATCCATTCTGACTAGTGCGGTGAAGCGAATCGATCTGGCGATCGGTAAACTCGCTGACCTGTCATCCAAAAATGAACTCAAAGGGCAACTCTATTCTTTAGGGCTAGAGGAACCCGAAATTCTGTATCTCGGTAAATACGGCAGTGCGGTACCTAAAGCACTTCAAGATAAGGTGAAAACAACTGAAGACGCCATTCTGGCTAAAAAAATTACCTTTGAAAGCTGCTCTGAAGGAGGCAAAGAAACTCGCTGCGTCAAAGGGGCGTGAGGAGAGAGAAAGGAGTTGTTGGTTGTCAGTTGTTGGTTTTTAGCAAGAGGCAGAAGGCCGCATAAAGGAGGCAACCATGCACCTAACCCCTACACCCCACACTCCCTACCTCCGCCTTGACGGTATCACCAAGCGCTTTGGCAACTTTACCGCCAATGATCAGATTAATTTAGAGATCCAGACGGGGGGCATTCATGCACTGCTGGGTGAAAACGGTGCGGGCAAAACGACTCTGATGAATATTCTGAGTGGGCTGTACCGTCCCGATGCGGGGCAGATCTATCTCAACGGGCAGCCTGTGGAGATCACATCACCCAATGTGGCGATTCAGCAGGGCATTGGCATGATCCATCAGCACTTTATGCTGGTGCCCCAACTGTCGGTCGTTGAGAATATCGTGCTGGGGACTGAAACCACGCTACGCCTGAACTTGCGGCAAAAGGCTCACGAAATTGCCGCGATGTCAGAAGGCTACGGGTTGGCGATCGACCCCTATGCCAGAGTCGGCGACTTACCTGTTGGCACACAGCAACGCGTCGAAATTTTGAAAGCACTGTACCGTCAGGCAAAACTGCTGATTTTAGATGAACCAACGGCGGTACTGACACCCCCAGAAGTCAACACGTTTTTTGAGGTTTTGCGTCAACTAGCCGCCAAAAATCACACGATTATCTTTATTAGCCACAAGCTAGAGGAAGTTCTGAGACTGTGTGATGCCGTGACGGTACTGCGGCGTGGAAAGGTCGTGGGCACAACCACAACGAAAGGCTCGACCCGTCAAGCGCTAGCACGGCTCATGGTCGGTCGAGAGGTTTTGTTTCAAGTCGATAAGCGATCGGGTGATGCCACCCAGCAGGAGACCATCGATCGGGCCCTGCCCGATCGTGTGGTCTTAGAACTTCGAAACCTTCATGTGAATGACGATCGTCAGCTAGCTGCATTGAAGGGCATTTCTTTGCAGCTCCACGCTGGAGAAATTTTGGGTGTGGCGGGTGTAGATGGCAACGGGCAGCGAGAACTGGCAGATGCGATCGCGGGACTCCGCTCGGCCTCGCAAGGCAGCATCACGCTCAATGGCATCAACATTACCCAATGGACAGCGCAACAGCGGGTCAAGCAGCTTAAACTTGGCTACATTCCCGAAGATCGCCAAAAAATGGGATTGGTTATGCGCTTTAGCATCGCCCGCAACCTGATTCTCAAAGCTTTTCAACGGTTGCCCTTTTGCCGCCACTGGTTGCTTCAGCGATCAGCGATCGCCACTAATGCGAATGAAGCCATTCAAGCCTTTGATATTCGAGCCACCAGCGGCGACCTTCAGGTGCATCAATTGTCGGGCGGCAACCAACAAAAAGTGGTGCTGGCTCGTGAACTAGCAGGCGAACCCGCGTTAATTATTGCCATGCAGCCCACGCGTGGTCTAGATGTCGGCGCAACGGAATATGTGCAAAAAGCCCTGCTGGCAGAGCGATCGCGCGGGGCCGCTATCCTCTACATTTCTACGGAATTGGAAGAAGTAATGACCATGAGCGATCGCATCGCCATCCTTTATGAAGGCCAATTTCTGGCAATTTTAGACGCTGAAACCGCAACAGTGGCAGAGATTGGACTTTTGATGGCGGGCGATCGACCAGCGGTACAGCCAACGAGCTTAACGACCACCAGTGAGGGTGATAGTTGAGCTGCTCGTAACAGGCATCAGACGAGGCGATGCCCACTATCCACGTGGAGTACCTCTCCGGTGACAGTGGCGCTGTTCATGAGAAAAATCACAGCTTGAGCAACCTCTGTAGCCAGGGAAAGGCGCTTCACTGGAACCTGAGTTGCCACCCCGCTAAATACCGTCTGCTTCTCTGCACCCAGAATGTTATCCCACATGGGCGTATCCGTCCAGCCTGGAGAGACCGCATTGACTCGAAGGGGAGCTAATTCAAGCGCCAGTGCACGTGCTAGCTGTTCGGCCGCCGCCGTAGCAACCGCCGTAGCCCAGGCTCCTGCGACGGGTCGATCGGTCGATAGCCCGCCTGTAAAGGTCAGCGAACCTGTCCCATTCATTTTAGGCACTGCCGCACGCACGACATGCACTGACCCCCAAAGACGGGTATCGATCGCTCGACGAAAGTCAGCCATGCTTCCTTCCAAGACATTACCGCCCACAAAGCCGCCTGCTGCCACATAGACATGGTGGATAGTAGGCAAGTCTGCAAAGGCCGCATGAATCGCCGCTTCGTCGGCAAAATCAGCGATCGCAAGGCGCACACCACCCAATTGCGTTGCCACCTGCTTTAGTTTTGTTGCCTCACGGCTGATAAGGGTCACATCAGCTCCCAACTGTTTGGCAAGGGTGCCTGTAGCCAGCCCAATACCGCTACTTCCGCCCACAATCACTACGTGCTGATTGTTTAAGGGGTGCAAGCTCATGCTTCAACGCCTCCCATGCTCTTGCCCTGCAACAGGCCAGCCAAACTTTGTTGGAAGCTTTCTCGCTGGCTCAATTGGCTGAGCCACGTAGCCGTTTTGGGCCTTGAGCGGATGAGCGTCGCCCCTTCTTGCGTCATGTTGACGTAGTACACCATCGCGCCTGTAAGAATGTCTGCCAAACTCAAGCGATCGCCCACCAGAAACGTATCGACCAGTTCGCGCTCCAGGACATCCAGTGGTAGTGCGATCGCAGCTACCGCAGCTTCCACAACCGCCTCATCGGGTTGGTTGCCCAGGATGGGAGACATCACCCGTTGCAGAAACAGTTGCATCACCCCCACTGGATACAAATAGTGAGCCGCAATCCCAAACCACTTGTGCATGTGTGCTCGCGCTTTGGGATGTGCAGGTTGCAAAGAAGCACCGTCAAAAGCTTCGTCAATGTAGCTCAAGATAGCAGGGGTTTCATAGAGAACAAACTGCTCCTGCTGCAAGACAGGCATTTTCCGAAAAGGATTGAGTTTGGTGTAGGCATCTGTGGTGAGATAGTCAAACCCAATCTCATTGAAGTGGTAAGCCACTCCTTTCTCAAACAAGGCAATGCGCGCCGATCGCACATACGGGCTAACGGGGAAACCATGCAAAATCAGTTCGCTCATAAGTGTCGTGGGAAATAAATGTTACTTGAATGCGTATTCAATTTTAACGTACATTCAAAATAGCTGCGAAATAATTCATCTGTCAAGCCTAGGCGGGACACAATAACGATTCAACTCATCGCTCCAAAAGGATCGGTTCAAGAGCATGTCATACCGCTTCAATAGTGTTTGTGCCAGATGTTCTAAGCCAGAAATCAGGAGTCAGAAGTTAGAAGTCAGGAGGCATAGTAATTACGGCTTCTGGCTTTCCAAGCCTGCTGCTGTTGCCTTTGCAAATCAAACTGGTATGAGCAAAGCCTTGCTTTATGTCTTCAGCTACAGGGAATCGGGATGACCAAGCTGAAATCTGCGACAGTTTTGCTTCTGATACCGATTTAAAGAATGACGGCTACAGATCAATCAGTGGGTAGGGGCAAGGCAATGCCTTGTCCCTACAGGATGTGTTGCATTTTCAATTCAAATTGGTATGATTCTTGAATAATCTTTCAAATCCGCAAGAGGCTGGCATCGAAAGCAAGCTCAGTTCGGTCAAGCTTTAAGCAGCGCGATCGCCCCTTTGGCAATGCTATGCAGCGTTTGACTATCACGGCGCATTCGTGCCACTGCCAGCATGCCGACGACCGTACCCAACAGCGCTTTTGCTGTCACATCCACATCATAGTTTTTTGGCAAAGACCCATCTAGTCTAGCCTGATGCAGGTTTTGGCGGAAAAATGACTCGATTTCATCCAGCCGATCTTCAATGATAGCGATCGTGCTGGGCGAGTGTGCTTCTCGTTCCATTGCCGTATTGATAATCAGGCATCCTTTCTGTTTTGGGTCTTTTGCCATCGCGTCAGCCAGGTACTCAAACCACTGTTGAATACAATCCAATGGCGGACAGTTGCGAGGCATAAAGGCGCGAAAAAAGTCTTGAGTATACTTACGAAGCGCTTGCTGAAACAGCTTCTCTTTATCACCAAAGGCACTGTATAAGCTTCCAGGCTGCACACCCGTAGCTTGAACCACATCTTTCATTGATGTGTTTGTATAACCGCGCTGCCAGAACAGGTTCATGGCGATCGCTAAGATGTCGTCCGTATCAAACTCTCTTTGACGAACCAAGGCACTAGACTCGGAATTTGGTGATTTACCTGAAGTCCCAGTATACGTTTTTTTGAATGACTATACAAGAATGTCGCTTTGAACGATGACCAAACGGCTCAAATCAACGGATAGCAAAAGTGGTGGCTTTGAGGGTGATGGCTTTTGATACAGCCCCATGCCCCCGCTGATTTGAACCTGTTTGGCTATGCCTAACCTGAACGGTACATCTTTGAGCCGTTACTTAAAGGCCGACTTGCCCGCAAAGCGAGCCGATTTGCCCAATTGCCGTTCAATTCTCAACAACTGGTTGAACTTGGCGACCCGTTCACCGCGACAACCAGACCCCGTTTTGATTTGTCCGGCGCTGGTGGCTACGGCGAGGTCGGCGATCGTGGTGTCTTCCGATTCCCCAGAGCGATGGGAGACGAAATACTTGTAGTTGTTTTTGCCAGCTAACTCGATCGTGTCCAGGGTTTCGGTCAGCGTGCCGATCTGGTTCACTTTGATCAAGACAGAGTTAGCCACACCTGCTTCAATGCCCTCGGCCAGAATTTTAGTGTTAGTGCAAAAGAGGTCATCGCCAACAAGTTCTACCGTGTCACCGATCGTCTCGGTTAACAGCTTCCAGCCCTGCCAATCGTTTTCGCCCATACCGTCTTCAAGTGAGACGATCGGGTATTGCCGTGCCCAGGAAGCCCACAGATCCACCATTTCTTCAGACGTTTTGGTGGATTGATCTGATTTGAAGAACACATACTTACCGTCTTTCCACATTTCGCTGGTAGCGGGGTCAAGACAGATGGAAATGTCATCACCGGGTTTGTAGCCTGCTTTCTCGATCGCTTCTAAAATGACTTCAACCGCTTCGACATTGGACTTGAGGTTTGGCGCAAAGCCGCCTTCATCGCCCACTCCGGTACTCAAGCCTTTTTTGTTGAGAATCGACTTGAGGGCATGGAAGGTTTCCATCCCCATGCGAATGGCTTCGGTAAAGGACGGTGCATTATGGGGCGCAACCATGAACTCCTGAAAGTCCACTGTATTATCTGCATGGCTACCACCGTTGATGACGTTCATGCAGGGTACTGGTAACAATGACGCATTAATGCCCCCCAGGTAGCGATAGAGCGGCAACTGCTGATAGTTGGCGGCGGCTCTGGCAACCGCTAGTGAAATCGCAAGGATCGCGTTAGCACCCATTGCAGCTTTGTTGGGCGTGCCGTCTAGCTCAATCATGGCAAGGTCGATCGCCCGTTGGTCGGTGACAGCCATGCCCACGAGTTCTGGTGCAAGCTTGTGGTTCGCATTTTCGACGGCCTGGAGTACGCCTTTACCGCTATAGCGTTTGGGGTCACCATCGCGCAGTTCGACCGCTTCTTTTTCACCTGTAGAGGCACCAGAAGGCACGATCGCCGATCCTTCTGTGCCATCCTCAAGTACCACGCGTGCCTCGACAGTCGGATTGCCCCGTGAGTCCAGCACTTCGCTGGCAATAATTTCCTCGATGTACATGCTAACTACTCCTTTCGAGTGGGTTGAGAGGGGGTGAAGGACAGCGCATATTGCCCGTGCCGCGTATTGCCTAGACATCGTACTGTACGATGCGCATCTGTAGGGGTACCACAGGCAACAGTTACCGCCAACGCCCAGCGAAAGCCCGTCATGATACCGCTTTAACGAGTGTTTGTGACGAATGTCAGGAGTCAGGAGAAGTACGTATTCTGACTTGATTGACTAACGGGTAAGTAGTTGGACGTCAACCTATTGGCTACCTCCATCCTCAAACGCTCATGCTAGAGAGCCAGGAAGCAAGATGTATGAACAGAAGGCGTTTGAAAGATTTAGTTTTGTGTCGCTTGTTGCTAAAATCGGCATTCGTCTCAAGCTAACGTTAGAGATTAGACTGTATACAAGGAGCTTTCTACCGTATGGCTTCAGGGTGCCAAAATCATAGTGCTAAGGTTAGGGTGCTAAGAAGTTTCACAAGCATCCTTTCATGAACAGGCAAGTGGTGTAACAATGATTACTCCCAATGTTCAGAAGGGCTATGAAGATTAGCTGACATCAAGCGTTGCCGCAGCAACGAGCGGGCGTTGTTTATCTTGCCTCTGGGTTTCGTAGTCAATCAGAAGTCATGCTCATGCTATTGATTTAGACGATCCTTAGATTCAATCCAGTTTTGCTGGCAAATTCTGCATAGACTGTGAAAAACGGGTTTGGTTGTTCACTTAGAGTTATACGCCCCAACAGATGAGGTAACATATATTACTACGTTCCCTGGTGATTCTGCTGAGTTTCTCCGCCTAAATGTTCGGACTTTTGTGAGTGCCCTGTCTGCAGTTAGCGCTATGGTTACGTTCAAGCTTTTACACTGCTGATGTCAACGTCTTCATCAAAGATTGAGCTCGGTAGCACGACTCTCAATACAACCGCTACAGCCATACAGATAGCGGCCTGTGAACGATCGCAAGCAGAAGCTTCCCTGCTGCAAGGAATTATGCACGCGATCGCGGGTGTACGGGAGTTTGAGCTGGCCCTAAGCCTTGTGATGCAGCACGTTTGCCAGAGTATGAACTGGATCTTTGCCGAAGCCTGGGTTCCCAACCAGGATAAAACCCGGCTTGAATGCAGCCCCATCTGGCATGGTAATCCAGACCATTTGCACCATTTTAGAGCGGTCAGTGAGCAAAGCAGTTTTGCTCCTGGTGAAGGTCTGCCGGGGCGGATCTGGCTCACCAAGCAAGCAGAATGGCTTTCTGACGTGAGCCACTCACCTGATCATGAGTTTTTGCGCGTGCGCGTGGCTCAGTCGGCTCAGCTTAAAGCAGCTCTGGCTGTGCCCGTGCTGACTCAGCGTGAGGTCATAGCCACGATCGTTTTTTTCCTGGATACTCCACGACCCGAAGATGAGGAAGCGGTGCGGCTTGTCTGTAGTGTGGCATCACAGTTAGGCAGCCTCATGCAGTACAAGCAAGCTGAGGCTGCACTAGGGCAAAATCAGCAACGCCTGTTTACGCTGATCAACTCGCTTCCGGGCATTGTCTTTACCGGAAGCAATGACCCAGAGTGGTCGATGCTGTATTTAAGCGAAGGGTGTCTGGCGATCACAGGCTATTGCAGCCAGGAACTGGCTGGCAATCAACGTCAGCTTGCTTACAACGACATTTGCCACCCAGATGATCTGTCGCTCGTGCTCAGCCGTATCGAACAGGCGATCGCCCAGCAGGAACCTTACGTGGTTGAATACCGCATTTACACAAAAACCGGGCAGGAAAAATGGCTGTGGGAGAAAGGCCACGGACTTTACGACTCAAGCGGCATCGTTCTGGGCATTGAAGGGTTTATTACCGACATCACCGAACTGAAGCAGGCCAATAAAGCGCTCCTCGAAACGGAAACCTTTCTGAGGCTGGTACTTGACAACCTCCCCCTTGCCATCTTTTGGAAAGACACCAACTCGGTGTATCAGGGCTGCAACAAACAGTTTGCTAACAATCTCAACTTGGGTGCAGTCACAACGGTTGTTGGCAAAACGGATTACGAGTTGCCCTACAGTAGCACCCTCGCAGCACGGTTTCAGCAGCAAGACCAGCAGGTGATCCGCTCTGGTATCCCCCTCTTCAACCTCACCGAGCAGAATACGATCGCCAACCGTCAGCCGAACTGGACTCAAATCAGTAAAATCCCCATCCACGACGCGAACGATCGTGCCATTGGGGTACTCGGCACCATCGAAGACATTACTGATCGCCTACAGGCAGAAGAAGTTATCCGCTTGCAGCTAGCTGCGATCGAAGCCTGTACCGAGGGCATTGCCGTACTCAACGCCAGCGGTGAATTTGTTTACTTGAACCAGGCGCACGCCCAGTTCTATGGCTACGACCAAGCTAGCGACTTGCTAGGCAAACACTGGCGGCTGCTCTGTGATCCGATCGAGGCACAGCGTTACGAGGCTGAGATCCTGCCCGTGTTACAGCAGCAGGGACGCTGGCAAGGAGAAGCCACCGCAACGCGACGAGATGGCAGTACGTTTGCAGAAGAAATTTCCCTGACGCTGTTGGAAGATCAAGGGTTGCTCTGTGTTTGCCGCGATGTCAGCGATCGCAAACGCAGTGAAGTCGATCGCAAACAGGCAGAAGCCGCACTCAAGCAGGCAGAAGAGAAGTACCGGAGCATCTTTGAAAACGCCGTTGCAGGCATCTTTCAAACCACGCCCGAAGGTCACTATCTCACCGCAAACTCAATGCTGGCAAAGATTTATGGCTACGACTCGCCCGCAGAATTAGTCGATACCCTGACGGATATTCGGCACCAGCTTTATGTCGATCCACAGCGGCGGGACGATTTTCGCTGCCTGCTTCAAGCGCAGGATGCTGTACTGGATTTTGAGTCGCAGGTGTATCGCAAAGATCGCCGTGTCATCTGGATTTCTGAGAATGCCCGGGCGTTGCGCGGCTCCAATGGCAGCCTCTTGGGGTACGAAGGCACCGTCGAAGACATTACCAAACGGAAGCAGGCAGAAACCGAACTGCTCAAACGCGATCGACTACTAGAAGGGGTGGCAATCGCCATGACCCATCTATTGACCGACACAAACTATGAAGCGGCGATCGCGAAAGTCCTGGAAACGTTGGGGCAATCTACAGGTGTCGATCGCGTCTACATTTACCAGAATGATCCCCATCCCGAAACGGCTGAGGTGTTGACAAGTATCCGCTACGAATGGGTGCGCGAGTCAATTCTACCCACCATTCACCAACCGTACTGGCAAGACCAGCCTTACAGTACGCCGGGGCTGCATGGTTGGTACGATGCACTGGCAAGCGGCCAATCCGTCGGCGGCGTGATTGACGATTTTGAGGAAGCAAAGCAGCAAGTGCTCCGCTTAGATCAAATTCTATCGGTGCTGCTGGTGCCGATTTTGGTTGATGAGCAATTTTGGGGCTTTATCGGCCTTGACAATTGCAAAACGCAACGCCGTTGGTCAAGCAATGAAGAGTCGATTCTAGTGGCAATGGCTGCCAGTATTGGTGGGGCACTCAAACGCCAGCAGGCAGAAGCCACTATCCGCTATCAGGCGTTTCACGATTTGCTGACAGGCTTACCCAACCGGATGCTCTTCAACGATCGTCTCCCGCTAGCCCTGGCAAATGCCCACCGCACAAATACCATGCTAGCAGTAATGTTCCTGGATCTGGATCGGTTCAAAACCATCAACGATACGCTAGGACACGCGATCGGTGATTTGCTTTTGCAAGCAGTAGCCGCTCGCCTCTCCGATTGCATGCGAGAAGGAGACACGATCGCCCGCTGGGGCGGAGACGAATTCACCCTGCTATTACCCCAGATTAGCAATGCAGAAGATGCAGCCAAAGCGGCTCAGCGCATTAGCGAAGCACTAAAACCTGCCTTTTATCTAGAAGCGCACGAACTTTACATCAGCACCAGCATTGGCATTGCCCTTTACCCTCACGACGGCGAAGATGCGCAGACGCTGCTCAAAAACGCCGATGCCGCGCTCTATCGCGTCAAAGAACAAGGGCGCAACGGCTACCAAATTTATACGCCTGCCATCAACTCTCAAGCATCCGAACTCCTCGCGCTGGAAAGCAGCCTCCACCACGCCTTAGAACGGCAGGAATTTGTGCTGCACTACCAGCCGCAAATCAACGTCATCACTGGAGAAATCACCGGGATGGAAGCTCTGCTTCGCTGGCAGCACCCGGAGTTAGGCTTAATCTCACCCAGCGTTTTCATTCCTCTTGCCGAGGAAAACGGGTTGATTATCGCCATTGGTGAATGGGTGCTACGCACGGCCTGTGCTCAAAATCAAACCTGGCAGATGGCTGGTTTAGCCCCACTTCGTATGGCAGTTAATCTTTCGGCGAGGCAATTTCAGCAGCCCCAGTTGGTAGAAACGATCGCCCAACTCCTAGCAGAGGCACACCTGACCCCAGACTCATTGGAACTAGAAATTACAGAAACGACCGCCATGCAGAATGTAGACTTCACGATCGCCATTTTGAAGTCGTTGCGATCAATAGGTGTCCACATTTCGATGGATGATTTTGGCACAGGCTACTCGTCGCTTGGCTATCTGAAGCGCTTTCCGCTCAATACCATTAAGCTTGATCAATCGTTTGTGCATGAATTGACCACCGATCCCAGTGATGCTGCGATCGCCGATGCCGTCATTGCCCTGGGACGCGGACTGGGCCTCAACGTGGTAGCTGAAGGAGTCGAAACCCAGGCACAAGTAGATTACCTGCAATCGCGCCACTGCGAGGAGATGCAAGGCTATTTGTTCAGTCACCCCATGCCAGCGACAGCAGCGACCCAATTCTTGCAGGCACATCAGCCCCAAATGCTGTTCACCGTCACAAAGGTTGAATAGCGTTGAAAAGTAACCGCTGAGGCGCGGAGAACACAGAGTTAGGATCTTGGCGACCTCTGTGTCTCTGCGGTAGATCATCCGTCATGCTGTCATGCAAGCGTCCGATCCTTGTGAGAGCCGCGCTTGACCAATGGCGATCGACGTTACAATAAATAGGTTCTACAGGCTGAATCCTCCCGCAGCTAGACCGTTTGCAGCATCCGGTCGCACGGATTGTTCGCCGACCTTTGATAGGAGCCCATTGCTGTGGTCGCACAAATTTCTACCGATCGCTACGAAGCTCAAACCCAGGCGATCGCCCGTCAGTTGCTCAGCGCTACCCGCGAGAACCGCTCCTTTTTTGCCCAAATGCGCGACCAGATGCGGTGGGATGACAAGCTGCTTGCCTGGACGATGGGCAACCCTGGCTTGCGGGTGCAGTTGTTTCGCTTCATTGACTGTCTGCCCTCACTCCGCAGCAAAGCTGAGATTGCCCGTCATCTCCAGGAGTATCTGGGCGACGAGACGGTAGAGCTACCCGCCGCGTTGAAAGGAATGCTCAACTTTGCTAACCCCGACTCTGTACCCGGTCAACTGGCTGCAACCACCATTTCCACGGCTGTAGAAACCCTGGCGCACAAGTACATTGCAGGTGAAAGCATTCAGCAAGTGCTGAAGACGATCGAGCGTCTACGTAAGGATAAAATGACCTTCACGGTGGATCTGTTAGGCGAAGCCGTCATCACCGAAGCCGAGGCACAATCCTATTTCGATCGCTACCTCGAACTCATGGCACAACTGACGAGTGCCGCTCAAAGCTGGTCAACCGTGCCCCAGATCGATCAAGCTGATGGTGAAACCTTACCCAAAGCGCAAGTGTCCGTCAAGCTCACAGCCTTTTATTCTCAGTTTGACCCGTTAGACGTGGAAGGCAGTCGCGATCGAGTGAGCCACTCCATTCGTCTCTTGCTACGTCGCGCCAAGGAATTGGGTGCCGCCGTCCACTTCGACATGGAGCAGTACGCCTATAAGGACTCGACGCTGGCTATTTTGAAGGCCCTGCTGCTGGAAGATGAGTTTCGTACCCGTACCGATGTCGGCGTGACGCTACAAGCCTACCTGCGCGACAGTGAACGTGACCTGACGGAACTCGTTGCTTGGGCAAAACAGCGCGGTACTCCACTAACAGTCCGTTTAGTCAAAGGGGCTTACTGGGATCAAGAAATCATCAAAGCCGCGCAAAAAGATTGGCAGCAGCCTGTTTTCAACGACAAAGCCTCGACAGACGCGAATTTTGAAACGATGACGCGCCTGCTGCTAGAGAACCACGAGCATCTCTACGCCGCGATCGGCAGCCATAATGTCCGCTCTCAAGCCTATGCAATGGCGATCGCCGAAACCCTGCAAATTCCACCCCGTCGCTTTGAGCTTCAGGTACTCTATGGCATGGCGGATAAGCTGGCAAAAGCGATCGTCGCTAAAGGCTACCGGGTGCGCGTTTACTGCCCCTATGGCGAACTCATTCCGGGTATGTCTTACCTGATTCGCCGTCTGTTGGAAAACACTGCCAATAGTTCGTTCTTGCGTCAAAATTTGGAAGAACGCCCGATCGAGGAATTATTAGCCGCTCCAGGGAGTCAGGAGTCAGGAGTCAGGAGTCAGGAGTCAGGAGGAGACGCGGAGACACGGGGACATGGGGACGCGGAGAATTTAACTCAAAACTCAAAACTCTCCCCCCCTACTCCCCACTCCCCACTCCCCACTCCCCATTTCCAAAATGCTCCCGATGCCGACTATGCCGATGCCGAACAGCGCGATCGCGCTGTGCAATCCATTCAATTCGTGCGACAGCGATTGGGTAAGACCTATCAGCCCCTCATCAATGGTGAGTACGTGGCAACCGAAACGCACATCAATTCGCTGAATCCCTCTAACTTTAGTGAAACAGTCGGACGGGTGGGACTGATCAGCGTTGAGCAAGCTGATCGCGCGATCGAGGCTGCTCAAGCGGCGTTTCTAAACTGGAAGCGCACTCCACCAACGGAACGAGCCGCCATCCTGCGTACTGCTGCTGATTTAATGACGCAGCGACGGGATGAACTCGCCGCCTGGATGGTCTTTGAAACGGGCAAGCCGTTGAATGAGGCGAATGGTGAAGTGTCGGAGGCGATCGACTTTTGCCGCTACTATGCCGACGAAATGGAGCGGCTCGACGCGGGCGTTGCCTACGATTTTCCGGGTGAGACCAACCGCTACCACTATCAGCCGTTGGGTATCGTCGTTGTCATTTCGCCCTGGAATTTTCCGCTGGCGATTCCCACGGGCATGACGGTTGCGGCATTGGTAGCAGGTAACTGTGTGTTGCTCAAGCCTGCCGAAACGTCGAGCGTGATCATCGCTAAACTCACCGAGATTCTCATTGAAGCAGGCATTCCCAGCGGCGTGTTTCAGTACGTGCCTGGTAAGGGTTCCACTGTGGGCGCGCATCTGGTCAAGCACCCCTACACCAACATGATTACGTTTACAGGTTCTCAGGAGGTTGGGTGTCGCATCTACGCCGATGCCGCGATTCTGCAACCGGGACAGAAGCACCTGAAGCGCGTGGTGGCAGAAATGGGCGGTAAGAACGCCATGATTGTGGATGAAAGTGCTGATCTGGATCAGGCTGTGCAGGGTGTGGTGCAGTCAGCCTTTGGCTACAGTGGTCAGAAGTGCTCTGCCTGCTCGCGTGTCATCGTGCTGGAGCCAATCTACAACCTGTTCTTGCAGCGTCTGGTGGAGGCAACCCGATCACTCAACCTGGGCCGCGCCGATCTTCCCAGTACACGAGTGGGGCCAGTGATTGATGCAGCCGCGCGCGATCGCATTCTGGAGTACATCGAAAAAGGTCGGCAGGAATGTGAACTCGCCCTGGAAATGTCCGCACCTGAAGGTGGCTATTTTGTGGGGCCAGTCATTTTTCATGATGTGTCTCCAACTGCGACGATCGCCCGTGAAGAAATCTTTGGCCCCGTGCTAGCCGTCATGCGCGCGCAGACCTTTGCGGACGCATTAGAGCTGGCTAATGGCACCCATTATGCTCTCACAGGTGGACTCTACTCCCGCACCCCATCGCACATTGAGCAGGCGCGCGCTGACTTTGAAGTGGGTAATTTGTACATCAATCGGGGCATTACCGGAGCGATCGTCGCACGTCAACCCTTCGGGGGCTTCAAGCTATCGGGTGTTGGTTCCAAGGCAGGTGGCCCCGATTACCTGCTGCAATTCCTGGAACCCCGCGTGGTAACTGAAAACATTCAGCGTCAGGGCTTCGCACCGATTGAAGGCGCAGATTAACGTTTAGATCACGCGATCGTGGAGGTCTGCTCATGCTCACCAGTCCTACTCGCTATGCTGTCACCTGGGAGAAACTGCCCGATGACTTTGTGCTACCCGATGATCCTGTAGACAATATCAATCAACCCCTGCTGACAGCCGCTTTAAGCGATAGCCTGGAAAACTCTGGCAAATTGCCGTCGTATGCGTTGACCACTACTAACTATGGCATCTGCGCCACAGTCAACGAGAAAATCGTTGTAAAAGCGCCTGACTGGTCGTACATCCCAGCGATTCGGGTACCGCGAATTGAGGTCGATCGCAGCTACACGCCTCAACTTCAGGGCGACAGTCCTGCTGTGGTAATGGAGTTTCTGTCAGCGACGGATGGTGGCGAGTATTCGGTTAAACCAACCCATCCACCCGGCAAATGGTTGTTTTACGAACAAATTCTGGCAGTGCCCACTTACGTCATTTTCGCGCTGGATACAGGTGTGCTGGAGGTCTATCACCTGAACGACGCTGGGCGCTACCAGTTGAGTACACCTGATGCCAATAACCGCTATTGGATCGCGCAAATGAACCTGTTTTTGGGCGTTTGGCAGGGCACACGCGAAAATCGCACCGGAAACTGGTTGCGCTGGTGGGACGACGCTGGCAAGCTGCTGCTGTGGGGGGTTGAAAAAGCCGCGTTATTACAGGAAAGAGCCGATCGCCTTGCAGCTCAACTCCGAGCCGCTGGCATTGAGCCAGAAACTGAATCTTGTTAGGCGACGCTCATCAAACCTATGAAAAAGACGTATCTCTGACAATAGGTATGCCCCATTACACAAACTGGAGGATTAGAGAGATCACTGCCACATTGCTGTGGGCTTGATAGAATTGCTTCGGAAGGGAACGGGTCGATCGCACATCAGCCGTCACGCTATTTCACTAGCCCCATTTCACAGCGCTTCAGAACAGTGTTCAACTGTTTGCCCTACACTCACTCATGACTTCAACACCCGCTTCAGATGTATCGCTCTATGAGTTAGCGCTCGAAATAGATCCAGCGCTTTCCATTCTTCAGGTTAGTCCCGCAACGCTCAAATCGGTCTTTAGCGCTCTGATGGATCTCCTTACAGAGCGTGAGCTGCCTGCGATCGTGTGGGCAAAGTTACCTAGAGGCGTGGTTTGGCAAACAGAACTGGAACGCTATAGCACATTGGAGGGGGTGCCAAAAGCTATTTACGTCTTTAAAGACTATCGAGATGACAGTACGGACAGCGTGAGTGCAGACCACTCTAGTGCAGAGGTCGATACCTGTGCAGAAGCGACGATCGCACCAGCCTCAGCCGCTATAGAAATGTCTGCTGTGACAAACACTGAAACGACTGACCCTGCGTGGTTAGAAATTCTACTTGACTCAGAAAGCTGCCTGCGACGTGAGTATTTTTTGTTTGTCTGGACTGCGCAATTCCAGGGGAGCGTGCTGGCTCATCGTCCACGATCGGCCCAATTGGCGAAAGCGCCTGAACCCAACGCTGTAGAAGCAAGTGCAGCACTCGTCGATCTATCCCTGGCTGGTGCGATCGAAGACAGTCAAGAGCGGCGACAGCATCTGCTGATTCTATCGTCGTTTGATGGAAACTTAATGCAACGAGTGTTAAGCGGCTTAGAGCAGGCAAAAACTACAATGGGGCGATCGACGACCGTTGATGCCAGCATCTCACCGACTATGCTTTTGCAGGAAGCCGTCGCGCAATGGCAACAGACAATCAGTACCATGCCGAGCACAACGCCCGATCCGACCAGTTGGGGGCAGCTTTTTATGAAGCAGATTCAGCGGCAGGAAGAGGTTTTGCAGCGCAATGCCATCTATCGACGGCAAGCGGATCTGGTGGAAATTCTTCAGTTGCAAAAAGAGGAGTTGACCAATGCACTGCAAGCAAAAGCCGACTTTATCAATACCGTTGGGCAGGAGTTGCGCACCCCTCTGACTACGATTAAAACAGCGCTCACGTTGCTAAATTCGCCTAATCTGAAGCCACCGCAGCGTCAACGCTATATGGATCTCATTGCCAAAGAGTGTGATCGCCAAAGTTCGCTCATTACCAGCCTGCTCGATCTGGTGCAGCTTGATCAGGCTGTGAATCCCGCGGTGCTACAGTCCATTCGCGTCTCTGATGTTGTACCTGGTGTGGTCAGCACCTATCAGCCCCTTGCAGAAGAGAAGGGCGTAAAACTTGTCTATACAGCACCCGAAGATCTGCCCGCGATCGCCTGCATGGGCAACTGGCTGAAACAGATTGTGATTAACCTGTTGCACAACGGCATCAAGTTTACGCCTGGCGGCGGTCAAGTCTGGGTACGCGCTAAGCAGCAGGGCAACTATATCAACTTGGAAGTGCGAGATACCGGCATTGGGATGGCTCCTGGTGAACTACCCAAAATTTTTGACCGCTTCTATCGAGTGCGGCAGTCTTCGCTAGAAGATGCTAGTGGCGCTGGTTTAGGGCTGACTATCGTCCAGCAGTTACTCCTTCACTGTGGCGGCTCGATATCTGTTAAAAGTAAACCAGGTGAAGGGTCTACGTTTACAGTACTGCTACCCGTTCGGAAGCAACAGCCGCCATCGCCACTTCCTTGATGAGAATGCGATCAGCATCCCTGAAAATCCGCTAGCTTGTCATGCTTCAGACGACGCTCTGCGCTAGCGTCGGGCTTTTCCTCTTTGTTTAGCCATCGCGGAATCTCAATGATGAACGTCGCTCCTCCTCCGGGCGTGGTGATGCACTTTAAATGCCCGCTATGCTTCCCAACCACAATTTGGTAACTGATTGAGAGACCTAGTCCAGTGCCTTTGCCCACAGGTTTCGTGGTAAAGAGCGGATCAAAGATCTTGGACTTAATTGCATCACTAACGCCCAACCCATTGTCTTGAATGCTGATCTGTATCCAATCTGAATAGAGCAGACGTGTACTAATTTGAATGGTCGGTGCTAGCTGAACGCCCTGCCGTTGTTTACTGCTAGCGGCTTCTTCAAGTGCGTCGATCGCGTTGTTTAGGAGATTCATAAAGACTTGATTTAGCTGCCCTACGTAGCATTCTACGGGCGGTAGTTCGCCGTAGTCTTTAATGACCTGGATTGCTGGAAGGTCAGGTTTTGCTTTTAGTCTTAATTGGAGTAACAATAATGCACTGTCAATGCCCTCGTGCAGACTAATTGCCTTGATGGCAGCTTCATCCAAACGTGAGAAATTGCGTAAGGACAGTACCATTTGACGAATACGTTCGGTACCTGCCTGAATGGAAGCAATCACCTTAGGCAAGTCTGTTGCCATATAGGCGATGTCGTGATCTGCCATAAAATCAGTAATCTCAGGCACAGGGTCAGGATAATGATGCTGGTAACGCTGAATCAACGCCAAGAGAACTTGCGTGTAGCCATCAACATATTTAGTGTTGCCGTGGATGAAGTTAATAGGATTATTGATTTCATGGGCAATACCTGCGACTAACTGCCGCAAGCTAGACATTTTTTCGGTTTGTACCAGTTGTGCTGTTTGCTGAAGCTTTTGTAGCGAATCTTCTAGCTGTTCTGTTTGCTGTTTGAGACAACCTTGCGATTGTCGGAGGGTCTGTTCAACCTGCGATCGCTCAGTAATCTCCTGCACCAGCGGACGGTATAGAAGACCGTATAATGCTGGGGCAATCAAAATCGACAAGAGTGTCGAATCTAAAAACGCTTCAACCAAATCAGGAAACTTTGGTAAGACTAAGAAAAGCAACATGATGAACGTTTCAGCCAAAAAAACTGAAAGGCTCATTGTAATTAAGAAAAAATAAGGAGATTTCTGCCGTAATCGCCACTTCATTTGGGGTTACTGATTATTGGTTTTTTGCTTTTGAGTTGTTAGTTGCCTAGATCGGCTGCTTGAACCGATGTCTTTATGCTTCCCCTACTGACCTCCCGATCGCCCCAAGGAACGCGAATTCAATCATCTGTCATGCTGGTTTGACTGTGTCATGCCATCGCGGCAGACGTTGGTCGCAGACAAGCTGCAGGTTGGCTTGGCAGCCTGCAGCGACTTTTCGACCGCTTTGATACACTTTAGCGAGCCTTGTCATAATGCTCTTGAGACCTGTACGCGTCGTTGCTTTTACCAGCCATGCTTTGACCAGATGGACAGGCTCCAAAAGGGCTCTTTGACACATTGTTGAGCCGTGAGGGCAAGCGAGGTTCAAGCGGGTTGGCTTTGGCGGTGTAGGGCGGAGAGTGAGCAATGCAAATTTTCATCCCTAACGCGTTGACCAAGGCTGGCAAGGCTAGCTTGAACATGAGTCATGAGACCTGTTGCTACCGCCGCCCTCGCAGAGCCGCAAAATCGCGTCTGCGAGGGGCTAGCGTCCTTGACCATCGGTGTTCCACCAGTCGCGCATCGCTTCGCAACCTCACTGGTCGCATGACTGGTGCCAATCTGCATGTAGCCGATAGAATCGCTTAAGTCGTACTACCCGTGAGGAAGGGCTACGCCTGCTGCCAGTGTTGCCCAATCATGGTCCAAGCCTGCGACTCCCTGCTCCTGGGTGTACAGTTGCCCCGCTCGAGACAATGTACCCATCAATGCTCTTTTTTGTAGCCATACTCATGAGGGGCTTGCCAGTAGCTTGATCGATGTCTTTCCACGGCTCAAGCCGCTCAAATTGTTCCTTGCGCTGTTCACGCTCTCCGGTCGCCAAAGTTTTCACGGCTTTGCGCTTACGAAAGTTGTGCTTCTCCAACCACGGCTCGACCACTGTCACACTTACCTCAATCCCCTCGTCTTTTCACAAAGCCACCATTTCATGCCGTTTAAGGTTCGTCCATTGCACCGTTGCAGCTATCGGCGAATCGGCCGTGTGTTGCTTCAGCACACGCAAAAATGCTTCATCTAGCCCATCAAGGCTCTCAAAGGCTGACTTGCGCTCACCCCCACTTGACGCCTCCGTTCCGGTTCGAGGACCGTTTCGTCGCCCAGTGCTGCCAGCCCCAACGCTAGGGTTTCATGATGGCAGCCGAATAACTGTCGGATAGAAACTTGCCCTCCGTAGCCAAGTTTGCTCGCTTCAATCGCAGCATAGCGACGGCGTCAAATAACGATTGATAGTACCGTCGCATTTGAGCTTCAATCACAGCAGGGTAGGGTTGCATTGCTTTTCCGGTTCATGGTCTACTTCTCTAGCTTACAAAGGCAAACGGTAGCATTAAATAAGAGCCGAATGCGTTCAATCTCATCGCCATCTCGCAAAGCAACGTAATCGTTCCACGTTGCGGACTGCCACTGCTAAGGCTGGCTGAGAAGGGCGGCCTTCCTATCCTTGGAGATAAATACTCCTGCAGAATTAGAGTAATGCTGCTCCTATTATGGCAAGTTAGTGGCGATCGCACCTACTACCACCATTGCCTCAGAACTCCGACTTTTGACTGTATCGGGATTGCTTGCTAACTCAGTAGGCTAGCAGTACGTTTCGTTACCTGTAAGTGAGCAGCAAGGTATGGGTTATGATTACGACCTGTTTGTCATCGGAGCTGGGCCAGGCGGTCTTGCGGCAGCAAAACAGGCAACAGAGTACGGTGCAACAGTGGCGATCGCTGAGCAAGCGCAGGCTGGCGGCGGGTGCGTCAACCGGGGGTGCATTCCTAAAAAGCTAATGGTTTACGCGGCTGCATTCACGCGGCTCGATCAGGATGCGATCGCCTACGGTTGGAGTGCCTGTGAGCGGCAGTTTGACTGGCAGCGCTTTGTTCGTGCTCGAAACCAGGAAATTGAGCGGTTGCAGCAGACCCAGGTGCAGGCATTGCAGGATGCAGGCATTGCCTTTATTCATGAGCACGCCAGTTTTGTCGATGACCACACGCTGGTAGTGGGTGATCGCAAACTGACAGCCAAAGACATTCTGATTGCGGTAGGTGGTCAGCCCATCAGACCCAAAATCGACGGTATTGAACATGCTCTTGTTTCGGACGATCTGTTTAACCTGGAAGCACTGCCAAAGCATATTGCCATTTTGGGTGGCGGCTATATCGGCGTTGAGTTTGCGAGCATTTTGCGTGGGTTAGGCTGTCGCGTGACGTTGATGAATCGCGAAACGTGCATTCTTCCGGGGTTTGATGATGATTTGGCAACCACCGTACGCCAGGGATTGATCGATCGTGGCATTCAAAGCTTGTGTAGCACGACGATCGCAGCCATTGAGCCAGCTAGTGAAGGCTTTAACCTGACGCTAGAGGGTGACCGTCCGGAAACATTGCTGGTGGATACCATTCTTTGCGCGACAGGCCGCGCCCCACGACTGGATGAGTTAAAACTAGACAAGGCAGGGGTTAAAGCGGATAAAACGGCGATCGCGGTTGATGGTGACAGTCGTACAAATCAGCCACACATTTTTGCGGTCGGTGACTGTACCAATCGTCTGCAACTGACTCCGGTGGCACGAGCAGAAGGAAAGGCCGTTGCCGCCACCATCCTTGGTCAAGACCCTGAGGCGTTGAACTATGACCATGTACCCTCTGCCGTGTGTAGCTATCCAGAGGCCGCTTCGGTCGGTTTAAGCGAAGCGAAGGCTCGCGAAACGTATGGTGATAAAGTGTGTGCTTACCGAACGGAGTTTCAACCCTTGTTTTATAGCCTCACCGATCGCAGTCAAATAAGCTTCATTAAGGTGGTGGCGCAGGGCGATACCGGTCGTGTGCTAGGCATTCATATGGTTGGCGATCACGCGGGGGAAATTATCCAGAGTTTGACGGTTGCTTTACAGCTTGGCGTGACAAAGCAAGACCTCGATCGGACGATCGGCATTCATCCTTCTTCTGCTGAGGAAGTTTTTTCTCTTTGACATGAACGTGCTGACATTGCTAACGATCGCGGCTTAAATAACTTCGACAAGTGAGATGTTCTGTAGGGGACGCACGGCCGTGCGCCCGTACCTCAAGATCACACTTAAAGTAATTCTCGTTCCTAAACAATCGTCGTCAGAAAAGGCTGAAGAGTGATGGTAGTAATCGCGTTCATGACAGCATTGCGGTCTGCGGCAATCAGCGCAGCGCTCATGGGAGCCGTTGACATACGTCTTTCTCTATTAAGAGGGTGGTTTCTCTTATCATTCCCACGCTCACATCACAGTCACACTCCTGACTGACTAACAAAAATCTTGAAAGGCTGATCGCTCGTTGCTCACTCGCCCGTGATTAAAATCTGAGCTAACAGTGTGAAAACCCGTTAAAACGGGTTACAAGACGCTTGCAGTCCTTTAAAGAGGGCTTCCCTTCATGAGCCCGCACTTTCAGCGCAGGGCGGGTCAGGCGATCACTAAAAGATTTGTCAGTCAACCAGATCACACTCGTATCGTAGGGTGCCCTGACTGCCAAAACCTTAAGAAACCTGTTAGGTTTTACCCTGCGGTCAGTAGTGAGCGAAACAGTAGATTAAAGCTTTTGGATGATAATCTCCGTTCTGACAAACGCCCAGTAGTATAGCCGTAGCGAAACTGATCGCGAGTGCGATGGTATAACCTGTACGTCACGTTTAACGCGCTGCCCCACTGCCCACTTTGCGTCCATCCCTTAGGAGTCACTCATGGCAAAGCATTTACTCGAACAACTGCGGGAGATGACCGTTGTCGTCGCAGATACCGGGGATATCCAAGCGATCGAAACCTTCAAGCCGCGCGATGCGACGACCAATCCTTCCTTGATTACGGCGGCAGCACAGATGCCCCAGTATCAGGAAATTGTGGATGGTACCCTGAAGCAGGCAAAGCTGGATGCGGGTGAAAGTGCTTCAAATGAAACGATTTTGACGCTGGCGTTCGATCGCCTTGCTGTAGCGTTTGGACTCCGCATTCTCAAAATTATTCCCGGTCGCGTTTCAACGGAAGTGGATGCTCGCCTGTCCTACGACACCGAAGCGACGATCGCTAAGGGGCGTGCTCTCATTGCCCAGTACGAGGCGGCGGGTGTCTCCCGCGATCGCGTTCTCATTAAAATCGCCTCTACCTGGGAAGGCATTAAAGCGGCTGAAGTGTTGGAAAAAGAAGGCATTCACTGCAACCTGACCCTCTTATTTGGCATCCATCAAGCGATCGCCTGTGCCGAAGCGGGGATCACCCTCATCTCTCCGTTTGTAGGGCGCATTCTCGATTGGCATAAAGCCAGCACGGGCAAAGACTACGTAGCGACTGAAGATCCTGGCGTGTTGTCTGTTACCAAAATCTACAACTACTACAAAAAGTTTGGCTACAAGACGGAAGTGATGGGGGCCAGTTTCCGCAACGTCGGCGAGATTACTGAACTGGCAGGCTGCGATCTGCTCACCATTTCACCTGCCCTGCTCAAAGAACTGCAAACCACTGAAGCCGACTTGCCACGCAAGCTTGATCCCGCTAAAGCTGCTGGGCTGCAACTGGAAAAGATCACGATCGACCAGGACACCTTTGATAAGCTTCACGCTGAAGACCCGATGGCAACGCAAAAACTTGACGAAGGCATTACAGGCTTTACAAAAGCGCTGGTGGCTCTCGAAAAGCTCCTCGAAAAGCGACTCTCGATGCTAGAGGGCGAAGAAGCTGTCATCCATGCCGCCGAAGATATTTTTCATACCTACGACCTGGATGGCGACGGGTTCATCACCCGCGAAGAATGGATGGGCACGGATGCCGTGTTTGATGCCCTGGATGTCAACCACGACGGCAAAATTACACCAGCCGAAATGGGCGCAGGACTAGGAGCCGCGTTCCACCTGGCTGAAGCGTAAATTCTGAAAAGGACTCAAACTATGCAGACCGCACCAAACCAACCGATCGAGTGCGTACCCACAATTGTTGTTGAGGACGATCGCACAGGGCTGAGCATCGAAACCCTGAAACGCGCCTTTCAGGACAATCTCTTCTACATTCAGGGCAAATTTCCCAAGATCGCAACCCAAAACGACTACTACATGGCGCTGGCCTACACCGTGCGCGATCGACTGCTGAGACGCTGGCTCACCACGGCTGAGACCTACACCCAACAGACTGTGCGAACGGTTGCTTACCTGTCTGCCGAGTTTCTCATGGGGCCGCATCTGGGCAACAACCTGATTAGCCTGGGCATTTACGACGAAGTGAAGCAAGCGATCGAAGAACTCGGTCTCAATTTCGCTGAGATTGCCAACCAGGAAGAAGAGCCTGGACTTGGCAACGGTGGCCTGGGGCGTTTAGCGGCCTGCTACCTCGATTCAATGGCAACGCTTGACATTCCCTCGATCGGCTACGGCATTCGCTACGAGTTTGGCATTTTTGACCAAGACATCCGCGATGGCTGGCAGTTTGAAATTACCGACAAATGGCTACGCTATGGCAACCCGTGGGAGATTGCCCGTCCTGAATGGGCCGTAGAAGTCAAACTGGGCGGTCACACCGAAACCTACACTGACGCAACGACGGGTCGCAACCGGGTACGCTGGGTGCCCAACGAACTGGTCATGGGCATTCCCTACGACACTCCCATTTTGGGCTACAAGACCAATACGGCGACAACCCTCCGACTCTGGAGTGCAGCGGCGGCTGAATCATTCGACTTTGCCGCCTTTAACTCTGGCGACTACTTCCGCGCGGTGCAGCAAAAGACCGTTTCCGAAACCCTGACGAAGGTACTCTACCCCAACGACGAGTCGTCTCAAGGGAAGAAACTCCGTCTGGCGCAGCAGATTTTCTTCGTGTCGTGTTCCTTGCAAGACATGATTTTAATCTTGCTCCGCCAAGACATTCCGCTTGACCAATTCCATGAAAAGTTTGCGATTCAGCTCAACGACACGCACCCCGCGATCGCCGTGGCGGAACTCATGCGCCTGCTCATGGATGAACACGCGATGGAATGGGAAGCCGCCTGGAGCATTACCCAAAAAACCCTCGCCTACACCAACCACACCCTGCTGCCCGAAGCCCTGGAGCGTTGGGGACTGAATCTCTTTGGCACACTCTTGCCGCGCCACCTCGAAATCATCTACGAAATCAACAGTCGCTTTCTCGACGAGATTCGCCTGAAGTTTCCCGATGATCTCGATCGCCTCAACCGTATGTCGCTCATCGACGAAGCGGGCGAACGCTATGTCCGCATGGCGCACCTGGCCTGTGTCGGTAGCCACGCTATCAACGGAGTTGCCGCACTTCACAGCGAACTTCTCAAACAAGACGTACTGCGCGACTTTTACGAACTTTATCCCGAAAAGTTTAGCAACAAGACAAACGGAGTCACGCCCCGCCGTTTTATGGTGTTGAGCAACCCCCGATTGTCAAACCTGATCACCAGCAAGATTGGCGATGGTTGGATCAAGCACCTGGACGAACTGCGTCAGCTTGAGCCCTACGTTGAAGATGCCGAGTTTCGTCAGCAGTGGCGGCAAATTAAGCTGGAAATCAAGCAAGATCTCGCGGCTTATATCAAGCAAGTTAACGGGATTGACGTTGATCCCACTTCATTGTTCGATATTCAGGCCAAGCGCATCCACGAATACAAGCGGCAACATCTGGATGTCCTTCACATCATCACGCTTTACAACCGCATCAAAGCCAATCCTGATGTCGAAATCACGCCGCGCACCTTTATTTTTGGTGGCAAAGCGGCTCCTGGCTACTATATGGCAAAGCTCATCATCAAGTTCATCAACTCGGTTGGCGATGTGGTGAACAACGATCCCGATGTGCGCGATCGCCTCAAAGTTGTGTTTCTCAAAGACTACAACGTGAAATTTGCCCAGCGCGTGTATCCTGCCGCTGACCTCTCTGAGCAGATTTCGCTGGCAGGAAAGGAAGCCTCCGGTACAGGCAACATGAAATTCTCGATGAACGGGGCTTTGACGATCGGCACCCTGGATGGTGCCAACGTAGAAATCCGCGAAGAAGTGGGAGCCGACAATTTCTTCTTGTTCGGACTCACGACTCCCGAAGTCTACGCCCTCAAAGCCAGCGGCTATAACCCCTGGCAATATTACAACGGCAACGCTGAACTGAAAGCCGCAATGGATCTCATCGCCTCTGGTGGTTTTTCTAACGGCGATACCAACTTATTCAACGCGCTAGTCAGCACTTTGCTGTATAAAGACGATTATTTACTGATGGCAGATTACCAGTCCTACATCGACTGTCAAGATCGGGTCAGTCAGGCATATCGGGATCAAGAGCACTGGACACGTTTATCGATCCTCAACTCGGTGAGGATGGGCAAATTCTCGTCTGATCGGTCTATCCGGGAATACTGCGAAGACATCTGGCACGTCAAACCCATCACGATCGAGCAAAAGGAATATGTTCAGGCAGGAGCGGCGATCAGCTAATTAGTTGTTGGTTGTAAAGCCTTCGGCATGGCTTCGCTAGAGTTCTTAGTTGTTAGAAGGGAGTCAAGAGTCAGAAGTCAGAAGTCAGAAGTCAGAAGTCAGCTTTCTTTTTAGCCTTTAGCCTTCTTTTTAGCCTTTAGCCTTTAGCCTTCATCCCTTCCTCCCTCATCCCTCACCCCTCATCCCTTCCTCCCTCATCCCTCCCCTACCAGTCCCCCCAAAGCCTCATGAGTCTAAAGCTATATTTTGTGCGTCATGGCGAAACGACCTACAGCATCACGGGTGGGTATTGTGGCGAGCTTGACCCAGACTTGACTGCCAACGGGACTAAAATGGCAGAAGCTTTTGCCACAGCGTACAAGTCGATGGAGTGGACGGCGGCGTATGTGAGTCCGATGAAGCGCACGATCGCCACTGCTAAACCCCTTTGTCAGGCGATCGGGTTGGAGATGCAGTTCCGCGATGGCTTGAAAGAAATTCGTTACGGTGAATGGGAAGGCAAAACCCAGGAGTATGTGAAAGAACATTATGCAGAAGACTACATTCGCTGGTTAACGGAGCCTGCCTGGAATGCACCTACAGGCGGCGAAACGTCTGTGCAAATCGCCAGCCGCGCCTCTCTTGTGGTTGCCGAAATTGAGCAAAAGCATCCGTCGGGCAACGTCCTAGTTGTATCGCATAAAGCCACCATTCGGATCATCCTGTGCAGCTTGTTAGGCATCGATTTGGGACGCTACCGCGATCGCATCAGTACCCTTGCAGCCTCGATCAGCGTCGTTAAATTCACGGAACATGGTCCCATGCTGGAAGTATTAGGCGATCGCTCCTACATGGATGACGAACTGCGCGCCCTGGAAGGAACGTAAAGCTCACATGTCTAAGGATTCAGGCTTAAACGGCGATCATCGTCCAGCCGAATCACTAAATCCGAGTTGACGATCAAAAGCTCAGCCGCAAGATCTGGTAGGGCTTGGCTACAGAAAAGGGAGCAGTCAGAATTGGCGAACAGTAGAACCTCAAGCTCAGTCAAAACAGCTACCCAATCGCGTGTTGGCAAGATTTGGAACAGGTTGTAGTAAAGCGCTAGAGAAAGGCTAATGTGTCCATCTTGCAGATCGATCGCAGCAAGACGTTGATCCACTCCAACCCAAAGTGTTTGGCGATCGTGAGCATATGCAATCACTGGTTGAATGAGTGGAAGATTGCTACGCCAGCTAAGTCCATAGCAGCCCAAGGATTCGCCCAAATCTAACCGCGCAAACTGTCGAGGATGGTCGTGGACAATAATCCGTCTAGCACCATCAATTGCTTGAAAAGCTTCTAAGCTGATGCTTTGAAGGTTCACCATTACGTTCCATTCTGTTCCTGATCTCATCACGAATTTGCCTGTGGCGCGGCTCTCCTAACTCCTATTCAGCAATAAAGACGCTTTTCCATTCGCTGTAGTGGTCAAGCGCCGCTAAACCTAACTCGCGTCCCAAACCACTACGTTTCACGCCGCCAAAGGGGGCTTCGAGGTGGGCGCTGTGCCCGGTGTTGATAGAGAGTACGCCCGTTTCGATCGCCCGTGCCACTCGCAAGGCTCGACTCACATCCCGCGTCCAGATGGAGCCAGAGAGACCGTAAAGGCTGTCGTTGGCAATTGTCACCGCTTCTTCTTCCGTGTCAAACGGGAGTACGCAAACCACAGGCCCAAAGATTTCTTCTTGCACAATCTGCATGTCGGGGGTCGTATCGGCAAAAATAGCGGGTTTCAGGTAGGCACCTTGAGCCAGTGATCCCGTGGGAATGTCTCCGCCGCACAGCAGTTTAGCTCCTTCGGCTTTGCCAAGGTCGATATAATGATGGACGCGATCGCGATGCCCTGTCGATATGAGTGGCCCAATCTCAGTTTGGTCGTCTAAAGGGTGCCCGACCTTGAGCGCTTGAAATTGTTCAGATAACTGGCTGAGAAACGTATCGTAAATGGGACGCTCGACGAGAATGCGCGATCGGGCGCAGCAGTCCTGCCCCGCATTACCCAGGACGCTCCACAACGATTTCACCACGGCTTTGTCCAGGTCAGCATCGGCAAAGACGAGGTTGGCAGATTTACCGCCCAGCTCTAGCGTGACATTTTTAATGTCATCGGCGGCCAGTTTCATGACCTGCGTGCCAATTTCAGTTGATCCCGTAAAGGAGATTTTTCGTACCAGAGGATGGCGCACCAGCGCATTACCAGCCGTACCGCCTGCACCAGGCACTACATTAAACACACCGGGGGGCACACCTGCTTCCAGCGCCAGTTCACCCAGGCGCAAGGCGGTTAGAGGAGTCTGGGAGGCTGGCTTGAGAACGATCGTGTTGCCCATTGCCAGGGCAGGCGCAACTTTCCAAGCGGTAATGGCGATCGGAAAATTCCACGGCGCGATCATGCCGCACACCCCGATCGGCTCCCGAAAGGTCAGGTGCGTCCCTGCTGCTGCCACAGGAACCGTTTGCCCACCCACCTTATTGATGGCTCCAGCGTAATACTCAAAGCAATCGGCCGCTAAGTTCACCTCATCGCGTGCATCACGAAGCGGCTTACCTGCATTGCGGCTTTCTAAACGCGCCAACGATTCCAAATTGGTGCGGATCAAGTTGGCGAGGGTAAAAAGCATACGAGCACGATCGCGGGAGTTGACCTTACGCCAACCTACCCGTGCCTTCTCTGCGACCTGCACGGCACGATTAATGTCTTCAACGTCACCAGCGGCTACCGTTGCCCAGGGTTCACCTGTAGCTGGATCAATCAAGGAAGACTGCTGACCGGAGGCCGCAGGGACGCGATCGCCTCCAATCAGCAGCATTTCTGTTAACAACGAACCCATACGTTACTCTGCCGCCTTTGGTTGCTCAATTTCTTGCAAGGCTCTTGCCAGCAGAGCGTTTTCCTCTTCTGGTGCCCGTGCAACCAATTTTTTGCGGGAATAGAGCAAAAAGTAAGCAATCATCACGGCTAAGAAGATGACCACCCAGACAACCGCTGGCTGATACGCCGGATCGGCAAAGCAAGCAAACAGAGCGATGATTGCCAAGGCCGCACCGATCGAGGCACCCGCAATCCCCAGCGGACTTTGATACGGACGATGAATGTCAGACCGCGAAAGCTTTAGCTTCACGTAGCTGATCATCACCATCGCGTAGGAGATCACAGCACCCAGTACCGCCATATTAATGAGCGTGCTGCCAATCAGCGCTGACTGGCCCGTTTGCTCCAGAATAAGCAAGCAGATCAGACCGACGGCAGCACCCACAATCAGCGCGATCGCAGGCGTATGCCAACGACTGGTGATCGAAATCCACCGTGGATAGTAGCCTGCTCGTGACAGCGAAAACAGCACACGTCCGTAGGCGTAGATGATTGTGTGAAAACTGGCAATTAACCCAGTTACCGCCAGCGTGGTCAGGATGGTGAAGATGGGGCCATCACCAAAGATGGCTTTAAATCCATCCGCGATCGGCGCACCTGATTTGCTGATTGCTGCCGCTCCTGTCAAGGTCTGATTGGTTGCCGGGTCGGTAAAAGTCGTGGGTAGACCAGGATTCAACACCAGCACAAACAGCGACAGCAACAGGAGGGTAATAATACCCCAGTTCAGCGCTTTGGGAATATCCCGCACGGTATCGTGCGCTTCTTCTGCGGCTAACGGCAATTGCTCGATCGCCAAATAAAACCAGATGGCATAGGGCAACGATTTAAATACACCACCCAAGCCAAACGGCAACCAGTTAGGATTTCCCGGTTCGGGTGGAATATTGAACAGCAGATCTGGCTGAAACTTACCCGAAAAAAGCGCCGTGACAAAGAAAATGACCAGTACCCCTGCCGCGATCGCAGTCACCACCAGCCCCGCTTTCAGCGTGAGTTCTACACCCCTGATATTGACAAACACAAAAATGGCATAGAATACCACCCACCAAACTGCCAGCGGCACACTTGGCAGCAGCGTTTGCATGTAACTACTGATAAAGAAGACTACAACCGCAGGGGTGACCACATACTCAATGGTGTCGGTCACCCCGCAAATAAAACCGCCTAATGGCCCAAACGCACTGCGCGTAAAGGAGTAAAAGCCACCCGCATGAGGCAAAGCTGCCGACAGTTCGGCGATACTATAGACCATGCAAACGTACATCAATGCCATCAAAAGGGTCGCAATGGCTAAGCCCCCAAAACCACCAGAGGCCAACCCAAAATTCCAGCCAGAGTAGTCACCAGAAATAACCGCGCCAACGCCCAGTGCCCACAACAAGACCCAACCTGCACTACGCCGTAGCTGGCGTTTTTCCAGGTAGTCCTGTTCAACCGATTCGTAGCGGACGATTCCCCTCGGATTTTCATTTTCTGTCATAGGAAAAACTGTACTCGTTACAAACAGCAGATACTGAAACTTAATAGCATGAGGTATCCTTTTTGACGCTCAGACTTAATTACTCTTAAGAGATACAGCGAGATAGGCAATTATGGCTGCTCCAGACCCGTTTGAGAATCAGGACATCAAACGTCTTCAGCTCTTCGTTTATTTGATTCCCGTTGTTGGCTTTTTTCCCGCTCTCTGGACGCTGTATCGCGATCGCGGCACACGACAGCAAAAAACCCTCAGCCGCCTGGTCATCACTTTAGCGCTAGGCTGGCTCCTGGGTTACGTCTTGCTGGGCGCAGGTGCAAACGCCTCAGAAGCCCTTTCACTCCCACTGCTAATCACCAGTAGTTTATTCACCTCTGGCTATTTTGTGGTAAACCTTTGGTTGATGGTACAGCTATGGCGGCGCAAACCGATGCGGCTACCGATCGTGAGTAAATTGGGCGATCGGTTGCCGTAGGAGGCAGAAGGCACAAGGCTGATCGCTGGTGGCTGGTGGCTGACCGCTGACCGCTGACCCCGCTTAATCAACTTAAACCTCTCCCCCTGCTTCCCCTAACTCTTCTGCTTCCCGCTGCTGCTGCTACTTCCCCCGTTTTCCTTTCACCATTTCACACGCCCGAATCAGATGATGTATTGTCACGTGCGATGCTTCGGCAGCAGCGTAGATCGCAGCGTCACGGGCGATCGCGTTGATTTCTCCCCCACTCAAGCTAAATTGTTTGGCTAACCAGTGCCAGTCGATCTCAGCATTCAGAGACACTTGCATTGGAAAGGCTTGCTGCCAAAGCTTGAGACGAGCGGTGTAATCTGGCAGAGGAAAGTCCAGTAAGGGCGTGATTTGTCGTCGCCAGTGGGCGGTAAGGCGCTGCTTGTGATGCACGCTCAGGAGAGTAATGCCATTATGCTGTTGTCGCAGAGCAAGAAATTGCTGTACGACGGTGGGAGGTAGCAGCGCTGTCCGACTCAGCCAAACGTGGGCGGACTTAAGCAACAGAACCATTGGGGCTTGAACGGCAATGGTTTGGAGTAGCTGCAGTGCATCTTCTAACGGCACTTGGGCCAGATCGACACAGGCTAAAGGGGTTTGCAGGGTTTGCGCGATCGCCCGTGCTGCGAATGTTTTACCTGTACCAGGAGCACCCACCAAAAGCGCGATCGTGCCAAGTGCCGTGAGCGCTTCAGTAGCCGCGAAACCCCAGTCTTCATTGACTTGTTGCCCAAACTGTACCCGATGACACAGGTGGTGCAAGTCTGTAAGCAACGGGGGCGAGAAAATCAGTTGTGCCCAAAGGTCCTGGGAGGGGGGAGGGAGAAGGGAGAGGGGGGAGGGAGGAGGCGAGAGGGAGGAAGGGAGCGGGTCTAAAAGGGACTCCAGGACATTGCTTTCGGGTTGATCGGCTAATAAATAGTTGACCAGCGGATCGGGGAGTTTGACAAGATGGGCGAGAAGCGACGCGGTTTGAGGCGATCGCAGTTCCAGCAGATGATGCTTGATTAAGGCAGAATCGTCAGTGAGGGATGATCGGAGCGATCGCCATTCTGCATCGGTTCGGCACAGCAACCGTAGCGCTAAATCGACCGTTGGTAGCCCGGTCGCTTCGGCCTGTTCGGTTTCTTGCAGGTAGTTATAGAGGCGTGCATAGCGACGGCTAATTTCAGGCGCAAGTGCCATCAAGAGCAAATTTTTCTCAAGAATGCTTAATTGCAAGCGATGGCAGAGCAGTGGCAAACCCAGCAAAATACCGCGCTGGTGACTCACCTGGATTTTTGCTTCTAGCTGCTGCTGATAGCTGGCTTTAGATAGGGTTGATCGACGACGAGGGTTTTCGGCTGGCGAGTCGTAGGATGTCTCTCCTTCTAACGTGACCAACCCTTTCCACCAATGGCTGGTTACTCGATCGCCCCGCGTCCGCGCAATCCGATCAACGACTTTTGTCTCCTGTCGCTGCCGCGCGATCGCCAGACTCAAAACTCGATCGAGCCAGCCCAGTTCTGCTCTGAGGTATGCCCAATTATCGACAAAGGGTTCGATGGAATCGCTTGGCATTTGAGGAAGACACCGTGCTGTACGAGAGATCGTTTGTTTGATCTTATACTGCGCGTTTGGCGATCGACTGACAGTAGTCCCGGACTTTGTTGCTCAACCCAGTTTGCTCAGCAGGAAGCTTTATACCAATTTGAATTGAAAATGCGACATATCCTGTAGGGGCAAGGCATTGCCTTGCCCCTACCCACCGATTGATCTGTAGCCGTCATTCTTTAAATCGGTATTAGATGTTGAGTTGGTTGAGCGATTAGCGGTCAGCCATCAGCCATCAGTCATCAGTCGTCAGCCTTCTGACTTTTACCTTCTGACTTTTACCTTCTGCCCTCTGCCGTCAGCCTTCTGCCTTAACTTCTAACTTCGCACCTGACTCAACTTCACCTGCTCTTGCAACTGTTCTTGGCTATACGCAGGTTCCCGACAGCTTAAACCCTGGCACACTAAACCAATGGTTCCTTCCGGTAAGTCTGTTGCTAGCTTGAGAACAGCCGTCGGCAAATAGTGCGTGGAAAGCGCTGCAAGCTGATCAACCGTCGTGCGGATCAGGATGTGGTTGTGGAACCAGTCGAGGGCGGTGAAAAGACTGGGACACGCTTGGGGCGATCGTGTCATCACCTCACTAAACGCCTGTAAGGATTGCTCTGCTTTGTCCAGATAGCTGAGGTCTTCGGTCAGCAGCGCTAAGCGGACTAGATTTGTAGCAGCAATGCCATTTGCTGAAGGGGTGGCATGGTCGATGTAGCTTCGTTCTCGCAGCAGCAGATCGTCGCTTGCATCCGTACTGTAGTAGCCACCCAACTCGATGCTCCAGAGAAACTCGTCAAATTCAGTCTGGACGGCGACAGCGCGATCGAGCCAGGAGTAGGGAGTGGGGAGTAGGGAGTGGGGAGTAGTAAGGGACGCTTGATCTAGATCGAGTAGGGCCTTGATGAACAGGGCATAATCTTCGGACTGTGCCAAAACATCTGGTTTACCGTCGTAATTGACGCGATGGAAGCGTCCATCAACCCACTGGTGCTGAAGGATGAAATTGGCGGCGTTGATTGCCGGCGTGAGGTAAGACGGTTGCTGAAACACGCTGGCGGCACGGGCAAGGCCAGAAATCATCAGACTATTCCAGGCGACGATCATCTTTGTATCCGTCACAGGGAGAATGCGCCCTGTCCAACCCGTACTCTTGGCTTCCTGGCTATTACGGGCTGGTGGAACCGTCGGCAACGCCTCAGCAGACGCGCTGTAGCGGACGAGAAAGAGTTTCCCCAACGTCTTTTCCACGGAAGCGGTGAGTTTGCCAGGGTGAAGCCGTTGCAGGACATTGAAGCCCTCAAAGTTACCGCTTTCCGTGACGGTGAATTGGTCTTTTAGTGCTGCCAGTTCGGGCAGCGTCAGAAGTTCCGCAAGTTGCTGGTAATCCCAGGCGTAGAAGGCTCCTTCTTCCGGTTCGGCAGCAGTAGGGTCGGTAAAGCTATCGGCATCTTGAGCCGCGTAAAAATAGCCTTCTGGTGCAGTCATTTCGCGCCGAAGCCACTGGACCGTGGACGCGATCGCCCGCTCAAAAGCGGGCTCTTGCACCCCAGCCGCCCACAGATTTGCCAGGTATTCCACAATTTGCCCATTGTCGTAGAGCATTTTTTCAAAGTGCGGTACCGTCCAGGTGGAGTCAACGGTATAGCGATGGAAACCGCCGCCCACATGGTCAAAAATGCCACCTAGCGCTAACACCAGTCCTCGCTCCTCACTAAGCTCAATGGCAGTGGGACGATCGACTGTGAACCGTCGCGATCGCAGTGCCACATCTGCATAGGGAATCATGGGAAACCGAGAGCCAGGATTTTGAGCTGCTAGCACACTCAGATTTGCGTCTAACCCTGTTTGCAAGACATCTGCGCCTAGCGCCTGGGCAGATTGTAGCGTCGCTGCTCCTTGCAAGGCCGTCAAAATCTCGCTCTTGATGCCCTGAAGCTTGTCTTTTTGGGTGTCGTAATAGTGGCGGATCGACTGGAGCACCTGCAAAAAGCCGGGTCGATCGAAGCGAGGCTCGACAGGAAAGTACGTGCCTCCATAAAATGGCACCAGGTCGTCAGGCGATAGAAAAATGTTGAGGGGCCAACCGCCTTGCCCAACCATCAACTGCAATGCCTGCATGTAGATACTGTCGAGGTCGGGGCGTTCTTCTCGATCGACTTTGATAGGCAGAAAGTACGTATTCATGTAATCTGCGATCGCCCCGTCAGAGAAGGCTTCCCCTTCCATCACAGTGCACCAGTGGCAGCTAGAATAGCCGATCGAGAGAAAAATCGGCTTATTTTCACGTCGAGCTGTTTCTAGCGCTTCGTCGCACCAGTACCACCAATTAATAGGGTTCTCAGCGTGTTTACGCAAGTAGAGGCTGTTGGCTTGGGCGAGACGGTTCGTCATGGGGCGGTAAGAATGCAACGGTGAAAGCGCGATCGATGAAAGCACTCCTTAGTGTATCGGTGCATTCTTAAAAGGAACAGGGAGTGGGGGAAGAGGGGGAAGCAGTTTTGAGTTTTGAGTTTTGAGTTGGCTGAGCGATCGCTTGCTTCTAACCACTCCCCACTCCCTACTCCCTAATCTGCCTTCTCTAATACGAGCCGTTCAGCGCGGCTGGTCGATCGTCCGCCAATTGTTTGCTTTTCAGGTTGCCTAGCTGCACTTGCAGTTGAAGCTGCTGGCGAATCTGGTCTTCTGGAATGCCCAGCCGTTCTGATAGTTGCGCAGGCGTAAAGCTCAGATTGCCCAACTTAACCCGCAAGTCTTCATCTAATTGGGCCTGACCATTCTTCACCTTTGGCTTACCTTCAACGCCAACGTAAAAGCTCTGGCGACCCAACTCTGGAAACGCCGTCATCAGTTTAGAGAAAAAGGCGCGTTCGTCGGGTGGCAACTGATCGGGCGAAATGCCACTCAAGTTCACGACCGCTCCACTCTCAACAGTGCCGTTTTGCATCGTGGTATTGGCTCCTTTCAACGCACTGCCCAGCTTCTTGCTTTCTGCCTTGCGGGTAATTTCGGTTGTAAAGAGTCGCGTCAGCTCGTTTTGGCGTAGCTGTTGTTTTGTGGGCTGCTTCTGAGCCTCTAACGGTGCGGGTTGCGGTGCTTTAGTGCTTGGAGGCTTTGTGGTGCCTGACTGAACGGACGATCGCGAATCTGGAACTGTTTGACCAGAGCGGTCTTGGTCAGCATTGGCGACAACTGTGGGAGATTCGGCAGATGGTTGCTGAGGTTGAATGGTCGAGTCAGATTGACTGGTTGTATACCAGGCAGGCAGTTGAGTTGCTTGTTGCCAGTAGTAACCCACAGTCGCAGCAACCCCAGCCAGCGCTAAAGAGACAACAATCAAAAGTCGTTTCATATGAAAAGCTCATCTAAGCTGCACAAGTTTTCTAATACAGGACTTACGCAAATTCTCTAAAACTAGCCCCCCAGCCCCCAATTTATAGCCCTAGCGGGCATACAAGAAAGGGGGAGCAAGCACTCAAAGTCCCCCAGAATTGGGGGATTTAGGGGGCGACTGCGTAAGTCCTAATAATATTAACTGTTGTTCATAGAAGCTTAAAAATCCTTAAACATGGAAGTAAACAGGCTGCTAATGTGCGTAGTTTCGTTGTGACTAATGTATGAAATGCCCAACAACTGGGGCTTTAACCCTTAGACGAAATTAAGGTGAGCCCCTTAATTGTTTTAGGTACAGGGCTATACAAACAACAATTTGCTGATCTCTATCTTTTGGTAGATTTTATCGAGCTGTGTTTTGCTTTCGTGACATTTGGTGCCGTTCCCTCGCCCCTTCCTCTTGCGATACCATAAAGCCAAGCAGCAAATTGGCACGGACAATTGACGCAGCTTCTTTTCACGTTTGGGGCTAGCAGCGCTTTAGACTCAAAATGCACGTCAAAACGCCAAGCGATCGCGCGTTTTCGTCTACTGTTTGAACTAGCGGCCAAAAGCAATCCGTCTTGAACTCGACGACAACTCTCACGTAGCTCGAACTCAGCTCTATGACAGACACTCCTCAACATTTCTCCCAGCCTCAACCTCAAGCCGATGTCGATGCAGAGAGCTTATTAAAATTACTACGGCAGAAAGAAGGCACCTGGGTTGACTGGGGTCAGGCTTGTCAGACCTTACAAAAAGCGGGTCATAATCCACAAGCCATTTTTGAAGCAACGGGCTTTGAGCCAATTCAGCAAAACCAGATTATTGTCGGTGGGCAGGTGTATGGCAGTGCGGTAAGCGCCGGGGTACCAGAAGCTGTCAAAAGCCATTTTGAGCGGAAAGGGAGTGATCTCCTGTACGAATTTCGCATCCTAACGCAGCCGGAACGGGCTGCTGCCGCCATTCTGGCAGTGGAGAAAAATATTGATGCGGATGAAGCGCGGGATGTGGCGAAGGCCATTAAAGATTTTTCGCGACTCGGTGCCTTACCCGAAGGGTTTACCGATCATCCGGGGGATGCGATCGCCTATCAATGCTGGAAGCTTGCCCGCCAGAAAACAGATTTGCAGGAACGATCGCGCCTCATTGCCAGGGGGCTGCGCTTTGTCCACAGTGACAATGCCCGCAAGCAAATTGAACGTTTGCTGACTGATTTCAGCGTTGTGCGCACGATCCCCGCTCCCTCACTTCCAGTCTATCGGTTAGAAAGTGATGAAGAATTGCCGCGCGTGCTGCCTGTGGTTGGCAAACTACCGCTAACAAAAGCCGATCTCCAGGCTGTGCCGTTAATCGATGCTGTCGAACCGTTTGGGATGGTGAAGTTTGAGGGTGCAGCGGCCTGGGTGCCCATTCCTGGCTGGCAAGTGATTTTGGTGGCAGGCGACCCGATCGTGCTGTTATGCGATAGCCATCAGGATCTCCCAACACCGCTTTCTGGCAAACCGCAGGCTGTGCTGGTGGTCGTCGATCGGGCACAGCGAGAGTGGCGGAACGATCGCTACTTCATTACTGAAGCCACCAACCAACTTCAGATTCAATGGTTCGATGTGCAGCCCGATCAGCCGTTACTGGGCGAAGTCATTCTCATCATGCGTCCGAAAAAGGTGTTGGATGAGGATTCCACCAAGGACTTTTTTGGTAGCCGACCAGGGTATGACGGCTGGCAAACCGATGAGTAATCCTTACGGTTTGCAGCGATACAGTTGGTAGGGAATGCCCCGACGGTAGAAGCGATCGCGATCGACCTGGCAGGCGATCAGTGTTCCTGAAGTCTGGAGCAGTGACAACCTGGGTGGATAATCGGTTTGCTTCAATCCGGGTGCCACCATCCACAAACCAAGGGGCGGATGCAGCGGTAGTTTGAGTGCTGCCAGATTTTGCCACGCTTGAGCATAGGTTGGGGTTTGTGAGGCGCGATCGACAGCGCCTGTTGAAGGCTTTGCCGATGGTGCTTTGGCAAGATGGACACGGGGGATGAAGGCGAAATATGGCTGGGGATCAACCGCGCCAACGTTCGACTGTAGCGCCAACGCAAAGCTCAGCCCCAGCGCCACATCCTGCAAATCGCCGTAGGTCATGCTCATCAAGCGGGCAGGTTCGCCGTCAAGCTGCACGGTTCTAGCGACCTGGTCTGGCTGATAGGGCTTGAGAAATACTTGATTGGCAACGACCAGCGTACTGCTCAGAACGCCTACCATCAGCACGATCCAGATTAGAAATGGTTGAAAGCGGCTTGGAGTCACGATCGCAGCGGGTGGCCTTTCTGCCTCGTCCCAGCGCTTGATGACCCGCTCCGGTTGTGCAAGACACGCTCCCACCAGCGCACAGATGGCTGGAAAGTACAGGAAGTTGTAGCGGGGCACAGAGGTGATATCCTTTCCCAATCCGTACACGATCGCCAAAAATTCCAGCAGCACGCACAGCACAAAGACGACCAGCATGCGCGTTGCCAGATGCGTTTCAGGTGCGCTCCAAAGCCACCCAAAGCGCCGCGAAAGCTGCCAGAGCAACCAACCTGTAAACAGCACCATCAACAGCACCATCACGATCGCAATCCAAAGGGGCTGATTTTCGACAGGCAACGCAATCACCATCAGAATCCAACCCATTGGCAATTGGTACAGCGGCGCGATCGTGTCCATCCAATCTGGTTCAAAGGGCTTCATCCAGTCCGTTTCGGGACGGTTGATGTGGCTGAGAAAGGTTGGCAACCAGGGCAGATAGGTGAGGCAGACAGCAGTAGCAGCAAGCGTAACGGCAATCAGCGCGCGGCGTGGGTGCAGGGTGTAGGGGCTGGGGTGTAGGGTGGGTAAGGCTTTGAAGGTCAGAATATTGATCAACAGCGTGGCGACCTGGGCGGCAAAGGCCAGTAAAAAGAAATAGTGGACGTAAAAGCCGAGGCTGTTGACGATGACCCAGCCGAACCAGACGCCAGGGCGAATTCGTCGTTGATATAAATCGGTTTGTACCTGGTATAGCCCCAGTAGTGCTAGCGTCACCAGCAGCATGGGCAACGTGTAGTGTCGGGCTTCCTGTGAGAGGTAAACGGCAAAGGGGGAGACGGCCATGATCATGGCTCCCATTAAGCCTGCGCCTGGAAAGAAGGCGATCCGGTTGAGTTGATAGAGTGCAGCGATCGCCACGACTCCCACCATCGCAGGTAGTGCCCGCAGTTTCCAGACCCACGATAGCGGTAACGCCTGCACCCAGCGCAGCCAATCGTGCATCCAGCAAAAAAAAAGCGGCGGATGCACCGACTGGGTCGCGATCGTTTGGGCAATTTGGGCACAGCTCGTTTCTGGCTTCAGCGTAAACACCTGATCCAGAGCTGTAAGGGGAAACACCTCATGCAACGGCACATCATAGTAGGTGCGCCCCAGACTAAACAAAGCTGTAATGACTTCATCTAACCAGATCGGTTTTAAGTCCAGATGCCAGAACCGGAGAATGCCTCCCAGGAGCAGAAGACCCACCAGAGCCAGATAATGTCGAGACGGTTTCATCATGCTTATCTACATCATCCAGCCGTCACCAGGCTCTGCAAATCGAAGGTTTTCAACGTTTCTAGAAAGGCAAACACGGCTGGCGTGTGGAGTGCTTCTGGCATTGTCGCTACCCCAATGACCCGCTTAAGTGGAATGGGTAGCGGGTGAACGTGCAGCGCCGATGGAATCGGTTCTGCGGCCAGACGCGGTAAAATTGCGGCCCCTAGCCCCTGCATGACCATACTGACGATCGTCGAGTCTTCTTGAATATCACAGGCCGTATGCATCACTGGCGCAATCGTCTCCAGGTGTTTGTGAAGCATCCGCCCGCACGGTAGACAGGGCAGCAGAATGAGTGAGTATGCCGCTAAATCATCCCATGTCAAGTGTGCGCTGCGGAGATTGGCTTTAGGCGGTAAGAGCACAATGTAATCATCGCGCAGCAGTTCCCAAACTTCAAATTCAGCACTTGTGGGCAGATAGGTGATGCCGATGTCGGCGCGCCCCTCACGTAGCGTTTGCTCAATATCCAAATAGTCGGGGCGTTCAATGATGGTAATGCTCACGTTAGGGACATGATCGCGGAACTGGGCAATTACCCTGGGCAATAAATGGGTTGCCACACTGCGAAATGAGGCAATCCGCACCTGCCCACCGTCTAGCCCCCGTTGCAAGTTAGCCTCTTTCTGCATGAGTTCTAAATGGTGGATCACCTGACGGGCATGGGTCACAATTTGCTCTCCGGCCGCCGTCAGCACTGCACCCCGACGACCTCTGGCAAAGAGACACACACCCAGTTCAGCTTCCAACGTGGCGATCGCATGGCTAATTGTGGGCTGCGACAGGTTTAGTTCCAACGCAGCTTCACTAAAATTGCCATATTCTGCCACGGCTACCAGAGCACGCAGTTGAGACAGCTTCATCATGTTCCCTTTCCTTCACCCTTGCGCCGCGATCGACCGTCACCATTCACACAAACCACTCTTTTGTGTTGCATTTACCCACCCGCTACCGTTCTGCTGAGCGCTCACGTCGAAGCCCTACACCCCCATCCGTCAGACTCAAGCCTCGCTAATCCAGGCGATCACCGCTTTAACAGCCTTGCACAGTTCGCTGAACGCTTCTATAGATTCTATCGATAGAACCCATCCACGCCACCATTTGATTGCTTGTTGGAGCCTTGCTAGCGTAAGCAATATCCCGTTCATGCCAGGAGAAATTCCAATGAACAGCCCAGATCAATATGCGCCCTTAAAGCCACTTGAAACAAATAATGGAACGATCGCCTCCACCAGAAACCCATTCTGGATCGGGCTAACTAGCTTGCGGCAGCACTTGCAGCAGTTGATCATCCGGTTAATTTATGCTCAAGAACTCCACGTCTGGCAATGCACCGATCGCGCTGGGCGACTTTACTGGCAAGCCTATGATCCCGTTACTGGGCGATCGACTTCTGGGTCGGAAGCCGACATTCGCGCCTGGATTGAGCAACTTCACTACCTAAAGCGATGACACTAACCCTTGTAATTGGCAACAAAAACTACTCCTCCTGGTCGCTACGTCCCTGGCTAGCCATGCAGCAGTTTGGGCTTGAGTTTAACGAGGTGCGCCTGACTCTTTACACACCAGACTCACCGCAACAAATTCAGCAGTATTCCCCAGCGGGTAAAGTCCCCGTGCTGATCGATAACACACTGACGGTTTGGGATTCGCTCGCCATTCTTGAGTATTTGGCAGAACGCTTTCCTACCTTACCCTGGTTGCCAGAACCCATTGCAGCCCGCGCGATCGCCCGTTCAATCTGTGCCGAAATGCATTCTGGCTTTGCAGCGCTGCGTCACCACATGCCTATGAACTGCCGCGCCAAACTTCCCGGCAAAGGCATGACCCCTGATGTGCAAACGGATATCGATCGCATCACCGCGATCTGGCGCGATTGTCGGCAAACCTATGGTACCAGTGGCTCACTGCTGTTTGGTGCCTTCACGATCGCGGATGCCATGTTTGCTCCCGTGGCGTTACGGTTTGTCACCTATGAGGTGCCGCTCGATCGCACTTGCAGCCAATATGTTGAGTCGATCCTGGCGCTACCCGCCATACAAACCTGGATTCAAGCGGCCAAAGCCGAGCCAGAAAAGCTGCCCAGCTTTGAACTGCCCCAGTAATTGTATGCAGTATCTAGCTGATCGTTCTGTACTGCGTGCATCCAGGAACGACCCCCACAGCGTGTTTTAAAAGTGCTGAGGACTGAGTGCTGAGAAAAGGCGCATACTCAGTCCTCAGCGCTCTTTCAACCGATGTTGCAGAACTTTCGATGCGCTGTACTAGGGCGCGTCATCAATGAAGCTCAAAAACCTTGAGTATCAGCCTTACCGCGCCCGTTCTAATAAACAAGACTAGGGGCTGGAACCCCTGCTGTAAGTCATATGTACGAATCATTGATGACAGCCCCTAGAAGCAGGCTGAGGTTCATCCCTTTACGGTCTCCGCTGGAACCTCTTGTGGCACAAGCGTCATCTGCTTTCCACAACAGATCTCAGAAGGAGACGATTTTTCTCCTGAACAGGGACAAGGTTTCTCGTAAACAAGCTGAGCTCCGCACTGTTCGCAGGCATAACGATCGCCGATTTTACGTTGCATTTCAATCTCCTCGTTCGCTTGGTTGAGTAAGCCATTCGTTGGATACGAACCCCGTCTGAAAGCATGAACATGGCTTCTGAGCACGGCGAGCTTGAGCCAATGGCAGTCAAACGGCTTGAGGTCAGCCAGAAACGGCTCGCGGTCGAATCTAGATACCCTTTCGCCAAAAATCGAAAGATTCAACGATTTAATTTTTCTTCAAGATTTTATCATAACGTCTTAGGTTATTTAGCCTCCAGGAGCTACAATCTTGCACCTAAAGGCTAAATAAGGGGTTGAGCCACAGAGAGCCAACATACAAGATGAGGTAGCAAGCCTCATTTGACTCCTTTGCAGAAAATTGACCAAAGCAGGGGTAGCGGCAGAATGGCCGCAAGGGCGTGCAAGCTTAGCCCTTCCTGTTCGAGGGTAGTAGTCTACAGTCGGCAACGCTCTAATGCCTTTCGACATCTATTTGCCAGACTCCTACCCTATCGCTCAGGACTGGACTGGAAACAAAGGGCGAACGATGGGACTCGAACCCACGAGTGGAGGAATCACAATCCTCTGCCTTAACCACTTGGCTACGCTCGCCGCGCGTCATTTATCATAACACTTGCAGGAGCAGCGTGGATTGATTTTTCTAAAAGCTCTACTGGTGGCAAAGCCTTAAGTCGCTCATATACTTAGAGGTGTCTACTTGACCATTCTGAAGTGTAGGGTTAAAAGTAACCGCCTAAGATTCCTTTGCCTTCAAAGGGAGCGCGTATAGATTACACTCATCTGGAGGCGATCGAGGTCTTCTTCACTCTGTTCTGGCGATCGAGGTTACGCAATTAATCATGGCTATTCGTCTGAAGTCTGTAGAAATCCCTGCCGCCCAAATCAGTAGCCCTATGAAGACGCTCAAAACTGTGGCGATCGTGGGGGGCTGCGTACTGCTAGGAGTCAGCGGCATCCTGGCAGTAACCAATCCTGGACAAGCGGCTTATGACGAATTTGCCACACAAGCCGCGATCACGTATCTCAAAGCAGAGGCATGCGCCAAAGCTCCGACCGCTTTTGGTTTGCAAAAGCTCTGCCAGTCAGAACTGGAGGCCAATCAATCTAAAATTAAACAGATCATTCGCGATGGCACACAGCGACAAAACTTTGTCGTCTTCAGTCTCTACACGACGGATCTATCCATTAGTTCAGATTTGCCGTCCTATCATGTGGAAAGCGTTGGTGTATTGGGACAGTTCATTCTCTATAAAACGCAAAAACGCTAAGAGGACGTTTGCGACGGTTTCGTCAGACGTCTTCTAGTGCTGGAAAAGGTCAGGAAACGCGCGATTGATCGGTAGCGGCTGGTGAAAAAGGCTCCTGATGCAAGCGCCTACAGTAGACCCAGTGCTTGTTTAAGCTTGAGCCAAAGCATTCTCATCTGCCAAAATTTACTGCTTTCCATTGCCTTGATGCATGCTTGCAGATGCGATCGCGCCTGTTCATACTCCTGGCGTTCCTGTTCTGCCTTCTTCTCTATCGCTTGTTGTTCCAGATGCTTACCCTGGAGCTGTTCCTGCAAAACTTTGTTTTCTTCTACAAGTACTTTTGAGAGCGTTTTGCTCACTTCGGGTTGTGGTTGTATCAGGGATGGGTAAACGGGATGATCTACAGCGCGTAAGCTGACAAAGAACTCGCAGCCTTCAGTTTCATAAAGCTGTACTACCTCAAACTTCAGCAGACCTAATGCGGCTATTTCATCCAATAACTTAAAGAAAGAACTAGGCGTAAAAACCCAGCAATGTATGTCGTGATAAGCTTGTGATTCAAAAGCAGATTTCGCTATTGCCTGTGCGTCATGCAAAGAATGATAATGCGTTAATTTTACGGCATCATCAACAGCTTCACTCCATGTAAGTCCTCCTTGGTAGGAGACAGCAGACGCAACATAATCGAAGATTTGGCGCGGCGACGGTCGCTTGCGGCGATGTAAATATGCTTCAAACACATCGCAAGTGCGAGTTGTGTGACGTTTATAATCAAAACAGTGGCGTTTGTCTGGAATTGCAAGAGACAGAACGCCACCAGGTTTGAGAATCGCCCTGATCTCACCTAACCAGCCAATCAAATCAGGCACATGCTCAATGACATGGGATGCAATCAAATAATCAAAGGGTTGCTGATCTTGAGTCAGTTCTGTCAGGCTTTTTTCACCCCAAACATAGTCCACAGCAACAATTTTGCTGATATCAGTGGCTGGATCGTTTGCATACTTTGCCTGTAGATCTGCTGTAGAGGCATGGTCAACATAGTAAATTAAGCCCATGTCGCGGGTAACGATTGGATTTGTCAATGGCCCAATTTCAACGCCTACCTGCTGGGCGGGGTTAATGCTATGCAGCAGCATTTTGTTACGAGTTAGTAACATTTTATTGAAAGACTGAGAGGGGCACAGATCTAGTGGGTGTGGCTAGTAAACTCAGCATACAACAGGCAACGTTCTTAACGTTTGTACGCTCGATCGCGGTTCCGCTTTAGATGAGAAACAGCCTACATTCTATGCCATACCGTACAAGGCACATCCTACTGACTTGAAAAGGCGTCGGCTGAGCTTTAGCCGTGATTAGCGACGCTTTGCCACGATTGCAATGCTTGGTCCATGCGGATGATCAGGTTGTTCAAAATTGACTCCTTGAATCTCAAATCCAAAGAATTCTAAACAGCGAAAAATATCGTCACGCGTCATCCAGGCACTCTCTAGAGCACTGCCGCCACAGAAGCCATTCCATGCCAGTGCAGCCTGATATTCTTGCCGATAGAGCGTATGCTGAAACCCTTCATACTCGCTTTGAGTAGCCTTGTTAAACTTCGGCGACAGCGATGGGTCGGCTGAGATAACTGCTGCATCGTAGTAATGCGTCCAGAGAAACAAATGCTCTAAACAATGGCGTGAGAGTAGGGCAATGAGTTCGGCTGGGTTTTGCATGTGGTAGAGAACGCCACTCGCAAGGCAAACCTGGAAACGGGGAGTTTTCTCTTGATGCAGAAAAGCGATAAAATCACCGTAAAGGAAACGGGCTTGTTTTAACTCAAACAATTCCTTAATGATTAAGGATTTCAGAAAAGCATGGGTGTTGGATTCGATCGCGACGATCGAGGACGCACCGAGCTTTTCTAGCATATAAGTGTGGCCTGCTTCTAAAGGCCCAAGTTCCAAAACCGACTTATTGGTAAAACCTTCGATCGTGTCAGCTAACCAGTGTATGCGAGCATCATTGAATAGATTGGCTTTGCCAGCGTTGAAATGAGAGAACGGTTCTGGCAATATGGAAGACCACTCACCCTTAAAAACGTCTAACGCATTCTGTGGGCTTGGGGCTGAACTTATATACAAATCAAGTACGGACGGTTGGGGCGTTGGCGCGATCGATAGATCAGGCGGTGGAGTGGGGGCTGCTTCAGGTTCGCTGGCTGGTGCTGGAACGAGAGCTTCAGTCGGCTGATCAGTTACCTGATCAGCGCCGCTAGACGTGCTGCGACTCGTTAACATCCTGAACAGGCCTGAAAGCTTCATAGAAATACTTCTTGGTATGGGAATTGTTTAAAGCTCAAATATTTAAGCTGTAGTCTGCTTTTCGTCGCGTTAAATGAGGGCTGTAGCAAGGATCATGTGCAATTAGCGCCGACCATCGACGCTGCATATAAGCTGTTTCTTGCTGAAATCTTGCTTTTTTTTCGGGTGTATCTTCAATGCCCCGACTTTTCGATTCGTAGTGATACAGTTTGACGTGTGGAAGGTAGATATTCCGATAGCCCTTCTCCAGCATTTTGAAGCAAAAATCAACATCATTGAAGGCAACCGCTAGTTGTTCTTCAAAGCCCCTAACCGCCATGAAAACATCACGGCGGCACATTAAGCATGCGGCTGTAACCGCAGAATAATTGTTGATTGTTTGAAGCTGGTTGAAGTAGCCTGCGTCATCACGAGAAGATTGCCAATGGCTATGGCCCGCGATGCCACCAAGCCCTGCAATCACCCCTGCATGCTGCACGGTGTCATCTGGGTAAAGCAATTGCACGCCGACAGCACCAATACTCGGTCGCTGCGCTTGCTCTACCATTGCGTTAACCCAGTCAGGTGTAATGATCTCAGTATCATTGTTCAGGAACAGTAAAAACTCTCCCTTTGCTTGAGTCACTGCGTAGTTGTTGAGGGTTGAGTAATTAAAGGGAATATCGAGCGGATAACATTTAAATCGATGTGGCTGTTTCTTTGACCAGCGATCGATTAGGTTAGCTGTCTCTTTTTCAACACTACCGTTATCAATCACAATCACTTCATAGTTGGGATAAGTCGTGTGCTTAAAAATCGATTCAAGACACTGATTCAGCATCTGACTCAAATCTTTAGTTGGAATAATAATGCTGACCAGCTTATAGTCTTCAATTTGATATCGCACCATGTAATGCCCGACACAAGTAGGGCTGTTAATAATTTTCCCAGGTGTACCTCGTCGTTGAAAGGCTTCTGTCAGAGCTTTTTCAGCCGCCTGATAGGCATACGGTTTAGCATCGGTACTGCTTGCAGCCGAAGCGGCATGAATTCGCCAGTGATAAAGAATCTTGGGAATATGAAAGATGTGATCGGTCTTTTCGGTAAACCTGAGCGCCAAGTCGTAGTCTTGACTGCCTTCAAACCCTGGTCTAAACCCTCCGATCGCCTCAAGCAGTGATCGCCGATACACTCCTAAATGGCAGATATACATTCTCGATAAAAACGAGTCTGGACACCAATCAGGCTTGAAGTAAGGTTCCCGAAGTTCGTCTTGATCATTGAGTTTATCTTCATCGGAGTAGATCAGGTCTGCTTCTGGATGACGATTCGTGAGAAGAGCCACTTCATAGAGGGCATCGGGAGTCAGAAGATCGTCATGATCTAGCAGGGCAACAAATTCACCAGTTGCTAGCTCCAGAGCTGAGTTAGAGCAACGCGAAATATGACCATTAGTCGTGCGGAACGTGACTTTAATGCGGCTATCTTGCGCCTGATAAAACTCCAAGATGGGGCGAACATAGGGCGCAGTTGAGACATCATCCGCAAGGCAAAGCTCCCAGTGCGGATAAATTTGGTCAATGACAGAGTCGATCGCGGCTCGCAAAAACGCCTCTGGAGGGTTATACACAGGCATCACCACGCTAATGAGTGGTTTGTAAGCCATCAAATCAATGGTCTCAGCGAGTTTTCGTAAATCGTCTGGTCGAGGGGTATGTTTCTTTTGCCAGAGGTGATAAGGGGACGCTTGGGCTTCGTCCGCCTCCTGCGCCTGTACTACGGGCATCGCTTTCTCGACAGAGGGCGGAGACGGTAGCGCTATGTCGATTGGATCACGATGCGGTGAACGCAACAGCCGCTCTCGTAACGTTAGCCAGGCTAGGCGGATCTGCCAAAACTTACTGGTCTGCATCCATCGCACAACAGCAGAGACATGCTCAGCAAGCCTCTGTGCCTGTTGCAATTGGCTCTGCGTTTCTTGCAGTTGGCATTGCGTCTGCTCAAACTCTTTTTGAGTGTGTTGAAACTGGCTCTGCATGTGTTGCAGTTGGGTTTGCGTTTGTTGCAATTGGCGCTGCGTAAACTGAAGCTGACTTTGCGTTGGGTGAAGCTGGCTTTGTGCGTGTTGGAGTTGTGTTCGCGTCTCCAAAAATCTGTCACTCAGCGCAGCACATTGCACTTTTAAGATAGAAACAATTGTGTCTCGATCGGCGATTTCTGCAAAATTAGGCTCTGGGAAAAAGCGCTCAATCAGCTTGAGAATTTCTGGCGCGAGTACGTTAACGTCATGACGTTCTTCAACCTTTCGTCGCGCCTGTTGTCCAAGGCGATCGCGCAATGCTGGCGCATCTAAAAGCTCCAGGATTCTGTCTGCCATTGCCTCTGTATTGAGGTAAGGAACGACAAAACCACAGTCTTCTTCAACAAACTCTTTCATGCCGCCAGCGTCATCAAAGCAAACAATTGGTTTGCCAAGTGATGCGGCTTCTAAGCAGACCAGCGGGAACGGATCCTCACGAGAAACCAAAGCAAAGACATCAAAGGCCGCAAAATAATTCAGTGGATCTGTCTTAACACCCACAAAGTGAATATAGTGTTCCAAGCCCAGCAGCTTAACGTCGGCGTAGATGCCATCAAAAAAGGCACTATCTGTTGGCCCGCCTACCCATAAAAAATAAATGGGTGCGTCTACTCGCTGTTTATGGAGTGTGCGCAAAAGCTGCACAAAAATGTCGGCCCCTTTTCGCCACTCGATTGTGCCACAACTGCCGACGATAAACGCATTCTCAGGGATGGCTAGCTCGGTACGAAGGGCTTGCTTGCACTCAATCGAGTTAACTGAATCAGAACGAATGGGAATAAATTCATAAATAACGTTTAACTTTTCAGCCTCAATCCCGTGATTGAGATGCAAATTATTTTTAACAGCGTTCGACGCAACAATATATTGAGTCGTATACCTTTCTACCCATTGGAAAAAGCTTAGATTGACGTAATAGCGTATGGTTTGTTCCAGTTCATGAACATGAGAAATAATCGGACATTGAAAATGAGACAATGCTTTTAAGAGCATCCCATTTACAATCGTATTTGAATAAATTAAGCGAACATCATATTCCTCTAATTGCTCTGCTATAGTCTCTTCTGCGAATCCTGCTTGATTTAAGACAATCACAGGCCCGATCGCTTCAAACTCCGATCGTAACGCTCCATCTTCTCTTAACAGAATGAGAAAAGGAAGATGCGTATGGTCACGAAACCACCTTAGGAAATTGAGAAGAACGATCGGTGCGCCTGTGCGTGAAGCGTCATGAGAAATAAAGAGGATTCTTTTCATAAGCCAATTAAATTTCTACAGGAATGTTGGCTGTTTTGTCTAAGCGCTTATCTGCGAGGAGCAGTTCTTCTCAACCGTTGCTGCCAAGTTTGGTTTTTCGCTTGAGCCAAAACCATAGCTTCCTGAGTTGCCAGAACTTACTACTTTCCATAGCTTGTATTCGTTCATTAGCGAGAGCATGCATCGCGTTTGAGTGCACTAGGGTAGCCTCAACGGACTGCAACTGACTACGCAACCGCTCTAACTCTACTCTTGCCGCACTGACATTGCAGAGTTCTTGCATGAGTACCTGGTAAGCCTGTTGAGAAATACTGGCCTGGTTCCCAATCAAAGACTCGTCAACATTAAGCACTGCGATATAATTGTCAGCGTTTTCAATCGAGGAAAGATGCTCTAAGTATTGGCTGGTGAAAAAATCGGACGGTAACGGTTGATGATGTGCTCCAAACTGTACATCTTTCAAGCCAGGAGCATAGGGCTTCATGATGCAACTAGCAACCGTTAAATGTTGCCCTACAAAAACGCCCTCAGAAAAAATAGACAAATACAAATCTCGAAATTCTATAAATCTAAACTTATGAAGATGAAACTCGCTTACTCCAGGAGAGACGCGGTAGTCGTTAGGGCAGGAGATGAAAAGTTGACCATCGGGTTTGAGCAGTCGCCGCAGCTCCAAAAGAAATTGTCTGGGGTTTTGTAAATGCTCAATGGTCTCAAACGACACAATCACATCAAACGAAGCGTCTTTTAAGGATTGTATAGCATGCGCATCGGACTGAATAAAACTTACGGCTGGATGCTGGTAAAACTTAGAGGCAAATTGAATGGAACGTTCATCAACATCAACCCCAACGACTTGCTGTGCTCCTTGAAGTGCCAGATAGCGCGAACCGTAACCGCTGCCACAGGAGATGTCTAGCACTCGCTTGTCTTTAATAAAGGCAGATACGAACGCATACCGAACCATGTGATCCACATTCCACAACGACAGGTCTACCCCCGCTAAGGCTGGAATATATCGCTCTCCCGTGAAGTCAAGTTCACTAATTGGCGTTGATGGCTCTGATTGCTCACTCAGTTCTTCCACAAGCATGGTCTTATCAATCCTTTGGTCAGAAAGAGGGGATAGTTGACTGGTATTGTTCGATCGGGGCATTTCACTGATCACTTGTGAGGGCAGGAAAAGACTAGAACGGTCTCTAGAATCTTCTGCTGGCTTTGTAGCAACCGCAAGATAGGTCAAGCATAGTCGTCGCGTGGGAAACATTAGCTCAAGCCACAAGGCGAGTCGATTTAACGCTCCAGTCATTAAAGTGGCAAGGCGTTGATTTTTAGTTGACCAGCCCACATGATACTCGTCGATGAACATTTGCAATAAGACGGCAAAAAGTCCTTCAAGCGGATGGATTGCAATATCAACGTATCCAGCTTGTTCGAGCAAGGAGCGCAGCCCATGTTCTGTGTATCGGTAAAAGTCAAACGGTTCTTCGTGCAAACCCCACACCATTGGAGCAGTCAAAATTAGGCTACCGCCAGCTTTTAGTAAACGGTAGGATTCTTTGAGCATGCGATCAGGTGTAACCAAATGCTCCAATACTTGGGTAGAGAGAATCGTGTCAACTGACGCATTGGGTAGCGGAATGTTGTAGCAATCTGCACCAATATCCACGTTTTCGACAGACGGACGATCGATGCAAAGATATTCACTAACATAGGCTTTGAACAAGTCTTCATACCCACGCAGCGGCCCACTACCAATGTCGATCATGCGCCCTTTAACGGTCGGTGCCAATTTCTTTAAAGCCGCGATGATAGTCGAACGGGCAATATAATGGCGCTCTTGAGGATGAGGGTTCAGATAATAATGAAAATCTTCCATTAATTTAAACTCTTAAACCTCACGATGCGCTTGCTTGATCATATAAGCTGATGAAAAATCGGCGATTGAACGAATGCGATGGTTTAAGCCCTGCTTACCTAAATACTCATGCACTGCAAGGGCGCAACCATCCCAATAGTAATAATCATCAATGATGATAATACCGTTTTCAGAAACCAGCGGATACAGGTTTTCCAGGCATACCTTTGTTGACTCATACCAGTCACCATCAAGCCGAAGGATGGCAATCTTGCTTTCAGGATTTTGTTGCACAAACTGAGGCACTGTTGTTTCAAACCAGCCTTTATAAAATTTCACAGTAGAGTTTAAAATCCCAAGCTGGTGAAAGTTCTGCTGGACTAATTCTAGTGAGGCTGTACAGTTATCAAAATATCCAGGGCTATTCACGTCTTCTTGCCAGCGACGGGCCAGGGGGCCATCGATTGACTGCACAGGCGGCAGACCCTCAAAACTATCAAACAAGTGCAACAACCGGGGCGATTGAGGCTGTAATAAATTTTCAGTCAGTCTCATGGCAGCAGCACAGCCACCTTTCCAAACACCGCATTCCACAAAGTCTCCGGGAATTTGCTGCCCTATCACAGACTGAACAGCCTGAACCAGATACTCAAGCCCCAAGTTTGGCACCATGCTGTAGGGGCGAATTTTTGGAATAATCTGCTCAATCGCAGAACCTTCGGTCGCAGACAGATCCGAAACAGGGTGCACCCCTTCAGCAGGCAAGGAGGTAGGCTCTGCGATCGCCATTGCGCGATTACCTTGAAGCACTTTCTGCAAAAATCTGGGTAAATAATGACGCAACATAAGCGTTTGAATAGCAGTTAAGCAACCTTAAGTCTCAATGTAACCATAGTCCAGAGCCGTTTTGGTCTCATAAAGTAGTGCAGGATTTTCAGTCGCTCACTCATAGCCAAGGCGATCGTGCCTGCAACCATCTCGCCTCTGGCTCAAAAGCTTGTGGCATCACGTTCGAGCGCTTTACGTCCCGGTGAGGTTTTACGTCCCAATTTGTTTCTACTTCCCAATTTATAGAGAAGATAATGCAGAGCCGATGAGACGGCCAACCATTCAGACTCATCACTACAATTGCTCTGATGGAAGCAAGGCCAAACAAGACACTAGCCCTAAACCGTCCCTAAAGCAACCCCCGGCGTTGTGTCACCAGCATTGAGCAGTTGGATACTATCCTTGGCCTCAAGCGCTTGCAACTCAAGCGACCCCTAGCTTCAGCAGCGGCTAAGAAGCAGTTGATTGGCGGCTTCTGCTTGAAGTATTCGGCATTTTGGCGGGTTTGGTACTGGCTCAAGTAAAGTACAGTGGCTGATTGAGTATAGTTGTCTTAAACTTTTACGAGTTAGCGTCGTCTCAGTCTTTAGGACAGGGTCACTCTAAGACAGAATTGCTCTAGGACAAAATTACGCTCTTTTATCTAAAATTGCGACCTTCAACGCCGTCTTTACCTCGTTACCCTCGACAAAAGATTCCACTGCTTGCTGTACTGGTAGTGCCGTTTGTCATGCAGACGATCGTTGCTGTTGGGGGAGTGGGCTATTTCTCCTACCGTCATGGACAGCAGATGAGTAATCACCTTGCCAGTCAACTGGCAGGAGAGGTTGGTCATTGCATTGACCAGAACCTCATGGGAGATATACGGGCTTCAGCGGAAATGTCTCGCAGTACGGCAGCGGTCATCCAGTTTGATGCTTTTACCCGTCGCGATCGTGTCGCTTTGCAGCAGTTGTTTGAACAACAGCTAAGGCGCTTTGATCAACCGAATGCGATCGCCTTTGTGGATGAGCGTCGCCTGCTGTTTGCTGTGGAAAAGCAACATGGTTTAATGTCTGTCATCGTCCACAACGGTACGAGCGATGACGTGCTGAACCGTTACTTGGGCAACATTCCGACAGTAGAATCACCGCCTTCCATTGATACACTTAAACGCCAGAAGGCTTTGGCTTTAGATTCGTGGTATCTAGCCGCGAAAAGCTCTCGGAAACCGCTTTGGCGCTTGGCTTTAGAGCTGTCAACGTCTGAGCAACCGATGCTAACAGCCATTAATTTTCAGTCACTATATGATCACCTTGACAGATTTCAGGGCGTTTTAGCGTCTTCGATCTCGCTGACCACGTTGAGTAACGAACTCAGAAGCTTAAAAATCGCTAAAACCGGACAGGCGTTTATTGTTGATCAACATGGGCTGCTCATCGCCAATTCCAACGGCGATCGCCCCTTTCGGCAACTGAGACTCTCAGACCAACGCTCAGCGCTGCTAGCGCCTGCAAAGACGAGTAACCCACCTTCAGAACTTGCTTACCAACGGTTGCGCGCAGACAGAAGTTACGATACGTTGACGGAGCAAGCAGCCTCCTCAATTGTGGAGCAGTTTGGCGGGTTCGATCGCATCCAAGACAGGCAGCACCTCAGTTTTGAGGTCGATCATCAGCGCTACTTTGTACACATCGAGCCGCTAGGGCGTGACCAAGAACTGGGTTGGCTAGCCGTCGTTGTGGTGCCAGAGGCTGACCTACGAGACGCGATCGCCAGCAATCATCGTGTAACGCTCTGGCTCTGCATTGGAGCCTTGACTGCTGCGATCGCGCTGAGTTGGGTAACCGCCTCCTGGATCGCCAAACCGATTCTCCGCCTAAGTCGCGCTAGCCGTGAACTGGCCTTGGGAGAGTGGAACCACCCCATTGATGCCACAAGCAAGATTGCCGAATTAGAAGTGTTAGGGCACTCTTTTAACCAAATGGCAGAGCATCTGCAAAAATCATTTGATCAAGTGATAACGGCGCTGCAAGAGTCAGAAGCAAAGTTCACAAAGGTCTTTCGTGCTAGCCCAGATGCCATTGCCATTATGACGCTGCCAGAACGCCGTTACCTTGATGTCAATGTCCGCTTTCTGGAGTTTACTGGCTACTCTCGTGAGGAGGTGATCGGTCAGAATAGCGTCAGTCTCAAGCTCATCGTTGCCCCTGAACAGATAGCGCACTTTGAGCAAGTACTGCAAACACAAAATCGCGTCCGCGAGATCGAAATCGATTATCGCAATAAGCAAGGGCAATTGAGAACTGTCCTGGTTTCGGCAGAGGTGCTGGAGCTAGAAGGACAGAAGCGATTGCTCTGTATCTACCGTGAGATCACGCTACGAAAGCAGCTAGAACTAGCACTGCAACGCTCTGAAACAAAGCTAAACGATATTCTCATTAGCGCGATCGCCTCCATCACCAGCATTCATATCTTCCCGGATGGCTCATGGCATTACGACTATTGGTCTAAGGGGTGCGAAACCGTGTTTGGTTACTCTCCCGAAGCCTTTATGGCAGATCAAACTCTCTGGCTCAGTTTGGTGCTACCAGAAGATTTGGATCGAGTGCTGGTTTGTAACCCCAAGCGGCTGCAGAACCAGCAGACAATGATCGCTCAATACCGCTTCCGGCACAAGGATGGTACATTGCGGTGGCTATCTGGCTATGCCACGGCTCGGTGGGACGAAACTCTGCAAGGCTGGATTGCAACAGTTGTAGATGTCGATATAACCACCACAATGCGCCTTGAAGCCGAACGTAAGCAGGCAGAGGCCGCCTTGCGCCATAGTGAGGCAACGTTACGCGAAGCCCAACGGGTTGCACATATCGGCAGTTGGGAATTTGATGTCATTGCGCAAACCACGCGGTGGTCAGAAGAATTGTTCCAGATTCATGGGCTTGATCCTCAGCAGCCCATACCTAGCCCTGTGGAAACCTTACAGTTTATCCATGCAGACGATCGCGCCGCCCTGATCGATTTAGTCTCTCAAGCCATTACCACCCGTAAAGCCTACGAGCGAGATCTCCGCATTGTCCGTTCTGATGGCTCCATTCGGTACGTTGAAGTGAGAGGTATGCCACTGTTTGACGAACAGGGAACGTACATCCGTATGTTTGGCACAACGCTGGATATTACAGAGCGCAAGCAAGCAGAAGAAGCACTGCGTCAAAGTGAGCAACGGTTTCGCAATGCTTTCGATACCACCGCCGTCAGTATGTGCCTGACGTCTCCGCAGGGACAGTTCTTGCAGGTCAATGCATCGCTGTGTCAAATGCTAGGTTACAGCGAAGCAGAATTGCTGGCACTGACGTTTGCAGAACTGACCCACCCAGATGATCTGCCCCTGACACTGGCCTGTGCACAAAAGCTTCTGTCTGGAGAACTGTCTTACTATCATCTTGAAAAGCGCTATCGGCACAAAGACGGTCATACCATCTGGTGCTTGCTGAGTGTGTCACTTGTGCGCGATCGTGAAGAACACCCACTGTATTTCGTTGGTCAAATGCTACCTGGAACCCATTCACTACAATCACGCCTGCTCGCTTCAGCGTCTGCTCCATCTGTCGCCGATCGCTCACGCTAAACGACGCCCCCATTTGAAGGTACGTTAGAGGCACTTAGCAAGCGGGGTGAAAAACACATGATAACCTTGGTAGCAATGGTAAAGGGATTGGGCACAGTGGCAAGCTGTACCAGTTTCCTTCTCTTTGCCTTCTCCTTTTTACCGTTGCTATTGGCACAGAATACCCCGACGCTGACAGAACGCGCAGACCAAATTGATACCTGCCGTGGGACAACGACTCCACTGACCATTTACACAACCTCCACGTTGACAGGCGCGATCGGTACCGTCCTGGAAAATTCTAGTGTCACGCTCACAGGCATCTTTGGTACTGACGTTGTTCAGATTAAAGCTCCTCAGTTGGGATGGATTGCCACCAACACACTGGTCTCAAATTGCGGTGGAGCCCCTGATGGGGGTTTACCTGTAGATCTTGATACCAATCCTCAATATTGTCGGCGGTTACGGAGCGTCGCATCAGATGGCCCAGCTTACGCCGATCTAAACGCTGGGTTAGTCGCACGAAATACAGCAAATGGCATCTTTCAGTATGTAGGCAACTCTAATCAAACAGATGGGCCTACAAAAGCGGCCATTGTGAGATTCTCTGGTAAAGCAACCGATTTACAAGACGGTGGTGGCCGACGCTGGATTCGTGTCAAATACATCGGTCTTGCAGGCCTTCCTCGCGTTGGTTGGGTACCCAATGGGCCAGAGGGGGTTAATCGTAACATTGCGGCTTGCACCAGTGGGCAAAACTAGCGACACGCCATGCTTTCTGACTACAGACGGACCCTCATCCACTATGCTGAGCAGCAGTCGAATAAGAAAAGTATTCATTCCTCTGCCTGAAACGTGACCTGAACGCTGCTGTAGCTGTGAGATGCTCAGCAACCTATCAGCAATGAGTGCAGAGAAAGCGATGTTCGGCAATCGGTTCATTCGCTCCAGAAGCATTTTAAGCAACAGTTTGAAGCTCAAAAAAGAGTATGGCATCAAACATCCACATCACCTCTCAAACATATCTTAGGGGCGAGAATTAATTAAAGCGTGATCTTGAAGTACGGGCGCACGCCCGTGCACCCCCTACAGAGCATCTAATTTGTCGAAGTTATTGAATCCGCGATCCTTAGCGAACTACCATGCAACTTTTCGCTAATACTTCCCTTTGTGGATTAATAAAGCTAAGATTTTTATTAACATTAACGTCCAACTCTTGTTTGTAGACTAGCTAACTAATTGTTGTGGGGAACCTATGGAAACTTTTGCCTACCTGCATACTGCGTGTGCCTATGAAGATCCCGAAGCAACGGACCTGGCACTGTCTTTTGATCGCTTCAACGTGAAGCAGCTGTCTGGTCAAGCTAGCTTACTCATGCTGCAATTGCTTGTTCCTGCTGCAATTCTGGCAGTCGCAGGACACGCTTCAGCACTTCAGGTTGGCGATCGTGGCCCTTCTGTGACCACCCTGCAAAATCGGTTGAGATCGGCAGGCTACTTCAATCGCAGTTCCACTGGGGTTTACAGCACCCTCACTGAAAGTGCAGTCAGACGATTTCAGGCATCACGCGGTTTGGCTGTCGATGGTGTTGCGGGCCCAGCGACGCAGCGTGCGCTCAGAGGACAGCCATACGCTGTATCGGGAAGCAACTATCGCCCCATTAGCTATAGTGGCGGCTTACGGCGCGGCAGTACTGGCGCTGATGTGAGAGCTATCCAACAACAGTTGAGAAACCTGGGCTACGACATCACGGTCGATGGCGTTTTTGGCTCAGCAACCGATCGTGCTGTCCGCAGCTTTCAAGCCTCTAACGGTCTATCTGCTGATGGCATCGTTGGTTCGGCCACTCGCAGTGCTCTTTCTAACGGTACCAATATAGGTTATCCGTCTCCATCCGTTGATCCAGGCAATCCATCTTATAGCAACGGTGACTATATCTCTCCAATTGCTAACCGTCCCGTCGCTGGTGTTAACAACCGTTATGTCGTTGTCGTGCCAGCAAAAAGCAGCACCACTTTATGGCAAGTCCAGCGGTTTGAGCCTAGAGCCGTTTATACCTCTTCTAACCTGGGTCGCTATGTTTGGGCAGGTGCGTTTGCAGAGAAGGGAATTGCTGAAGCAAGAGCAGCACTTTTACGGGCCAACAGGCTAGATGCTCAGGTACGCTACTTCTAGTTTCTGATCATGCTCCATACCTGCTGCTACATAGCACAGGTTACATGGGCAATAGCGATCGCTGGCAGACAGGACACACCGCATGGATGGTAAGCTGACAGTCTAACAAGTGATAGCCTTCCTTCTGTGCGGTTTTGACCCCCACTTTAAGAATCGAATCGCTCTTAAACTCGATCGTTTTATTGCAGCGAACGCAAATTAAGTGATGGTGGTGATACGACGGCTGATTGAGTTCATAGTGCTTATGGCCTTCTGCCAGCTCTAGTTCTCGCAGAATGCCCATGCGCGCCATCAATTTAAGTGTGCGGTAGATAGTAGAAAGGCTAATCGCTTCTCCATCATCTTTCAGCAGGTTGTACAAATCTTCGGCGCTGAGGTGGTTGCCCTTCGACAAATTTTGAAAGACTTGCAAAATTGTCTCTCGCTGAGGAGTAAGTCGCCAACCCTTTTCATTCAGTTCAGCTTTCAGTGAAGTGGCTGTGTAGGGAACTGCCATTGTCTTCTTCTCAATAAATCTGTATTAATGAGAATAATACACAATAAAACTTTTATTTTCAAGTAGCACGTCTTATTGAGAATAGATCCCAAAAAGAATCGTGCATAGCAGCAGAGATTTGAGTCTGGAGCGTGCGATCGCGCAGGCGACAATAGAATTTGTCGCAGTAGGCAGAGTATGGTCAGCTCAATGTGAGCAGATGCCACTGTGGAACTCGCGCCAGTCTGTGCAGAAAGCTAGACGATGCAAAAGCCGGATTATGAAAAAAGCCAGACTGTGCAGAAAACAATCCTCCAAGGTCGTCAAAACCCTGGAGGATTCAAGTTTCAAGGCATGAACCTAACTTTAAGGCATGAAGCTAGCCCTAGCTCAGAGACTCTAAATAGTCACGTACACGGTTGCGACGCTTGGGTTGTCTCAGCTTTTGCAGCGCTTTTGCCTCAATTTGGCGCACGCGTTCCCGCGACAGGTCAAGCGCGCGGCCAATCTCTGCGAGTGAGTAAGGATGTCCGTCACCTAACCCAAAGCGCATTTGAATCACATCGCGCTCACGAGTCGTTAGATCTGCCAAAAGCTGCTGTAGGTCGCGGCGAAGCGCTTCTCGCATCAAGGTATCTTCTGGCGACACATCATCGGTTTCCAGAAGGTCTCCAAGTTCAGTGTCTTTTTCCTTCCCAACCTTGGTTTCTAGAGACACCGATCGCGGCACTCGTAAAAGCACTTCCCGCACCTGAGGCGCAGTCATTTCCAATTCAAGCGCAATGTCTTCGATGGAAGCGGTACGCCCTTTTTCTTGAGAAATTTTGCGCTGCGCTTTCTTGATCTTGTTGAGCTTTTCGGTGATATGGACGGGCAGGCGAATCGTGCGGCTCTGGGTGGCGATCGCACGGGTAATCCCCTGACGAATCCACCAGTAGGCGTAGGTACTAAACCGATAGCCTTTAGTGGGGTCAAACTTCTCAACCGCGCGCTCCAAGCCCAGTGTTCCTTCCTGAATCAGATCTAGTAGCTCAAGTCCACGATTCTGATATTTTTTGGCAACCGAAACTACCAGGCGTAGGTTCGCCTTGATCATGTGCTCTTTTGCTCGACCGCCTTCAGACTGGATCTCGTCTAGTTCTTCAATGGTTAAACCAGCCAACTCAGCCCAGTGGCGCTTTCCTTCTGCTAGGGCAGGTTTGAGGTCTGCCACAGCAACACCACCTTCTAGTGCCCACCGCTCTAAGGAGGGACGATGGCCCAAGTGAGATGCTAGGCGATCGTGCGCATCAACCAACTGCACATAGAGTTGGATAGAGCCACCTGCCGTTTCAGCGGCTTCTGTGCGCATTTCTAGTAAGCGCATGTAGCGTTGGACTCGCTGAGCCTCCGAGACTTCCTCGTCACGACCTAAGAGACGAACGCGACCAATTTCCTGAAGGTATAGACGCACCAGATCGGTTGTGCGACGACTGACACTGCGCTGGAGGTTCGCTGCGTCAGCGTACTCCATTTCGATGCTTGCAAAGTCGTCGCGGTCTCCATCAGGATCACCGGGTCGAAAGCCCTGGGCATGTAGCTGTTCGTCGTATTCTGCTTCAGCGTAAAAAGAAGATGCTGGCATAGTGCTCGTCTCAGTTGCTCCGGGTAAGAGTAGGCTTCGGTCGGCTGCTTTTAGATAGTGTTCCCGCCATTGAGGACTAAAGAACATCTTGAAGAGTTCCGTTTTGTCCTTTTTTGGTTAATCCGCCAGGATTCTGTGCCGCTTTAAGACTGCTCTAGCATGCGATCGCGCAGTAAGCTTGCTAGCTTAGCGACAAACCAACAGGCTAGTAGCAGGGGCATATCGTTTCTGCGGCTTGGCAGATAGTATAGGAACAAGATCGGGGTCAAACTGGTGACCTGAATCAGATGCTAGGTTAACCTACATCACTTGTAGGGTAATTTCCTGACGTTTTTGAGGTCTGTTGACGATCTTCATGAAGGCTTTGAATGATGACTCTTTCAATTACAGGTCTGTGAAGTCACAACCCAGAGCGATCGCCTTGAATTTACAAAAGCTTTATAAGTAAACGCCTGATGGTGCTCGGCAGTACTGACAAAGCAATTGCTTAGTCTTGAACCCAGAGCGTTCCGTCCACGGGCTGTCACTCACTCAACCAGAGGCTGTAGAACCAGCCATGACAGCAGCTAATAAGTTTGAATAACGGTAGGCTGATCCATCCATACAAAAGAGGCTGCTTGAACGTTGGTTCAAGCAGCCTCTTTGCCGTTTTGTTGTGGTTGCCTATGAAGCGGCGGAAAAGTTGACAATCCGAGCAAAACTGTCAGGTTGGAGACTGGCCCCCCCTACAAGAGCCCCATCAATTTCAGGCTGCTGCAAAATTTCGTCGGCATTATCGGGCTTGACAGAACCACCATACTGAACAGGCACATCAGGATTGGTGAGTTTGCTTCGAATGAGACCAACGACACGATTTGCTTCGGCTGAGGCGCATGTATCCCCTGTCCCGATCGCCCAAATCGGCTCGTAAGCAATCACCAAATTGGTTTGGTCAATTTCTTTGAGACCATTGTCAAGCTGGCTAAAAATGACTGATTCAGTTTCACCAATATCCCGCTGTTGCTTGGTTTCCCCCACACACAAGATTGGGGTCAAACCAGCCGCCTGTGCTGTTCGTAAGCGCATATTGACGGTTTCATCCGTTTCACCAAAGTATTGCCGCCGTTCACTATGCCCGACGATGACATAGCGCACCCCAATCTCAGTCAGCATGGGGGCTGCCACTTCTCCGGTATAGGCCCCTGACGTCTCCCAGTGAACGTTTTGAGCACCAAGGCGAACCAAACTGCCGTGCAAAAACTGAGACATCTTGACTAACGCCGTAAAGGGGACGCAAAGCACGACCTCTCGATCGTCTGCAACGTCGTTGAGCTGAGGCATAAATCCTTGCAGAAACTCCATTGCTTCTGCTTGGGTTTTATACATTTTCCAGTTGCCAGCAATAACAATTTTTCGCACGGGTCGTTCGGTTGGGGTTGAATGCACAATTTACTGCATCATCCAGTCTAAGGCTTCTGGTGACCAACCGATCTAGTTTGACCAAGAGAGCGCTGAGAAACAGCGCACAGTGCGAAAAAGAAGCGCCTGCGAAGCCAGGTTGGCTCAACGTTTTGAGTTTCCAGGCTTCCTGATTTTTAAGCTTCAATTGGTGTAGTCAAGGTGCTAGGCGCACGATAACGTTGTTTGCTTTAACCAGCGCTCTACGGCGAGTTCTAAGTCTTCTAATAGGTAAGGCTTGCTAATGCAATCGTTGCAGCCTGCTTGCAGTAGCTTTCGGCAGTCGTCTACCCTCGCTAGAGCCGTAACCGCAATGACGGGAATATGCGCAGTGGTGACATGTTGTCTTAGACGATGCAGAACATCAAACCCGCTGAGGTCAGGCAGCAAGATATCGAGCAGAATCAGATTTGGCTGCAAAGTCTGGGCTAAAGCCAGCGCTGTTCTACCAGTTTGAGCCGTGAGCAGGGTGCGATCGCTCCGAGTGAGAATCTGGGTGACGAGTAGCAAATTGTCGTCATTGTCATCCACTGCAAGAATGCACGAAGTTGTGTGGGTTGATTGCGAGTTGAGGTGGCAAAAATCCATGCGTTCTGGTGGAAGAAATGGCGTTATGGCACGTAAACGAAGAGGGCTTTGGCGGAGAGATTATTTTTCGGTAGATTAGGTTAAGCAGATGTAACAAATCACCATGAAATGTGAATAACCCTACTCCTCTAGTCAATTCTAAGCGCAAATCTTAATTTTAGTTTAATTTTTGAGGTAGATTGACTGCCATTGTTTCGCCTTCGTCTTGCTGATGTTGCCAACGACGAACGTTGATCTTCGCTTTCACCAAACACCGCTAAGACCTTAGTTGATGAAACATTTTTAGCCGCAAGGCTTTGTACAGCCAAGTGAATTGAGAACGATCGCTGGTAGGGCACAATGAGCCACCATTAGGAGCACTTTAAAACTGGAGGACAACGATGGGCATTGCAACCGTTAATCCCGCTACGGGAGAATTTATCAAGGCGTTTGATGCGTTAACCGATGCAGAAATTGAGCACAAACTGGCGTTAGCGCAGCAAACGTTTGAGCAGTATCGCCATACCCATTTTGAGCATCGATCGCAGTGGTTGACCGCAGCAGCGAAGATTTTAGAGGCAGAAAAAGAGGCGTTTGGCAGAACCATGACGCTGGAGATGGGCAAACCATTGAAAGCCGCGATCGCAGAGGTCGAAAAATGTGCCCTGGTGTGTCGCTTCTATGCCGACCGTGCGGCTGAGTTTCTTGCGGATGTGCCCATTGAAACCGATGCCAGTAAAAGCTTTGTTTGCTATCAGTCGATCGGAACCGTTTTGGCGGTCATGCCCTGGAATTTTCCCTTTTGGCAAGTGTTTCGCTTTGCGGCTCCAGCCCTGATGGCGGGCAATGTGGGTTTGCTCAAGCATGCATCAAATGTGCCGCAGTCGGCATTGGCGATCGAAGACATTTTGCAGCGAGCAGGCTTCCCGAAAGGCGCGTTTCAGACCTTATTGATTGGAGCCGATCAGGTGGCAGCAGTAGTTATGGACGATCGAGTAAAAGCCGCAACGCTTACAGGTAGTGAACCCGCAGGTGCAAGCTTGGCAGCTACGGCTGGCAAACAAATTAAAAAAGTAGTGCTGGAATTGGGTGGTAGTGATCCATTTATTGTGCTGCCCAGTGCTGATCTAGAAACGGCGATCGCTACAGCGGTAACCGCACGCATGATTAACAATGGACAGTCCTGCATTGCTGCCAAACGCTTTATTGTGGCAGACCCAATCTACGATGAGTTTCAAACTCGGCTGGTGGAGAAGTATCAGGCACTTAAAGTAGGCGATCCTATGTTGCCGGACACTGATGTTGGGCCTTTAGCGACTCCTGGCATTCTCAAAGATCTGGATCAGCAGGTGCAGACCGCTTTACAGCAAGGCGCACGGGTACTAGTTGGTGGTAGACCGCTGGATGGCGTTGGAAACTTTTATCCACCAACGATTTTGACGGAGATTCCCGTTGATAGCTCCACCGCTCAAGATGAACTATTTGGCCCTGTAGCCATGCTGTTTCGCGTAACTGATCTTGACGCGGCTATTCAGCTTGCAAACAGCACTCCTTTTGGTTTGGGAGCCAGTGCCTGGACAACTGACGAAGCGGAACAGACTCGTTTAACGCACGAAATTGATGCTGGCTCGGTGTTTATCAACAGCATGGTGAAATCTGATCCACGCTTACCGTTTGGCGGCACCAAGCGATCAGGCTTCGGTCGTGAATTGAGCATTCAGGGCATTCATGAGTTTGTGAATATCAAAACGGTGTGGGTGAAGTAGAAAGACAGAGGGCAGAAGACAAAGGGCTAAAGGAGTTGTAAAGCTTTCGGCATGGCTTCGTTGGAGTAGTTGGTTGTTAGTTTTTAGAAAAAAGCTGATAGCTAACCGCTGACCGCTGAGCGCTTTTACTCGCATTTAAAGGGCAGGGCAGGGGAGTAGGCTAAGTAACTCTACTTACTGCCGCGTTTTTCTGTGGTGGTAATATCAGCGATACGCAACATTTTCCTTTTCATGACTGTGTTCCTTGTAACAAAATAGAATAGGAGCCTTTCTGGATCGTGTTAAGAAGGGGAGAGAACATCCCGAAGAAAGGCGCTGAAAGAGAAGTGGTTTCGCGATCGCGAAAGACGCATGACGATGGGGTGAAGGGAATACTTAGTTTTTGTGAAGGGGGTAACGGCTATGGGAGAGATGAATACGGCTGAACTACTGGTACGCTGCCTAGAAAATGAAGGTGTGCGCTACATTTTTGGGCTACCGGGTGAAGAGAATTTGCACGTGCTAGAAGCACTCAAACACTCATCGATTCAGTTCATCACCACTCGTCATGAGCAGGGGGCCGCATTCATGGCCGATGTGTATGGGCGGTTGACGGGCAAGCCAGGGGTTTGTCTTTCAACCTTAGGACCTGGTGCCACCAATTTAATGACTGGGGTTGCAGATGCGAATCTCGATCGCGCCCCCTTAGTCGCTATCACAGGGCAGGTTGGTACCGATCGCATGCACATTGAGTCCCACCAGTACCTCGATTTGGTGGCGATGTTTGCTCCCGTTACCAAATGGAATGCCCAAATCGTCCGTCCCAGCAATACCCCTGAGATTGTCCGCAAAGCGTTTAAGATTGCTCAATCCGAAAAACCAGGTGCCGTACATATTGATCTGCCAGAAAATATTGCAGCAATGCCTGCTCCCGGTAAGCCGTTGGTAAAAGACAACAAAGAAAAAACCTACGCTTCATTTCATAGCATTGAAAAAGCGGCTGACTTTATTTCTCAGGCAGAAAATCCGCTGATTCTTGTAGGCAATGGTGCCATTCGGGCCAATGCGAGTGAGGCGTTGACGGAATTTGCGACGCGGCTCAATATTCCGGTTGCTAATAGCTTTATGGGTAAGGGCGTCATTCGTTATACCCATCCCTTAGCGTTATGGGCTGTGGGGTTACAGCAGCGTGACTATATTAGCTGTGGCTTCGATCGCGCCGATCTGATTATTTGCGTAGGGTACGATTTAATTGAATATTCACCCAAAAAATGGAATCCTGATGGCACGATTCCGATTGTTCACATTGGGGCTATGTCCGCTGAGGTTGATAGCAGCTATATTCCGGTAGCCGAAGTGGTGGGTGATATTTCCGATTCGCTTCGAGAGATTTTGTACCGTGCCGATCGTGTCAACAAACCCGATCCCCACGCTCTAGAGTTACGCACGGACATCCGCAACGATTACGTGCAGTATGCTAAAGATGACGGCTTTCCCATCAAGCCCCAAAAAGTAATTTACGATCTGCGACAGGTCATGGCACCCGACGATATCGTTATTTCCGATGTGGGCGCTCATAAAATGTGGATGGCGCGGCACTATCACTGCGAGCAGCCCAACACCTGCATTATTTCAAATGGGTTTGCCGCAATGGGGATCGCGATTCCAGGCGCGATCGCGGCAAAACTGGTGCATCCCGATCGGCGAGTGGTTGCAGTGACGGGCGATGGCGGCTTTATGATGAACTGCCAGGAGCTAGAAACTGCGTTACGGGTTGGGACACCGTTTGTCACGCTAATTTTCAACGATGGCGGCTACGGGTTAATCGAATGGAAGCAGCAAAACCAATTCGGCAGTTCTGCCTTTATTAAATTTGGCAACCCTGATTTTGTGAAGCTGGCCGAAAGCATGGGTTTAAAGGGGTATCGCGTGGAATCGTGCCTAGATTTGATCCCCATTTTGAAAGAGGCACTGGAACAAGATGTGCCCGCTGTAATTGACTGCCCGGTCGATTATCGGGAAAATCTTCGCTTTACCCAACGCGCTGGCGATTTGAGTTGCACAATCTAATGACGCTTAAATAACATTGGGAATGGCCGCAGAGGCACAGAGAACGAAGAGTTGTCTTTGTTCCCTCCCTTTTCAGCGATCGATCGATTGAAGTCATTTCAGCAGAACGATCAGCGTTTTCCACGGCTTTTTGCTGCGATTTAAAGAGGCGCAACCAAGACCACCGTTAGAAACGCTGAATCTAGCGCTGCGTAGGCTGTTTGTCTTTTGCGTTAGTGAAAGCTTTCTGAAATAACCGCAGGTCGATAGTCAGACGGCTTGACCTTGTATTTCACCAAATTTGCCAACTCTTGAAGTTGGCTGATGGCTTCTGCGCCTTCTAGCTTCATCAGTTCTCGATCGTCTCGCATCTCAGTCCAGGTGATGCCGTAATCAGACACGAGGAAGCGAATGAGGTGGTTATCTGCCAGACTCACCATAAACGAGGCGCTATTCATCTGCCCGCCACAGGTATAGCAAGATGCCAGATAGCCTTGGCGCTCCAACACGGTGGCAAGTGCCTGAAGATTCATGACGAGATCTTGTACAAACTGACGGTGTTGCTCTGCAAGTCTTAAGAACACGATCGCCCTCCAATCACCACACCTAACCTTATACCTTTTTAATACTTTCTTAAGAGTTTCAGTTGTAAACGTTAGAAATATCTATCAATCGATGCAGCCTACAAGCTAAAATCCACGAATGCAAGGACTTTCCAGCCCTTGTCAGCTTAGAGGTGACCCCAGCCTTAAGGTTAGCGAAATAGCCAGGAAAGAAAGTATTCAGAAAGACACTCACTTAAAAGTTTACGTCTGCCCACTAACCTTTGTAGTGCACTCTGCGAACCATAGCTGAACACAAACAGGAAGCTATGGCTTCTGTGACTCCAATCGCTTAAAAAAGTTCCCTAGTTTGAGACATTTGAAGTCTAAACTAATGTAACAAATATTGGCTTGTGTTGGTTGCTGACAACTAATCCACCTGCCACCACCCAAAAGCCGGACCGACGAAACGAATCGTAATCCAAACGGCAATCAGCGCCCCAATGCCAATCCATGCGCCTTTTGTTGATAGCTGCACAAACTGATTGGCCTGAGTTTTTGTGATTGGCAACCATGAAAAAATGTGATCTTCTTGACCGTATTTTTCTCCTAAAGCTTCTTTCCGCCGCTTTGATTCGCCCATAACTGTTACACACACGACACTCAACTTCTTGATTTTAGTGGAAAGACAACCCATTGTTGCTTGATCTTTCTAAAGCAATCGGAACATAAGTTGACCTTACTGGGAAGCAAACCGCATCGCTGTTCTCCTTGATGCCTTGCAAATTCATGCGGCACTTGCCACTGAGCAATAAGGCGCGTAGTGCTCCTTAATCTAAAATTGAATAGTTTGACTGTGAAAACAAGTTGGGTTCAAGATAGTTGAGGCGTGCGACGGGATGTAGGGCGTTCAGGACTTGCTGTCCATAGTTGCGGTGAACGACCCGGCTATCGAGCAAGGCAACAATCCCTTGATGGTCGCGGACAGGAGCGATCGCGCGCTGTAGCTCTGACAACGCTTCTGGCAGTAGATACAGGCGAAACCAATCTTGCCGCAGCTTTTTGTAGTAAGCGACTCGTCCAGCAACCAACGGGTTTTCGAGTGAGGGAATGGGGAGTGTGGCGATCGCCAGCAAGTGAGGTGCAGGCAAAACGCTTTGATGCTGCCGCCAGAACTCCCAACCAGCCACCAGTACTCCGTTGTCATCTAAACAGGTACGCTCAACCTGCACTCTCGAACCAAACTCTGATGCCAAGGCAGAGCCAACTTGTGCTTTGAGCGGCACATCATCCACTAACAGAACGGTCAGCCCGTTCATGCCTGAGCTAACCCTGAGTAACGAGTGCATTTCTCGAATGAGCGCCCACTGAAACTCTGGCGTATTGGGCATTGGCATCCGCTCAGGTAAATAAAGCTGGATGAGTTCATCCTGGCGATCGGGCGTAAACTTCAAGCACGTCAGATCATCCAGTCCCAACCGTTGACGGTAGACAGTCGCTTCCGCATCGACATCGAGCGCACCCCCAATCAGGATGACCGATTGCTGCGACCAGAGGGATGCTAACTCGGTTGAAACGGAAACGGGGCCACAGTGAAGGGTGAATTGCCCCTGACGACGCGAAATATCTGCCCAAAGAAGCTGATGATCAAGCTGTAAGGCTCGCCCAAACCTTTCCCAGACAGTTGGTAAAGCTTGAGCCTCTGCTTCAGGCGCAGAGCGGTGTGAGTCTTGAGATTGTGGGTCTTGAGACTGTGATTCTTGAGCGTGTAAATCTTGGAAGAGCGCTGCCAGCACCTTTTGCTCAAAGAGTTCCAGCAAGCAGCATTCGTAGGGATTAGCTGGGCGTTGAAAGATGGAGCTTGTAAGCTGAACACGGGCATCTCGAATGGCTTCCGTATGACTGGGACAGGCAAGCATCAACTCATCCCAGTCTGCTGGCTGAATATGCGTGGTCAACTGATCAAACGCCCAGGCTTCCAAGTCATCCACACCATCAAAAATCGTTGGCAGCCCCTCTGGAAAGCGCCTTTGCTGATAGAGCCGATCGCTCAACCAGGCTTCTGGTGTGGTTAATAACAGCCCTTGAAAGTCTGCACTGGGAATACGATCGCCAGTACGAATGGCTTTTGATGTTTGAATGCAAGTACGCAGTTGCGGAATTTCAACCATGAGCAACCGCTGCTGCACTGCTTCAGTCGCTACCAGGACAACAGGGCCTTGCCACATGAGTACTGGAACCAAGTAACTCAGCCTGTAGCGTCCGTGGTAGCGCGAAAGCGCATCTGTTTGCATCAGTGCACTGCGACCCAGGCGTAAAGCACGCGCCACCAACCGCGCCATTGTTAGATGATGCGACCAATAGGGCTTTCCTTGCTCTCTCAGAAAAGCTCGGAGTTGTTGGTGGACTTCTACCTCAATCACGAATCTTCAGTTCTCTCATGTTGGGTGACTTCATTTTGACACAGATGCTGGGCTGACCCTAGAAGGAGATGATTCTAAGGCTCAGTCCTAAATACGGTCGCGATCGTGCAAGAGGAGAGACCGTCTTCGCATGCAGGAGGGAGCGGCATGGCCGACGAGATCGCTGCTAGCCATGTAGATGGTTGACCTTTTCGTAGGGACGTTATGGGTAGCATGCCTACAAAAGGAACTTTACCCGCCGTCAGCCGCTACAGGTTGAGATCTGTGACCGCACCAAGGCTACTGGAGGAGACAAGCTTGGCGTATTTTGCCAACACTCCTGTTGTGTAGCGGGGTTTGGGCGGCTGCCACTGAGCACGACGACGATCGATCTCGGCATCGGCAACATTCAATTGGAGCAGACGGGCATGGGCATCAATCGTGATGGAGTCGCCTTCCTGTACCAGGGCGATCGTGCCACCGACGTAGGCTTCGGGTGCCACATGACCCACGACCATCCCGTAGGTGCCACCAGAAAAGCGTCCGTCAGTGATCAGCCCGACTGAATCACCCAAGCCTGCGCCGATGATGGCAGATGTGGGTGCCAGCATTTCGCGCATACCGGGTCCACCTTTGGGACCCTCATAACGAACGACGACAACATCGCCTGCACTGATTTTGCCTGCCAGAACTGCTTCGAGACAAGCTTCTTCAGATTCAAAAACGCGAGCGGAACCTGTAATTTGAGGATTTTTGACTCCGGTGATTTTGGCGACAGCTCCTTCACTAGCCAGGTTGCCCCGCAAGATTGCCAGATGGCCTTGTGCATAGAGTGGCTTGTCCCACGGACGAATCACATCCTGATCAGGGCGAGGCTCATCGGGAATATCCTTCAGCAACTCGGCAATGGTTTGTCCAGTAATGGTGACGCAATCATCATGCAGCAACCCGTGTGTCAGCAGCATTTTCATAACCTGGGGAATGCCACCTGCTTTGTGGAGATCAGTTGCCACATAGCGACCAGACGGTTTGAGATCACAAAGAACGGGTACTCGACCCCGAATGGCTTCAAAGTCGTCAAGAGTGAGGGGGACGTTGGCTTCATGAGCGATCGCCAAGAAGTGTAGCACCGCATTCGTGGAGCCGCCGATCGCCATGATGACCGCGAGTGCATTCTCGATGGATTGGCGCGTAATGATCTGACGCGGTAGGCGTTGGTGTCGAATGGCATCCAGCAGCACAATGGCAGACTTCTCGGCACTATCCGCTTTTTCGGCATCTTCCGCTGCCATTGTAGAGGAATACATCAGGCTCATGCCCATCGCCTCAAATGCCGACGACATGGTGTTGGCGGTGTACATCCCACCGCAGGAACCTGCACCCGGACAGGCATTGCGCTCGACAGCCAGCAGTTCTACTTCAGGGATTTTGCCTGCGCTGTACTGTCCAACGGCTTCAAAGGAACTCACAACGGTGAGATCGCAGCCGTTGAAGTGACCCGGCTTAATGGTGCCACCGTAGACAAAGATGGCAGGAATATTCATCCGCGCCATCGCCAGCATCGCACCCGGCATATTCTTGTCGCAGCCGCCGATCGCCAGTACGCCATCCATACTCTGGGCACTGCACGCGGTTTCGATCGCGTCGGCAATGACTTCCCGCGACACCAGCGAGTACTTCATGCCTTCAGTGCCCATCGAGATCCCATCGCTGACGGTAATGGTGCCAAAGGTCTGGGGCATCCCACCCGCCCCGCGAATGCCTGTTTCTGCCCGTTTGGCTAACGGTTCAATGCCCATGTTGCAGGGAGTAATGGTGCTGTGCCCACTGGCAATGCCAATAATCGGCTTCGTAAAATCCTCATCCTTAAAGCCCACGGCTCTCAGCATGGCGCGGTTGGGCGATCGCTGGACTCCCTGAGTCACCGTGCGACTTCTCAAGTTTTGGGGTAAGGATGATGCGGACGAAGAGGGTTCAGACATGCTCGATGTTTCCAGTAAAAAGGGCGATTAGCTGTCAGCGTTCAGCGGTCAGCCTTCAGCGATGAAAGTGATAAGCGGAGTCGGGTAGCTAGGGCTTACGCACTTGAGGTCTAAACTTAGATCCCCCCTCACCCTCCTTAAAAAGGGGAGAATGCCGAAGGCTCCCTTAAAAGCGGTTTGGGGAATTTCTTCTGCGTAAGCCCTCGTCGATTGTGTTGGGATGACTGCCGCTCCTCTCCAATTCTCCCAGAACATTGGGCGATTGTGTCAGCGCGAGGGTTGGCATAGAGACATGAAGCCACGTTACGGAATGGGGCGATCGCTCTTTTGCACGGTTATTTTAGCAACAGTCAGTTTCTCTTTGCGATGTTGAGTGCGCCATGTCAGTGAATCAGCGCTTTAGCAGACGGATGCTTCGCTACGTCGGTTTTTTTGCGGCAATGCTTGCCTTGATTGGATTGACAACGGTTTGGCAGGTCAAGGCACAACCAGAACCACATCAAGGGCAGATGGCGCAAACTCAGACGACGATCGTCGCGCGTAATGCTCCGTCAATCCCGGTTGTGTCTATCAATCGGTTGCCACCCGAAGCGCGATCAACCATCAACCTGATCAGGCGGGGTGGTCCGTATCCCTACCCCAAAGACGGAACGGTGTTTCGCAATCGAGAGCGACGGCTACCGCAGGCAGCGACAGGCTATTACCAGGAATACACCGTGAAAACGCCAGGAGTCAGGCATCGAGGAGCGCGGCGAATTGTCACCGGGCAGGGAGGCGAAATCTACTATACTGGCGACCACTACGCCACGTTTGTGAGGGTGCAGTAACGATGGATAACTTGATTGCAGTCCTCAAGGGTACGTCCAGCCCTGGACTTTACACGCTGGAAACGCCCATCAGTACAGATGAACTCGTCACCTTGAGCCAGAAGCATGGTGCTCGCCTGTTCTCTCTAAATGGTGCAGGGATCAGCAATAAAGCAGAATTTCTGCACGCGATCGCAACCGCTCTGTCCTTTCCAGACTACTTTGGGCAAAACTGGGATGCCCTGGAAGATTGCCTCACAGACCTCGACTGGCTGGAGGGCGATCGCCTTGTTTTGCTGTACGACCAGCCCGATCGCTTCGCCCAAGCCGACTCATCTGAATGGTTAGTGGCACTGGATATTTTGAGATCGACTGTGGATTACTGGCTTACGAACGATCGTGCGTTCTCTGTCTTCTTCAAAGGCAGCAACACCAATTTGGTTGGGCTAGAATCGCTTTGAGAAAAGCTTTAAACGCCTACAGCATCCCCAATTTGAGTAAAGTCACGGCTCCCAAAAATCGCTTCCGGATGGCGGTAAAACTTAAACTCCATCAGGTTGTAAAACGGGTCTTGCAGAAAGAATGTGCGATGCTCTAGCGGTAAGCCCGGAAACCGATGTTTTGCTTGCTGGTAGAAGGTCAGGTTGTGCTGGCGCGATCGCTCTAACAACGCTTCCCACTCGGCTTCTGCGGTAAAAATTAGCCCAAAGTGTCTGGGGTAGATGCCTTTTTGGGGTGTCAGCGGCTCATGTACCACATGGGCAACGAGTTGATGCCCGTACAGATCGAGAATGACGGACTCTGAATTTTCGCGCCCAACGCCACAGCCCAAACCACCAGCGTAGAAGGTTTTTGTCTGAGGAATATTGCTGACCGGGAAGGAAAGGTGAAAGAGGGGAGGCATGAAGAAGATGGGGGATGAAACGTTTTCGTATTCCTACTTGAGTGAAGACGTTGATTGGCGTAGCAGGAGGACGGAAGCAAGCAGTGTGAAGACGAAATAAGTTCCTAAAACCATGTTGCGAAGCTGCCAGACAAGCGGTTGGTTCGTTGACAGCGATCCGCCTTCAGTTAATTCTAGAGAGCCGTTTCGCATCACCATGCTTGTATTGTCAGCAGCAAACCCCTCAAACCGAACAGCTTCTTTGGGTGGGCTTGGTGCCAAGAAAAGCATCCCAAGCGTTCCCACACAGACGCTCACGCTTAAGACGAGACCCAGATAGCCGACCGTTTTCTTGAAGGTATTCATACTGACACGGATTATGACTGAGTGAAGGTTCCAACGTTTTAACTAGGGGCTGTCATCAATTACGACTACACACCACTTGCAGCAGGGGTCCAGCCCCTAGCTTGTTTGTTGGGACGGGCGCGACAATACTGATACCACAAGCTTTCGAGCTGAACTGATGACGCGCCCTAGAACGGTTTTAGCATTCTTCCATCATGATGTGCTGCAATCTTTATCTGGTTTCTCTTGACGGCGATCGCTGACGATTCCTCTGCCTTTATCTTCTATCCTTTATGGAATATCCTTTTCTTTTACCTTCCTAACTTTTGTGATTTTTGCAGTTGTCCTGAATACGGTTCTGCTGGCGATCGTCTGGTTCCTGCCCAAAAAACTCTTGACCCCGGCTGGCATTATCCACGCCTGGATTTTAGGCGTACTGATATGGGTTTCCTTAGGCTTGCGGGGGTACGCGGTCGTAGCATTCTACTTCGTGGTGGGATCGGCGATAACGCGGGTTGGCATGGCACAAAAAGAGGCAGCGGGCATTGCGGAGAAGCGATCGGGTGCGCGCGGTCCAGAGAACGTGTGGGGATCAGCGTTAACAGGAGCCTTGTGCGCGATCGGCAGTTTCCTGTTCTCTTTATTTTTTCCTGCTGCTGAAGTTAGGTGGTTAGTAGCGCTGTTGCTGTTAGGCTATGTAGCAAGTTTTAGTACCAAATTGGCAGACACCTGCTCTAGTGAAATTGGTAAAGCGTATGGCAAGCGGACGTTTTTGATCACCACGCTCAAGCCTGTACCGCGTGGCACCGAGGGAGCAGTAAGTTTGGAAGGGACGCTGGCAGGAATTGTGGCATCGGTGGCGATCGCGCTAGTCGGCTGGGGCGTGGGACTGATTCCCCTCTGGCAAGTTGCCGTTTGCGTGGTGGCAGCCTTCGTTGGCACAAACCTGGAGAGTGTGATTGGGGCAACATTGCAACACCGCTTTGCCTGGTTAACCAACGAAGTCGTCAATATTCTAAATACGCTAATTGGGGCGATCGTTGCCATGTTGTTGGTTAAGGGGCTGCAAGTATCAAACCTGGTTCTTTAGAGAAAACAAACCCTTTGAATCTAACTCTTCAGGTAGATAGAGCAAGACCAAATTTTTAGTGAAACTTTCAGTGATCGCCAGTTATTCATGACTTACTCAGCTAAGCTCTTTAACCCCTTTTTGCAGGGGACGAAGAGAGTGCTAGATGAACGTTTCGCGAACGAGCTTTCAAGTTCTAAGCGCGTAAGTCCCATTAATTATTTAGTTGTTGATTAGTTTTTCCTGTTGTTAGACACTTACCACTTCATGTTTACTGTGTCATCCAGAGTTTTAAAGATTACCATTTGAGTTATGTTGTCTGACGCTTCTACCAAACAAACTTTAGCCAACGCAATAGTACCTGGATCAAGCCTTGTTGCAGGCACTATTTCTACGACGATCGATCGCTATCTCCAGAGCAAAATTAACGATAGTGTTTTGAGCTATCACAAGCCGCATGCCTCTTACACTCCTCAGTCGCCAACTGTCAGTACGAAGGCAGCACTGGGTACGTTCAACGATGTAGCCAGTCAACAAGCTTTTAGTCATAGCTCGCCTACGTTAGAGGCAACAGGCAAATCAGGTTGGATTCATGCTGTGATGACAGCGATCGAGCAACGACCGCTGACGCCAGGTACATACTCGGTACAGGTGAATGAGCCCACCAGTGGCTCTAGCAGCGTCCTGAGCCTTCTACCATCGGCGGCAGCAACGGCAACAGGACACACACTAGCAACGGCGGTTAGCCTGAATGTGGAAAATACTACTCAGACAGTGATTGGCGCTGTAAAAACGGCTGCTACCGATGCTTACTATCGCTTTACCCTCAGCACAACCAGTCATCTCAATCTATCTTTAAGCAATCTGACAGCAGATGCAGACCTACAACTGCTTCAGGACACCAATAATAATGGTGTCGTTGATCTTGGTGAAGCGATCGCCGGATCATCTCAACCCGGTACGCAAGCAGAGTCGATCGACACGGATCTCACGGCTGGCACTTACTTTATCCATGTTTATCAATATAGCGGTGACACGAGTTACACCCTGAGCGCTGCCTCTTCGCCGATTCCCCAGCCTCTAGGCTATGACAAGACCTATGGCTATGGTTTAGTGAACGCAGGTAGCGCCGTTACGGACGCGATTGGGCTGAGTCCGCTAACACACGTTTTGAGTACAGGCAGTAATGCCTGGGAGCTTAACCAGGTGAACGCACCGACTGCTTGGGCGCAGGGTTACACAGGGCAAGGTATTGTTGTGGCAGTGGTAGATACAGGCGTTGATATTACTCATCCTGACCTGAAGGACAATATTTGGACGAATGCCAAAGAAATTTCTGGCAATGGCATTGATGACGACAAGAATGGCTTTGTGGATGACATCAATGGTTGGGATTTTGTGGATCGAGACAATACTCCCCTCGACCTCACTGGGCATGGAACACATGTTGCTGGCACGATCGCCGCAGCGCGAAATGATATTGGCGTAACGGGTGTTGCCTACAACGCAAAGATTATGCCTGTTCGAGTGATTGGCTCCGATGGCGGTAGCGATCTCAATATTGCGGCTGGTATCCGCTATGCTGCAGAGAATGGAGCCAACGTGATTAATCTCAGTTTGGGAGGCAGTGCCTCAACCGCGATCGCCGATGCTGTGCAGTACGCCAGTCAAAAAGGCGCTCTGGTTGTCATGGCATCCGGCAACGATGGAGGCAATCAACCCGTCTCGCCCGCGAATTTAGCAACCCAATGGGGTCTTGCTGTCGGCGCAACCGATATCAATCAACAGGTCGCGACCTTCTCCGATCGCGCAGGAGCCATTCCACTTCACTACGTCGTTGCTCCGGGCGTGAATGTCGTTTCCACCACACCCAACAACACTTACCAGAGTTACAGCGGGACATCAATGGCCGCACCTCATGTTTCTGGCGTTGCCGCTCTAGTTCTCAACGCGAACCCTAAACTGACGCCCACTCAAATAACGAGTTTGCTCACAGCCGATGCTACAGTCCAGGGCTTGACCGTAGCTACAAGTACCGTAGCTTAGACTTAGACAGGACTTACGCAAATTCTCTAAAACGAGCCCCCCAGTCCCCAGATTTGGGGGCGACTGCGTAAGTCCTATTGGAGTGAAAGCCTTCTCCGTAGTTGACACGATCGACGAGGGAGAAGATATTTCACAGCAGGGTTTAGTCAATGTCTCTCGACCTGTGCTTTACCAGGTTGCGATCGCCGTTTGAATGGCAGCATGGGCACTTTCTAGGGATTTTTCTCTCGTCTCGTCACCCAGATTCAGCCCATCGGCATAAATAAAGCTAACATCTGTAACTCCGATAAAACCTAAGATAGCACGCAGGTAGGGCTCGTGGAAGTTGTAACCGCCTGTTTCGCTGCCTAGTCGAAAGGTGCCGCCCTGAGCCGTGATGATCAGCGCTTTTTTGCCCTCTATCAGACCCTTATAACCCGTTGGCTCTACGGCAAATGTGCGACCTATCCGCACAATTTGATCAATGTACGCCTTGAACGTGGACGGGACGGACAGATTGTACATGGGTACCCCAAACACATAGCGATCGGCAGCAAAGAGTTCGTCAACCAACACATCCGAGGTTTGAATGGCTTCTGTCAGTTCAGGCGTGTGGGTCTCTGGTGGTGAAAACGCTGCTGCTACCCATGTTTCGGTGACGTGGGGAACGGGGTGGTGACCCAAATCTCGATAGGTCAGCACGTCTTCTGGGTGTGCTGTATGCCATGCGGCAATAAATTCGTTAGACAGGGCGCGTGAAATCGAACGCTCAGCGCGGGGGCTGGCATCCACATGCAGAATATGAGCCATAAAGGTTTCCTGGTGGGAGTAACTGGAATAGTTGAACTGCGTCTGCAAGGTGCAAACTGTCGAGACCGTCAGCTTGCCTGATCTCGCTAACAAAGCGTTACACTGTTCATATTAAAGGGAGCCACTTTCTTTTGAGAAGTAGTTTCCCCAAAGTAACTAGTAGCCTTTAATTAAGCATCCTTTAGCACCGATCGTTGTTGCCCAGTCCAATGCATGAACTTTCTCCCCCGCCTGACGATCCCAAAGCGGTATGTCCCATTAACACGCTGATGTCCGTACTGTCTGGTCCGTGGACGCTTTACCTCCTCTGGGTTTTGAGTACCAAAGGACCCCAACGCTTTGGCGAACTGCGACGACAAATTAACGGCATCTCTACCAAAGTGCTCACCGAACGCTTGCGGATGTTGGAAGCAGAAGGTATCGCCTACCGCGACTACAAGCCGACCATTCCCCCCGAAGTGACCTACGGCTTAACGGCTAGAGGTGGCGAACTGATGGAAATTCTTGACCAACTCGCTAGCCTGGCAAACCGCTGGTACGGCGAAGCTCCGTCAAATGAAGGCGATCGGCAGAGGGGATAGGGGACAGGGTTTAGGGTACTGTCTCCATAACGTTCCAAGGATGCCTAAACGCCTAAATAACGCCGCAGAAACGTTTCTAACGGTTCGAGCTGAATGTTAAAGGTTGATTCCAGACGCTCAGTTTCGGCTGCTGTGGTGAAGAATTCGTTTGCCAGCAGTGTCCGGAAGGTACCCAGGCTAGAACGCAGTTTGGGGTTAAAGAGACCAATCGCGTTGCGTAATCCATCTACCGCTAGAAGGGGAGGATTCAGCAGAAACGGCTCACGGTTGAAGATGTGGCTAAAAATCTGGGGAATGTCTTCGCGCTTGAGAATTTCTGGCCCACCCACTGCAAAGATTTGATTGTGTGCGCCTTCTGCTGAAACGGCGGCGATCGCCAGTCGCGCTAAATCATCGGTACTGACGATCGAGGTACGACTCAGGGGATCACCAATCAGCACATACAAACCCGTCTGCCGGAACTGTTCTGCCAGAGATAACAGGTTTGAAGCAAAGCCAGATGGTCGCAGAATGGTGTAGCTTAAGCCACTCGTTTGTAGATACTTCTCAACTTCTCGCTTTGCTTTGAATACAGGCGCGTCTTCGTAGCCTCGATCAACACCCAGGACGGAAATAAAAACAAAGTGCTGCACTCCGGCTGCTTTGGCTTGGTCAATCAGTTCAATACTTGCCTGGTAGTCAATCGTTTCCGCATCGCCGTTAGATGTCTCGCCAGAACCGTGTGCACTGATGACGTACTGAATGCCCTGACAGGCTTTATGCAGATCTCGTTCGCGGCGTAGATCACCAATAAAGATCTCAGAACCGCGATTTTCTAGCTCGGCATAGCGGGCATCCAGGCGCACGAACGATCGCGCAGACACATCACGCTCTCGCAAGAGTCGCACAATGCGACGACCCAGATCTCCAGTGGCTCCAGTAACTAAAAACATGAGTAGTTTTTGATTGTTAGTTTTTGGTTGCTCGACAAACAATAACAACGCTGTCGATATTAACTTAGGAGAAAGGGTCGATCCTCGACCCTTAAGAGGATTTCTGAGAAGTTACGCTTCTCTCGTGTAACGGCAGCAACTAACAACTGCTTTTGCACCGATCTAAAGTTCGACCCAAACTGGGACATGATCGCTGGGTTGTTCGAGTTTGCGAGGTTCTGGGTTGATCGCACAGGCGATCAACCTCGTATAAAGATCTGGTGTCAAGTAAATGTGGTCAATTCGCCAACCAAGATTGCGCCGAAACGCGGCTGCACGGTAATCCCACCAGCTAAAATTACCGCCATCTGGGGTGAATTTGCGAAAGGCATCGGCCAGTCCAATGTCTAAAACGGACTGTAATGCTTGCCGCTCCAAATCAGTAGCCATAACCATTTTCTCGCGCCCCGTTGGGTCATGGATGTCAATATCTTCGAGCGCAATATTAAAATCGCCGCAGATGAGAAGGGATTGGGGAGCGGGGAGTGAGGTGGAGTTTTGAGTTTTGAGTTTTGCTTCCCCTGCTTCCCCTTGCCCCCCTGCCTTCTGCCCCCTACCTCCTAGCATTTGCACGTAGTCCCGCAATGCCTCTAACCAACGCAATTTGTAGGCGTATTTTTCGCTACCCACTGAGGAGCCGTTAGGAACGTAAAGGTTCAGAATGCGAACGTCGTCGAGGACACCTGTAATAACCCGTTTTTGCTCGTCCAGGTCGATCGCGCCTTCTCCTAATAAGGGCGCAAACCCGGTGCTAACTTCACTGAGAGGTTGCCGACTGAGGAGAGCAACCCCGTTGTAGCTTTTCTGCCCAGAAATATACGCGCGATAGCCCAAATCAGCAAACCGCTGTTGAGGAAAGCCGTCATCCATGACTTTCGTTTCTTGTAAGCACAGCACATCGACTGGATTTGCTTGCAGCCAGTTCACAACATGGTGTAGGCGTGTGCGAATTGAGTTTACGTTCCAGGTCGCAACTTTCATGATTGAATTAACGCGATCGGCTTCATGAGAATACAGCAATCTTCAACCCAACGCGCTAGGAAATTGCAAGACAAAACAGGTCTGATGCCTGCCACTCTCCACCCAAATGTTACCGTCTAACCGTTCTACCAGTTTTTTGACCAGAGCTAAGCCAAGGCCGGTACCACCATGCTTCCAGGGATCGTTGTGGGGAATGCGATAGAACTTGTCAAAAATACGATCGCGCTCGGTAACCGGAATTTCAACGCCTGAGTTTGTGACGGTGATGGTAATGGTGGCACGATCGCTGGGCCAGTCGAGCAGGTGTTTGGCTGAGTGGCGCTCCTCTGGCAAGAGAACTGTATGCGCACTAAGTGAAACAGCTTCGCCACGGGGGGTATATTTGCAGGCGTTGTTTAATAGTTCGCTGATCACACGCTCCAGGTAAGAAAAGTCGGTTGTCATTGCTGGTAAGTCTGGAGCCACTGTGATCGCTAGCGTCTGCTGTTGGGCTTTAGTACGCTCAAGGAACGGTTCAGCTAGATGCAGCAACCACGTTTGAAGCTGAAGTGTAGAGAGAAACAGCGGATCTCGTCCCGAATCAAGCCGAGATAGGTCGAGTAAGTCATTGATCAGTTGAATCTCACGTTCGCCTTCATCTTTCAAAATCTGAAAGTAGCGGCTGACTTTTGGGCCAGCGATCGAATCAACCGTGAGTGCTTCAGGCTCATGGTTTAGCTTGCCGTCCTCCCGGTTAAATAAGATGACTTCAAGCATCTGGGTTGCCATTTTAATGTTGGACATGGGAGTGCGCAGTTCGTGGGAAACCGTACTGAGAAAATCATCCTTCAACTGATTGAGGCGTTCTAGCTCAATGACCTGCGTCTGGGCCGCTTGATAAAGGCGCGCCTGACGAATAGCGATCGCGCATTGATTGGTCACCTGCTTTACCAGGCGAATATCCATCTCGCTAAAACTGTCGTCTCTGGAGCGAAAGAGCCATAAATCGCCAATCATCTCTAGTTGCACATCCGCTTGCCGGGTCTCAATCGTTAGATCCGCTTCGATGGCAATAAAAATGGGACAGGCAAGAATCGTATATTTCGTCTGAATGGGCCGAACAGTATTGGAGAACTCTGACAACGGGCAAAACTGAAGATGCTGTCCCCGTATCATTTGACCGTAAATGGCTGGTTCGTTTGCGATCGAAAGCTGTTTTCCCAGTGCTGTGGGTAAATCGTGGCAAATATGCTCAGCGGTAATCGTTAACACTTGTCGATCGACGTCATACAGGCCACCACTACAACCGTAAAGTTGCAGTCCGATCGCCAATTCCTGCACAACCCTTTGAAAAATTTGGGTTTCGTCTAAACTGTCGCGCACGCTGTCAGTAATGCGCTTGAGTAACGCTTCATACGCCAGGGCTTGCTGAAGTTGATTAATATGCTCCCGAATTTGACCTTTGAGCACCCCATTAAGTTGCTGCACCTGCTGAAACAACTCCGACTGCTGGATGGCGATCGTCAGTTGCGTTGCGAGTTGTGTAAGCAGCTCTGCTTCCCAGACCTGCCACGCTCGTGGAGCATCACACTGATTGACAATCAACAGCCCCCAGAGGTGTTCACCGATCCACAGAGGCAGCAGCATATGGGCTTTTACCTGGTACCGTACCAAAACATCCACGTAGAGTGGTTCTAACCCTGCCTTTTGAATATCGGCAATCACGGTTTGCCCGTTCTTGTAGCGGATTTTAAACGCGTCGATCGTCATGCGAGGGTCATGAATGACTTCACCGAGCAGCGATCGCCACGAGTCGCCGACTGATTCAACCGTAATGACACCCGTGCTATCCGGCTGATAGCGATAGATCATCACCCGATCAGCTTTTAGCAGGCTCCGTACTTCATTGACAGTGGTGTTGAGAATATCATCCAAATGCAATGATTGCCGAATGCGTTGGGCAATCGCGCTAAACAGGCGATCGCGCTCGGCCTGCTGTTTAATTGCTTCTTCCGCTCGTTTTCGTTCATGCAGTGCGGCTTGCCGCGCGCTTGCATCCATGATCAGCGCGTAGTAGCCCTGCACCTGTTGGTGGGCATCGACATCTGGCACCAGGACACCGCTTACATAGCGATGTCCCCCAAAGCTGTAGGGTAACGCCATTTCATAAGTTGTGGTTTCGCCAGCCAGTGCCCGATCGACGTGCCCTTGAACTAAGGCATAAGCAGCTTCACCCAATACCTCAGACAAGTGCTTGCCGCATAGCTCTGCTACCGTCAGTCCAAACCAGGTTTCATAAGTTTTGTTTGCAAATTGCAGCCGTCGATCGCGATCGACGTAGGAAATGCACACGGGCAGCGAGTCTGTAATCAGCTTGAGGCGCTCTTCACTGCGTCGTAACGCGGCTTCAGTTTGCTTCAAGGCGGTAATATCTAGCACAACGCCATCAAGCCAAAGGCCCTTACCGTCTGCATTGTAAACACCGTGGCCCTGCTCACAGACCCAGACTATTTGCCCATCGGCGCGGATGTTGCGATACTCCAGCATGAAGGGCTGTTTGGCTGCAATCGCCGCCCTAATCGTATGATTGACGTACTCTAAATCATCAGGATGGCAAATTTTGTTGAAGCTCTGCGCCTGATTTTGGATAAAGGCCGCTGCTGGATAGCCAGAGAGGTTGGCGATCGCGTCGCTGATGAAGGCGATCGTCCAATCATCGTCAAACGCAGCGCGGTAAACAGCACCAGGAACGTTATTCACGAGGGTTTTAAACTGCTCTTCGCGCTGACGCAAGATGGCTTCTGTCTGCCGATGTGCTTGAAGCTCTGCTCGTAGCCGTTCATTTTCTTGCTGTAGAGCCTCTATACGGGCCTGTGCCTGCTCGTCTTGAGTCTCACCCAGTGGCTGCGGCAAAGCGATCGCAGTGGTTTCCTCTAATTTTTGCGGTTGTCGAGGCCGTTTTGTCATGCGTTTGCTCTCTCAATGAGCACAAGCGGTCTAGCGATCGGGTTGCTTTGATGGGCGTAAACTTCAATGTCGCGCTTTGAAGCAAGAATGCTACGTCGTGCCTCTATGCAGACGCAAACGCTCAGCCCCCAAACCTTCAACCTGGCTTCTAACGTTCTAATGCCACGTTCCTCACCCTAATGTAGCCGACCATCAGAGATTTATGCGCCAACGATTAGATGCAATCGAGCCACTCTGTTACCAGGGGCTGCCGATGAGCGTAAACGCGGCCCAGTAGTAGGGATGAGACAAACGATGATCCTCTATTCGATCGACCAGCGCGATCGGCAACTGAACAGCACCGCCGCGAGTGATACGCAATTGTCCATTAACAATTTGCACATCCCCTTTCAGCATGGCAATTTGAGCCTGCCGAAGCGCTTCTGCTTTGATAGGTGCCGTTTTTAACTGACGATAAAACTCGGTCATCAGCCCCAGGGTGCCCTCGTCGCTCACGTACCAGAGACTCGCTAAAGCTGACTTGACCCCTGCCTGTACTGCAAACCCAGCAAAGCCCAGTTCGGCTTCATCACTACCCAGGGCGGTACGACAAGCACTGAGCACCAGTAGTTCAACAGGTGGATTATTCCAGCCCAGTTGCCGGAGCTGGTTGAGCTGTAGCTTTGTCTGCCAAAGCTGAATATAGGAGTTGCTGAGCGCCCCAGGCTGAAACTCGCTGTGGGTAGCTAGATGGATGATTTGAAAGGGTTCTTGCTGCCGCTCGGCTTTTAAATTCTCTAGCGTAAATGCCTGGTTGAGCAGCGTCGTACCAGTCCATAAATCCCTGGTGATGAGTGATAGCTCCGTTGGTACGGCTGGCAGTGGCGGCTGGTCAGTAAACTCAGATGCGCCCATTGCCAGAACTTTCGCGTTTTTAAGGCTGACGTAGCGAGTGTCTGTCAGGCTCAGGCTCGGCATTAGCCCAACGCTGTACTTTTCGACGAGAAATTGCCGCCCATCGTGCAGTGCGCCCATCGGCAGAAAGCGAAGCCCGGTATCGGAAATGTACGCTAAGTTGCCAATGCCGCGTGCCTGTAGCTCTGGCTCGATCGGCGCGACGAGCCACTGATAAAGCTGTTGTGAGGGCGCTAAATAAGTGGTTGTGCGATTCTTGCGCGGGTCGGTAATTTCGTTGAGAAATTGATGAACGACTCGCAAGACACGACTGCGGGTGGCACCGGGAACAAGGCGACGAATCGGCTTACCGTTGGCAGTGACCACAAGCAATTCAAGCTGGTCGTTGCCATTTGCCAGTGGTTCTTTTTGCCCTTCAGCGTAGAGCAGACGATCGTGGCGGGATGGCTGCAATGCCCCTTCAGTCTTTGCCACTGGTTCGATCGAGTTAGGCTTCTCTAAAGCAAAAGACTTTGCTGACGTGAGCGTCTCTTCTTGCTTCGCCAATACCGTTCGCGGTCTTACTCGACTTGCAGGGATAGAATTGATCGCCACATTGGGCGGCACAAAAGAGGCGTAGACCAGGGCTGGCTTGACCCCCGAAACATCTCCAATCTGGCCCAGGATATTGCCTGCTTCTAAAGTGGTGGTGGGAATATCGTCTGGCAAATCCAGATAGGCATCAAACTCATCGATCGCATTTTCCTCAAGCGTAGCTTCAGTTGTAGCAGGGTCATCCCAACCGCTAGCCGTGCTTTCAGGGGCCTCTGGCAGCGGTGGTGCTTCTGGTGTGTCAATGAGGACATCTGTAGGATCATCCTGAGGTAGTTTGGGTGGTTCCGGTGGCGACGGTTCGGGTGTGGGTTCTGGCAGTGGTGGTTCGGGTGGGGGTGGCGCAGTCGTCAAAATCTGAATCGACCCCTGGCTGAAACTTTGAGAAAAGGATAGCGTTGGTGAGATGGTATTGGGTGCGGTAGAAGAGCCATTGACGATCGCGCCAGCCGTACCGTTCGTGGTGGCATTTCCTACAATGAACGGCACATTTAACCCACCGCCACCATGTTGAATCGTGATGGCACCACTGCTATCAGCCGCTGTGGTAATGGTTGCTAGAGGGTTGGCGCTGGTAAACCCTGTACCGCGCACAAATTGTCCAGCCGTCAGGGTGACCGTTCCGCCAAAGCCGCCCGCTTGAGAGGCACTAGCATCGATCGATGACACCGTGATATCTGCATTGCTGCTGGATGCCTGTAGTGCAACATTACCGCTTTGAATGAACCCAGTGGTCAAGAGATTGCCTGCGGTAATAGAGCCAGCCGTACTGGTGATCGCGATCGCCCCACCGTTGCTTCCCTCTCTGCTAAACGGCACCGCAACACTTGTGGTGATGTTGCCAGTTGTAATATTGCCTTGTGCCACAAGGGACACATTACCTGCACTCTGTGCGCCTACAGTCGTAATGTTGCCAATAGCTAAACTACCGCCAGCCGTCACGTTGACTGCTCCGCCTGTATTGCCAACTCCCATGCCGCTTTCAAAACTCGTGGTGTCGATCGCGGTGGCTGTAATGTTTCCGGATGCCGATAGTGTAGTGGTTCCAGCATTGGCAAACGGTACAGCTGTGGTCAGCGTACCTAGAGTCAGGCTTGCCCCAGAAATGGTTAGATCGCCAGACGTTTTCCCCGTACTGGTGGTAATGGTATCGCCTGCACTCATTGAGAAAGAACCGACACCATTGCCATCGGCATCGGCTCGAAAGGTAACGGATGTCACGCCCGCTGTGAGAGCAAGTGTGCCGTTGACCAGTGGCTGAATGACGATATCATTGGTGGCTTCTAAAATGACAGTGCCCTCTGTACTTTGGAGAGCGTTCTGCGAGATGGTAAGCGTCGCGCCTGGAAAATCACCGCTAAAGATGGTGGGAAGTTGCCCATCCGCAGACCCATAGCCAGCGCCTGACACGATCGTGATGTTGGCCGGATCTAGCAGCACAGTCCCCAACGTACCCACCGGAGCGGTAGCATCGACCATCCCCCAATAGGCAAGGCTCCCTTTACTAGACACTTCAACAAACCCACCGTTGCCTGCCTGAGCGCCACCACGCGCACGAATACTGCCGATAAATTGCGTTACGTCATCTGACCAGAGTGTGACCCGCCCACCCGATCCGGTTGTACCTCCATCAGCCGTAATGACCGAGCTAGCATCCACTACTGTGTTGGAGGCGTTGGGGACAGCATCCTGCCCTCGTTCGCCACCTCCTAACAAAATATTGCCCCCGCCTGTGGCACCAGACGCACCAATGGATGCTCCGATCGCTGCCACCTGCTTCCCTAAAACCTGCACCGTACCACCCATAGAAAAGGCTCCTATGGCAGTACCTGATGCATCGACAAGTCCACTGGCGATTGCGGTGCTTGACTCAATGGCAATACTCTGCTGGGGCACGGCGACTAAACGAATCGTGCCATCGGGATTGACCGTAATGCCCGTCGCGCTTTGCAGGCTACCACCCGTGAGGAGAGCAGGCAAGGAAGCGATCGGCAATGTCCATGTATTAGGCAAAGACGACTGCAAGCCGTTTGAATGCAGCTCAAAGCTCAGCAAACTTCCGGGCTGAGTTAACCGAATGACCGACTGCCCCGGAATGGCGGCGATCGTGATTTGCCCTCCCGGTGCTGCTAGTGTACCTGTGTTGACCACCGTGCCACCGAGCAAGTTGAGGCTCTGTCCAGCGGCAACCGACAGAGTACCCGCATTCACAATTGATCCAGGCTGTTTCACCGTAAAGGCAAAGGCATTCGGGTCACCTATCAACGTTGCGTAGTCATTGGAGCCGATCGCGCTAAACCAGCCATCATTCAACCCAATCCCAGTTGCCGTAGTAGCAGTAAAGGCACCCGGTACATTTAAGCTGGCATTTGCCCCAAAAATGATGCCAGCAGGATTCATTAAATACAGGTTGGCAGCGCTGCCAGTCACCTGAATCAAGCCGTTGATCACAGAGGCATCCCCACCCACCACACGCCCCAGAATATTGCGCGTTTGCGGCGTGGCTAGAAAATTAGCAATCTGGTTCGTTGACACTCCAAACTGCTGGAAGCTCTGGAAGAGATTAGCGCCATCCTGCGATCGCGTGCCACCGCTAATATCAAGCTGATTGCCATTGGGAGTCACGATCGTGTTTGTTCCATCGGCAGCAGGCACGATCGGCTGAGCTTGAGCCGTCTTTGTAAACAAGACATTCATACTGGGCAAAAAGGCCAGTGCCCCCATCGCAGCCACTTGCGGCAACAGCGAACATATCGGCTTCAACGCCTTGATTGAACACACTTTACGACGCAAGTAAAAGCGGCCCGTTGGCAGTTGCACCTGAAGCTCAAATTGTCTATCTAGCCCGCGCCGCTGCAACGCCCGCTGAATCACGGTTTGCGATCGCAGCACCTGCTCTAAACGCCATTGCTGGGACGCATTGCCCTCGTGATGGCGGTAGTAATAAAGCGGCTGTTCAAGATGGCGCACCTCCGTTACTTCCGAAAGGCGCAAGCAGAGGTCGTAATCTTCAACATAATCAAGCGACTCATCAATGCCGCCAACCGCTTCAAACACTGATCGCCGCAGCAACCGAAAGTGAAACGTCATAAAATCGAGCAGCAGACGCTCTTTGCTATACGGAATCTGACAGCGCTGCCCATAGCCCAGCATGCGATCGTCGCTATCCACATCCCAGTAGTCGGTATAGACCATACCAACGGCAGGTTGCTGGCGAAGGATCGGAATAGTGTCCTCCAGAGCGTTTGGAGCCAAGCGATCGTCGCTATCGATCCACCCTAGATAGGCTCCGTGGGTGTGGTTAATAACTCCCTGTAGCGATCGCACACGTCCCTCATGGGGCGCTGTAATCACTCGCACTCGCGCATCACGATCGGCATACGTGCGAGCAATCTTCAGCGTGCGATCAGTGGAGCCATCATCCCATACAACTAATTCAAAATGTGGGTAGGTTTGCGCCAGAACACTTTCAATGGCAGAACCCAGAAACCTCTCCCGGTTGTAAGCTGTGATGATGAGAGAGACGCATTCTCCAGAGCGATCGTTGCAGCGCTTCATATCAGTTAAGCCATCTTTTGTGAGCGGGATTCTTGATCAGGTTGGCACACAGGCTTCTAAGCCCTGCGATCGTGTCCCTTGATTGGATGCTCAAGTATGCCCATTCTCCCCAACCAAAAATCTCTCGCTACATCATACTCAGTGCAATCACCAAGGTCATAGATATTCTTGAAGGGACACGAGTGTTAATGTTTTTTCAAAATGAGTGTGCGATCGAATTGATTGCAGTCGATTGCCTTAAACGCCTAAACGGCAAAGATCGCTTCCATGAAATGATCTTTGCCGTTTGAAAAGATGGGAGCGTCAACGCTTATACCGCAGCAAGCATCGGAGCTGGAGCGAAATACGCATTCTGCTCAGCCCGCAGCTTGTCGCAGAGGCGGTTCGGTGGCAATTCTACATCGTCATATGTGAGTGCCTGATCTTTAGGAATATCGCGCTTCAGGCGACAACCCTCAGCTAGTCCCATCGGCAAGAGGTTTTCTGCCTGCACAACTGGTGAGTTTTCGCACTGTCCATAGGTCATGTAGTAACCGATGCCATCCAGGGTTTCGCCCGCTTTCAGGTCAATCTTAGCGACAGTGATCACATCCACAACAGGCCCCGCGATTGGAGCCATAACCGCATCATGAAACAACACGACACGCGCGACAGAGAGTGGTACTTCAAAATGGCACAAGTGATACGGTGTGTAGAAGCTGTACAGTGGGCCTTCGCCTAACTTATAGAGGTTGAGGTAATGCTGCTGCTTTGGATCATCATGGGTGCCGAAGACAAAGACCCCAGGCCCAGGCTTTGAGCCAACCACATAATCGACGATGCCACCCAGTTCCTTGAGTTGGTCTACATCGTACATGTCGGTCATTTCATCCACATGGCCTTTGAAGTCGTAACCCAGCATCCCACGCTTAGCCACCTTCATGCCTGTCGCGTTCGCCACGATCGCCTGCTCAAACGAGATTTTGCTCCCATCGGCAAAACTTGTGACCATATGCGCTTGCTGTCCCCACTTCTTAGCAAACCCTTCTTGCGTGGTGGGATTGCGATACGGGTCTTGCAAGCCTTTGATATTGCCACACAGCAAGGGGGTCAGCCCAATGCTCTTCACAAAGCGATAGAGGTTCATCTCCACACCGGGCTGGTCACCATCGCAGGCAGAGAGAACGACTCCAGCCCGATCAGCATACACTTTAAGAATAGAGCCGATGGTACCATCCAGTTCGGCATTCATTAAAATGACATGCTTTTTGTGCGCGATCGCTTCTAGAACAACCTCGGCACCAAATTCGATCGTGCCTGTCACTTCAATCAGTGCATCAATGCCCTCAGCACGGCACAACAGCATCGCATCATCCGTCACCGCATACTTCCCCTCGGCGACAGAGGCTTCCAGGCCAGCTACCGTATGCACAACCTGAAACGATTCGATGCCCGCCTCAGTGTAGGCACGTTTTGCCCCATCTAAATTGCGATTAAAAATCGCTACTAGCTCCATTCCTGGAACCGAGTTTGCAATTTGGTTCGCAATGCCACGTCCCATAAAACCAGCACCAATCATGCCAACTTTTACAGGCTTGCCCGCTTCTGCACGGGCTTTTAAGGCGGTATCGACAATAAACATGGGTAACTCCTGGTAAAAAATCTTGCTTAGACTGATGTTTCCTTATTGAGAATTAATGCGCTCTCGTCTTCACCTGGCGCAATGAGGCCACTTGCTGAGGCTCTGGGTACCCCTGAAACACATACTTGATAAGCCCTTGAATTTCTCCAATCCGAAAACCTAATCCCCATAGCCACCAGGCAAAGCCTCCCCGCCCTCGCCGAACATTGAAGATCGACATCACGAGCAGCCTGAGTCCATTCATCAACGTTGAACTCAGCCCTGCCAGCCGATTCAAAATGACGAATCCACCCGGTGTTACCCCGTGGTATCTGGCAAGCAGCGGCGAATCTTTGCCCCAGTTATGCCCTTGTCGGAAAAGGGCTTTTAGCGTATGACGCAGACGGTAATGAATCAAGGCATCCGGCACAAAATGAAGTGCGAAGCCTGCGAGTTGAGCCTGCCAGCAGTAGCCCGTGTCGTAGCAACAGAGAATGGAGGTGTCCAACGGCCCTACCGTTTCATAGAGTCTGCGCGTCATCCCAAGGTTGCAGCCACTGGCATACATCAGGTAGGGAGGCGCATCTGTACTACCGATTAAGCCTGTTTGCTGAGGTTGATGACCGCCAGCAACCGTCAACCAATTGGGATTTAGCTTGTTGTACTCCAGACGGCCTGCAACGAAATCAACGGTTGAGAGTGCGCTGCCCATCGCGGCAACCCAACCAGGGGCAACCTCATCATCTGACTCACAAAAAGCAAACGCATTTCCGGTCGCCGCCTGTATGCCTACGTTATAGGAGTGAGCAACAGGTTGTCGCGGTTTTGATGGGTCATACGCATTGACGATGCGAAGGTTGGGGAGGCGATCGCGGTAACGCTCCACAATCGCCATCGAATCATCCGTAGAACCATTATTGGAAACAACGACTTCCCAGCTGCCAGACCACTGCTGTGCTGCCAGTGCTTCAAGTTGGGTCGCAATGGTTGCAGCACCATTAAAGCAGGGCAAAATCACACTCAGTTTCATAGAATTACTTTAGTTTTGGTAGATCACCTCACTACTTTAAGTTAAAAGGAAATTAGTTCTGCCACTCTATCTACCGTTACGGGTTCAACCGACTGGGGTAGGGATAGCTTCAAACAGAGACCAGGCTGCATCTTTTTCGGAAATGACCGTCACAGGCATGGGCCATTCGATACCAAAGGTTGGATCGTTGTAGCGCAGACCTCGCTCATAGCCTGGAGTGTAGAATTCTCCAACCTGATAAACGACTTCAGCTCCGTCGGTTAGTGCTTGATAGCCATGAGCGAACATCTCTGGCACATATAGCGCTCGTCGGTTCTCTTCTGTTAACTCCACCCCGATGTGCTGCATATAGGTCGGCGAATCAGGACGCATGTCGATAATGACATCGTAGATAGCGCCCTTGGTGCAGCGTACCAGTTTGGTTTCGCAAGCAGGCGCAACCTGGTAGTGCATGCCTCTGAGTGTGCCTGCCTTGTAGTTGAAGGACAGATTGCATTGAGCAACGGTTGGCTTCAGCCCATGGTCTTCAAACTCTTTGGCACAAAAGGTGCGGGCAAAACCACCGCGATCGTCACTCCGCACCTCCAAGTCAATAATGAATGCGTCTTTCAACTTTGTTTCGATGAATTTCATTACTTGCTCCAAAAGAAATCTTTGTCAATTTGCTGGGTGCGAATCAGGTACTCAAGCTGCTTCAAACGAGTAAAGCCGCGTGACTCAAACACCTCTTTCGTCATATCAATCCGGTTGAACAGATCAAAAAGCTGCTGTGCGCCCCGTTGAGCGTTCCAATCGCATTTGAAGCCCGGTAGCTGAGTATTGATCTTCTCAAAGGAGACTCGGTAGCTCCGGTTGTCTGAACCACTGTCGCCAAAGCTCAACTGGCAACCCTCGAACACGCTGGCAATGATTTCAGCAATTTCCTTCACACGATAGTTATTTGCGGTATCGCCAACGTTAAACACTTGATTGTGCACGATGTCGCGGGGTGCTTCTAAGGCGCAGGCGATCGACTTCGCAATGTCCAGCGCATGAACCAGCGGTCGCCAGGGGGTGCCATCGCTGATCATTTTGATCTCTTTGGTTGTCCAAGCAAGTCCTGCCAGGTTGTTCAGCACAATGTCAAAGCGCATCCGGGGCGATGCGCCAAATGCCGTGGCGTTTCGCATGAAGGTCGGCGAGAAATTGTCATCGGCAAGTGGTCTAACATCCCGCTCTACAAGTGTTTTGCATTCAGCATACGCAGTTTGAGGGTTGACCGGAGTTTCCTCAGTGGTCAGACCGTCGCCACTGGCAACACCATATACGCTGCACGAAGACATATAAACGAAACGGCGAACACCAGCGGTTTTTGCAATTTCAGCCAACCGTACTGAGCCTTTGTGGTTGATGTCGTAGGTGATCGTGGGTGATAGTTGCCCAGTGGGATCATTGGACAATTCGGCCATGTGGACGATCGCCTCGATACCTTTCAAGTCTTCAACCGTGATGTGGCGAATATCTTTGTTAAGGGTTTTAGCGGTCAACTCGGTGCCGTTGTAAAGCCAACCGACTTTGTAGTAACCCGTGTCAACAGCCGTGATTTCATGCCCACGCTCCATCAGTAGGGGAGCCAATAATGAACCAAGATACCCTTCTGTTCCGGTAACCAATACTTTCATTGTTTCTTCCTAATAAGCGTGCTAAACGTTGACGGTTGTGCGTAAGTGCTGTGGTGCTGGGATTTGCGCCACAACTGCTTTACCAATTTCGATTGAAGAGGTTGCCGCAGGAGAAGGAGCATTGCAAACATGGACAGAATTCTGACCTTTGATAATCAGAAAATCATCGACCAGCTTGCCATCGTTCATCAGTGCCTGCGCTCTAACACCTGCATGAGTGGGAATGACATCCTCGGCTTGCACTTCTGGAATCAGACGCTGCAAGCTATGAACAAACGCCGCTTTGCTGAAGGAGCGGATAATTTCCTTGATGCCTTCATCGGCGTGTTTGGCAGCCAGCTTCCAAAAGGCGGGATAGGTCATGACTTCAGCAAAGTCACGCAAATCAAAGTCGGTCTTTTTGTACCCTTCGCGCTTGAGGCTAAGCACGGCATTGGGGCCTGCATGAACGGTGCCGTCGATCATGCGGGTAAAGTGGACACCCAGGAACGGGAAGTCAGGATTGGGAACGGGGTAAATCAATCCTTTGACCAGGTAACGCTTTTCGGGGGTTAGCTCGTAGTATTCCCCACGAAAGGGCACAATCTTTGCTTCGGGGTCAACGTTGCCCATCTTGGCGACGCGATCGCTGTGCAGACCAGCACAGTTAACGACAAAGCGCGTTTCAAAGCTGCCTTGATTGGTTTCAAGCACCTGACCTGCCGATGTTTCAACAATCTTGAGTACCTTGGTGTTGAGCCGTAAATCACCACCCCCCAGTTGAACCAGTTCGGCGTACTTTTGGCAAACCTTCTTGTAGTCGGCAATGCCTGTCGAAAAGACCTGCACTCCAGCAATACAGTTGACGTGGGGTTCAATCTCCCGGACTTCTTCTGCGGTGAGCCGTTTGACTTGAATGTCGTTTTGCAAGCCGCGCTGATAGAGATTTTCTAGCAACGGTAGCTCTTTCTCTTCAGTCGCAACGATCACTTTGCCACAGACTTCGTGGGGAATGTCATGTTCCTGGCAAAAGGCGACCATTGATTGGGCACCCGCGCGACAAAAGGTTGCTTTGAAGCTCCCCGGTTTATAGTAAAGCCCAGAGTGAATCACGCCGCTATTGTTGCCCGTTTGGTGAAAGGCCCAGCGGCTTTCTTTCTCAAGCACCAGTATCTTTGCATCAGGATAGCGCTGGGTCAGGGCAACGCCCGTAGAAAGACCGACGATGCCACCACCGACGATCGCAAAATCGTACATAAATCTTTGCCCTTAATGAGTTTGCTTTGAGTAAAACGGTCGATCGCGTGGTGCAGTCTACTGTCAGGTTCGCCAGACCTACCAGACTTTCCAGGGGGCCTTCCCTTTCTGCCACAAATCGTCTAGATAGTTTTTATCCTTGAGAGTATCCATTGGTTGCCAGAACCCATCATGCCTGAAGGCTGCCAGCTTGCCATCATGAGCAATCTTTTTAAGCGGTTCGTGTTCCCACATCACGGTGTCGTCTTCGATGTAGTCAATGACTTCTGGTTCTAGAACGAAGTAGCCACCGTTAATCCAGGCTCCATCGCCTTCTGGCTTTTCATGGAACTGCTTAATTTTAGTCTGCTCTTTTGTCAGGGAAATTGCGCCAAAACGTCCAGGAGGTTGTACGGCTGTCAGGGTAGCCGATACGCCTTCAGCTTTATGGAATTCAATCAGCCTGGTGATATCAACATTGCTGACACCATCCCCGTAGGTGAAGCAGAAGGTTTCATTGCCAATATGTTCGCGTACGCGCTTGAGTCGTCCACCTGTCATTGTATTTTCGCCTGTATCGACGAGCGTGACACGCCAGGGTTCGGCATTCCCAGCGTGAATATTCATCTGGTTAAAGCGCATATCAAAGGTGACATCGGACATGCGCAGGAAGTAGTTTGCAAAGAACTCTTTGATGACATAACCTTTGTAACCACAGCAGATGATGAAGTCATTCACTCCGTGAGCTGAGTAGGTTTTCATAATGTGCCAAAGAATTGGCTGACCACCAACTTCAACCATTGGTTTCGGCTTGATTGTTGTCTCTTCACTTAATCGCGTACCTAATCCGCCAGCCAATATCACTGCCTTCATGCAACACCTCTTAGGAATCTGCGGCAAACAAAAGATTACGCTCACTATGCTAAACGCCGTACTTAGGTATGTCAGTAAAGGGATGGTGAGTCAGTTAATGGATTCGTGAAAAAACCAAGAAGTTCTGAGATAACGTGCTGAACTTTAATACACAGTCACGTTTTACTTTTAATAAATTTTAAATACGGTTGCAGTTAAGCCGTTTAAGGCTGGACTTAGTCATAGTCATCAGCTTTAAGCGCTTTAGTGAGCGACGTTGACCCTGGGCGAGACTGTTAATAAGAGGCTGTGGAGATAGCGTTTGGTAATGGAAAACACGGTTTCTGCCTACAACCATCGCTCAGGATAGGGCATTCTGACATGATTCACACGTTATGAGCTTCTTGACCAGTGCTACCGATGTTGCGATCGAGAAAGACCTGAAGCAGTTTCTCTTCATCTTGCTGGTTGCCTTGAGTGCGGCAGGTCTACCCAAAATCTTTTCGGCGCTGCGCCAAGTTCCCTATACGTTGCTGTTGGTCATTGTGGGCTTGGGTCTGGCGCTGGTGGATGTGCGGTTGCTGGATTTGTCTCCGGGCATGATTTTGATGATTTTTTTACCGCCACTTTTATTTGAGGCGGCGTGGAATATGCGGTGGTCAGAGCTGCGAGAAGAATTACTGCCGAGTGGTCTTTATGCGATTGGTGGGGTGGGGTTATCGATCGCCACAGTCGGTTGGGCGCTCCATGCGTTTGCACATATTCCCTGGATGACAGCGTTGTTGGTTGGTGCATGCCTATCGGCAACCGATTCGGCAGCGGTGATTGGGTTATTTCGTGAAGTTGGGGCTGGTAAACGGCTCACAACGCTGCTTGAGGGGGAAAGCCTTGTCAACGATGGTGCCGCGGTGGTCGCCTTTGGAGTGCTAGTCGAGTTGGCGGTTGATCCACAACCTGTGCAGCTTTCAGCCACCGTGCTGCGCTTTCTCGTGGTTACGGGGATTGGCTTAGGTATTGGCGGACTGATCGGTATCTGTGTAGCTTTTTTGACGCAGCGGTATGAACTGTCGTGGGTGGAGCAGTCGCTGACGATCGTGACGGCTTATGGTACCTATTTGCTGGTGGAAGAGCTTGGGGGGTCTGGCGTGATTGGAGTGGTCACAGCAGGTTTGGTGATTGGCAATTTTAGCGCCAAAGCGGGAGTTTTACCCACGAAGCGATCGACAATGGTAGAGTTTTGGGAATTTATCATCTTTTTCGTCAATTCCATCCTGTTTCTACTGCTCGGCGATCAGATTCATCTACCCAATCTGGTGCGAAATCTTAGCACCACGAGTATTGCGATCGCGGCGATCGTGCTGTCTCGCGCCTTAACTATTTATGGCTTTAGTGCGCTGACCAACTGGCTGGCAAACACCAAAATTCCCTGGCGAGAGCAAACAGTTTTGTGGTGGTCAGGTTTGCGTGGCTCGGTGTCAATTTCGCTGGCGCTCAGTATTCCGATCGTGGTTATGGGGCGCGAAGAAATTATCGCAAACTCTTTTGGTGTGGTGTGGTTTACGCTGCTAGTGCAGGGTTTGACCGTCAAGTTTCTGTTAGAGAAGCTGCATTTATTGGATGATCAGTCTTTGCAACAACAGTATTTAGAATTAATTGCTCGTCGAGATGCACTTAGTCAGGTGGCCTCTCATTTAAGTCAAACTGATACTCAAGTGACGATTAATCCCGAAATCCTACGATCGCAACTGGAGTTTGTCCAACAGCAGCTTCAGCAGTTACAGATTGATATTCAGCAGATGCAAGAAAAACATGCTCAGCTGAAAGCCTTTAGCTTAGAGCAACATCAAAAAGAACTGCTGTCGATCGAGGCTGGCATTTATGCAAAATTTGTACAGTCTGGCTTATTAAAAACCTCTCCGCTACCCATGATGCAAAAGGCATTTGACGGCTGAGTTAGAAGGAGGCAGAAGGATAGGAGTGGGAAGTAGGGAATGGGAAATGGGAGTGAACTGACCGCTGATGGCTCAAAAATAAAAGGCTGAAAGGAGAGGGGAAAGGCGGCTTGAGGTTTATGGCGATCGCCTGATTAAGATACGCCTGCATCTTTAAGCTGAATACTGAACGCCAAGCTAGCGAACAAAGTCTCTCTTCGTAAAAATTGCCCTGGAGCATCATTCATCGCCTAGTCAAGGTTTGAAGGGAATGAACGCGCTAGACTTTTCACTAATGACTGACTGATCGTGCAACCAGCATCCAGAACGGGGGAAGTGTTATGACTAGCATCGGCAATGGGGCTGAACTACTGGAGCGCTATGCTGCCGGAGAGCGGGACTTTAGCCATACAACGCTTGGGGCGATCAATTTAAAGGAAGCCAATCTGCAAGGGATCAATCTCCAGCACGCGGATCTGGAGCACGCAAACTTGCTCGATTCTGACCTGATGGCCGCAAATTTCAGCAACGCGAACTTGAGTCAGGCGAGTTTGCAAAAAACAGATCTGACCCAGGCAACGCTAGAAGGTGCAACTTTATACAAAGCCGATATGCGGCAAGCCAAGCTGCATGGCACCAAGCTACGAGGCGCTGATTTGAGGTGTGTTAATCTTTCCAGTGCCGATCTCAGGGATGCCGATCTTAGGGATGTGAACCTCGGCGGTGCGGATCTGCTCCACACGAGTTTTTACCGAGCAAATCTGGTTGGGGCTGATTTGAGAGGAGCAGACTTGTTTCAGGTGCATCTTCAAGACGCTTACTTTGATGAAAAGACTCAGTTTGATCCAGGGTTTGATCCAGTGCTCTTAAAGATGCAACGCTTGGGCTGATCGCTTTGGGATGCCTCTAAACCAGTACGATCGGGCGTTGCGCTGGCTGTGTAAACCAGGTAAAGAATTGAAGTAACTGCAAAAAGCATTAGGTAACCTGCATGGCTAAGCCGGTTGTTCTGACCGTTGATGATGATCCTGAAGTGCTACAAGCCGTAGCGCGAGATTTGCGACAGCAGTATGGCGATCGCTTTCGCATTATGCGTGCAGAATCGGGTGCGGTGGCAATGGCAACCGTCGAGAAGCTCAAGTTGCGGAATGAACCGATCGCCCTTTTCCTGGTTGATCAGCGCATGCCGCAGATGAACGGCGTTGAGTTTCTGGAGCAAGCCCTGCCCGTTTTTCCAACCGCTAAGCGTGCTTTACTCACGGCATATGCGGATACCGATGCGGCCATTCGTGCGATCAACTCGACGCAAATCGATTATTACTTGCTGAAACCGTGGGATCCGCCTGAAGAACGCCTTTACCCTGTGCTGGATGACTTGCTGGCTGACTGGCAGGCTAATTTTCATCCTCCGTTTGAGGGCATTCGTGTGGTGGGTTCTCGCTGGTCGCCGCGATCGCATCAGGTCAAAAGCTTTCTGGCGAGTAATCAGGTGCCGTACCAGTGGCTCGACGTTGAGCTAGAAGCAGAGGCAACGCAGTTACTAGACTACGCCACGATAGGCGAGCAGCAACCGTTACCACTGGTGTTGTTTCCCGATGGGACGCAGTTGATACAGCCATCTAACGCCGAAATTGCAGAAAAGGTTGGGTTAAAGACCCATGCAACTCGCCCTTTTTATGATCTGGTTATTGTGGGTGGTGGGCCTGCGGGTTTAGCCGCCGGGGTTTACGGAGCGTCGGAAGGCTTGAGTACCCTGATGCTTGAACGACAGGCTCCGGGTGGTCAGGCTGGCTCTAGTTCTCGCATTGAAAACTACCTGGGGTTTCCCGTAGGTTTAAGTGGTGCTGACTTAGCACGCCGTGCGGTGACGCAAGCGCGCCGCTTTGGGGTCGAAATTTTGGCACAAGAGGCGATCGACATTCGGGTTGAAGACCCCTATCGCATTGTCAAATTAGCTGATGGGAGTGAGGTAAGCTGCCATGCCTTGATGATTGCGACGGGCGTATCTTACCGCAAGCTCAATGTGCCGGGGATCGATCAACTGAATGGTGCTGGCGTTTACTATGGTGCTGCGATGACAGAGGCGATCGCTTGTGGCGGCGAGGATGTCTACATCATCGGGGGGGCCAACTCAGCCGGGCAGGCCGCAATGCACTTCTCAAAATATGCCCGCCAGGTGGTGATGCTGGTGCGGGGCGAATCGCTGACTAAGAGCATGTCGCAGTATTTGATTGATCAAATTGGTGCAACAGAGAATATTAGCGTTTGCACGGGCTGTAGCGTGGTTGAAGTGAAAGGGACGGAACACCTGGAGGCGATCGTCATTGCCAATGCCGAAACAGGCACGACCGAAACGGTTCCAGCCGCGTCCCTATTTGTGTTCATTGGCGCTAGTCCGCGCACAGACTGGCTGGACGGTGTGGTGGAACGAGATCAGCAGGGCTTTATTTTGACGGGTCGAGATTTAACGCGGGAGAAACAGCGACCAAAAGGCTGGCCGTTGGAGCGTGACCCATTCTTGCTAGAAACCAACGTTCCCGGTGTGTTTGCGGCAGGGGATGTGCGGCAGGGGTCTGTAAAACGAGTAGCATCAGGAGTGGGTGAAGGCTCGATCGCCGTGCAGTTCATCCACCAGTATCTCAGCAAGTTGCTGTAAGGTCTTGTGACCGCATTGATCGGTCACCGTCTCCAATCAGAGCCGACTTGTGCCGTGCATCATGCCTTGAGCTTGGCGACGATCGTCGCCACATTGGCACCAAGGCTTTCTACGCTTGCCTGCTGCTTAGGGTCTTTGAGCTGACCATCATCGCCGAATGCTTCATAGGCTTTGGGCACGGCAATTTGGTCTGGCAGCACGATAACTTTGATGTTGCCCAAAATTGATCGTGCATGCATCAGGCCACGTAAGCCACCCAGCGCACCCGGAGAAGCACTCATTAGCGCTGCCACCTTACCTACAAAACAGCCTAGTGGGGCTTCCCCTTCGGCGGGGCGAGAAGCCCAGTCGATCGCGTTTTTCAAAACTGCCGTAATGGAGCTGTTGTATTCCGGCGACGCAATCAGCAGCCCATCGTGCGCCAGCAGAAGGTCTTTGAATTGACGTGCCCCTGATGGAAGACCTTCCTTTGCTTCCAGATCTTCATCAAACAACGGCATGGCAAACTCTCGTAAATCTGCAAACGTAGTGTCTGCGCCTACCGCTGTTGCGCCCTGAGCCGCAATCTTCACGAGACGTTTGTTGAACGAATCGGTTCGGGTACTACCCGCAAAAGCCAGGATTCTGGGTGTATAAGTCATGGAATATCACCGTGTCTGCAAACAATGGAAGGACGCAGTTGCTTCTCAAGTGTAGGACAGACCATCCCCTACTGGGCTTGCTGCTTCAACGGGATTTCGATCGTAAACTCAGTGCCTTCTCCAGGCGTTGAAGCACACTGCAATGACCCGCCATGTCGCTCAGTGACAATCTGATAACTGATGGATAAACCCATGCCAGTTCCCTTACCGACAGGTTTGGTGGTGAAGAAGGGATCAAACAGGCGTTGGCGAGCGGCTTCAGGAATGCCAGAACCGTTGTCCGCGATCGTAATAATGATGCGATCACTCGCTCGAATGTCAGTACGAATCCGAATGGTGCCAGGGGGTTGCTCGTTCCCTACTACCGCAGTGCGTTCGTATCCCTCATCAAGCGCATCGTTCGCAGCACGTGACGCACTTCTTTCAAAACTTTCTTCTAAAGCGTCAATCGCATTGCTAAGGATATTCATAAACACCTGATTGAGCTGCCCTGCATAACATTCGACCAGTGGCAAAGCGCCATAATCTTTGACGATCGCAATTTCAGGACGATTGTATTCCCGCCCCTGGCTGCGTAGCTGTTGGGCCTTGAGGCGACTTTGCAAGATCATCAACGTGCTGTCAATGCCGTCGTGAAGATCGACTGCTTTAAACTCGGCTTCATCCATGCGAGAAAACGTTCGCAGAGAGGCCACAATTTTTTGAATGCGGTCTGCTCCCACCTTCATTGAGGCCAGTAATCTGGGCAGATCGGTCATCACAAACTGAATGTCGATCGCGTCTGCAACCGTCTCAATCTGTGAAGTGGGGGTTGGGTAATGCTGCTGATACAGGTTTAGGAGGTTGAGCAAATCCTGGGTGTATTCATTGGCGTAGGTCAGGTTGCCATAGATAAAGTTGACGGGGTTATTAATCTCATGGGCGACCCCTGCCACGAGTTGCCCCAGGCTCGACATCTTCTCGCTTTGCACCATTTGCGCCTGCGCTTGCTGAAGCTCTTGCAGCGCTTGTTCTAGCTGCTGTGCCTGCTGCTGAGCGGTATTGGCTGCTGTGACACTTTGATTGTAAAGTTCTGCCTGATTGATAGCGATCGCCAGTTGGCTGGCAACCGCTTGCAGCAGTTCAATTTCCGAGTCGCTCCAGGGTCGTACTGCGCTGTGATGCCCACAATGAATACCGCCCAACTGCCCAGAGAGAATGTGTACTGGCAGCAACAGCTCGGAGTGATAGCCGTAAAACTGTAGAATGTCGCGCGCTTCTGGCTTGAGATGGGGATCGGTCGCGACATCATCCACGCGATAAAGCGTCTGGTTCAGCAGGCTTTCCACGATCGGGTTATGGCGATCGGCAGGCTTGCTAAGATCTTGCGGGTAGGTGCCAAGAAAGCTGGGGAAGGCAGCATCGCGTGATTCGTGCGTAAATTCCAGGCTGGCAAACTGGTCTGATTGAACGTGATACCAACAAAAGCTACAGCGATCGATTTGCAGCAAGTTGCGGACTTCGTGTACGGTCGTTTGCAAAATGGTGTCCAGATCTAACGAACTGCGAATCTGGTTTGCCACCCGATTGATCAATGCTTCGCGCTGCACTAGTTCCCGTAACTGCGCTTCGTTTTGCCGTAGCGCCGCTTCAGCCTGTTTCCGTTCGGTAATATCTTCGGTGATGGCTAACAGGTACTGCGGCTTACCCTCTTCATCAAACACCGCTGTTTTCTTGGTGTGTAAGATGCGAGCCTCACCATTCGTTATGACCAACTGTTCTGGAATATCGAGAATGTGCCTGCTTTTTAGCACCTGGCGATCGTTCTCAGTCAATGCTTCGGCTTCTTCAGGAGGCAAAAGATCATAAGCATTCTTGCCCATTACGTCTTTAGCAGTTGCGCCCAGCACGGCTTCAGCGGCTGGGTTCCACAGCACATAGCGAAGGTCTTTTGCCTCTTTCGCGATGACGGCTACGGGCAGCGTTTTCAGCACAGACTCTAAAAATTTGCGGGTGTGTTGCAGTTTGGCTTCAGCTTGATCCCGCTCGTGTAAGGCTGCCTGACGTTCATGGATCTCTTGCTGAAGCTGCATCACCGTTTGCTGAAGCTCTTGTGTGCGTTCCTTCACCCGCATTTCCAACTCGTCCTTCGCTTGTTTGAGCGCGGCTTCTGCCTGTTTGAGTGCCGTAATGTCGCGCATCGTGCCTACCATAAACCGATTGCCAGCCGCATCATAAAGGCATGATTTCTTCGTTGAGAAAATATGGGTCACGCCATGCAGGTTGGTAATGCTTTCTTCTTCTTCTCGATCGATTCCGTCATCCAGCACAAGCTGATCTGCATCCCGAAAGAAGTCAGCCTGTGCGGTATCGGGAAAGACATCATGATCATTTAGCCCGATCACCTCAGCCCGGTTCCAGCCCATAAATTGACAGAATGGATCATTGAGGACAACGTAGCGATGCTGCTGATCCTTCACAAAGAGGGGATCGGCTGTGGCGTTGATGATATCGTTTAAGAACGTGGGCGAACTGTGCGCGATCGCGTCTGCCTGAATCGGTTGCGTGAGACGTTCTGGTGTGGCAGTGGTGGATGGGTGATGGTCTAAAGATTCACACCGTAGTGCCGCTTGCTCAGAACAGGCTTGCACCATCGACACTAGCCCTGTGATCTGCCCCTGTAAGTCAATCAGCGGTGTATTATGCCACTCACACGTTATGAGGCGGCGATCTTTGGTAAGAGTTGGGTTGCAGGTGCGATCGCTTTCGCGCTGTTGCAGCCATGTCTGCATCACCTGATGGCTATGTTCTGGTGCTAACAAAGTTGTGGCGTGACGACCCATAACTTCTTGTCGGGTATAGCCTAAAAGCCTCTCCGCTGTAGAGTTCCAATCCACAACTTCTAAGGCGGCACTCCATTCAATAACGGCGATCGGTGCCTGCTGCAACACCACTGAGAGCTTCTGCTGCGAAGCGTTGAGTGTGTATTCAATTTGCTTCGAGTGCAGCAACCGCTGTTCAACCTGCGTTAGCATTGCCGTCTGCTCAGCCAACCGTTGGCGCAGAACGATTAATTCTTGGGATGACGATTCAGAAAGCATGGTGACTCTTTAAAGGGCACTCTGAAAATCCACGGAACTCGGTCTCAAACAGCGAGAGGGAGGCGATCGCGAAACACGTTTGCCTGAGGCGTCCATCCAACGGTTGAATGGATACGAAGCATCTACGGCACAATGCTTCTCTTAAATAATCTTAATGCTCAAGCGAGGTGAACCAAGCTTGATCCTGTCAATTCTGCCTAATCGATTGATGAATTTTGGATAAAGACGATACCCGTGCCTTACTTTCTTAACTAATAGGACTTACGCAGTCACTCCCTAAATCCCCCAATTCTGGGGGACTTTGAGTGCTTGCTCCCCCAAATTTGGGGGCTGGGGGGCTAGTTTTAGAGAATTCGCGTAAGTCCTGACTAAGCAAGTACTTGATTAATCTCTGAAGTGCGCCTTTTCACAGATCATCGATCGTGTCACTAGAGTAAATTTATGGCTGAGGGCCGAGAACAGCTACCCTGGATTAACGGCTAAGTCTTTGGGGTCGATTGGGGTGCATCGTTTGAAACCCAACACTAGCGATGCTTTTACTGGGTTTCGCTTTGCTCATGCCCAGCGTGCAACTCATCAAGCGATTCAGATGATTGATGAGTCAAGTGTAGAACCAAATTTACTGTGGAACCAGATCCAGATCATGCCAATGTTCTTAACGCCAGCTTTGTATTTCTACCCCGCTGTCGTGCTTAAGAGTGAGCATTCTGCTGCGTTTGACCTCTAGGCAGTGGTTTAAAGTTTCTTCGCTGCATTGCCTAGCCGCGCCGAACGGCAGGTTCGCGCGCACAGATCCAAGTTCACTTAAGGAACTAAAGACAAGCTTGCAGTCTCTTTAGTGGACTTCATACCGTGAACCAGAATTTTCGAATTACGGGCGAGAGAGCAGCGTGATGACGGGTTTTCAAACGCGCACTAGTGGTCTGTCAAGACTTATTTTGTGAGTTTCTCACTTACAAAAGAACAACCTTTGCTAAACCCAAAGCACAAAATCAAAACTGACGAACCACTAGAGCTTTGGATTGGCATGATGGCGATCGCCCAAGTGCAATTAGTAATGTTGATCGCCCGTCTCAACGAGCAATTTTACCCATATAATTGCCCCAAAGCTGTGCCGCTTGACCACTGCTGCCAGAGGTTGGTGAGTTGTTATCATTGCCTAGCCAAATGCCCGTCACCAAACTGTTAGGGATGTAGCCAATAAACCACAGGTCTACGTTATCGTTTGTGGTTCCAGTTTTACCCGCTTCGCCCTGACCGATCGCCGCCGCTCGTCCGGTACCCCCACTCACAACCCCTTGTAGAAGGTTGGTCATGGTTTCGGCAACGTCTGGCTTCAGCACAGGCTGGTTCCGTTGAGCGTCTTGCTCCATGCTGTAAATGACCCGACAGGACTTAATATCTTTGGGGTTTTTGCAGTCGCCGCCATCTAAAACGCGCCGAATCGCGCGTGGGGGATTGCTCACGCCACCATTGGCAAAGATGCTAAAGGCACCTGTCATCTCTAGCGGCGTGACCTCACTCTGACCAATGATTAATCCTGGGGTGGCTTTTAACTCAGACCGAATGCCCATACGCTGAGCGGTACGAATCACGTTATTCAACCCTACCTGCTGTGCAATCCGCAAGGCCACCACGTTTTCGGACTGTGCCAACCCGGTGTACATGTCCAGGCTACCGCTGCCTGCATGACAGCCTGCAAAGTATTGTCCATCCCAGTTTAGGGGCGCACAGGAGTAAGCATTGTTGGGTGAAATACCCTGCTCGATCGCCGTTGTGTAGGTAAACACCTTGAAGGTCGATCCTGGCTGGCGCATGGCCTGGGATGCTCGGTTGAACTGACTTTTCTTGTAGTCCACACCGCCAACCAGGGCAAGAATTTCGCCTGTTTTGGCATCCAGGGTAACGATCGCGCCCTGAGAGTAACCATTGCTGATACCTGGGCCATCCACAGCATCGCGGAGACTGGCTTCTGCTTTAGACTGCATCTGAAGGTCAAGCCCGGTTTCAATAATAAAATTGCCTTCCTCGGCAAGCTGTTCACCCAAAAGCTGCTGGAGTTCGCTGAAGACATAGCTGTAGTAATAAGGCGCGATGACGCTATCCAGTTCAGCCTTTGCCTTGGGATTTACGTCTATACGCGATCGCCGTGCCCGCTGAATCTCTTCGGCACTCGCCATGTTTAACACGGCCATACGATCGAGCACCCCGTTGCGAAGTTCGATCGCTTTGTCGTAGTTGCGTGCTGGGTTAAAGCTATTCGGTGCAGGCAAAATCCCCACCAGCATTGCCGCTTCAGATAGGGTTAAATCCTTTGCCGACTTACCCAAATAAAGCTCTGCCGCATCCTCAAACCCGTACGCCTCATTGCCCAGGTAGACCCGATTGAGATAAGTCAGCATCAGAAAATCTTTGCTGTAAACCGTTTCCAGCTTCAGCGCTACCGCCGCTTCGCGCAATTTGCGTCCAGCAGAATCTTCCGTGCCCACGTATTGCCGCAGTAGACTGCGAGCAAGCTGCTGAGTGAGCGTACTGCCACCTTCTTTAATGCCGCCACCGCGGACATTTGCCACCAGTGCCCGCAGGGTGCCGATCGGATCAACGCCTAAATGCCAGTAATAGCGAGAATCTTCAGAGGCGATCGCGGCGTTGGCTAAGTAGGGTGAGAAGTCCGACAGGTTCTTAAACTCGGTGTGAGTTCGATTGGTCACAGGGCTAAGTGGCGTTTGCCCATCCCGTGCATAGACCACAAACGGCCCCTGCACCGACGCAGGCAAAGGACTCACGGAAAACTTTTGCCATTCGATGAGTACAGCGACAACAGCCAGTGCCGTGATCCCGCCAAGGCCGTACATGCTGTAGCGAACGGCTAGAACGTACCAGGGGGGCGGATCGATAAATTGAATGCGGACAGCCGCCGCTAATTCCGGTGGGCCAAGGGTATAAACGGCGTTATGACGCAGTTGGGTCGATCGCACCCGTCGCTTACCCCGATAAATGCCGTTGGTAGAATTTTCGTCTTTGAGGAAAAAGGGCGGACGAAAGAGTGCCCCCAGTAATCGTTGTCGGCGGCTATCTCGGTTCAGCGTCAAATGTACCTGGCTCACAACCGGGTTGCGTACCACGATGTCGCACGACTTGGAACTGCGCCCCAGCACATAACGATCGCCTAGCAGTGGGTAGACATCTGCCTGGGTTGCCGCTGCATCCTGCACGCGCAGTTCAGGCACCCGTGCATTTGGCTTCAGTTGCAGCTTAGAAAAATTGATCTTCGCATGAACCGTCTGCACGGCCTGGGTAAGCGCGCCTAACAGCGTTTGCGATCGACGAGGGGGCGGGGTCATGAGTTATCTACGCAAAAGATTGCCACCAACACGGTCAAGCTTCAGAAACACAGTCGCTTCTGTGCGTTCCGGTCTACTTCAGCCTTATTCTAGACAACCGTTGTCATTTCGACGCTTGACTTCTGCCCCTGCTTGACGAAACTATAAGCAGACAGTGGCGATACGGCGGTCAGCTATCAGCTTTCAGCCATCAGCCTTATTTCTACTGAACCATTGACCACAAACCGAACTTTGAGTATCGCGTTTTAACCCTGCTTCTGCCAGCCGATAGCCGCCCTCTGCCCCCTGCCCCTGATAGCTGACCGCTGATAGCTGACCGCTCATCACTGTCATTTGCCAGATTTGCTTGCACAAAGGATAGATCATTGGCAGGTTAAGTTATAAACTTTAAACGATGAGCAATAGGTATAGTTGCTTACTGTTCGTAATCTGTATAATCATTAACAGCCTTTGTTCGCCCTTGGCTGTCTGCCGCTACCTGTCTGCCCACCCCCACGCCGTTATTAAATTAAGAGAAGTCATGGCTGTCGCAACCACCCAAACCCTCGAACAACTCTGTATCAACTCGATCCGCTTCCTGTCTGTGGATGCGGTTGAAAAGGCAAAATCTGGTCATCCTGGTTTACCAATGGGCGCTGCACCGATGGCGTTCGTGCTTTGGGATCAGTTTTTACGGTTCAATCCCAAGAACCCCAAGTGGTTCAACCGCGATCGCTTTGTGCTGTCTGCGGGGCACGGCTGCATGTTGCAGTACTCGCTGCTGTATTTGACGGGGTATGACAGTGTGTCGATCGACGACATCAAGCAGTTTCGCCAGTGGGAATCGAAAACACCAGGGCACCCTGAAAACTTTGAGACTCCTGGGGTAGAGGTGACGACTGGGCCACTGGGTCAGGGCATTGCGAATGCGGTTGGGCTGGCGATCGCCGAAGCGCATTTAGCCGCCAGGTTCAACAAGCCGGATCTCACTCTCGTAGACCACTACACCTACGTGATTTTGGGCGACGGTTGCAACATGGAAGGCGTATCGGGTGAAGCCTGTTCTCTGGCAGGGCACCTGGGTCTGGGCAAATTGATTGCGCTGTACGACGATAACCACATCTCGATCGACGGCTCAACTGACATCGCCTTTACCGAGGATGTTTCCAAACGCTTTGAGGCGTATGGCTGGCATGTCTTGCACGTTAAGGATGGCAACACTGATTTAGAAGGGATTGCCAAAGCGATCGCGGAAGCAAAAACCGTGACTGACAAGCCCACCATGATCAAGGTCACGACGACAATCGGCTACGGTTCTCCCAACAAGCAGGGTACCGCCGATGCTCACGGTTCTGTGCTGGGGCCTGATGAAATCAAGCTGACCCGCGATAACCTGGGCTGGGAATACGAACCCTTTGTCGTACCCGATGATGCTCTGGCCCATTTGCGCAAAGCGGTCGATCGCGGAGCCAGCCTGGAAGCGGAATGGAATGAAACCTGGGCGCAGTACAAGACCAAATATGCAGAGCCAGCCGCCGAGTTCGATCGTCTTTTGAATGGCAAGCTGCCCGATGGTTGGGAGAGCGTACTGCCCACCTACAAACCCGAAGACAAGCAATTAGCCACTCGCAAGCACTCCGAAATCACTCTAAATGCACTAGCTAAGGTGCTGCCAGAACTGATTGGCGGGTCTGCTGACCTGACCCACTCCAACCTTACCGAGTTGAAAGGGTCTGGCAACTTCCAGAAAGGACACTACGAAAACCGTAACGTTCATTTTGGTGTGCGCGAACACGGGATGGGCGCAATCTGCAATGGTATGGCTTTACACGGATCAGGTCTGATTCCCTATGGGGCAACGTTCCTCATCTTCACCGACTACATGCGGGGTGCAATTCGCTTGTCTGCACTGTCGCAAGCGGGCGTGATTTGGGTGATGACTCATGACTCTGTGGCACTAGGTGAAGATGGCCCAACGCACCAACCCGTGGAGACGATCGCCTCCTTGCGAGCGATTCCCGACCTCATCGTACTGCGTCCTGCCGACGGCACAGAAACATCTGGTGCTTACAAAGTAGCGGTACTCAACGCCAGCCAGAATCGTGCTACCTTGATCGCCTTTTCGCGTCAGGCCGTACCAAACCTGGCAGGTTCGTCGATCGACGGTGTGGCAAAAGGAGCCTATGCGGTCATTGACTCCGACGGGACACCGAATGTGATCTTGATTGGCACAGGCTCTGAAGTGGGTCTTTGCGTCAAAGCTGCCGAACAGTTGACCAGTGAAGGCACTAAAGTCCGTGTGGTCTCAATGCCTTCGTGGGAACTTTTTGAAGCGCAGGATGCTGCCTACAAGGAATCTGTGCTACCCAAAGCGGTGACCAAGCGACTGGTTGTAGAAGCGGGTATCAGCATGGGCTGGCAGAAATACGCTGGCGACCAAGGCGACATTCTTAGTGTTGATCGCTTTGGCGTTTCGGCTCCCGGCGGCACAATTATGGATAAGTTTGGTTACACCGTCGAGAATGTGGTTGCAAAAGCAAAAGCATTGCTGGGTTAAACCGTTACAGAAACGTCCTGACTGTGTTTTCAAGGCTCCCTGAAGCATCAGGGAGCCTTTTGTGATGCATACTGTTGGCTATAGTCGTTTACCAGCGTCTGGCGCTGCTGCACCTTCTTCCTCTGCTTGTGCAGGCAACTGTTTGTGCCGGAACTGTGTCGATCGGCGATCGCTCAGGGGCAAAAAGCGCTGTGCTTCAGCGTCATACGACCAACTCACGCCGTTAGGATCACGGGTTTGGCTCCAGGCAAGCAGCGTGGGCAAGTGCTTCTTGCGGCTGATGGTTTTTGCCGCCACACCGAGTCGTTTGGCAAGTTCAGTCTGAGTGAGTGCATCAAGTAGCGGCAGTACATCCGCACTATCGTCTTGAGTTACAGTCGTTGCGGTTAGCGTTGGCTTTAAGCGAGAAAATTGCAGCGTTGAGAAAACGTAAACCACATCACCCTGCTCTGTCACCTCAAAACGGGCGGCAAATTCTTTGGCGCGGCTATCAAGGTAATGACGCGCCACAACGGCAGGAATGGCAGCTGTCATGGCAAAATCTAACAGCGTCATGCGTCCGCTATGTTCCTGTAAGAGGCGATAAAAGAGCGTGTTTAGCTGTTTTTGCTGGCGCTGCTGCGTCTTACGATGTCGTTGCCAGACCCACCACACCCCTAATACAGGCACAAGGATTTGCAGAAAGGGCAGCAGACGATGAAGCAGCGTTAGAGCAAGACCAATGCCCCCCAAGGCCGCACTCAAAAAAAGGAAAGAGCGAATCAAACCACTCACATTTGGAGAGGTTGTTTTAGCCATCCGTGCGAGTTTAGCCATACGTACTCTGGTGGTATTGCGATAAGCGCTAAGGGTTTGCGAAGCTTGAAGCAAAGCTGTCAACAGGCATATCTGATGTTGCTCTGTCAAACGTGACTGCTGATCAATCGACTATTCGCCAACGATCGCGTGTGATCGCGCGAACAGACTACATTTTAATACAAAAGTACTATAAACATTCTGCGATCGCAAAGAACGACCAGCGTTCACTCTTGCAGCCGTGATCAACAACAAAAATCGTAGAAGAGGGATTGCCTCACGCCTCGCGCTTCCCAACACCTTCCTCTAATGTCAGGGCAAGGCAATTTCCGGGAGGCAAAACCTGGCGTTGTATAAGAGTTGTATTAAGACAAGAGAGGCACATCTATCTGTCATAGCAACGGCACAGAGTGATGCAACGATTGCAAAAGCTAAACGGCGCGCTGTTCCTTACCTGGAAGCATGATCACGAAGAGGAAGGGGTAGAACTCAGTCACACTGAGAATCTCAACACAGACGCTTCTAGTCATTCGCATGATTAAGTGTAGTCTTGCCCTGTTCGTTCCTTCCGCCAATGATTTGATTAAGCTCAAGTTCAGATTAAGCGTATACCCTTAAGAGGCTCGACCCGCTCCGGAGATGATTGTTAGCAATTCTTTGCTAACAATCATCTGAAGTGTAGTACACTCTGCCTGTCGCTTATCCTCGACCCAGACATCCAAATGCCTGATCCTTTGTATAACCTAACCGCATTTCTGGTTTCTTCGCTGGTTGTCCTCCTGGCAACCCCGATCGTTAAGAAAATTGGGCTTAAAAGCGGACATTTTGACAAACCAGGCGGCAGAAAAATCCATAAGCGCCCAATGGTGCGTCTGGGGGGCGTTTCGATTTTTTTAGGTACACTCGCTGGGCTGCTCATTGTTTGGTGGACGGGTGGCTTTGGTGTGTTGCCCCCCGAAAAGGAGTATGAGGTTTGGGGAGTCACGATCGGCGGCTTAGCCTTCTTCTTGATTGGGCTAGCAGATGATTTGTTTAGCCTCTCTCCCATCACGCGCTTGATTTTGCAGGCGCTTATTGCGGGGTTAGCGTGGAAAGTTGGCGTGCAAATTGACTTTTTAACCATTCCAACGATCGGGTTGGTATCTCTTCCTGATTTAGTGAGTTTACCGATCACGATCGTCTGGCTGGTGGGCATGGCAAACGCCATTAACTGGATTGACGGACTGGACGGTCTGGCAGCAGGGGTAAGCGGCATTGCTGCGGTCGTCATGTTTATCGTTTGCCTATTTATGAAGCAGCCAGCCGCCGCATTGATTGCAGCCGCCCTCGCAGGTGGAGCGCTGGGCTTTCTGCGCTATAACTTTAACCCTGCCCAAATCTTTATGGGGGATGGGGGCGCATACTTTATGGGCTTTTCTCTGGCCGGGATTGGCATTATTGGATTGGTCAAAGGAGTCACCACTGTCGCGTTGACGGTGGCGGTTGTCTTGCCTTACTTGATTCTGGCCGTGCCTATTTTGGATATGTCAGCCGTGATTTTGGATCGGCTCCGACGTGGTAAGTCTCCCTTTGTGGCCGATAAACGCCATTTGCACCATCGGTTGCTGCAAGCGGGGTTGTCGCAACGTTTGACAGTCTTGTTTATCTACTCGCTGACACTTTGGGCGGGAACTCTGGCCTTAGCTGTTTCTGGTATGCCCAGTGGTCTGGGCTATGCGATCGGGGCTACGGTGCTTTTAAGCTTTATTGGCTGGCAAGTCTGGAAAACAGCCCGTCAATCGCAGGCGTAATGTAAGAAGGGCGCTGGGAGTTGGGAAAGCTGGTAAAGGCCGTGATTGTGGGGATGTGCGCTTGAGTGGCTTCCATTAGAATCAGGGCAATTGCTGGCACGATCGCATGAAATTTCATCAAAGAATGCATCGCCAAATTAGACAACTTGGTCTGGGCAAACAACTTGAACGTGCCTCCGATCGTTCTTCCCCGCACTTCACACGCACCCAGCGGCTGTTGCTAGGTGTGACGTTGACGCTTGCGATCACGCTTCTAATAAGTCGCGGAGCATACAACGCCTTTGTTGAGCGTGGTGTAGAGCTAGAGCAGCAAGGCAATCTCAGTGGAGCGATCGCCATTTATCAGGACGCTTTGCGACTCAATCCAACAGACGCGTTTACTTCTTTCAACCTGGGCGCTGCTTTAGAGAAGCAGGGGCAGCTAGCTGAGGCGATCGTGGCATACCATAGGGCCATTCAACTTGATGCCCGTTACACTTTTGCCTACAACAGCATTGGGTTTGTGCTGGAAAAGCAGGGAAAACTGGATGACGCGATCGCCGCCTACCAACAGGCCGTCGCGTTCAATCCAGGCTATGCCTTTACCTACACCTGCATGGGTGATTTGTTCAGCAAGCAGCAGAAGTTCGCGGCAGCAGCGGTTGCGTACCGTCAGGCGATTCAGGCCGATCCGAAACATGTGCTGGCCTACAACCATTTAGGGTCGGCACTCAAGCAACAGGGCAAACTGGCAGAGGCGATCGCAGCCCATCGCCAGGTCATTCGCCTTGACCCAGACTATACTGCCGCCTACCGCGATCTGGGCAGCCTTTTGGCAATGCAGGGAAAATTGGATGACGCGATCGCAAACTACCGTAAAGCGCTACAGCTAAACCCTAAGAGCGCTGAAACTCACTACGGCTTGGGCGTAGTGCTAGACCGTCAAGGACAGCGACAGGCAGCAGCAGCGGCCTACCAGCAGGCGATCGCGCTCAATCCTGCCAATCGTTCTTACCAAAAGGCGCTTAACGAGGTACAGACACCGATCAGGTAGCAGGATTTTTGAAGAAAGAACGGGCGATCAGCCCAAGCGTCATCCCCGACAGCAGATGAACAAGCAAAGCATGTAGTGAATCGGAGGCTATTGTGAGGCAGTTACCAGTTGCAGCAAAATCGATCGCGGCACCAATGGGCAAAACGAATTACCCAGAGCCGTATGCCTCACTCGTTGAAGGTCGCTTAAAACGCAAGCTGGGAGATGTTTTTGGGTTGACCAACTTTGGAGTCAATTTAACCCATCTATCACCAGGCGCAATCTCTTCTCTCGCCCACAGCCACTCAAAGCAGGACGAATTTATCTTTGTGCTGGAAGGAACCCCAACATTGGTGCTTAGAGAGGAGGAATTTATGTTGAACCCTGGTGACTGCTACGGGTTGAAAGCAGGCACAGGCATTGCACATCAACTGATCAATCGATCGGATGCAACCGTAACGTATCTTGAGATGGGCGATCGTGCCGCAGACGATGACGTTACATACCCAAACGACGATCTCAAAGCCACCCAATTAGCGAATGGTGCATGGGCCTTCACCCACAAGGACGATCGTCCGTATGAAGCTACTTGCAGTCGATGAGTGGGAGCGTTAGACTGCGCGTGCAGACCACAGCGAATACCCACATTATCTATGTCTGAAGCGTTCTGGCAGCACAACACAATTCATACCAACGGCATTCAGTTGCATTATGTGACCCAGGGCGAGGGGCCGCTTATGCTGCTGCTGCACGGCTTTCCAGAGTTCTGGTACTCCTGGCGGCATCAAATTCCAGAATTCGCTAGAGATCATAAAGTCGTCGCGATCGATCTACGCGGTTACAACGACAGTGATAAGCCAGAAGCCGTATCTGCCTATGCCATGCCAGAGTTGATCAAGGATGTGAAAGGGGTTATTGAAGGCTTGGGGTACGATCGCTGTATCCTCGTTGGTCACGATTGGGGAGGCATGATCGCCTGGTCGTTTGCTTACGCCTATCTCGAACTCGTCGATCGGCTGATTGTGCTAAACCTGCCGCATCCGGCCAAATTTGCTGAAGGCTTACGCACACCACAGCAACTCCTCAAAAGCTGGTATATTGCGTTCTTTCAGCTTCCTCTCCTGCCTGAACTACTGATTCAGTTTGATGACTTTAAGTTGCTGGAGGAAGCGTTTCGCGGCATGTCGATCAACCAGAGCGCGTTCACCAACGAGGACATTGAGGCGTACAAAAATGCCTTTGCCAAACGGGGTGCCCTGACCAGTAGCATTAACTATTACCGCAACCTATTTGCCCAGCTTTCATTGGAGCGATCGTGGGGCATCTTGACCGTCCCTACTTTAATGATTTGGGGCGAAGACGACATCGCACTGGGGAAAGAACTCACTTACAGTACAGAGCAATACGTACAGGATTTTCGGATTCGCTATATTCCCAATTGCAGCCATTGGGTACAGCAAGAACAACCGCAAATGGTGAGTCAGTTGATACGAGAGTTTTTGGCTGAGGGAGAGAATGGTGGGGAGGGGGAGAAGTTTTGAGTTTTGAGTTTGACTGCAATAGCTGACCGCTGATAGCTGACCGCGAAGCAATAACGCCAGCATTCATGCAAGTAGATGAAGTAGCACCATCCCGAATCTGGTAATCTGATGCGTCAGATGGTGTAAGGCGCACGGGCAAACTGGCAGGCAGCATGAACCCCCAACTCGAAGCATTTCTGATGAATGTGAATCGACTCATTCAGGCATCCTTATTTAAGGTGGGGGATGAGTCGATTTCGTTACTGTGGTTGTCTAAGCTGACGATCGCGTTTCTCATCGTCATCCTTCTTTCGACTCTTTTTAAGCGCCTTCTCAAAGATCGCATCCTGGTGCGACTAGGGATGAGCCAAGGGCATCGGGAAGCGCTATCAACTCTGCTAAGTTACGGTATTGGTGCACTTGGCTTTGTGCTTGTCTTACAAGTAAATGGGCTAAACCTGGCACCGTTAATCGTCACGCTGGGAGGGTTGGGCATCGGGGTTGGCTTCGGGCTGCAAGAAATTACTAAAAATCTTATCAGCGGGTTGACGTTGCTGGTGGAAGGCAAGCTTCAGGTGGGTGATTACATTGAGTTCGATGGCTTATCGGGCTACATCAAAGAAATTGCCATGCGCTCTACCGTCATTCGTACCTTTGATGGTGGCGATGTGGTTGTGCCAAACAGCAACTTGACGAGTAATCGGGTGCTGAACTGGAGCTATAAAAGCCTGACGGGCAAGATTCATCTACCCGTGCAAGTCGCTTACGACAGCGACCCCATTCTGGTTACAGAGACCTTGTTGGACTCGGCGTATATGGAAGCAGCCGTGCTGCATGACCCACCGCCCAAAGTCATCTTTAAGGGGTTTGGCGACAGTTCGCTAGAGTTTGATTTGTGGGTATGGGTGGCTCAGATTGATGAGGGCATTTCGGTCAGAAGTTCGTTGAACTTTATCATTGAGCATAATCTCCGTCAGATGGGGCTTAAAATTCCGTTTCCTCAACGAGACGTATGGCTGCGAAATGCGGATGTGCTCAATCTAGGCGATCGCCGTCAGCCTCGCTTAGACGTGGTATCCGCAGAGCAAACGGTGAAAGGGAAAGCAGGCAAAGAGCAAGCGGACATAGCACCAAGTCAGGCGATCGCTCACCTGATGCGTGAGCCGATATCTATTCGAGATTCCCTGCGCCAGCTACCACACCTCAGTCTTTGTTCTGACTTAAGCTTGCGAGAATTGATTGAAACAGGCTACCGCAAGTATTTTGACGCGTCAGACATCGTGTTTAATGAGGGGGAGCTAGGCAACGACTTTTACCTGGTGCTGTCCGGTGCAGTTGAAACGGTCGTGACTCGACTCAACCAATCTATCAAGGTTTACCGTGCTGGAGAGGTATTTGGAGAAGTGGCAGTGATGTTAAAGCTCCCTTATACCAGTACAGCTCGTGTGCTGGAAGATACGAGCTTGTTTGTTATCCATCAGAAAAGCTTTGAACGGCTGTTGCGCTTGCATCCGCATTTAGCCAATGTCTTCAGCCAGGAATTAACGAAAGAAACAGAGCTGTACCAGTCTGTGCGACAACAGCTACAAGACCTTGGTTTGCTGGCGATGAATGAGCATCAAAATCAATTTGTGAACTGGGTGCAGACACGGGTCAAAAGCTTTTTTCCCATCCGACCGCCGCTCAAACGAGATATTCCTCAGAGTGGCATTCATTCCTAATTGACTTTGCAAGCACGCATTGATGCCAAAATTGCCGATAATGAAGCTGTTGCCTTTCAACAACTGCCATGCAGACCAGTGATGTCACAGAGTCACGGCATGAACGCCTCACGACTCTGGCCCAAAATCTAAATGTACCGAGCCGCGTGGCTACAGTCAGCCGCAAAACGGGCGAAACCGATGTGCAAGTGACGCTAAATCTGGATGGAACAGGGCGGTGTACCGCGCAAACGGGCATTCCCTTTCTGGATCACATGCTGCACCAGATTGCCTCTCATGGGCTGGTTGACCTGGACGTGCATGCCACAGGCGATATTGAGATCGATGATCACCATACCAACGAGGATGTAGGCATTACGTTGGGGATGGCGTTAGCAAAGGCACTGGGCGATCGCAAAGGCATTGTGCGCTTTGGTCATTTCGTCTCTCCGCTAGATGAAGCGCTCATTCAAGTAGCGCTCGATTTTTCGGGTCGTCCTCATTTGAGCTATGGGCTAACCATTCCCACACAGCGCGTCGGCACTTACGATACGCAACTGGTACGGGAATTTTTTGTGGCGATCGTCAATCATGCTCAGATGACCCTGCACATTCGCCAACTGGATGGTATCAACTCGCACCACATTATTGAGGCAACCTTCAAAGCCTTCGCACGATCGCTCCGCATGGCAACCGAAACTGACCCTCGACGGGCACAGACGATTCCCAGTTCTAAAGGGGTGCTGTAAACGGTTTAGGGCTGAGGTTTTTAGCGTTTAACCTTTGGTCTTTTTCCATCTAGACAGACTGTAAAGAAACGCTTAACATTCAAAAATAGTAATGGTTTACTCGATTTCGCGCTATGGCTCTTAACGTTGGTGATCCTGCTCCCTTATTTAGCCTACCGGACGGTAAAGGCAACATTGTTAATTTGGCTGATTTGAAAGGTAATCGTGTAGTGTTGTATTTTTACCCACGTGATAACACCCCCGGTTGCACCAAAGAAGCATGCAGCTTCCGGGACGCTTACGCCCAGTTTCAGGCAAAAGATGTGGTTGTTCTGGGTGTCAGCACAGATGATGCGAAATCTCACGAAAAATTTGCCACTAAATTTGAGTTACCCTTTCCACTGCTAATTGATGAAGATGGTCAGGTCGCCACTGCTTATGAGAGCTATGGACTCAAGAAGTTTATGGGCAAAGAGTACATAGGCATCAGTCGTAACACCTTTGTGATTGCGACCGATGGTACGATCGAGCAGATCTATAAGAAAGTGAAGCCTGAAGCTCACGCAGAGGAGATCTTGGCGGCACTAACTTAAGCAAATCGTCACTATACTGGGTGCAAATGCCTCTGTGCTTGGTTATCAGGAAGCCTTTTTCTTAGCTAAAGATTTACCTATGCGTCGGTTGTGGCATTTTGGACAAGCAGTGTTAGGCATTCTGTTTCGGCACCCGGTAACAGGCACCAGTATTATCCCGCTCTTACCAGATGGGCGGATTGTTCTGGTTCAGCGTCGTGACAACGGGCAGTGGGGGCTACCAGGCGGCATGGTTGATTGGGGAGAAGACCTGATTACCACCGTGCATCGCGAGTTAACTGAAGAAACTGGGTTAGAAGTTGCTAAGATTCGGCGTCTGGTCGGCATCTACTCTTCGCCAGAGCGTGACCCCCGCATTCATTCCATCTGTGTCGTGGTAGAAGTGGAAGCGCAAGGCACTATGCAAATCAGCGACCCGATGGAAGTACTGAATGTAAAAGCCTTCTCACGGACAGATTTGCCATTGGGCAAGCTCTCGCACGACCACGATCGCCAGCTTCAGGATTACTTTAACGGGCAAACGACTTTGGCGTAAGCAGGTCTGAGGGTAAAAAGTGCCGTTAAAAGCACATGGCATCACTAGCGTTGCATGTCCTGTTTTGGTCGATCGCTGAACGCTCATAGCGTCTTGCTTCTAAGCTGATTGCTTTTAAAAATGGCGATCGACGCTTAGTATTAACTCAAAACTCAAAACGATTCAGCTCAGGATGCCTCTACCTCTCCGAAATGCTCGCATTAGACTTACACAAGGACAGATTTTCTGGCGTGAAGTGGGTCAGGGAGACACGATCGTCTTTCTCCACGGTGCTTGGGAAGATAGCAGCCAGTGGGTGCCCTTAATAGGGCGGCTGAGTGCACAGTACCACTGCCTTGCGCCAGATCTGCTAGGGTTTGGGGAGTCAGAGCAGCCCAACATCCATTACTCGATCGGTCTTGAGGTTGCCAGCTTGGCAGAACATCTGGATGCCTTAAAGTTGCGGCGAGTATATGTCGTGGGAGTTTCTTTGGGTGGATGGATCGCCGCTAGCTACGCGTTGAAATATCTAGAGCAAGTTGAAGGCATCGTGCTGCTAGCACCAGAAGGCGTGCAGGTAGAAGGGATGGGCAGGCGCTGGTGGCAAGCAAGACTCTTGAAGCAACCGATCGTCGGCTGGGTGTTGCGATCGCTTTACACACTCCGAAAAATCTTGCCTTACCGAGCGATCGAACGATTGCTACAGCAACGGCAACAGCTACTCAATTCCCCCATTGCCTGCGCACTACTCTTTCAGCGACGACGCACAGAGCTACGGTCAGAGCAACTCCAGGAACAGTTGAAGTGGCTTAAACGCCCTATATTGATACTACAAGGGGAGCAAGATCAAGCTGACCTTAAGCGTCTAAACCATGCCTATGCTCAACTTGCGCCACAGGCCAGGCTGCAGCAACTACCCAGCACCAGCATGGATCTTCTAGCGACTCAGCCTGATATCGTTGCGCAAGCGATTCGAGCCTTTGTAGAAAAAGGGAGAGAGGAGAGGGGGTAAAGTGTGGTGCATGCAAACGAAAGCAGCTTCCAGCGATTAGCGGTCAGCCATCAGTAGTCAGCTATCAGCGGTCAGCTATTGAAGTCAAAACTCAGAACTCTCAGCTTGTCGGCGCAGAGCGCTACTCCAAACTCAAAACTTCTCTTGACAGTTAGCGGTGAGCTATCAGCAATTGGAGCCAAACTCCAAACTCCAAACTCCAAACTTCCCCTACTCCCTACTCGCTGCTCCCCACTCCCTCAGCGATCGCAATCCCCAAAAAATCAACTCTGGCTCGATCGTGACTCGACTGGCTAAAGCGGGATCATAAGCAGTGAGATACGCATAGAGCCGCTCGCTATCGCCACCTCTTAGCAGCACTGGACTATTGGGAAACTGCTGCCACCAAGCGGTTACAAAATCTCGTAGTCCTGCTAGAAACGTATAGAGAATGCCGCTAGCGATCGCGTCAGTTGTGTTGAGTGCCCAGCGAGGCGGTAGGTGGTGCTGTTCTGTAAGACGGTCTCCCAGATCAGGTAGGGCGGCTGTTGCTTGATGAAGGAACTGAAACTGTAGCCCCAAGCCTGGCAAAATGGCCCCTCCTACAAGCTGTTGCGTTCCATCTGCCCCTGTAAACGTCAGTGCGGTGCCTGCATCAATAACTAAAACAGGGCACCCAACGGTGTCGATCGCGCCCCATACGGCCAGCGCACGATCGATCCCCAGCGTGGGATACAGTCCCTTTAAAGGCACTTGCTTCAGCGTAATCACATGGGCAAACGGGTAACGTTCCCAATATTGACATTGCGCTGGGACAACAGAGGCGATATAAAGATCAGGGTTCTGCGTTAATTGAGTCTCAATGATTGCTTGCACTTCGGCTATAGAGAGATGCGGGGTGTTCCAAGTGCGATGGAGGTCGTTGCCAATGAATGTTGCCCAATGTAAGCGCGAATTACCGATCGACAACGCAAACCAGCGATCGACGAGCAATTTAGCTTTTGGGGTATCAAACTGTTCCATGTGCTCCTACGCTTTTGCGCCCTGCAAGCAAGATAAGCGTTTATTCTCATAACACCCTCGTGTCCAGAACGTGATTATCTCACTGAAGTGTGTTGCTAGACGTGTGCTGTATAAGGATCAACGATGAAACAGAAATTGACTTTACCGGAAGCATTAGACCGTGTTTTTGAGCCATTTACGGAACCAGATGACCTCTTTACAGCGTTAGTGTCCACTTTAGGAACGGTACTGCCGTGCGATCGCTGCTTTCTCTATTTGCGTGAACCAACGCAAAATCGAGGTGTGATCACCCATTGTTGGTCACGCGATGGTCGTGCTGCCGCATGGATTGGAGCCGACTGGTTGGAAGACCCAACGGCACCCGAAGATCCGCTCATGACGATCGCCCTTCGCACACCTATAGCCGTCTTTGTAGATGATGTTGAAACCGCAGGTAGTGACGTGGTTGATCTCACTTACGAGCGAGAGAAATTCCAACACCGCGCACTGGTTCATGCGCCCATTGATCACGACGGTTTACTCATCGGTATTTTGGAATGTTCCATCTTTGAGCAACCGCGAGTATGGACAGAGCGCGATCGTCACCTCATTGCCTGTCTGCAAAAAAAGCTCGCGGAGCCAGCAAGCGCTTACATCAAGCAATACAATCTTTTTCAACCACAGCAATAGGACAACTCCAAACTAGGGTTTGGTAGAGCTAAGGGATATACAGTCTGGAGTGTACAAGCCTGAGACAATAGCGCTGGCAGAGACGTTAACCGCTTGAAAGGAGCCAATTATGTCAGACATCGAGATTCCGGCAATTACTGAGAAACTACTCGCCGCTAAGCAGGCAAAAGGACTCACCTTTACTGATTTAGAATCAGTCATTGGTCGTGATGAAGTGTGGATTGCAGCGGTGTTCTATCGGCAAGCCAGCGCTTCAGAAGATGAAGCCAGCAAACTGCTGCACGCGTTAGGTCTGAGTGCGGATCTGATTCCTGCTCTAACAGCTTCCTCAGTCAAAGGGCTAGGGTCGATCGTGCCGACCGATCCGCTCATCTACCGCTTCTATGAAATCATGCAGGTGTATGGCATGCCTATGAAAGAAATCATTCACGAAAAGTTTGGCGATGGTATCATGAGCGCGATCGACTTTACCCTCGACATTGAAAAAGAGATTGATCCCAAAGGCGATCGCGTCAAAGTAACCATGAATGGTAAATTCTTACCCTACAAAAAGTGGTAGTGCATCACATCCAATTCACTCAACCCGCTACCCGTCTTCCTGAGACTGTGGCTGATTGGCTTGAGGCCGCTGCAAGTAAATCGGTGAAACACTGCTTCACTGTTTGCCAAAGCGCAGTTTCATCAATTGCTGCTGAGCATCGGGATCTAGAGCATGGGCAAGGAATCGGCTGGAAGGCTTTTTGGATGTTTTTTGTTGGCGCTGCACCCGACGCGCGATCGCCTCTACTTCTGCGCCCAGACGCTCGGCGGATAGCCACTCTGCTCCATACCCCACAACTGTTAACTGCTGAGCACGATCGGACGTTGCAACAATGAGTCGCTGCTGAAACTTGCGCATGTCGTAGCGAAAATCAGCGCAGGCTTTTTCAATGTAAGTATCGGCAGTCTGCCCGAAATCTGTATAGCAGACAGACAGATTAGGGGTAATGACTTCACGGTTGCTCCCAGTCTCCCGGTATTGCGAATCAAAGACAACCTGGGTGTCAAACCCTTGAAACGCACTATAGCCTGCTAACGCCTCAATCAATTGACGACGCGCAGGTTCCAGCCCGTCGCGATCGCGGATTCGTCGCAAGTCAGCCCATAGCCCGACGACATTATAGCCATCTACCAGCAGCACTGCTTGGGGAGACGATCGTGGCATAGCTAAAAATGAAAGAATATGACTGGCATTCACTTAACTTCAAACTAGTTTAATCATCACATACTTTATTGAGTTCTGTTACAACCCAGGGGTTGTGCATCAGACAAGGGTGGGATAGGTTAAAAGGTCATGCCAAGTCCAGGGTTGTACTGCTAAACCGGCTCGTTGGGCTGCTGTCGTCTTAAACCGACTATGCTGCCAAATCCAGTTGAAG
>JAHHIE010000119.1 GCA_019358945.1 Stenomitos rutilans HA7619-LM2 | reverse complement strand
AGGTGGATGCTTGGCAGGAACAGCGTAATCAAGAGAAGACTTGGATTGATTGGCGATTTACGACCGCAGATGCCAGGGTAAAACTGTATCGGCTCTACCCGTCAATTAATCATTGACTGACCACTAGAACGGTGGTGTAGAAATGGAGCGATCGCTCCATTTCAGCGATCGTTAAGCTAACCGATGCAATAGTAGTAGATTGAATAGTCATCAGAGGATGTCTGAGAAGTATGGTTAGCAGCGGATTCATACCGGATGTAACGGATAGCTAACGGCTCTCGCTCGTAATTTACCATCCGATGCATCCGTTCCTTGTCCGTTGCTCACTGATTTGTTGCTTTTAAGACATCTTCATCACGTGCTAGAAACTTGACCGCCTGTGACTTCGAGAATGGCACCCGTGACAAAGCTGCTGTCTTCGGACGCGAAGTAAACGTAGGTTGGAGCCAGTTCCTCTGGCTGAGCCGATCGTTTCATCGCGTTGTCTACGTCAAAATTATCTACCTGCTTTGCCGTCATTGTGCCAGGGATGTTAGGAGTCCAAACCGGGCCAGGAGCCACTGCATTGACGCGAATCTTACGCTCTGCCAAGTTTTGCGCCAGCGCTTTAGTAAACGCATTGATCGCCCCTTTGCTGGTGGAATAGTCAATCAAGAATTCTTTGCCGATTAGCCCCAGAATACTGCTGGTATTGATGACCGCATCACCCTCCTTCAGGTGAGGCAGGGCCGCTTTAAGCATATAGAAGTAACCAAACACGTTTGTTTCTAACGTGCGTCGGAACTGGTCATCCGTTAAGTCTTCTAACTTGAACTGCACCATTTGATAGGCAGCATTATTCACCAAAATATCGAGATGACCAAATTTCTCGACGGTCTGTGCCACAGCTTTCTTGCACTGCTCCGAGTCTCGCACGTCCGCTTTGATGCGGAGGCACTGCTGTCCCTTCGCTTCCACATTGGATTGGGTGATCTTGGCATCGTCATCATGTTCGTTATACAGAATGGCAACATCGGCACCTTCCATTGCATAGGCGATCGCTACCGCTCGACCAATGCCTGAATCGCCACCAGTAATCAACGCCACTTTTCCTTGCAGCTTGTTTGCAGGCTTGTAGTTAGACAAATCACTATCCGGCTGGGGCACCATGTCTTCCTGACTGGCAGGATAGGGTAGCGTTTGAGCAGGAATTTGCTCAGCCGTCGGACGAGATTCTGGGGGCATTGTAATTACCTTAGTTGCTGTAAAAGTTGGCAGTTTATTGCAGTCGATCGAGCAAATGGTCAGTCACTCGCAGCGCATTCGCGACAATGGTTAGAGTTGGATTGCAGCCGATGTTAGACGGAAAGAAGCTGCCATCCACCACGTACAAATTGTCAACTTCATGAGTGCGGCAATGAAGGTCTAGAACAGACGTAGCAGGATCAGTACCAAACCGACAGGTGCCGCACTGGTGAGCTACCCAGCGCAGTGGAAAGTTGCTCTGGTAGTAGCGTGATTCTGTAATCCAGCCTCGATCGACTTCGATCGACTTCAGCACGTCAATCCAGCGCTGCACTAATCGCTGAAACGCCTCAGTATTATTTTCGGTGTAGTCGATGTGGATGTGGTCTCCCTTGAGATGGACTCGATTATTAGGATCGGGCAGATCTTCACCCATAAGCCACCAATCTACAGAGTGGGTAGCCGCCTTTTCAGGAGAAATGGTGCCGCCAGTCGCCACAGGCACATCATCCATCAACATTTCCTTGTTGACTTTTCCGGATAGCTGAACCTGTCCCATTGGGTAGGGAAAGTCGGATTCACCCCAGTAGAAATCATTCACACCCAGGGTTTTCTGAAACACGGTATGGTTTTCTTCAAGCATCAGTCCTACAACTACGCCACAGTTGTGCTTCATAAAGTTACGCCCAACCTGATCGGAGCCATTCGCCAGCCCATTGGGATGCTGATCGTTGTGCGATCGCAGCAACAAAGCGGCTGAATTGATCGCCCCACAGGCAACCACCACAATGTCGCCTCGAAAGTGCTTAACTTCACCCGCAACATCAGTTTCCACCATCGTCACGGCACGACCCGAAGCACTGGTATGCAGCCGCTGCACTTTGGCATCGGTCAGCAGCGTCACGTTGGGGTACTGCATCGCTGGGCGGACTCCAATTACCTCTGCATCCGCCTTGGCATGAACGAGGCAGGGATGCCCGTCGCAGGTTTCGCAGCGAATACACTCACTCAGAAACGGGTGGGACTCATTCAGCTTAATCGCCATTGGCAGATAGAACGGCTGGAATCCCTTGGCGGTTAAGCGATCGCTTACGTCTTGAATGCACGGCTCATGACTGATGGCAGGAAACGCATACTCCCCAGTTGTCCAGGGTTCGGTGGGGTCAAGCCCTCGCTTGCCGTGAACTTGATACAGCGTTTCGGCTTGCGTGTAGTAGGGTTCAAAATCGGCGTATTTCAGACTCCAGGCGGGAGAAAGGCCGCCTTTGTGAATCACGGCATCAAATTCGGCTTCCCGCGCTCGAAACAAGGTGCCGCCATAGAACTTGGTATTGCCGCCGACCCAGTAGCCTGCGGCTGGCTGGAGGCTTTTCCCGGCCTTATCGCGCCAGGGTCCAGCGTTGAAATAGCGCTCTGCTGAAAACACCTCATGTGGGTTCCAGTTTGCCTTCTCTCTGGGTAAAAACGTGCCGCGATCGAGCAGCAAGATTTTCTTACCGCTCGGTGCCAGCCGATGAGCGACCGTCGCGCCACCTGCCCCTGTGCCAATGATAATAATGTCGTAGCGATCGTCTGTCACACCTTGAACTCCACTGGTAAAAATTGTGCGATGGCTACTCCGTTCTGGGGCGATCGGGATGAGCGACCGTCAACTCACCGTTTTGTTGCGTCACCTCCCACTGAGTTTGCTCACCGTCTCGCCAAAACCGGAGGTCAACGGTTGCGTCGCCAACTGCCACATTCGTTAGTTGAAGATTGGGCAACCACGCAGGCAAACAAGGCCGCACGTGAAGCTGGCGGTTCGATGCATCGGCTGACAGGCCCAAAACGATGCTCACCAGCCAGAGCATGGCACCGGCTGCCCACGCTTGCGGAATATTGGCATCCACGTAAGGCACGGGAAAGCTTTCTGGCTGCCGCTCAATCCCACCAAAGAGTTCAGGCATTTGATGGAACTGAAACTGGCTGGCTGCCGCAAAGATTCCTTCCGCAATCTGGTTAGCTTCGGCGTGATAGCCATATCGCTTCAAGCCAGCGGCGATGAAAGCGTTGTCGTGCGCCCAGACGCTACCCGTGTGATAACCGATCGGGTCATACGCCGGATTCTTTGCTGATAGCGTCCGAATGCCCCAACCGCACCAGAGATCTGCTTGAAAGAGACGTTGCACGATCTGTTTCGCTCGATCAGCTGGCACAATACCCGACCAGAGCAATTGTCCTGCATTCGAGGCGATCGACTGAATCTGCGCTTTATTGCCATCTAAACCCAGGCAATAAAAGCCTTCGTTCTCCATCCAAAAGCGATCATTGAACCGTTGATACAGTTCGTCTGCCTTTTTGCGTAGGGTTTGAGCGCGATCAGGTTCACCCCAAACCTCATAGAGCGCCGCTGCTCGTCGCCACGCATCATACACTTGCCCCTGCGTTTCGCACAGCGCGATCGGAGGGTTCACAATTTCGCCCGCTGCATCTCGAATGGCATCACCTGAATCTTTCCACCCTTGATTCTGAATGCCATCGGACGAGCGACTGCAATATTCTACGAAACCGTCGCCATCAAAATCACCGTACTGCTCAATCCAGGCTAGCGCCTTATTCAACGGTGTATAGCAGTCGTCTAATAAGCGGCGATCGCCCGTCCAATGGTAAATCTCAGAAAGGGTGATGATCCACAGAAGGGTGGTGTCGATCGCGCCATAGTATGGTGAAGACGGAATCTTGCCTAGTTGGGCTAACTCACCCTGCCGCAGTTCGTGTAAAATTTTGCCCGGTTCTGCATCTCGCCAATCATCTTTTTCGGTAGCTTGCAGTTCAGCCAGCTTCAACAAGGTACCTTTTGCCAAACCAGGAGCTACTGCCATCGTCTGCAAACTGGCAACCAGGGGATCGCGACCGAACACAGCGACAAACCAGGGAATACCGGCCGCTGGTATCCACACTAAGGAGCCGTGATCGACCGGAATTCGTAGCGCCGCTAAATCGACGAGCGCCTGGTGATACGCTTGCTCGACCGATCGGTTGGAGGAGCGCAATTGGGTGGCAATTTTAAGGAAGTTTTCCATCTCCTGCCCGGCTGGAGTGACATCGGTCGTCGCATCGGTATGCTTGGGTTCCAGTTCTTCACCATCTACCAGGGCAATGAAATCAATACAGCTATGCCACGTTTCACCTGGCTCAAGGGCAATGTCGAAAATAAGCCGACCATTGGCATAGCGCGGTGGTGAACTGGCTCCTTCAGGACGAATGCGAACGCCTCTGGTAAAGTCACCATTGCGATACAGATTGGTGAGTGTCCCATCGCTCCAGGTGGTTTCCATCCTGCCTTCCGTAACCAACTTCTGCGCTTTGACTCGAAAGACATCCACAAAGTCTGAGCGGATCGCCAGCATTAACCGCACATCAACACACGCCTGATGATGGTTGGTCAGGTCAATGTCTTCGTGCATGCCGCCAATAATGTCTCGCCGGACGGTGATTAGCAATTTTTTAGCAGGGACAATGCCATTGGCAGTTTCCAGATCAGGATTCGTGAATTCATACCGAGCTACGCGATGCGTGATGGTACTGGAGGCAAGGGGGATCAGGGGTTGGCGATCGAGTGAGATTTCGTAATAGGAAATTAGACGGGTATCGCGTACAAATAAACCCTGCGCCCGTTGATCGTCGATCGAACCATCAGCCGCCGTTAAGAGAAAAGTGCCCCCATCATTAATGGTGATTTGCCCGGTGACGACCGCGACTTGAGACATAAGGCGTTGCTCTGAACTGTACAACTGACGCTACACTTTCCAGCGCGATCGCGCGTCGGTTTTAACTTTCAGACAGCGCTAGCTCGTCACTGTAATGTTCTGCCGTAAGATAGCACAGTCATCATTAACCAAGCATTCAACCATCATCTGTTTTGCATCTACGGGTGCCATTTGGAGGTGCGACACCCCTCCTGGTTGACGAAGCACTGCCTTCTGTAACTTAAGTTGGATCGATAGAGTGACCTGTAACGATCTATATCCAAGGTGGGTGGGTATCGCTCCGAAGCGGTTTTATAACTGAACGCATTACACCCTGGAGCAAGACATGCCTACCGATCGCTTGAAGATGCAAGATCCGCGCCATCAATATCCAACTCCGCCTTTTTCCCGCCAACCGCAGTCCGCGCCAGGACTGGCTGCAAAGATGGAACCTCAGCCAGATCACGGTGAGGAGAGCTACACAGGCAGTGGCAAGCTTGCGGGTCGTAAGGCACTGATCACGGGAGGCGATTCTGGCATTGGGCGTGCTGTAGCGATCGCGTTTGCGCGGGAAGGAGCGGATGTAGCCATCTCCTACCTTCCCAGTGAAGAGTCAGATGCACAAGCGGTAATTGCACTGATTGAAAAAGCGGGACGTAAAGCGATCGCGCTTCCAGGCGACATTAAGGACGAAGCGTTTTGCCGCCAGCTCGTAATAGATGCCGTAGCAGCACTAGGCGGTTTAGATATTCTCGTCAACAATGCTGGCAAACAACAAACTCAACCCTCACTCGGCGATATTACCACCGAGCAGTTCGACCAGGTGCTCAAAACAAACCTCTACGCACTCTTTTGGATCACACAGGAAGCCGTACCGCATCTGAAACCAGGTGCAGCCATTATTAACACAACTTCGATTCAGGCCTACGACCCGTCGGAGAGCTTGATCGATTACGCCATGACGAAAACGGCGATCGTCTCGTTCAGTAAATCCCTCTCGAAGCAACTGATTGAGCAAGGGGTGCGTGTCAACGCAGTCGCACCCGGTCCCTTTTGGACAGCGCTACAGCCCAGCGGTGGTCAAACCCAGGAGAAACTCGAGAAATTTGGTTCTGAAGTGCCGCTGGGAAGACCCGGACAGCCTGTGGAAATTGCTCCCATCTATGTGCTGCTTGCATCTCAAGAGGGAAGCTATATAAACGGGGAAGTGTATGGTGCCACGGGTGGTGTTGGCATTGCCTAAGCACTGTTGTTTGGGTGGAGACCCATGCGTGTAATTTGGGATATGACACCGTTCCTGGCAGTTAGGTATCACATCGTCTAAGGTTGCTTTCTAGCAGCAGTTTCAGAATGTGATCTTCTCTACTCAAGCTTGCAATCTCCCACGTTAAGCGTCTGTCAGTCCTGCCGACAGATCGGGGTAGTAATTGCAATTTAGACTGCTGTGCTTTCGGCTATGCCACTTCTCCAAGGAATCGTTGAGCAAGTGGTAAAACCTTTTGCACTCGCAAACAAAGTTCACGCGTTGTTGAATGAATGATTTGATACTCCTCTTCAACCCCGATGGTAAAAGATTCTCTTTGAAGGGATATGTCAACTGTCTCCTAGCTTGAGGGCGAGCTTAAAGCTTAATCCTTACAGATTTTGCTGCAGAAAGAGTACAGTACCGATAGCCTTACTGACGCTTTCTTGTGATTCCGGGGTCGGGTTGAGAGAGGTATTCTCTGAGCATAGTGTTAGTTGATGTTATGGCAGCAGGATGCGATCGTCGCCGAACTTCCTGCAATTCCACTTTTAGTTGACGCAACAGCGCGGCCTGACGAAATCGCTTTGCCTGCAAGTACTGGTCTTTAGTTGCAGCACAAAGTATGGTTAATAGCTCAATTCCACCTTAGCAATTGAGCTATTAACCCGGCAATGCATGTTCCTACATCGTTAGAATTGCGAGTTGATTGCCTAACGCACCCTACGAGTTAGGTCAGATCTTTTATTGCCGAGTTAATAAGCTGACCATATCGTAAATGACAATCAGGACGCGTTGTACTGGCTTACAACGTCTACGACCCAGACAATACCAAACTGATCCTTCAACATGCCGTAGAGCGGTGACCACGGCGCTGGCTCGAGCGCCTGCATGATGGTCGCGCCAGCAGATAGCTTCTCCCAGTACGCAGTGATCTCCTGAGACGTTTCGCCACGGAGCGAAATAAAGAAGGCGTTCTCGCCTTGGTCCCACGGCATACGTGACGGCACATCGTATGCCATGACGCGGAAGCCATTGTCAGCGGACACTTGGCCCCACTTCACTTGGTCAGCATTAGATGGATCTTCAACGTTGCCGACATCCTTATACGTGACGATGGCTACATCCCCGCCAAACACGGACTGGTAAAACTTGAGCGCTTGGCGAGTGTCGCCTCGAAAATTCAGGTGGGTAACAGCCTGTACGGACATAGTATCTCCTTGTTGATCGAATTCATTGTTCTGGGTGTCGTGTGCCATTTCGACTGACGAAGAGGAGCGCTGCGATTGCAGCGGTACGATCGACACCTAAGCCTTGTGAAGCGCTGGCAATAGCACGCCATCAATTAATGCGATGAGGAACGCCTTCTCGAACGGTCTGCGTTGGATGAGCGCACGATAGGCTGCCATCGACGGGATGATCTGAGACGCCGTCTCGATGTCTGCTAACGCGGAGATCTCGCCACGATCGACAGCTCGCTGCATTAAAATGCGGTGTGCGGTAGCCCACGGCTCAACTATCGCTGTATTTACTGCCTCTGCAAGTCCCGGGTTGGCGGACAGCATAGAGGCAAGCCCCGTCATCACGTTGAGCTTGCGCTCACTCTCCTCGATCGACTGCGGCTTGAACAACGCGAGGAGGTCGCTGCGGAGGGTCCCGGTGTCGGGTAAATGCTCAAGGTCAACCTGCTTACTTTTCATACGGCCGATGGCATCGAGGATAAGCTCTTCCTTCGACGACCAGCGGCGATATATGGTCGCTTTCCCAGCTACCGCACGCGCCGCAACCATGTCCATCGTTATGCCCCCATAGCCGACCTCAGCGAGCACGTCAAGCGTTGCGTCGAGGATGTCAGCATCACGCATGTGATCGCGCTTCCGACCGAGCCGTGTGTTAACCGCACGCTTGTCTTCACTAGGTAAGTGGTTTCGCTCTCCGATATCCTGTGTAGGTTCATGTTGCGCCACAGCAACTGTCCTCTCAGTCTTCATCAGTACACATAGTGTACCAAGCATTTCCGGAACTGTAAAGTTCCGTTATTAAATTGGGTGCATGGTTTGTCTCGGCTCAACTCCAGAGCGTTTCAGCCTCGCTTACCGCTTGGGGCACAGTTGTTCGCTCCACCCTCCTAGCGCATCGGTCTGAAGCGAAGATCTAACCTGAACAGCCCATCACGATCGCAGCACTGGATAGCCATCTATGTCTTCCCTCACTAACCCCCTTGGTCAGATGGGTCTACCCCTTTTAAGCGAAACCCTTGCCTTCCTCCGTGATCTTGACCTTGCTAAGAGGCGTCATCGGCAGTACGGTCCGATCGTTAAGACTCAGTTATTGGGCAACCCAACCGTCTTTCTCAAGGGTGTAGAGGCGAACGACTTCGTTCCACTCACGAAAATCAGTGTTTTGTCAGCAGTTGGCCGCCCAGCGTGAAGCGACTCTTGGGTTCGCTGTCGCTGGCACTGCAAACAAGTGAGTTGCATCGACAGCGGCGCGCTAGGGGAAGGAGTTCGCGCGCTTGGAACTGAAGCTGTTGGCGGCTAAACTCTTGCAAGGGTATGACTGGAGTCTGTTACCACAGGATTTAACGCTGGTGACGGTGCCAACGCCCGATCATAAGGAACAAGCATTTAATAACTCCGGCATTTCTCGTAGGGGCGCACGGCCTGCGCCCCTACCTGCATAAAACTTGTCCGTTTATTGAATCCACGAGCCTAAGGAGGGGCTAAAGGTGCGGTTTGCGGTCAAACCGCTTTAGGGCGTTTTAGCCACGGCTATGGGTAGAGTGCCGATGGCATAGTTGAAAGGAGCAAAAGGGCAGTAGCAGAATGAATGTTCTAGAGGTTCCTTTCAACTATGCAAAAGACCTTTGAGGTATACAGCAGTTGAAGCATCTCTTCCAAAACCGTTCAAGGGGTAAAGCCGCAACCTGCTTGACAGCTCACTACCGTATCTTCGCTACCTTACCCTTACTTAAAAATGTCTGACTGCTCTGCATATCATTCTAGTCAATGTAGTCTCGCATCATATCTGGTTTTTTCCGGTTGTTTGCAGTAATCGGACGATCGCCATCGACGGGAAGCGTTTTGCGAATTTGAAGCTTACTCGCTTCAATCGGTCGTTCGCCATCTTCGTAGACAACTTCTTTCACATCCAAATTGCTTGCAGTAATCGGGCGGTCGCCATCAATCCCCAAAGTTTTGTCGGTATCGAGTGAACCGGCCCCAATTGGGCGACTGCCATCCATCTCGAACGTGTCGCGTATGTGAACGGTACCAGCCACAACCGGACGCTTGCCATCAATAGGCAAAACATACTGTATCTGAAGATCGCTGTCATCGATGGGGCGATTGCCATCTACTCCAAGCATCTTGGACTCTTGCCGACCTTCTTCTGAAGGCATGATGGCGCTGTCATCCGAATGTTCCCGCTGTGTACTCACAGTTCAAACTCCTGCTCTTTCTAGCAACTCCCTACTTTTAACAGCTTGATTGTTTGACCGACCACCGTCTAATGGTTGGTTTTTGGGGTTGAGTAGTAAGCGAGCGAAAACTCCCGCTAAGGAGTGCACCATTTGAATCTGCTGAGAATCAGGAGGCTAGAAACCCTAATAGTCCTTTCCAGTTCTCCATACTGATTAACCCTCAGGCTAATTGGTACGTCTCAACGGGACTGAGAAGTGCTTTTTGAAACATCTACTTAGTCAGTGTTTTAATCCTAACGTGAGTTTCTGTTGTGAAGCGGACCGCCTTTAGAGCGTTGGCGTCGCTTGTAGGCAGCAGCACCCGCCATCAAGGCATTCAAGGTGACCAGCCCTAAGGTGGTTGGTGGTTCGGGCACGCCAGCAGCGCTGATCGTCGTGGTAGCCGCCTCGGCAATGCGTTCATGCCTAGCCGTCGTGGGATGAATATCATCCCAGAATAAGTAAGTGTCTGGCGTTTGGCACGCGGTAAGCAGGCAAGCGTCGGTGACATTAGTGAAGCCGTATTGGCTAGGTTGGGCGATCGCATTACTAAAGAGTGCGGCGACATCAAACGGAATCACCTGCACAGTCGGCGTGATACCAAATTAAACAAGGCCTGCGACAGATAGGGCCTCGACGATAAAGCGAAAGCCAGTCACAGAAGCAACGATTTCAGCGGTTAAATCGGCAATCAGAGTGTCCACTTGCGTTTGCAGTTGAGTCA
>JAHHIE010000118.1 GCA_019358945.1 Stenomitos rutilans HA7619-LM2 | reverse complement strand
AGTTGATTTGGCTGACTAGCAAATATTGGCAGTAGTCCAGCCGTGTCACGGTGTCTTTCATACCTTCACTCTAGCGATTTCCTCAAGTCTTATGTCACCTTTCTACGCCCCAACTGCGTAAGTCCTAACCAAATCAAATGGTTTATTGAGGAAAACAGAGATTGGGTAGAAATCTGGGATGATGGCGACGACATTGAGGATGAACAGTATTTCCAATATGGGGAACATCAAGACTGTTGCTCGATAAGAGGTCGATATATGAAGACCGCTCTCCAGCTTAGCTCTACTGAAGATGGCTATGTTTTTCTTCTCAACCCGCAGGTTTTAGACTCTCGAAATGAATGGGAAGCCTGGGATTTTGGTAATAAACTACCTGGTGCCAATCGCTATCGTTCGTTTTGGGACATGATGCAGAACGTGTATAAAAGAAGTTTTGGTTCTTGAACAACCTGAGAGCTAGGTGCAATGGACTGAAGCAGTCTGATGTTTTTGAGCTGTAGTCACCTTTACCTTCTTAGTAAAAGACACAGACCGTCTTGTTAAAGAAGCTTTCCCTGAGTTGTATGTCAAGCCCAGTTGTTCTAAAGGCACTTCAAATCATGCTACTAAACCAAAGCTCGCAATGATTGCAAGATCCTTCATAATTCAGGGGTATGCCTCAGTATTAAGAAAGAACGTGAGCGATCGGCAGTTCAACTTAACATCTTGTCTGATAGCCCTCTTGCTGGCGTTGATGCCGCTTTTGACGGGTTGCGATCTACCACAAGTGAGCGCTGAGGATCGCCTATTTTTGAATCTATCAGCAGACTTTTTGGGAGCGTATCAGCTTCCGAAGCAGGAGTTTCAGGGAACTCGGGTGGGTGGGCTGTCGGCAATCACCTACGATCGCCAGCGCGATCGCTTTTATGCCATTTCGGACGATCGCAGTGAGTTTGCGCCTGCCCGGTTCTACACGCTGAAACTGGCGTTAGATACGGCGGATGGCAAAGCCCCAAAGCTTAAGCAAGTCGCGATCGAAGCCGTCACGACGATTGCTAATGAAGGCGGCAAGCCTTACGCAAAGGGCACGATCGACCCTGAAGGCATTGCACTCTCACCGCTGGGCACTGTGTTTATCTCCAGTGAAGGCGTAACGCATGATGGCGTACCGCCTTTTGTGCGCGAGTTTGACTTGAAAACAGGACAGTGGAAGCATAGCCTGCAAATTCCCAAACGCTACATCCCTGATGCAAAGGGTGAGCAGCAAACGCAAGGTGTACAGGACAATCTGGGTTTTGAAGCGTTGACCACGACTCCTGGTGGATATGGCAAAACCGCCGTAGAGCCGTTTCGTTTGTTTACAGCCACTGAGTCGTCCTTGAAGCAAGATGCTGAACCTTCTAAAGCAGCACAGGGAGCCAAGAACCGTTTGCTGCATTACATGCTGGAGGCAAATAGAGCCTTGCTCGTTTCAGAACACCTTTACCAGCTCGATCCGCCGCCAGAAGAGGCTATCAATCACGGGTTAACCGAACTGACCGCGATCGATCAGGGCGGGCATTTTCTCAGCCTGGAGCGATCGTTCGGTACCAATGGCTTTCAGGTAAAGCTGTTTCAATTAGCAACAGGTGGTGCAACGGATATTTCTACGATCGATAGCTTGAAAGGCGCTCTGCGCGGTACGGTTGCCATTCCCAAAAAGCTACTGCTTGACCTCTCTTCGCTCAATCTACCGCTGGATAACCTGGAAGGCATGGCGATCGGCCCTCGCTTGCCCGATGGTAGCCGCAGTTTGTTACTGGTTAGCGATGACAACTTTCGGGAAGAACAGGTGACACAGTTTTTACTGTTTCGGTTTAGAGGGTTGGGGTAAGGTGGAAGGTAGAGGGCGCGAGGGGATTAGGGGAAGCGGAGGGAGCAGAGGAAGCAGGGGGAGCGGAGCGCAACTTAAGCTGTCTCTCTAGCCTCCCCAACTTCCCACCCCTCTATTGCAACAGACTTTCTCAACCGCATCTGCGTAGACAGCGATCGCTTTAACATAGTGTCAGTCTTTCAATGCACACACGATCGATGACTCACTCTACCGATATTGCAGCTCTGGGCCGTTGGATGGCGGCCGATTTTAGCAATCAGGCACAAGCATTTGAGAACCCGCCCTTTTTTGCTCATATTCGCGTTTGTATGCGTCCACTACCGATCGAATTGCTGTCGGGTTTAAGTCTGCTGTTAGAGCAAGCGTATGACTATGCGCTCAAGCAGCCGTATCGGTTGCGGGTGTTAAAGCTAGTTCCGGCTGGCGATCGCATTGAAATTGAGAATTATCTGGTACACGACGAAGCGCAGGTTTACGGTGCCACCCGCGACGTTGAGCGGCTACAAACACTCAAAACCGATCAACTCGAAAAAATGTCTGGCTGTACTGCCCATGTGCAGTGGACAGGGCATAGCTTTAAGGGGCATATCGAACCTGGCAAAGCCTGCATTGTAATGCGGGGCGATGTTAAGACGTATCTTGACAATGAGTTTGAGATTGATGGCGAGAAATTCACCAGTCACGATCGCGGACGTGATCCCGAAACTGACGAGCACCTGTGGGGATCAATTGCGGGGCCGTTTGAGTTTGTGCGCTGGGCCAGCTTTGCCGATGAGGTAAAGGTCTAAGTTGTGAAGGTATAAGCATGTACGATTTGCTCCTGCGTCATGGTCAGTTACTCCAGTCTGACGGGACAATTGTCGCGGTCGATCTTGCGATTCAGCAAGGAGTCATTGCGGCGATCGCACCCCAAATAACGGAGCCTGCAAAACAGGAACTGGATCTGCAAGGGCAGTTGGTCAGCCCTCCATTTGTCGAGTCTCACATTCATCTGGATTCTGCTCTAACGGTTGGCGAACCCCGCTGGAACCAGAGCGGCACGCTATTTGAAGGCATTGAAATCTGGCGCGATCGCAAGCAAAACCTTTCTCTCGAAGATGTGAAAACTCGTGCCATTACAACGCTGAAGCAGCAGGCGATGCAGGGCGTTCTGTTTGTCCGCACTCATGCCGATGTGAGTGAAGCCAGTCTGATAGCACTGCAAGGGCTACTAGAGGTGCGTGAAACCGTGAAGGATTGGATCACGCTGCAAGTAGTGGCCTTTCCGCAAGACGGTATTTTTGGCTCATCGCAGAATGACCACCTGATGGAACAAGCAATGGAGATGGGTGCCGATGCGGTTGGTGGCATTCCCCATTACGAGCTGACGCGCGAAGATGGCGTGAAATCGGTTCATCGCATCTTTGAACTGGCGCAAAAATACGATCGCCTCATCGACATCCACTGCGACGAAATTGATGACGATCAGTCTCGCTTTCTGGAAGTGGTGGGAGCCTGCGCCATTCGTGCAGGGATGGGATCTCGCGTGACAGCGAGCCACACCACGGCGTTTGGCTCCTACAACAATGCTTACGCCTTCAAGCTTCTGGGCCTTCTTCACCGCACGGAGCTGAACTTTATTGCCAATCCTCTCATCAACATTACGCTTCAAGGCCGCACCGATACCTACCCCAAACGTCGAGGCGTCACGCGCGTGAAGGAACTCTGGCAGCAGGGCATGAATGTCAGCTTTGGGCATGACTGCGTTCAAGATCCCTGGTATTCGTTAGGCACAGGCAACATGCTGGATGTAGCCTCAATGGGTCTCCACGTTTGCCAAATGACAGGTACGGCTGAAATTGACGCTTGCTACGACATGGTGACGTGGAATGGTGCCAGGACGTTGAATATCAGCGATCGCTACGGCGTTGAAGTTGGCAAACCCGCAAACTTGATTGTGCTAGATGCCCGCGATCGTTACGATGCCATTCGCCGCCGTGCGATCGTGAGCTACGTGATTTCTCAGGGCAAGCTCTTAGTATCTACGGAGCCACCAAAAACCATTTGGCACCGGGAATGAGCAGAGCAACCATCTTCGCCACGCCTAGTAGCACAGGTTTAGCAAGCGGTTCGGTTTACCGATCCGGCTTAAATGTTGCAGTCTTGACAAGGTTTTGTTACATTTATTTACACATATTGAAACAAAAGTTTACGGAGAGTCCTCATGATTATCTTAGCTACCTTATTCGTCGTGGGTTGGGTTGCTGTCGCGGTTCTGGGAACGCAAGCCTATTTCCGAGGTGAACAGTCTAAGCCCATTCATGAGCGCAACTGGCGTTCAGAATCCTTTGAAGCGCTGTCAGAAGCTGTAACAGGCACCACGATCGACTACAGCACTCGCGTTCCTGCTTATATTCCACTAGACGTTTACTCCAGCGAACTGCTGCCCGACGTTTAAGCTGTTTAGCCTGAGTAAGCTCGACTTTACTTTGTTCAGAAAGCTCTAGTTGACGTGCCCCTGCTCTAAGGACAAGCAGGGGCTTTTTTGGCGCTCCCTTCTGCCTGCTTGCATCCAGCAGGCAAAATGGTACACTTGTCTTACTAAGTAGTACATCTGCTTTAAGCCAGGATTGTAACACCGCACCCAGCATGCTGTGACCATCTGTCTACATCGGGCTTAAGTAGTGAGCGTATGGGGTTAGTGAATGACTCTAGAGCAACCACTCGGCTCTGTTGTTCAGGGTTCGCTTAGCCAAGGGTTAGAAGTGCGCTTACACCCCGACGTGTTTGTCGAAGACATGCGGGTCGGTAAGTTTCTCGTGGTGCAGGGGATGCGATCGCGCTTCTTTTGCATGCTCACCGATGTTTCCCTGGGCACGGGCAGTCCTCGCATTCTGGCAAATCCGCCTGATCCCAACAGCTTTTTACAAGAGGTGCTTGCGGGTACAGGGACGTTTGGCACGATTAATTTAACGCCGATGTTGATGTTTACACCGGGGGAAAGGAGTCAGGAGTCAGGAGTTAGGAATCAGGAGTTGAAAGCCAACTCAAAACCCAGCACTCAAAACTCAAAACTCTCTTCCTACAAGGCTCAGACTAGTGCTGATATTGAATTATTGCCTGTCAAAACGATCCCCGGTCACTTTAGCCAGGTATTTGATGCGAGTGAGCGAGATTTTCGGGCGGTGTTTGGTTGGGAGGATGATCCCAGTCGGCGAAATTTTGCGATCGGTCAGCCGATCGACACGGCTGTGCCTGTGTGTCTCGATCTCGATCGCTTTGTTGAACGCAGCAACGGGGTGTTTGGAAAGTCGGGAACAGGAAAGTCCTTTCTGACGCGGTTGTTGCTCTCTGGCATTATCCGCAAGCAGGCAGCGGTGAATTTGATCTTTGATATGCACTCAGAATACGGCTGGGAAGCGGCCCGTGAGGGTAAGCAGTTCAGCACGGTAAAAGGGCTGCGGCAGCTTTTTCCAGGACAGGTGCAAATCTATACGCTTGATCCCGATTCGACCAAGCGGCGTGGGGTGCGGGATGCTCAGGAGCTTTACATCAGCTATGACCAGATTGATGTCGAAGATTTAATGCTGGTGCGAGGCGAACTGAATCTATCGGAGGCCAGTCTGGAAAACGCGATTATTCTCCGCAACGAGTTTGGCAAAGCCTGGATTACGCGTCTGCTGGCGATGAGCAACGGCGAAATCCAGGAGTTTTGTGAAACCAAGATGGGCAGTAAATCTTCCATCATGGCGCTGCAGCGGAAGCTCAATCGTTTGGATGAGCTGAAATACATTCGCCAGTCCTGTCCTCATAATTATGTAGGTCAGATTTTAGAGTCGATCGATGCGGGTAAGCATGTGGTGGTGGAATTTGGCTCTCAGTCCAATCTACTGTCTTACATGCTGGCGACGAATGTGATTGCGCGGCGTATTCACCATGCCTACGTGCGCAAAGCCGAGCAGTTTTTGCAGACCAAAAAGGTGAGCGATCGCCCCCGTCAACTGGTCATCACGATTGAAGAAGCTCACCGCTTTCTCGATCCCTCGACGGTCGGACAAACCATTTTCGGCACGATCGCCCGTGAAATGCGAAAGTATTTTGTGACCCTGCTGGTGGTGGATCAACGTCCGTCTGGCATTGACAACGAAGTGATGTCTCAGATTGGCACGCGCATTACTGCTCTATTGAATGATGAAAAAGATATTGATGCCATTTTTACCGGGGTTTCGGGCGCACAGAGTTTGCGATCGGTCTTAGCCAAGCTCGACTCTAAGCAGCAGGCACTCATCCTGGGTCACGCGATTCCGATGCCCGTTGTCGTTAAAACTCGTCCCTATGATGAAACGTTCTATGCCGAAATTAGCGAACCTGCCTGGGAAGAATTGCCAACTTCCGTGGTCTTTAAAGCGGCTGAAGCTGCTAGAGCAGATCTTGGCGTTTAAGCTGAGGCCACAGCATCAAATTGAAGCGAGGCCGAGATCGCTCAGGGGTTGCCCTCTTAGGCGGATCGATCGCGGGCTATGGCACACGTTTATGTTGTAGTCAAAGATAGATCTGATTGGCGAGCCGCAACGTAAAACTAGTGAAGTCAATCGAAAGACGGACTTATACCCATCGATCGGTTCGGTTATCACGCTTAATGGGGACTATTTTGAAGCAAGTAATCAAGTCAAAATAGAGCATGTACAGACCTGGTATAACCTTTTTGACTAAAGACCCTAAGTTCCAAATTTCGCTACATAGGTGTGTACGTCTGATTCAATGACACTGCAATCTAGCTCTTGCACACTGCGAATGCTGCTTGCAACCGCACCTCAAAACCTTAAGAGATCTGGAACCTTATGTGCTGTGAAAGATTCACAAATCATCCAATCGGGTCATTCTACAGGGCGAAACTAACTGTCTGGGCTAGCGTCTATAATATAGGCTATCGATTCAACACAAACTCATAATGACTCCGCCTTGGTGCTTCACAATCTGGTTATTTCTTTCTCTGTAAGTGCTTCACCTCTTGCTTCTTAACGTTATTTCTACCAAGTTTTCTGTTTTGCTAGACAACGCTTTTACTTCCAGAAAATCGCGCTAGGCCGTTTAGGATTGCTTTTGCAACATCTGCCGTCATGACAGTGAGACGCAAACACCAGCAACTAAGTGGCTGCGCTGTTTGCAAAGTATTTCTCGTTTCGCAGACGGTTTATCAAGCAGAAACCTTGTCTCTCCTGTCTTAACTGATTTTACTGATGTCCTAACTGATTTTACTTAGGGCACGTGTTTTCGCTTCAGTCCCATGTTCCCTGTCCTTTGTCTACGGAGTTCTACGCATTCATGGCTACTGCCAACACCAAAACTAAAACGACAAAACCTACCTTTACGGCAGATATGGTTCGGACGTACCTGCACGAAATTGGTCGTGTGCCGATGCTGACCCATGAACAGGAAATCATTTATGGCAAGCAGGTACAGCAGATGATGGCACTGCACGACCAAAAAGAAGCGCTTGCCCAAACGCTTGACCACGAACCCACCGCGCAGGAGTTAGCAGACCATGCGCAGATGAGTGAAGCCGATCTTGATGAAGTGATGCGTCGCGGTCAGCGTGCTAAGCAAAAGATGATTGAGGCCAATCTGCGCCTTGTGGTGTCGATCGCCAAGAAGTACCAGAAACGCAATTTGGAGTTTCTAGATCTGATTCAAGAAGGCACAATGGGGCTGGAGCGTGGCGTTGAGAAGTTTGATCCCATGCGTGGGTATAAGTTCTCGACCTATGCGTACTGGTGGATTCGTCAAGCCATCACACGGGCGATCGCTCAACAAGCGCGTACCATTCGCTTGCCCATTCACATCACTGAAAAGCTCAACAAAATCAAGAAAGTGCAGCGCGAACTCGCACAACAGTTGGGGCGCAGCGCTACGGCGGCTGAAATCGGGGTTGCCTTGGAGCTTGAGCCTGCTCAGATTCGGGAGTATCTGACGATCGCACGTCAGCCTGTTTCCCTTGATCTGCGCGTGGGTGATAACCAGGATACTGAGCTACAAGACCTGCTGGAAGATGATGGCCCGTCGCCAGAGCATTACATGGCGCAAGAGTCATTGCGTCAGGACTTAGAAACCCTCATGGCTGACCTGACGCCTCAGCAACGTCAGGTGATTGCCTTGCGCTATGGCTTAGAAGATGGCAACGAGCTATCGCTAGCCAAGGTGGGCGAACGACTGAACCTTAGCCGTGAGCGGGTACGGCAGCTTGAGCGGCAAGCGCTTGATCACTTGCGTCGCCGGAAAGCAAACGTGCGTGAGTATCTAGCTAGCTAAACAGCCTGCTAGCTGGACAGTAATTTGAGGCAACGTTTTGAGGATAAGCCATTAGAACTGCTTATCCTCTTTTTTTTCAATTGCAGTCATGCAATGTAGCCGTAGCCAGTTTGAGTAGAACAGGGTGCAGAGCCGAAATACCTGGTTGGAGACAACGCTTCAAGCCATTCATTGATCGCTTCACGCTCTCATATTTCTGGCGATCGCTAAACAAACGAATACAGCAACGTGCTAGACGGTGTAGACGCTTCAGAGTCAGCCTGCTAGGTGAGCGAATTGAATTTTCACCCTCAGCACTTACATGATGGAGATCATGACTGTTCTAACCGAAGTGACAGGCTGGTATAGCTATGTCAAATCAAGCCAAGCCGCAAGGCGACGACTGCAACTTGAATACGACAATCAACCCCAAGTTTATTCATAATGCTACGGACGTGGGTTTTGACGGTGTTTGGGCTGAGGTGAAGGGTGGTTGCGATCGCTGGATTGCTACGACCTTCTACTAGCAATTTTAGAATTTCTAGTTCACGCGACGAGAGCCGACTGAACTTGATTAAGCTGGGAGACTGCATCAGTTTTGATTCACTAGTAAGCATTTGAATCGAGTTCTCGCTGGGCATTATCAGTAGGCTCTTAAAGAGTAGGAAAGTCAGTATGCTGCTAGAAACAGCAAGAATTTAGACGGAAACTTACCATTGTGAGAACAATTCATTGAAAGGCCTCGTCTCACCACGTACTCCACTAGATGAAGCCGTTGATCAATCATCCGCCTTACCCAGATGAATGCCTAGTGAAGATCATCAAGTTAAGGCGGAACTTAAAGCCAAGCTGGAGCTTTTCCGGGTGTAGCAGTCGGTCTTTACAAGGGAACAACTTAAGTGATCGATCGAGTGGAATTGCTAAGCAGCGCTTTTAGTACGATCGTCGAACGTTCTTTAGCCCTCGCTAGAGCGAGACACCGCGTGTCAGAGTCGATCGTGAGTGTTTGAAAAGGGTTTATAAAGGTGCTTGCAACCGACCAGACAGTTGAGGAACGGTAGGGGGGGCATCATCTCGACCTTGATGAAATCACGGCTGCCTCTGACTTTTCCTTAAGGTACTGGTTGAAAGCATGATGGGCAATGCCCAAATACGTCAAAAAGTTCACTTAAAACGCCAAGTGCTCATGTAGAGCTTCGGCGGCCGTATAGGGCAGTACACCCTGTAGACTAGGGAACAAACGCAAGGCTTCGCTAACCTTTACGAGAAGAAAACCCGTATGCAGACTGTTGTCTCAGCCAAATTGATTCAGGGAATCTTGACTGCAGCTGCTCATTACGGCTTGAAGATAGAAGACATTATGACGGCAGTTGGCCTTACTTCTGAATTGCTTGAAGATGTCGAGGCGAGACTTTCCCACGAAACGTACTGTAATCTGTGGCGTACTATTGCCTATCAGTCCGACGATCCAACTGTGGGGCTACAGATGGCAGAGTTCATCCGGCCTGCCACGCTAGATGTTTTGGGCTATATGATCTGCTACAGTGCGAACTTGGCGGAAGCGATCGATCGCATTGTGCAATACTCTCGATTAATGCACGCTGGCATTGTGGTTCTTTTTAAAGTTCAGGACAATGTTGCACGATTAACGATGACGTTTGGCGATGAATACATCGCTATCCATCGGGCTTACCACCAGTGGGCTTTAGCAGGGTTGATTCTCATCTGTCGTCGATCAACGGGCGTGGATATAATGCCCTTGAACGTTGGGTTTCAGCACTCTGAGCCAGACGATCTCTCTGCCTACCAGTCTTTGTTTCGATCGCCCCTGGAATTTGATCAGCCCTACAACACGATCGCTTTTGATACGGCACTGCTGGATCTACCGTTATTGAATGCTGACTCTACCCTATCTGCTATTTTTGATCAGTGTGCCGAGAAAGCGTTGGCAGCATTGCCAAGCTCTGATCGTCTGGAAGACCGGGTGCGTCAAGCGCTGGTTGCAAATTTGCGCAGTGGCAATCCCACGATTGAAGCGGTTGCCGCACGTGTGAAATATGCTCCGCGTACTTTGCAACGTAAACTTAAAGAAGAAGGAACCTCCTACCGCGATTTGCTAGATGAGGTTCGGCGAGAGCTTTCCATTCATTACTTGCGGGAAGAGCGGATTGCGATTGGTGAAATTGCTTTCCTACTCGGTTTTTCAGGTACAAGTGCGTTCTACCGGGCGTTTAAACGCTGGACTGGCATTTCACCGGGAGAGTTCTGGGCGACCCCTGCGATCGAGATTGCCAACGTTGGTTAACTGAGATCTTGCACCAGTCTCAACAAGGGGTTGCCAAAGGGGGAGAAACCTGAAAGAAAGGGCGTAAGAAAAGTTTGACTGAACGGTTATGGAAACCATCGTCCAACACGCCCAAGGGTTAGTGTA
>JAHHIE010000117.1 GCA_019358945.1 Stenomitos rutilans HA7619-LM2 | reverse complement strand
AACCTGTATCAGGTGTCTAGGCAGCTATTTGTGCCAGTGATCCGTCAGTTTATTTTGAAAAACCTCTCCAGATCGGCTGTTGTCTGACTTCAGACATTGCCACTTCTGTCAATGCGTAAGTTCTAGAATTATTTAAGTAAGAACGTCATTAAATTTGTTAAAGATACTTGTAAAAAAGTTAAAAAACAGGCAATGGGCACCCAATTAAGCATATCCAAAAACAAAGTTTAAAGACTAAGATATTCACTCGCTACTGGTTACATGTCAAACAATTGAACGGTTGCGATCGTGCAGAGAGACTAACGAAACCGTTCAGATTCGTCATCCTAAAGCCACAAAGCGTATCAAGACAAACGTGAGGCTAGGAGATGAATTAAAGCTGATTGAAATAACGAGCGTCTTAGAAATAGAACACCGTTCGCAACACGCCGATAAAAACATCATCGTTGCGATCGTCGTGATTGGGTGCCGTTAACCAGATCACACCGGGCGTTATCGCAATATTATCGCTAAGACGAAAGCGGTAGAAGCCTTCAACGTGGAGAGAGGTATCGCGATCGGCTTGTCCACCATTCACGCCATTTGTCAGGTTAGTTAACTTTGGCTCCATGCCTACCAAAATGCCGCCCAGATCACCTTTTCTACCCAAATCGGGAAAGGCTAAACCAACCATCCAGTTCCAGATATCCCCATCACCCCTGCCGATATAGCGCTGTTGGGCATAACCAACCCAGCCAGCGAGAGAAATCCTGGGGTTGAAGTTGATGCTGCCTGAGAAGCCAAAGGCATTGGTACTTACAGAGGTACCAAAGTTACTGTTTGCCAAATTGCTGCCCGTAGCACCCAGGCTGGAGGCAATATCGGGTTGAATTCTGTCAGGAAAAGGGCTATAGGCATTGACGTAAGTAAACCCAATCCGACTGGATGGACTCAGATTCACAATGAGCTGTGCCAGAGCACCATATTGACCGTTGAACAACCCATTTTTGGCGCTGGGGTCGTTGGCGTTGGGCACCAGGTAGCCCAGGTTGAGTTCCAGGGTGTCGTTAAAGAAGTGCCGTAAACCAAACCCCGTGCCGCCAGAGTAGTTGTAAATCGAGTTACGCAGCCCAAACAGCGAAACGGCTCCTCCATCAAAGTAAGGATTCAACTGCTGAGACGCATCGATATCAACAAAGCCATTGCCTGCGCCTGCAAGGTAGATATTGGTGCGAGAGCCGATCGGAAAGCGATAGCGCAACAACCCAATGCCAAGCGAGCCACGGCTATCCCCATCAAATTCAATGCGTCCTTCGTTGGTCAGTAGGGCACCGAGCCCACCACCTGTGACCGTTGTGCCACCGAGAGGCGTGACATTGTTGGCTTGTAGGCGGGTCGTGAGGAGATCTCTGCCACTAAAGCTCGTTTCCAGGTTTAATCGCACTCTGTAGCCGAGAGTAGGCACTCGATCGGCTCGCGTACCGTCTGCCCGATCGCCCGCCAAGACACTGATGGCACCAAAGATCAGTTCGCCGCTCAGCTTTGTGGTCGTAGAAAACTGCTGTCGTTCTAGTGTGGCAGTTTGCACCTCCAGTGCCCCTATGCGCCCTCGGAGTGTGGCAAGTTCAGCCGTAAATTCTTCTTGCAAGCGTTGGAGTGCGACTAAATCCTCCTTTTTCACCAGGTTGGTAGTCCCCGCCGCAATGAGTTCGTTGATGCGATCCATACAGGCGTTGAGTCCAGCCGCAAACTCGTAGCGAGTCAGTGCTCGATTGCCTCGAAAGGTGCGATCGGGATACCCCACAATGCAGCCATAGCGCTCTACAAGCGACTGCAAGGCTTGAAACGCCCAATCGGTCGGTCGGACATCCGACAGTTGTGAAACAGAGGTCACTTGCGGCATTGGGTCTTCATCGGCACTACCTGCATCAACACTACCTTCAGCAACAACGCCTTGTGTTATTGACTGACTCAATAGATCTGGAGTTGAGTCTACCGCTTGAGGACGATCGGCGGTCTGGTTAGGAGCCGCGATCGCAGACTGCTCTCCTACATAAGAAAGCATTAGAACAGTTGAACTTACTAATAGATAACAAAGCAAATAATTCATTAAATGAACCCCTCAACAACACGTTTGATCCATGAATCGGTTGATTCATGCACCGTATTTAAGTCATAAATTCATGTTGATTTGGCCCTTACGTTCTTCAGTAGGGCAAACTTGCACTCAATGCTTTCATCTAGAAGTGTGACTGGTCACAACAGTCCACCCATCAAGAATAGTAATGGCACCAAAGTGCTGAATTTGACGATGTTAAAGCATACAAGCCGCGATCGGACTAGCAATTTACAGTACAAGAACAATCAATACCGATTTGTTTCTTCACAACTCAGGTATTGATCGTATAAGTGTGAATTTGGCTAGAAACCTGACATATCAGGCTTTTTCCGAGGCTGAATTATAAGTTACTGTGGCGAAAAGATCGCCCACATCTTTCTTGAGAGGTACCTTAGACCTTTAGTTAGAAACCTTTACACGCTTTGACTGTAATAGTAAGCTGTGTTTTAAAACTCCTAATCGCTTCGTTGCTGAAGCTTTTGCCCCCTTTTCTTGTATTCCCAAAGGGCTTTAAGCCCACAGGATTGGGGGCTTTTGAAGCCTGTTTGGAAGCCCCCAGAATTGGGAGTGGGGGGCTTTCGAGGGTTTTAAAACACGCCCTAAGACTTTGGATTAGTTTAAGTCCTGAGATGTTAACTAGAGTTGTCTTTCCAAACACGTTGAGCAGTTTTTAAGCAAGTTTTTAGGGCCAACGATCGACAAACAATGCCAACCCAAAAGGTACTCAGTTATAAAAAGATATTACTTTTTCTTTGCGTTTTTTCTTTATAGTAGCCCGGTTCTGCTAATCGTGTTTTAGCCAATGATTGTTTTAGCTCAACTATTGAAATGGTTTCCTGATCGGCTGACAAATCTACTTCGTGGATGATGTGTAGACGTTGAGGTGGTAAACGAAGGTAAGTGCTTCGGTGAGATCATGGCACGGCTTTGATGAGGCTGTGTGGATGTTGTTGGCTGTCGCCAAATCATTAGAGGAAGGCTCACGATGCCCAGAATAGTCACGACTCCAGCCGTTACCCAGACAACAAGACGATTGGGTTGATAATCGCCCCGTTCAATTTGGCTAAAGACGCGATTGTAACGCCACACAGAGAGCGGAATCACGACAATACCTGTCATAACTAGCACAATTCCAATGCTTTGAGAGCTGAGAAAGGATGGCGGTGCAGCATCCTGGTGCGTTAAAGCAGACTGAAGCTCCCGCAGAAAAAGACCGAAGCGAGCGATCGCAAACCCAAACCCGATGAGTGCAATGGCAGTTCGTAGCCAAGCCAGAAACGTCCGTTCATTTGCCTGATGCTCACGCTGCCGATCAATTTTTTGCATGTAAAGCTCGCTGCGTTTGGATGGATTATCTTCTACCGCTGCATAGACAGTCTATCGACTTGCGACATCAGTTTACTTAGAGCACTTAGGATGGTGAATGAAGTTAATTGTATATCGCTTGCTCTACCACTGAGATGTGGAGGGAACAGAAACAATGCTTGGCGCTCTTTGCGTCTTTGCGGTTAATTTTCGGTTTGATTTGATCTTTTTCCGTTAACCTGCACTAGCGGTCGGATCGGCCACACTGACTCGTTCCAACCCTTCGATCGCAAGGCGATGAATGGGCAGCAACCCCAGCATGTTCACAGAGATTGTGTTGCCAAAAACGTTTTGTGGATTGTGCAAGAAATTCTCTGGATTATAGATCGGCGGACGATGCCAGTAGAGGTCATAGCCAAGCGTCATCAGATACTGAATTAACGAGATCGATTTCTCCTGGCGATCGTTCTCAAGATACAAGATGGGTTGACAATGCTGAATCATCGCTGTGGCACCTTTAAGCACAGCTAGTTCCATCCCTTCCACATCAATTTTCAGTAGACGGCACTGCGGTATGGCAAAACTGTCCAGCGTTGCAATTTGCACGTTTTCTCCAAGCGCCTGTTCTTCAGAAATCTTTTGAAGACTCACGCCGCCGTAGTTATTGAGTTGGTGGTAATCGAGTGCTGGAATTTGCGCGAACCCCGGTGCTTCGCCAAGGGCGATCGCATACGTCTGCACATTCGTAATGCTATTAAGCGCGAGATTGGCACATAGGGTCTGAAAGACAATCCGCTGCGGCTCGATCGCCAACACACTGCCCCTGTCTCCCACCGCTCTTGCAAAGAACACCGTATGCGTGCCAATATTTGCGCCCACCTCAACCACCACATCACCGGAACGAAGCAGCGGTTGGAACAAAGCCACTTCCCCCTCACTCCACTCACCATAAAGTTCCAGCGATCGACCAATGTAGAGATCGTTGCGGTTGTAGAGAAACGTTCCGTGACGGCAAGTTTGGAGCTGGTTGAAGCCGGAAAGGAGTGTGGGGTGTTGGGTGTGGGGTGTGGGGTGTGTGGAGGAGTTTTGAGTTTTGAGTTCTTCTCTTTCCCCTTGCTTCCCTTGCGCCCTCTGTTCCCCTTTTTCTGCCTCCTGCCTTCTTCCTTCTTCCTTCTTCGCTCTGCGCCTCTGCGTCTCTGCGGTTGCTTCCAATGCCTCGTTTCTCTGCTCCAACACCGATCGCAACGCTATCTCCAACCGCTCAAACACCCCATCCCAATCTCCCTCCTGCTCTTGCCGAAAAAGCCGCATGGTGAGATACCAGGGCGTATCATCTCGATCGCGCAGCCAGCGCCAGTCAGCAACATTAGCTAGTAACGTCCACACAGGTTTACCGATCGCACCTGCCAGATGGGCCACAGACGTATCGACGCTAATTACCAAATCGAGTTGGGCGATCGCGGCAGCAGTGTCCGCAAAATCGTCCAGATATTCATGCAAGTCCTGTATGGCTGAATGAGCTTCCAGTAGAGCCAAATCGGCTTCAGTCGGATTTTTTTGTAAGCTGTAGAGCGCCACACTCGGAATTTCGAGTAGAGCTAGAAAGCGTTCTAACTCACACGATCGCTTACTGCTGGTGGAACTATCAGGATTAGCGCCCCAGACAATACCAATTTTGAAGGGAGTGGGGAGTGGGGAGTGGGGAATGGCGGATAGACTGTCAGCGATCGGTAGGCGAAATTCAGATGTAGGGGTGAGGTAGGGCACGTCACCGGGAATGGTTTCTAGTGTGGTTCCCAACAGCAGCGGTAAATCTAGTAGAGGGGCGTGAACATTTGTTTGAACATCGACATTCGCGCGATCGACACAGCGATCGATACCGGGCAGAGTATTCAACAGACGGATGAGTGGCTCTTGGCAGGCAATCACCACATGTCCACCACGCTGAGCTACCAAACTGGCGTAACGTGCAAACTGAATGGTATCGCCATAGCCTTGCTCTGCCGTCAGCAAAATGACTTTGCCGTTGAGGTCTGACCCATCCCAAAGCGCGTGCGGATAGCGTAGCGATGCACATTGCCGACTCTCCCAGCGCCAGTGATATTCCTCAAAGCCCTGCTTGAGATCGCCCAGCAACAGCAGCACAATCCCTAGATTCAGGTGAGCATTGGCATGATCAGGCTTGTATTGAAGTGCCTGCCTGTAATGCTCGATCGCCCGTTCAAATTCACCCTGCTCTACCAAACCGCTGGCGTAATTATTGTGAGCATCCGCATGATCTGGTTGAAGCTGAATCGCCTTTAGGCAGTGGGTCATCGCTTCGTCGATGTCGCCCTGCGATTGGAGTGCCGAACCTAGATTGTTATAGGCATTGGCAAGGTTCGGATCAAGCTCTAGCGCCCGTCGATAGTAGACAATTGCCTCGTCAACCTTTCCCTGCTCTTGCAGCACCGTCCCCAAATTATCGTATGCGCTGGCATAATGCGGGTTGAGGTCAAGTGCTTTCTGGTACTGAGCCGTCGCTTCTTCTAGCTTTCCCTGCCTTTGCAGCGCCGTCCCCAAATTGTTGTAGGCGCTGTAACTATCTGGCTTGAGGGCGATCGCTTGTTCGTAATGAGCGATCGCCTCCTCAACATGACCCTGACGAAAGAGGGAAACGCCTAACCCATTGTGCGCGTTGACATGAGTAGGATCGATCGCAAGTGCCTGTTTATAGTGAGCGATCGCGTCTTCTAACTTGCCCTGCTTATACAATGCTGTCGCTAGATTACTATGTGCTGCACCATAGTGAGGAGCCAGCGCGATGACTTGTCGATAATGAGCGATCGCCTCGTCCATTTGCCCAATTTGACCCAAGATTACAGCCAGGTTGTAGTAGGTCTCCGGTTGCTGTGGCTTTAGCGCGATCGCCCGTTCTTGATGGGCAATCCCCTCCTGAATGCGTCCCTGCCGACACAAAAGCGTGCCCAGATTGCTGTATGCCTCTGCGCTTGGCTCCAGCGCCAGCAGGTGATCGTAGTAGGCAATGCTTTCTTCTGGCCTACCCAACTGATCCACAATCAGCGCCAGCCAGGTTAATGCTGTCAGGTGCTCAGGTTGATCCTCTAACACTTGATGATAAAGCGTCTCAGCTTCAGCCAACCGTCCCGATTGATAGCGCTGATGGGCGGCAGTAAGTTGGGCCGTGATGTGCTCGAATTGTTGTAATGACATGGGAGGGGGCAAGGGGAGCAGGGGCGGAGAAAGTTTTGAGTTTTGAATTACAGCTTCTGACTTCTGACTTCTGACTTCTAATAACTAAAAACTAACAACTCATACCATTTCTCTTTCATTGCGCTACAGATAATGCACTCCAACCAATGATGCTATGCAGGTTCGGGCACTCAAAACTCAAAACTGAGAACTGGTATAACCACTTCCCCTAACCTTCCCCTCACGCCAGCGGAAAGAACACTCGAAAATAAGTAGACAAAATGGCGCTGCCCCAAAAGACCACGATCGCGGCACCCAGCGCTAAATAGGGGCCAAACGGCATCGCTTGGCGGCGGCTGATCCAACCCATCGCGATCGCACCGCCACCCACAAAGGCACCGATCGCACAGGCGAGGAAACCTGCCAGCAGCAGATATTTCCAGCCGAGCCATGCACCCATCATGGCAGCGAGTTTGGCATCGCCTGCACCCATCGCGGCTTGCCCTAACAGCATCGAACCCGCGATCGTAATCAGGTCTAACAGCCACAGCCCCACGACCGCACCCAAAATGCCATGCATCAGTTGCGTCAAAGCACCCGATAGAGTAGCCGTCAGTGCAAAACCAAGGCTCACTTGAAAGATGAGTCCGATCGCCAACCCCGATTGCGTTAGCGGATTGGGCAGCGTCATCGTATCCAGGTCAATGAGCGACAGTGCCAACAGCCAGCTTAAAAACGCCCAGTAGCCTACAGTTTGCCACGACCAGCCAAACGCCCAAAAGGTAAAGACAAACAAAAGACCCGCAACCCCTTCGACTAAGGGATAACGGGCAGAAATCGAAGTCTTGCAATGCCGACAGCGCCCCTTCAGCAGCAGCCAGCCCAAAATGGGAATATTCTCGCGCTTGCCCAATCGATGCAAACACTGGGGACAGCGTGAAGGTGGATGCACCAGTGATAACCCCGCAGGCAAGCGATACACCACAACATTTAAGAAGCTACCGATCGAGGCTCCTAAAATGAAGACGGCGATCGTCGCTGGCAACTCAAATAAAAAATCCATGAGAAACAAGGGCTAGGGAACGCGAAGGCGATCGGCTTACAACGCTTAAGTTACCCCACTGACAGCGAAAAAGTATGGTTGCGATCGTCCCCTCTCACCGAATACAAATAAACTTTGCATCTCTACAATAGTTAAGATTTATTCTGGTGCAGCGGGCTTGCTAAATAGTATAAGCATCTGCGATCTAAGCGTTAGCAACGTCGTTATCGCTAGGAACTAACCTTAAACGACAATTACTGTTTACTAGGTGTGTTGCTACTCTTACTGACCACACTCCAATATTTACTGCTCCTTGCCAATGAAGCCAGAAAAAACGCCCTTCAACAAACCGAGGTAGTGATTGTGGTGCTTCGTCATCTAAAAACGCTACTCCACATTCTTCAAGGCTGATCACAAAACCAATGTCATCCCAACCGTCCAGTGGAAAGAATGGTTTTAAAGTTCGCCATCCGTCCATTGGGTAAATTACAGAAGGAGGTAGTTGCAGAAAGCGAGCCACTGCTTCTCGCACAACTACTACCCAAGCTGCAAGTTGATCTGGTGCTTGTACTGTTTCTAAAAAGTCCTTGTGGGACATTGGAGGGTGAGTAGCAGCAAATTGCTCTCGTTGTGAAATAATCACAGATTAAATTTATAGCGTGTTTAATTGCTAACCAATTTTCATGTCAGCAAGGAGCTTACCCTGTAGTTAACATTCTCCCTACTTGAAACGAAGCAGTCTAACAATGTAAAGCAGCGACTTCAATCCCCGACTTCTGACTCAGGTTCAGCCAATTGCCTCAGAGCCTTACAAGGAAGTCGGGACTTGGGGGATTTATCACCCCCGATCGCTCCTCTTCACCCGACTCCCCACTCCCGACTCCCTATTCCCGCTTCTCCCTAATACATCTCCGACTCAATCTGGCTAAATGGCACAAAGCATTCCTGTGGCAGAAGGACAGGCTTACCCGAAAAGATCAGCTTGCCCCGATGCGTAAAGCGGTTGATGGCAACCCCTAGCGGACGCTGGATTAAACCGGGATGAACTTCGTAATAGGTTGTGTAAATGAGCCGCGCTGACCGAATCAGAGCGGGGTCTAGCAACGCTGTGAAGTCCGAGTCATCTACCCTGCCTTGATTCTGTTTCTGCGAAACGTATACCACCTTTTTGCCCCTTTGTTTTTGCTGACTTTAGTATATCTGTACGTTCTCAGCAAGGGTGAATTCCTTTAAATTTTCCCTTGATCGCCGTCTCACCCGTTAGACAACGCGCCTTAGAGCCAGTCTCCAACGCGGCTGAAACCTCGTAAAAGTATACTCACGTTCAACCGTTTAGGGACGATCGCGCTAATAATTGACAAAACTACACAGAATGGAGTGCCTGGATTAATGCCTCACCCATCGCCTTGCAGCCTAGCAATGTCATCTCGTTAGACATAATATCGCCTGTCCGGTTGCCCTGATCCAGCACAGTGTTGACGGCTTGTTCGATGCGATCGGCAGCAGCAGGTTGGTTCAAGCTGTAGCGCAGCATCATCGCCGCACTCAGCACTTGTGCCAAGGGATTTGCCTTATCCTGTCCGGCAATATCAGGTGCAGACCCGTGGACTGGCTCAAACACCCCCGGCCCTGATGCCCCTAAACTAGCGGAGGGTAACATCCCAATACTCCCTGTCAGCATAGCGGCAGCGTCCGAGAGAATATCGCCAAAAAGGTTGCTGGTGACGATCGTGTCGAACTGCTTGGGATAGCGGAGTAGCTGCATCGCGGCATTATCCACGTACATGTGAGAAAGTTCGACATCGGGGTACTCGGTCGCAAGGGCAGTCATGCGATCACGCCACAGTTGCGAGACTTCCAGCACGTTTGCTTTATCCACTGAGCAAAGCTTATTCCCGCGCTTTTGAGCGGTTTCAAAACCCACGCGACCAATGCGATCGATTTCTGATTCGGTGTACGCCATCGTGTTGACCCCACGTTTCTCACCCGTCTCTGTCGCAAAAATGCCTTTGGGCTGACCGAAGTAAACGCCACCCGTCAACTCCCGCACGACTAGAATATCTACTCCTTCCACGATCTCGCGCTTCAGGCTGGAGGCATCCACCAACTGGGGCAAAATTTTGGCAGGGCGCAGATTGGCAAAGAGTCCCAAGCCTGCACGTAGACCCAATAAACCTGTTTCAGGACGTAGATGGCGTGGTAAGGTGTCCCATTTGTAGCCGCCGATCGCCGCTAGCAGCACTGCATCGCTGTTTTTGCACAGGTCTAACGTTTCGGCAGGAAGCGGTTCACCTTTGGCATCGATCGCGGCTCCACCCATCAACGCTTCCTGAAACTCAAACGACAGATCCAGTTGCGCTCCGATCACCTTCAGCACCTCGACCGCAACTGCCATAATTTCGGGACCAATGCCATCACCAGAAAGAAGCGTGATGCGGTAATGCTGAGTCATAGTGTGCCGTAGATTCAAGTGTAATGGGTATGAAAAGTTCGCTACGCTACGCTACTTTGCCACGACAAAGCGGTTGTAACAGCGGATTACAGGCTCATTATCATACCGCGAGATGCGACATCCCATGAGGTGACGCGCACTATAACATCCATAAAACGGTACAATTGCACTAAATTTTACCGTCACTAATTTATCGTTGATGTCCATGCCACGCTCAGACCAAGATTCTCCCTGGAAGGACATTTTGCGGCAGTATTTTCAGGATGCGATCGCCTTCTTCTTTCCGCAGACAGCAGAGCGCATTGATTGGCACCGTCCCTACGAGTTCCTGAATAAAGAATTTCAGCAAATTGCGCCAGAAGCCGCCATTGGCAAACGGTATGCTGATCAACTGGTAAAGGTATGGCTTAAGCGAGGACAAGAACTGTGGCTCTTGGTGCATATTGAAGCCCAAGCCGCTTCAGAAGCCAATTTTGCCGAGCGCATGTTTGTGTAGTGCGATTCGTTCTGACGAAACCGTTAAGGGGGAGTCAGACATCAGTAAAGTAACCGCAAGGTCGAGGGCGCACTTAACTCCTTTACTGATGATAACTTTCTGT
>JAHHIE010000116.1 GCA_019358945.1 Stenomitos rutilans HA7619-LM2 | reverse complement strand
CCAGATGTATGGCCGAGCAGGGTTAGAGTTGCTCAACAAACGTTTTGTCTTAGCATCCTAACTCGTTGATGTTCTGCCAAACCATCACCAAAAGCTGGGAAGAGCCCTATGTAATTGACATTTCACACTTCTCGTAGCTGCTGCCGTTCCCCATCAGTTAATCGAACAATGTATTTCTTTTGCATAAAGCACCCTCGCTTTATACAACTTCGTCGATTTGGACGAGTTTGCCAACCCTAATTCCTAAACGTGACGCTGCACTAGTAGAGTGAGTAATTAATTATGCAACATAATGCTTGCCCAGTTTCTGGTCTGCATCTTGACGAGTAAAGCTCCAATCAATCGTTTTCTTCTGTCGATTTCTGCGCCTGTTCCAAGCCCTGACGTGAGTGACTAATTCCGCCTCGGTGGGAATTTTCCGGTTGAGGCACTGCTTGTCTAGAATGCCAATCTCAATCTCTGCCATGTTTAACCAACTGCCATGCTTGGGGGTGTAATGAAACTCAATGCGACTCAGTAATTTCTGCGCCCGCTGGGAACCTAAGATTTCAACAAAGACCTTCGCAAAATGAGTGTTGAGATTATCGACCACTAGATGCACCTTCTGGGCATCCCGATAGCGCCCTTGCAGTAATTGGCGGAGGAAATGGACAAAATCAGCCTTCTTGCGGTGCCGCGTGACCTGCACCTGCCGCCATCCAACCAACGGTTCAACTGCTACAAACAAGTTACGAGTGCCCTGGCGCTCCTATTCATAGTCCACTTTGCCAGCTTTCCCTGGTTGCATCGGTAAGTTTGGGTGTTTCGGCGCTAACAGTTGGTTGCTTTTCTCATCGACACACACCACAGGTTCAGCGCGGTCGTAAGGACGCTCGTAGAGGTCAAGTACCGCATACATCCGTTAGCCGATATTGAGCCGTGAGTTAACCAATGCACCACATCTCCTTCAACCAAGGCTGACAGCGTTTTTTTGGAGCACCTGACGCACCGTTGCCTGACTGACCGTTTGCAGTGCCTGAGTTTGACCACGAGCCACTTCGGTGAGCAAGGGCAGACTCCATTGCGAGTCCCCCGTCGGCGGTTGACTACAGGCTAAGGCGACAATCTCAGTTTCGGCTTTGTCATCGTATTGGCGGGGGCGACCGGGTCGGGCTTGGTCATATAACGCGGCGGCGAGTCCACCCTTGAGATACCGTTGGCGAGTCCGCCAAAGCCGAGTTCGTTCCAGATTGAGTACCGCACTGATTTGCCCATCCAGCACGCCTTGATCTAGTGCTAGCAACACTTGCGCTCGCTGTAGAACACGGACCTGACAGACTCCGGTTGAACTCAGGGTTTCCAGGTAGTCTCGTTCTTCATCTTTGAGATGGATTTCGACCCGTTGCATACCCGAATCAATGTTGCATTACTTCTTGTCTAGTCTACTAGCTTTAGTGCTTTACGAGAAGCGATGGAGGCAGTTTTGAAAGATGCCGTGTCCTAACAGTGTTGTCTGTAGCTATAGGTTTCAAGTCTATCTTTGAAATGTCGATCTAAAAGAAATGAAATTAGTATGACCCAAAGAACAAGCGCCAAAATGAATATACCAAGGGCTTTTGAGATAGCACCCCATTCTTGAATGATGTAGTCAAAAAATGCCTTCATTACAAGCAGCCACCACAGTAGAAGAAAAGCCTTTCTTATTGATCATTAACTCAAGCTGCACAAAACGGAAAGAGTCGGTTGCGCTTCCAGATAGAACTAAAGGCTGTGAATACGTTAGCATGTTGCAGCTTTGCGGTTTCCCATTCAACGCTCACGCATTTTACTCCAAGTGGAGTTAATCTTTGTGAGGTTTTAAGTATATCAATGTCGAGCTTTACACCTCGTCTCGCTATGTGGCGGAAGTAAACTGCATCCCTTTCCTCACGGCTCTTCCAGCGGTACTAAGCCCGTTTGGCTCAATAGATGTTGTCCTTCACGGGTCTTCAGCAATGCCGCAAACTTCTGGCCGATCGTGGAGCGATCGTTGTCTTTGGCGTAAACGACAACCAGTGGATACGACAGTGGGTACTGTCCGGTTCTCAGGAGTGACGGTTTGAGCCGATAGGAGCCTTTCTCGTTGCACAGATCGGTTTCTGGCGTGATCGATCGTCCCTGTGCGAATCCAAGCACCTGAATGGGTTGTCCTGCATTTGGCGCTTGCTGTAAGGCTAATGGATACACAGAACACTGACCCACCACTTTGCTGAGCGAGCTGAAACCGATGCTGCCAATCTGGTGCGCTTCAAAGTCTTGAATGACCGATCGCATGACAGCAAAGTCTGGTAGCTGCGCGATGGTATGCATCGACGTGGATGAAGGATGGTCGAACGATGGTTGTAGCACTCGCCGTTGAAAAATTTCGATGGCTTCACGGTTTTCTGGTGCATAGAGACCGACGGTTAAATGGGAGGGGCTGAACGCGCTCCACTGATTGATGCTGCCTGTGTACAGTTGGCGTAACTGCTCTAGATCCAACTGACCGTGAAGTTGAGTGGGCAGTCCGGTAGTTCGTTTGGCATAGCTGAAGGCCACAAAAACGGCCAGACCGTCATAGGCGATCGGCTCAGCAGTCAGCGTGTCTGGCAGGGTATGCAGCAAGGGCACGATCGCAAAATTAGTGGTGCCTGCTTGCACTTGGTCGATCGCGGTGTCGATCGAATCGGCTGTCTGCAACTGTAACTGGAGCTTTGGCTGTGCCGTACTGACCCGTTGTTGTAGCGTTTGCCCTTTTTGAATCAGGTCAGTTGTTTGCCAGACGTAACTCCAGATGCCGTCGGCTGTGGTGCTATACGTGAATGTGCCCGGTGGAATGCCGCCAACGTCACGTAGCGCATTTAGAGAGGGAACCCGGTTCGCTGTGCTCAGTTGGGGTTTCGGCAGCACACTCCAGAGCAGCCAGCCCAATAGCCCCAGACCGCAAATGCTCAGTAGCCCGATCGCCCAGCGAGAAAGGTGGCGTTTGGGTGTGGGTTCGGGCGTTGCCAGTAGCTCTGATGCGATCGAGGGGCGCGCGATCGGAAGCTGCTGTAAGACACGTCGGGCAGCTTCTGCACTCTCAAAAGGAGTCTCCCAACCCAGCAGCCGCAAGATGAACTGTTTGAGGGCGCGATCGGGCATGTGACCATCCGCCCGCTGCCAGTGTGTGTCCTGCATGGGATCAAGCGGCTGCCCATCAGCGGTGGTAATCTTGCCAGTCAGAAGATAGAACGCAATGTAGCCGATCGCAGACAAGTCCTGTGCGACTGAGGGTGGAGTTGTTTTTGCCAGTGGTGGTTGAAACAGCCGTTCCCACAGCGCTAGATCGCTTAGGTAAATGAAGAAGTTGGCATCCTGATCCTGGTCTGTTTCGCTTGCTGCTGTAGGCGTTTGCAGTTGCGGATTGACGTGCGTCTGCCCAATGAGCAGGCTGTCTAAATTGAGATTGCCATGCACTAAACCTGTTTGCAGTTGCCCTGCACTCAGACGAAATTTCTGCCCATACAAAAACTCCAGCGTTTGTAAGACTTGATGTAAAACTCGTCGTACTTGTGCTTCAGACATTGCGCCTGTAGTCAGGTATTGGTTGAGTGTGGGGGCAGTGCCGCGTCCATCCAGCACAATAAAGCAGCGTTCGCTTCGTTCATCCACGATCGCCTCTAAGGGAGCCAGCAAGCGGCAGTCCTGCGATCGTCCATCGGCGAGACTTAGCCCCGCTAAGGTTTTGAACAACTGCTTGGTTTGCCAGGTTTGATCGGCGTTAAAGTATTGCTTTGGCAGAAGATACTCTTTGACCAGTACGGGTTGATTCATGCCAGTCTGTACGGCAGCATAGATGCGTCCTAGGCCCCGTCGCCCTAGCCATTGCTCAATGCGATAGATTCCTCGTTGTCCCTGTAGTTCTGCGCGTTCTGGCAATTGGGTGGGAAACCCACACGGTTCCTGGCAGTAGGCCAGCTTTTCCCCGTCTGTACCAAGCGGCTGGGCTTGTGAACAACGGAGAGGATCATTCTGCAAACATCGATAGCGAGGATAGGGTGAATCGACTGTTTGTACGCCTGCCGCTGTCGGTAAGGCAATTGGGGGGCGGGCTGCGATCGCTGCCGTCTCTTCTGGAGCACTCGCGTCCGGTGGAAACAATTCTTGATAGACTTCGTCCCAAATGGGCTTAACCCATGCCCACCGTCTCAAGGCAATCATGTAAGCCTGCTGTACATGGCGAGGTTGGCTTGTAAAGCGGTAGGCGTAACGCTTTAAGACCTTTTTTGCCACAAGCTTAGGAACATTCTGAATTGCCATCGGCCGGACCCACAAGACAGGGAGCAAGTTCAGGGTTCCCTGCAAGGCGCTTGAATCCTCAGTGCGATCGTTTATTAATGACTGAAGCTAAAAACACTTGAATCAGCGATACACTGTTGCTGACTTAGAGGACCGCTAGCCTTTGGTCAAGTAATGCTGGCAGAAGTAGCAGACGTTGTTTGGCGAGCATCAAGCAGAATTGGTGAAGGCTGCTTCAACGTTTAAAGAGCAAGTAACGTAAAGAGCAAGTTTAACGGAGCACTGCTGGTTCGTTAGGGGTGGTCTAGGGGCAAACTTATGTGTCCTACAACAAAGGGAAGATCTCATGTCAGAGCAAGGAGAGGGTAGCATCCTTAATGAGACATCCAGTTTGTCCACTGTAGAGTCTCACGTTGGCACGGCCAGCAGCCCTCTTGCTGCCATTATCAGTTCCTCTGGTCGAGATACGTTGGTGTCGGGCGATCGCTTCAATCTGAGCGTCACCATCAGCAACAAAGGGCATCAAAGCGCCATTATTACAGTTTTGATTGATGCACTTTCGCCGTCATTGCAGCAGTGGTGTGAGTCGGACCAGGAACAACTAGCATTAGGCCCTAACCAGAGCGATGAGGTGATCTTCCCGATCCAAATCCCGATCGAGGCGCTGCCGGGGATCTATCGCTATTTTGTGGTCGTTGATGCCCAGGAACATTACCCCGAAGATACGCCGATTCGCTACGAACAGCAGCTTCAAGTCTTACCAGCCACACAAAATACGATTCGCTCTAACGATCCAACCTTTGTGCTCGTGCCACCCTCTAGCTCTGCCAATCCCGCAATTCTTCAGGCTGGTGCTGCCCTTCAGTTTCAAGTGCTGGTCTACAACCGGGGCGATCGGGTCGATCGCTTTCGGCTTGCCTGCACAGATCTTCCCAAAACCTGGTTCAACATCATTTATCCACCGAGCGCACAGGGCGGCGGGCTGATTGCGGAAGCCGATTCTCTCAATCTGAATCCTGGTGAACAGGGCGTAATTTTGCTGCTGTTCAATCCACCGTTTGATGCGCTAGCTGGGAGCTACGTGCCCACCTTACGGCTTTATTCTGAAACCTTGCCAGAACTGGTGCTGCTAGATCTGGTGTATCTGCAAGTGCCCCCGGTCTATTTGCTACAAGCAGAACTGCGGACGATAATAGGGCAGGTGAAGCGGCAGGCAGGGCTGTTTCAGGTGCGGCTATCCAACAGTGGCAATACGCCGCGATCGATTACCCTGTCGGTGCAGAACCTCAACGAAGAAGCGCTTTGTTTTTACACCCTGGAACCAGCAACCGCTCAGGTTGCGCCGCAATCAGTGGTTGGTGTCGATCTCCGGGTACAACCAGACCCCTGGTGGCGGCGACCGATCTACGGAGGCGGTCGAGTCATTAACTTCAATGTGTCGCTGCAAGACGATCGCCAGTTGCCGCTGCCGATCGATCAATTACCGGGACTTCTAGTATGGGAACCGCGCCCCTGGTGGCAGTTTTTTCCGCTACTGGTGTTGAGTATTCTGGGCGTTTTGGGGTTGGTCTATCTCCTCTGGTGGCTGCTGTTTAGAACGCCCCCCTCACCCCAGATTGCCCAATTTGCACCAGCCGACAGCGGCTATGCTGCCATCAATGACGATGTGGTGCGACTGAACTGGCAGATCAACAACGCCGATCGCTTGCAATCCATTACCATCAACGGCTTGTCCAGTGATGGCACACTGCTCACCCGCCCAGAGGTATATGACTTTAGCCGGGGCATGCCTGCTGCGCTGGAATCCTTTTGCACTCAATCATCGGCAGTGCTGACGTGCAATAGTGTTCGGACTACGGCTCGCAAGGCTGGTACCTACTTGTTTGAGATGACCACTGCTTCCAAACGAGCAAAGGGAGCCATATCTGACACGCGCAAAAGCATTCCAGTCAAGATTGAAGCGGTGCCCTTGCCCCAGATCGTGGGGTTTGCCTCGACCCAGCCCATCTATCAAGAGCCGAGCGGTTTTGTTATCAAGCCGATCGCTCAGCCGATCGCGAAGACCGCAAAGCCAACGCGTAAGATGATCATCAACCCGGTTGACCCCAACAGCAAAGAGAGCAAAGCCTTTGGGGTTCGGCTTAACTGGGCGATCGCCAACCCTGACCAGTTGCGTGCTGTACAAGTCGTGGGTCGCACACCTGATGGAGGGGTTGCCAGCCCCTTAAAGCAATACGATTTCAGCCAGGGCATCCCCAAAGAATTGCAAGCAGTTTGCAGCCTACAGCAAGTCCTAATTTGTCAGGCCGTTCCCACCGAGTTGCGGAAACCAGGAGATTATGTATTTGAACTCACGGCGCTTCCCAAGGTCAGTAGTGGAGAAAAGTCACCATCGCAAAAAACAGAGTTGATTAAACTGCTACCCCGATCGCCTCAAATTGTGGCGTTTCAACTGAATGGAAAACCGATACAGCCAAAATACTTTATTCCCATGACGACGGGGCAGGCGGTCGGTGGTTTGGTGTTGTCGTGGTTGATCGATACTAGTAGCGGCAGTCGGGCCGAATTATTACCAGTTCCAGGCAGTGTCCCGCTTAAAGGGGCTTTACCGATTTTCTTAAGCCCTAAGCCAGGAAGCGTGACGCTGACATTACAAGTTACCAGCCCAGCTGGGCAACAAGTGACGCAAGCCGTGACGCTAGAAACATACGATCCTGCGGCGGGTGATCCGGCTACAACGGCTGCTGCCGCTGCTGCTGCTGCGATCGCCAATGCCCAGGCCAGCCCTTCACCCAGTGCTGCAACTCCGACTGCTCCAGGTGATTCACCTCCAGGCACTCTGGCACCGATCGCGATTCCACCCCAGTTCGATCGGCGCTAACAACCCGCCTTCCACCCGGTTGGTAACGTTGCCCCGCAAAGATTTGTGTAATCCAGCTTCACACCTGCCAGTCGCGCCCCTTGTAGCTTGGCATGGTTGAGATTGGCGTAGCTCAAATCTGCCTGATCGAGATTGGCTCCTGTCAGGTCGGCTCCGCTTAAGTTTGCTTCACTCAAATTGGCACCGCTGAGGTTTGCGCCCTGCAAGTTAGCGCCACTGAGATTGCTGCGTCGTAAATTTGCATTGCGTAAGTCGTTGCCGCTGAAATCAACCTGGCGCAGGTTAAGATTGCTCAGGTCGGCCTTACTCAGCTTGAGGTTTCGGAGCTTCGCACCTTCGAGGTTGATCCCGCGTAGGCTTGCCTGGGTCAATTCAGATTCGCTGAGATCCACACCACGCAGATTGCTACCGCTCAAATTAGCCTCACTGAGATTTGTGCCGCGTAAATCAGCCGCAAACAGGTTTGCCCCTTGAAGCTGGCTCTGGCTGAGATTGGCTCTATTCAAGCTCGATCGCGATAAATTGACACCTGCCAGATCCGTGCTGCTGAGGTTGGACTGTTGCAAATAGGCTGAGCTGAGATCTGCCCGTCGCAAATTGGTTTGCTGAAAAGTGGTCGATCGCAAATCTGTCGCACGTAAGCTGCCCTCTCTCAAATCTGCTTGACTTAGATCAGCGTTGCTCAAATCGCTGATAAAAAAGCTGGTACGCCGTAAGGTGGTTTGGCTTAAATTCGCATTGCTCAGCAACGCATCTTCCAGGAAGGCTCCGCTAAGATTCGCTTTTGCTAAGTTTGCGTTGCGTAAATCGCTGCCGTTTAAGTTCGCACCCGCCAGATTGGCCTCGCTCAAATCTTGATCACGCCCTCCTTCTTCCACCAATTTGCGTACCAACTGCCATTTATCCGCCAGCACGGTGCGATCGCTCACAATCGTGCCTTTCAGTTGTGCGCCCTCCAGCTTTGCGTCTGCCAGATTTGCATCTGCTAAATTAGCGTTACGCAAGTCTGCTCCAGTTAAATTGGCTTGCTTGAGAAACGCACCTCGCAAATCCGCTCCGTTCAGATTCGCACCTTTCAAATTGGCTCCCCGCAAATCGGCCTGCCGTAGAGACACTCCCCGCAGATTGGCATTCACAAGATCGCACCCTGCACACTGGCGCGTTTCGCGTAGCTCCTTAAGGTGACGATCGTTCGCTGCCTGAGCTTGAAATGGTAGCAGCACTAGCAGCAAAGTGACTGGCAAAGCTTTCATAAAATTTCTCGTGTCCAGAACAAGCGTTGCAATCGATGGTTTGATACAGTCAATGACGAAACTGGCGTGTTTCAGCATTGAGCTGTCGATAATACTATAGTTCCCAACATTGAGGCTCTTTCCATGCCGCGATCGCAATGGGTTACTCTTGCCACGTTCATTGCCAGCCTGTTTGTTGGGCAGAGTCAGAGCCTTGCTTCTAAGCCTCCAGCATCGCCTCAACTTGTAGCACAGCAGATGCTTCAAGAAAAGCTCAAAGACTTTGCGTATTGGACAGACCTTTGCAGCCTCCAGGCCGATTCAGGCAAGTATGAAGAAGCCCTCAAAGCCTGTGAACAGGCGATCGTGTTGCGTCCGAAAGATCCATTGGCGTGGGCAGACCACAGCGCGATCCTCTTAAAACTGAAGCAATATCCAGAGGCGATCGCCTCTGCTGATCGGGCGTTGAACTTCGATCGCAAAACCTCTCTGGCGCTCACGTATAAATGTCTTGCCTTTGAGTCGCTGGGTCGTCATGAAGAAGCATTGGATACGTGCAATCAAGCCTTAAAAGTGGATGGTAATTGGGGCAGAAAATCGCCTGCGTTGGCCTGGTTACACCGGGGCATCATTCTCAGTCAGTCGGGACAACTAGATCAGGCAATCACAGCCTTCGATCGCACCCTCTTATTGGAACCGCAAGATTCGTTGACGCTGGCATACCGTTGTCAAGCATTGGCAAAACAAGGTAAAAGCCAGGAGGCCGTCGCAAGCTGTGATCAGGCTTTACAAGACAACGATAACTGGGGCGATAAAACGGCTGCGTTTGCCTGGGCAAATCGTGGCTTGGCAAATCGTCAGCTCAACCAATGGCAAACCGCGATCGCTGATTACGATCGCGCCATCAGCCTTGATCCCAACGATGCGACGATTTGGAGTGCCCAGGGATTGATGCTCGAAAAGCTCAACCGTTTTACCGAAGCGCTGGCCTCCTACACTCGCTCTACTGAACTGAGTCCAAAATATGCGTTTGCTTTACTGGGTCGCTGTTCCATGCTGAACCGCTTGACGCAATACAAGGATGCAGAAGAACCGTGCAAACAAGCGATTCAAGGCGATGGTAATTGGGGCGAAGCCACTGCGGCCCAAGCCTGGAACCAACGCAGCGTTGCACTTGCGGGCCAGGGAAAGTACGAAGAAGCCCTGGCGATTGCAAACCGTTCAGTAGGCATTAACCCAAAGTCAGCGAGTGCCTGGAGCGATCGTAGTGTGCCCTTATGGTATCTCAAGCAGTACGACGAGGCGATCGCGTCCACTCAGAGAGCGATTCAGCTTGATCCCAACTTTGCTCAGCCCTGGTTTAATCAAGGGTCGATTCTGCGGAGTGCAGGCAAACATCAGGAGGCTCTGACTGCATACGATCGGGCGCTTCAACTTGATCCTACCAATTCTGACGGTTGGGCAAATCGTAGTGTGGTGCTGTGGCAGCTACAGCGCTACGCACCCGCGATCGCCGCCGCTGACAACGCCATTCGATTTAATCCCAATTCGTTTTCAGGGTGGTATAACCGGGCAACGATACTCATGTCTGTGCGATCGTTTCAAGAGGCGTTCGCTGCCTATCAACGAGCCAGTCAAATTGACCCCAAAAGTAGCGATGCTCTCACCGGGCAAGGGCTAGCACTTGCCAAACTCAGTCGCTTTCCAGATGCGTTGAAGATCTTACAGGCATCGCTGCAACTCAATGCCAATCAGCCGCTAGCCCAGGCATCGCTTAAGAGCGTCATTCAGCAAATGCAGAAGCAGACACCGTTAGTGCAAACGGCTCCTACGCTGTCACCTCCTTAAAGGTATTGAGACCAAACAAGCCGCTCAAGCCCAGAACGAAACAGGGTGGTTTCATACAAGGAAGTCAAATTAGCAGCGGATGGAAAACAGATGAAACGGATAGATTCGGTAACTTTTTGTTCGGTTTATCTGTTTCATCCGTTCCAAAATCCGTTGCCAACCTTGTTTTCTTCTGATGCATGAAACACTCTGGCTCAAGCCCAGAATGAAGGGGTGGGAATAGTCAAATGCATTAGGAAAAAGCAGTCTTTCAACACCCCACCAATTCTCCGCACACCAAAAGCGCTCCCTCAGTGAGGGAGCGCTCTTCATTTACCCAATCAACCGATCAAGCAACTAGTCAACTAGCCTTGGTCAAACAAGGGTCAGACTAACCGTTGATGGAGGGAGCCGCGAGGGCGACCGGAGCCGCCTCACCCGCCGCCAAGTCAAGCGGGAAGTTGTGCGCATTCCGCTCGTGCATCACTTCCATCCCCAGGTTCGCCCGGTTCAGG
>JAHHIE010000115.1 GCA_019358945.1 Stenomitos rutilans HA7619-LM2 | reverse complement strand
AAGCAACAGAGGTTCAAAAATTTCCCATTCTGCGTCAGTCAGACTGCTCGAATAGCTCATCGTCATTGGATTAAAGGGTTACGGCTCCCTTAATTTTAATTATGAAGATGTCAAATTAACTCTATAATTGGCAATCCTTGGTAGTTAGGCAATAAGCAGTCTACTTCGTTTCTTTCGCTTACCGTCTGTCTGGTAGAGGTTTATCTCCCCTGAATCCCCTTACGGAACTCGCGCATTGCCTCCAACCTGGATGTCTCACCCATCAACACACATCGAGTCAGCAACTCAACGTCAAGCCCTGCCAATTCAGGAATCTCACTGCGGTCAATCCGCTCATATCCATCTCCCCGCAAGCGATACAGCGTAAACACGCCATCCTGCCAGAACCACACTTCCGGTACGCCCAATGCCTGATAGCGCTGCAATTTGCTGGGTCCGCCACTGGTAAAGATGACCTCAATCGACAGGTCTGGAACTGGCTTGGATGTGCCGATGCAGTAAGATTCATCTGCCTGAACCGATGCTGTGCTCTCCCGTTCCTGCGTCATTGATCCAGTTGCCTCAAACTCAATGTCATTCTCTAGAAAGAACAATTCAATGAGAAAGCCGATGAGGCTTTTGAACACTTCATGGTCACGTCCCGGCATAAGAATCTCAATGGTTCCATCAAAATAAAACAGGCGCGTGCCAGGGGAGTCCTCAAGCCCCTGCTGAATCAGCTTGAACTGCTCCCAAGAACGTCCTGACAGCACAATCCGTTGATCGGTTGTTTGGGGCGCTGTTGCAATGGTCATCGTCCACCTCACTTGCTACGTTCGTGCAGCATCTCTAAAAGCATCACCAACGCCTTTGGGAACATCACCGCTTCGCGTTGCGGTTGCCATGCTCCAGATCACCATGCGATCAATGCTGACCGCTACTTTAAGCGTACATTCTTTGTAGGGGAAGCAGGCGACGCTAGCGATCGATCTTTTTCTGCCGCTACAGGTCTATAACCTCGATACTCGTGCAAGCCATTTGAAAGCGACAGCCGACCGCAGCAGCCAAAGCGATCGCGGTATCCAGGGTGCAGCTCCCCACCTTGAACGCCCGTTCGACTTGAGGACGGCGATTGATCGTCGTTGCGACCTGATCACCATTAGCCTTACTAATCTCAACATATTCCCGTACTAATTCGGCTATCCATTTCTTCTCACCCCATTTGGCAACGGCACGGGCTTTGATGGCTTCCAGTATGGCGTTAGCGCTTGTTGTCTCCATGAAATCAAGGCAGAACAGCATAGCCATCTTAGTTTAATCCTGCTCTTAGCTGTGAGTGTGAGCCGCCATCTTTGCAAGCTCATCAATGAGTTCATCAACTTGCTGAGACGATAACTGCATTGGGTCTGCAACCTCGAAACGATTTTTTAGCAGCACTTTCACTGATTCGACATCTAAGCCGATCGCTGTCCTTGCCGCTTTTACCCGATCGCGTTTTGATTGTCCGGTTTCTGGCATTTCAACCCCATCTGTGAGCCACATTAGCAGCAGTTCAGCCAACTCTCGACCAGGATTAAGGTGAGTCGTGTTGCTCAAGCCGGGACACCGAGATTTTGAGATGTTGAGAACGTGATCGCTGTTAAGCTCTCCAGCTAAATCAAACTCGTATTCGATACCTGCCGCTTGCATAGGGGCAGTACCAACTTTTGTAGGTGATAGAGTCTCCTTACCGCTTTTGTTAGTCGTTGTAGTCATAATCCACTCGGTCTTACTCCGCATTGTCCCAATCAGATGGGCACTGCTACTGAGCATCGCATCGACTAGAGCACGTTCCAGAGGCTTGATTTTTGCCCAGTTGCTAAAGTTACCGCCTGCCAGATCAAGCTCTGCGAACCAGGCATGAGAGAGCGAATCAATGATAATCACGTCATAGCCCGCTGCATCGGCTGCTTTGATTGCCTCCACGTAGCGAGAGGGGTGAAAGTCGGTCAAGTTACAGACATCGAAATTGAAGCGATCGGCGTACTTACTGGCAGATCCTCTTTCGGAGTCGATGACTGCGATTGACTGCCCCAGATGGGAAGCGATCGCTAAGGCTGAATAAGTTTTGCCTGAACCACTGGCACCAGACAAGGCAAGACGCAAGCGTGATTGAATTTTGGTCGCTTTTTGAAACATTGGAGTACTCACTAGAGAAATGTGCAGTAAGCCCTTTTTAAGACTTGCTCAGGTCAGGTTCTTAGTTCCAGGATTCGATTAGCTCTTCTGCGTAAAACTCTGCTTCCTCCTGACTCATGGCTGTTTGAGTGACTGTAATGCGGTTATTCCCCTCATTCACAATCGCTTCCCATAACTCATTAGGAAGCTCAAAAATTTCGACTAGAAAACCTTTGTAGAGATAGTTGTGCATCGTTCGTATGAGCAAAAGGGTTTACAGAACCATCTGCCACACCCCTTACAACTCGTCGTGGTGGTCGGGGTCAGGACTATCTACATACCCGAAAGCAAAGTGCTGATAGTGGCTGTAGTGCTGAATCCTACCGTTGCTATCGGTTGGCAACGTGCGAATCGTGGCAAGGTAGCCGCCAAGATAAGCCTCATCCTGGTACTGAGGCAATTTCCCAAATCCGGCATCTGTGCAGCCGTCTAGATGACGCGCTTCTACTGCCTCCTGCTGCTGCCGATCGCGTTGCTCTAGTGCTTGTAAATCTTGAGGTGACATAATTAAATCTCCATCTATGTTCTGGGTGGAAAGCCTCCCTAGTTCGCGCTAGGGGGGTAGTTTTGCGCCATACCCAGGGCAGGAAGCTAACGAGCGAGATACTCGCGTAATGAGCCGTAACCGAGATGCCCTAGCACTGCATAGGTGTGTTTGCAGCAGGCTAGACCGTTGAGAAACTGGATCTGATTGTTGAAGTCATCGCAACCACAGATAGGCTGACCAGAGCCAATGTTGATTTGATAAACCGTGCCTTTCGTTTCGTTGCGAACGCTATAGATATGCCCCTGAAAAACACTTTTAGTCACGGCTAACGCCTTTGCTGCTGCCTTGCGATGCTCAACAAAATGAGCCTTAAACGCTGCTTTGCTGATGAACGTGGGGCGACGACCAGCTACATGAACCCAAATGACGTAGAAGAACTTTTGAATGCGAACAGAAACGCCAACCGCTAGACCCAGCAGGCGACGAATGGCAGAAACGGAATAGATGAGATTGAAAGCTGTGACCATGCGAGAAACCAAAATCTACTAAAATTAGTATATTAAGATAGCTTGATTAGTATATTAATTCTAGTATGATTTCATCATTTCTTTACACAACAAAAAGCCCCTCTGATCGAGCAGAAGGGCGGTGGTGACACAGCCTAAGCTGACTACCAGGGCAGTAATGACCCAGCCGTGCGCGACCCGTGAGCCAATGGACGAGGCACGGCAGACAGCAACGCAGGCGACAACCAAACGGGCGGACATGACAGCAGCACAGCCGTAGAACCACCACAGGGAGCCGAAGCTAACAACGAACCGCCGGAGGAGTGCAACCAGGGAGCAAAACCACAGGGCAAGGCTGCACTAGCTGGGAGCCATAGCACTACGCAATCAGACCGATGAGAAGCTGGACGGCACCATGAGCCAGAGGGAAAGGTAAAAGGACAGAGCAAGGGCATAGGTAGAAAGCAAGCTTTATCATACTAATTATAGTATAAAAACGAGGCGTGGAAAATCGTAGAAAACCTCTTGACAGCTAGACCGCGCCGGGGCATTTTCTCTACATGTTCATCTCCGGGTTTGTTCCGGAGTCCTACTTTCCTCTTCCTATGCGATGGCTGAGGATTAAAACTTTCACTAAATGCAGATAACCTTGTGAGGGGCTGCTATCTCTTGAAATAGTGCGAAGCGCTGCTGATAGAGATAGGGAGACACGAACGAGCAATCTCTTACCGCTTTTTAGACTTTCGATGTTCCTAACAGAAGGTAGCTTTTGTAGTGGAATTTCTTAATTAGAAGGCAAGAAACTTTTTTTGGAAAGCAGTTTGGCTTCCTGGCTCCCGCACGGCTGACCAACGGAAAGCGGTGCTCGTCCTAAAGCCCTCGGCGCTTCGCGGAGGTCGGCGAGGGTATAAGCATTCAACCACTAGTTCGGATCAGGAGGAACGATGTGACTAGGCACGACACATGAGCGAGAAAGCGATCGCACGCTTGGTAGAAAGCGTCCTACGAGACAACCTGTGACCGTCCTACAGGACAAAGCGCTTGTGGAGGATTAAGATGCAAGCAGGAGGCACACCTGAGCAGTCAGTATGTTGGAATGGTTAGCCACGATCGGCGCAGCAGAACTGGGAAAAGTGGTGTTTGAGCAAGTCCTCAAGCTAGGACAAGCGGCGGCTGAAGACTATGTGAAAGACTTTTTCAAGGGGTGTCTCAAGGGCGGCATACTGGCAGCACAACCGGAAGTCGCAAAAAAAGCAACAGCAGCGGCAGTGCAAGCGTTTTTACTGTTGCTGGTGGCTGAACTTGAAGACCAGGACGTATCGAAGACGGAGATCCGCGATCGCTACGACCAGCCAATGGTGCAGTTTGTGAAAGATGAGACGGTCAAGCCCATTCTGGGGAGTGCCTTTGAGAAAGACTGTCGAGCCATTGATGTGACAGCATTAGCCGCTCTCTGGCAGCGATCGACCTTTAGAGGGCAACCGTTTCCGACTCTACCAGAAGGATTTGATTGGCAGCATGTTGGCAATGAGTACCTGAGAAAAGTACGTCGGCTAGTGCGCGAGACTCCAGAACTGAAAGCACTTCTGGAAACGGAACTGCTGGAAGACATCGCCCGTAACACGGCTCAAATCTCACCAGGCTTTGATGTTGCTAAATATCGAGAGAGCTTGCAAACCAGCTATGGCTATTTGAAGCTTTACACCCTTGATAGTACCGATCGGGTTGATGCAATCAAGCTATGGCAGATGTTCATCGAGCAGACGGTACGGGAAGCACTGCCACCGATGCGGTATGAGTTGCCGTTGGATCTGAAACGTCAATTGCAAGAGCAGGGGCAACTGGAAGCAGATCTATCGTCTGAGGCGTTGGAGCACTATCGGCGGGAGTATTTTCAGCAACCCTCCCGGAAGGCATTCGAGGCGATCGCGGGTTCTCCACGAGCTGTCATCTTGGGTGATCCAGGGGCGGGAAAATCTAGCCTATTGCAGTATCTTGCCCTGGAGTGGGTAGAAGGGAAGACTGAGACGTTGCCGTTACTGATTGAATTGCGAGAGTACGCCATTGCTCAAGCGAACAGCTTTCTGGAATTCCTGCATAGGGGACGGGGTGCCGATTGGCAGTTTGACCAGCAGCAGCTCCACCAGTACCTGCTAGAGCATCCAACTCGGGTCATGTTTGACGGGCTGGATGAGGTGTTCGATCGGGCTACCCAGTCCAGCGTCACCAATGACATTATCCGCTTTACCCAGCAGTACCCCCAAGCAAAGGTACTGGTTACGTCCCGAATTATCGGCTACAACCCGGAACGCCTCCAACAGGCAGAGTTCAAACACTTTACGATTCAGCCGTTGGATACCGACGAAATCCATGAGTTTATCGATCGCTGGTATACCCTCGCCCTGCTTGACGATCCGGACAAACCCCGCCTAGTCCAGCGATTGAAGGATGCGATCGCTCACTCCAAAGCTATCCAGAACCTGGCAGATAACCCTCTGCTATTGACCATGATGGCAATCCTGAATCGACGGCAGGAGCTACCGCGCGATCGGGCTGACCTCTACGACCAGGCTTCACGAGTGCTGCTTTACCACTGGGATGTCGATCACAAGCGGTTGCAGTTGCCAATGGATGCGATCGGGCGACGGGAAAAGCAGGAGATGTTGCGGGTGGTCGCCTATGAGATGCAGGCAGGGGATGGGGGATTGAAGGGGAATCTCATTAGTGCTGAGCGGCTGACACGAGCATTGATGAACTATTTGCGTGAGCAGGGGTTTAACGAACCCCGTGAGAAGGCAAATCGGTTGATTCAGCAGCTACGAGACCGCAATTTTATCCTCTGCTACCGGGGTGCTGACAGCTACGGTTTCATGCATCGCACGTTTTTAGAATATTTTTGTGCAGTGGAGATTGTAGAACGCTTTAGCAAGCGTGGCGTTGAAGGAGGGATTACCTTTGAGCAGTTACGCGATGAGGTGTTTGGACAACATTGGCAAGATGAAACCTGGCATGAGGTCTTGAGGCTGATTTGTGGGATGGTTGATCCAAAGTTTGCAGGGGAATTGATTGAATTCTTAATGACAAGGGAGCATGATAAATCGAAGTTTGTGGATGAGGAGTGGCTTCAGTTTGCAGGTCAAGTAAGACTTACACCTGAAGGCTTAACCAACCTGTTATTAGCTACAGACTGCTTTTCAGAAGTTAACAATTCCTCAATAATTTTAGGAGTAAAAAAATATTACTCCGACAACTTCAAATTGAAATTGAGCATCCTCCGATTCGATTAAGTCGTTTAGCAGCAAGCGAGGTATTTAGTAGGATTACTCAGTATTTTGAAGATGATGAAATCTTGCCTTGGCTTAAGCAACGAGTGCAATCTAATGAAGGCTCAGTTGTACAACGTGCTGCAATAATAGCAATTGCAGCACGTTGTTATTCTGATTCAGAGACATTAGTGTGGCTTAAGGAGAATGTGCGGCAGGGCAACGATTGGGGTATACGACTGGGAGCAACTGAGGCGATTATTAAGCACTATCGTGAGGATTCAGAAACTTTTTTGATTCTCAAGCAACGCTCTCAAAGGGATGAAGATTGGGGTGTACGTCGGATTGCAATTGATGCAATTTCAAAATACTTTTCAAGTGAACCTGGCGTTTTTGAATTGTTGTGTGATGTTATCAGAAACGATTCGTTTACCCGAAATGTTTCTCTATCCTGGGAAGATAACCCTCGTAAGTTTGCTCTGCAAGGACTCCTCACTCACTATCCCAACCATCCCACAACTCTTGAACTTCTAAATGACAAAGCCGTTAATGACCAAGATGAACAACTGCGAGAATGGGCACAGCAGCAGCTTGAGCCACGAGAAAAGCAAAAAGGTGTAGATTCTTTTGGCTAATGCTTTGGCTAGAGCACATACCTGTATTAGGCTTGAATCTAATGGCGTTAGTCGGCTGAAGTGATGTTTGATCGCCAATATTGCTAGTTAGGCACTCTCAGTCAGTCTCATGTAGATGCACCTAATGTTACTGCCCGGTCTTTGGACTGGATTTTTGCTATGGAAGACTTTACTGCTATTGATGCTGCCCTTGGACGCTAATTACTACCAGGGACACGTTAAAGCCTTGCCATTAGTAGTGCTGGCAATCGCACTCCTTTCCCTACTGAGTGCCTGCAACTGACCTACAGGACATAGGACAGGAAAAAGGCGATCGCCCTCATAGTAGAGTTTGCTTTATCTAGGCTGTTAGGCGGCATTCTTCAAGGTTTGCAGCAATCTGCACTTTCAGGCAAGCATCCGGTTCACAGGCTTGCCAAAGCTCATGCAATTGCTCGTCCCAGGGGTCTACCACCAGACGCGGATCAGCATCGTAGCGGTAGGACTGTTGCAAGATGACAGCCCATGTTTCAGGGGAGCCTACGCCATCAACATAGGTTTTGAATTGTGGTGCTTCAAACCCTAGCTGCTGTGAGAGTGAGAGGACTTCCCAGGCGCGATCGCCCAGAGCAGTCAGATTCAGTGCCACTCTGAACTCTCCCGCCTCAGTCTTCAATGGATGAAAGTCATGCTTCATAACTCGCTCCTTGTCTCTACTCGAAGGGTACACGAATATCTCGCCGCTCTGCCACTGCTGCCTAAAGTCATTTTCTTACAACCGAGGCAGGTAATGATCGTACCGCCAACACTTCTAAGCGCCGCAATCCGTTCGCATTGGGCTTGTGCCTCTTCCGGGGAATGAGCATAGATATCTCTCGGCTCGTCCCTGACGTTTTCTGGGTCTTGCAGCATTTTGTCGGCACTTCGCGCTAATGGTTGTGCAGGTGCATTGTACCCACTGCCAACAGGGATACGGAATTCTCCCGGTTCAGGTGCATATCAGGGCTAAAGATTTGCTGTCACATAGCCCTGGTCTTGCTTGGACATTTTTAAGCCGCCGATTCTACCTCCTCAAACACGACTTCTAACTTGAACTCAGCACTAATGAGCCGTTCATACCGTTGTTTGCTGGCTTCTGCCTCGCCTCGTTGCTCACTTTTGAACAGCGTTCGGCGGACGTTATTGGGAGCATGGAACACGACTGACCACATAGAACCTCACTGGTAGCAGGACTTTTCAAGTAGTAACGCACTTATGTCTACGGTGCATTACTTTAGATAAGGATAGAGCAAAATAACGCAGAAGGAGTACGATCGATGGCGATGTCAACAAATGGTCCTGTGGCGACGAATAAGCCCAAGCTCAATGCTTATGTTGGTGAGGAGATTAATCAAGCCATTGAGAAGGAAATGGCTGCCGAACGGCGTTCTAAGTCTCAGATGGTGGAACTCTTACTTGAAGAAGCACTGAAAGCAAGAGGTTATCAGTTCATGGGACAGGACACAACAGGACAACAGGACAGGACACAGGATCACTAGCGAAACCTGCTTGTTTTGGGAGATTTTGAGCTAGCTTGTCTTAAATTAGGAAAAGACATGAGACAGGACGATGCCTACTGAACTCGACTTAATTCCCGTCAGCAGCCTGAGTGATCGCTATGAGGTTGCCCGCTCTAATGTCTATAACCGTCTATCAGGTTTGGGCATAGAACCGGAGAAGCAGGGAGGCAAAGCCTATCTCAATGCTGACCAGCTACGGTTGATGGATGCGCTCGACCGACATCTCAAGGCGGGCGGCACCATTGCCGATTTTCAACATGACGGGCAACTGTCCTACCGTCCTACAGGACACGCTGAATCGTCCTACAGGACACAGGGCAGTGTAGCCACCCTGCCATTAAGCCGTAAGGGGGATCAGTCCCTTGCCCTGGCGCTGGTTGTAGAAGCGATCGCTGAAAAGCTAACCGACCTTAAACCGACTGACCCACTGGCTAACCTACGTACTCTGGATGAAGCGGCACAACGCGGCTGGTTACTCTCCTCCAGCCAACTTGCGCCACTGCTGGGGTTGAAAACGCTTACAGGGCAGAAGATTCATCGCTACGGCTTCACCTGCACGCGCCAGGGCAGAAATGGGATTGAGTCTGCCTGGAAAATCGCCAAAGCGACAACTTAGGAGCGTCTACGCCACGCCCGCTTCCTCAGTGCGGTTGGGAAAGGAGACTTCCAGCACAACGCAGCCAATGTCCGTTTTGAAGGGTCCGTGTAACTCGCTAGGTGGTCTACTGGCATAATGACCGCTCTCTAACCACAGATCAAAGGCTTCATCATACAGCCGACCGCTCACTACAAAAATCTCTTCTGGGTAAGGATGGCATTTGCCGCCATAAGGAGTCGTATCGGCACCAGGATAAAACCGCGTCAAACGGGTATATTCACCAGTCGTTTCATCCCGGCTCAACGTCAGTTCCTCTGCCACGTTTTCCAGCCCCTTGAGCGGTTGCCATTGTCCGTTGTGAGCTGCACTTAACGGATTCCAGTAGGTGATAGTGGTTTTTGGCATTTTCTGTCCCCGCTTCCTCTTCGCTCCTAAACTGTTGCTCCAGTCGCACTGATGCCAGCATTCAATATGCTAACCTGCGATCGCTACCAGACAATACGATCGTACCGGGTAGGGTTTGCCGCTGTATACCTGACTGTGTGCTGAATGTTCTTATGCCCGAGATAGGCTTGAATGTCTCTGGTGGGTAATCCCTGTTCTGCCAGATAGTAACCGCAGGCATGGCGCAGCATGTGGGGATGCACCGAGAGCGGGAGTGCTGCCACCTCACCGGAGCGCTCCACAATCTTGGCGATCGCCCCGGTGCTCAAATGCTCACCCCGCTCATTGGCGAACACATAACTACTCTTGCCCTGGCTTTGCAGCTCCCAGAGCGCCTGGATCTCATCCTCTTGCAGTCGATGGATGCCACTTTCACTCTTCTTCAATCGCGTGATGTTAATCGTCCGGGCATCAAACATGATGGCATCCCACCGTAGCAGACACGCTTCCCCAGCTCGTAGCCCATGCCGAAACAGCATCAAGAGCAAGGTGCGATCGCGCAGGCGATAGCGTCCCCGTTCTCCTGCTGCCTCAATCAGCCGCTTGACTTCGGCTGGGGTCAAATACTCTCGACTGCGGTAAGCCAGGTTTTTCTTTCGTCCAAGCGTAGACATGTGGTGGTTTGCAAAACTGTCCACAAATTAGCTCATTTACGGACAGTTTTGGTGGCTGTAACCCGCATTCTTGCGTAGCAGCAGAAATTTAGGCATTTTTTGAGCCTCTTATTGCGACAGTACCCTTATCTATTGAGAATTAGACAAAGTGCTGTAGCGGTGACTCCATGAGGGTCAACTGGGTTAACCGAGTTTGCCACTGAGCGCGATCGTAACTGCCTGGGCACTCTACCAGTGATGGGTTAACCAGGATGGCAGGGATAACATGAGCAAAGGGCAAAAGCCGATGGTGGGGGCACGCATACCCTCTAGCTGGAAACTTCAAATTCAGACGCTTTGCCAGGAAGCCGGAAAGAGTGAGAGCGCGATTGTGCAGGAAGCGATCGCCGCTTACTTGGGTAAAACTGATGTGGCATCAATTACATCCATGAGCAAGCGTCTGGGAGCCTTAGAGCGGCAGTATCAGAAGCTGGCAAAGCTCGTCACCAGCTAAAACTGCCCTGAGTGACTTAACCTAGAGCTATAGAGTTAATTTGACATCTTCATAATTAAAATTAAGGGAGCCGTAACCCTTTAATCCAATGACGATGAGCTATTCGAGCAGTCTGACTGACGCAGAATGGGAAATTTTTGAACCTCTGTTGCTT
>JAHHIE010000114.1 GCA_019358945.1 Stenomitos rutilans HA7619-LM2 | reverse complement strand
TCCCCGAATGTGGCGAACGTCGGGAATTTGTTTTAATTGGGCTATGAGGGTCATGGACTGAATCCGTTTGAATTACATCTCAGTCCATCCTCATTTCCTTTTGCTTGTATGAAACCACCCTGCCTCAGCCCCCAACTTGGGGAGCAAGAACTCAAAGTCCCCCAGAATTGGGGGATTTAGGGGGCGACTGCGTAAGTCCTACTGAAACAACTGTTGCTTCAGAGATTAATGTTGAGCAAAACGAAGTCTGACAACCGTACTAGAGCCTGGTAGCGTTTGTAAGCTCAGCGGGTTCGAGAATCAGAGCATCTGGTTTTTGTGCCGCCAAAACCTCACACGAGTTGAAGCCCCAACACACTGAAATGACTTTAATGCCAATTTTACGGGCGGCTTCTACATCTCTAGTTTCATCACCTACGTAGATGGCGGTGGCTGGATCGATGCGGTTTTGGCGCAAAATTTGTTGAATAATGCGGCCCTTACCAAATAGGGTTAAGCCAGAATCAATGAAATCAAATAATTCATCCATCGCTTGAGCTTTGAGAAAAGCGATGACATTTTGTCGAGAGTTCGATGTCACAATGCCTAAATGATGGCCCTGATGTTTAAGTTCTAAAAGTGCGTCTATGATGCCAGGAATCGGTTGCAGTCCCGCAATTTCTCGATTTAGCTCGATGCGCAGCCGCCGGAGCAAAAACGGCAGCTTAAAGAAGGGAACGTTCGATCGCCGCAAAATCTCTCTAGAACTTAAGCTCTTGAGCTTGTGAACATCTTCTAAAGCTGTGTGCGGATAGCCGAATTCATCGGCTAAACGGTTGCTAATGTTGAAAACAGCGTTGAAGGAATCGGCGATCGTGCCATCAAAGTCAAAAATGATGACCTTTGCAGTTTGCTCAGGCAGAAGTAGCGGCAAGGATTTGTCTAACACACGCATTGTTTACTGGGCTTGGTTTAAAAACAAGAAAGGCTCAAAGTCTCGCCAGCAATTGCTTTGAACGTTACCTTGAAAATTGCGGCAGCTCTTCAGTCTACACCACACAATCTCTACAGCTTTATCTTACAAACTTCAGCGATCGCTGAAGTCGAACGCTTGCCATTGCGATTCTCGTCAAAGCAGATCTCAAGCAACACATGTCGTTGGCTGACACCAATATAGCCAGTCTCAGGCGACTAGACTTTAAGTCGGGAACCGTCTAAAGTCCAGAGTTTAGAGTCTCTTGTTTTCAAAGGTACCCATGAGTCGGATTGTCTCAAAGTCCCCTCTTTCCTCGCCTCAGTTGGAGAAAGCGGGAATCGTTCAACGCTATGCTCCGGGACTCTATGCATTCTGGAAGTTTGCTCGTCCACACACCATTATCGGCACCAGTTTGAGTGTGTTGGGGCTGTATGCGATCGCCACAACAGGCAGCGGGCAGTGGTCGATCGCAAATGCCATCGCAGCAATCTTCCCGCCGCTTCTCGCCTGCCTCTGCGGCAACGTTTACATTGTCGGGCTAAATCAGCTTGAAGATATTGAGATCGATCGCATTAACAAACCCCACCTACCCCTGGCATCAGGAGAATTTTCGCCAAGGCAAGGTATCGTAATAGTCGCGATCGCAGGTATGCTGGCGCTCTTACTGGCCTTTGTGCAAAGCCCCTTTTTGCTGGCAACCGTTGGGGTGAGCTTGCTGATCGGAACGGCATACTCTTTGCCACCGTTGCGGCTTAAGCGCTTTCCAGTTTGGGCCTCGCTGTGCGTCTTCACGGTACGAGGCGTAATTGTCAATCTAGGGCTTTTTCTGCATTTTCAGAGCAGACTGGTAATTCCGCCAACCGTTTGGGCACTCACCCTCTTTGTGCTAGTTTTCACCTTTGCGATCGCCATTTTCAAGGATATTCCAGATCTAGAGGGCGATCGCCAGTACAACATCACTACATTTACACTCCGCTTGGGTCAAAAAACTGTGTTTTACCTGGCGTTGTGGGTGATTACCAGTTGCTATGCAGGCATGGTGCTCGTGAGTTTGTTTGGGCTTCCTGGCACCAATGCGTTGTTTTTGATGGTGACTCATCTCATCGCTTTGGGGGTGCTGTGGTTTCGCAGCATTCGCGTTGACCTCACAACGCAAGCAGCTATTAGTCGCCACTACCAATTCATCTGGAAGCTATTTTTTCTGGAATATGTGATGTTTCCGATCGCCTGCATCTTGGCTTAAGAACTGGTGCTATTTAGGGGCATGCTAAAAGGACAAGATCGTGAAAGGATAGAAGAGGGAACCGTCTTCTACCGTGTCAGTCCTTATTTTAAGGACAAAGGCGACGATCTTATGATGTACGCTTACAGGAAGCACACCCAATGCTCTGTATCCAAACTGCTGTATCTGCCCACCCTACTGCCCCAGTTTGTGAAGGGCGATAAAACTTTACATCGCATTCACACTGCAATCTCGCTGAGGGGAACACTAGCAAGAGTGACATTGCGGTGGTTCTGTTTGAACTTCATCCGGCTTTGCGCTGACGCTTAGTTCTGCGCGATCGACTGCAACGTTCAATTCTCTTCACATAATGCCGTCTGTGCCACATCAGACAACTCCACCCGAATCCCTCCTGCACCAAGCGCCGATCGGCATTCTTCAGCTTGGGTTGGATAGTGGCATTACGTATGCCAACCCAGCCTTCTGTGAACTCATCGGCTATACAGAAGCCCAGTTGCGTCGGCTTGATAATCGCGCGATTTCTCACCCTGAAGATTTTGCGGCTGAAGTGAGGCTACTTCAGCAAATGCTTGACCGTGGTCAGCGGCAACAGGCGTTACAAAAGCGTTATCAGCGGTGTGATGGGGGCATTGTTTGGGCTGAAGTCCAATTGTCTCTCATGGCTGATCCAGCGACAGGAGACGACATGCTTTTAAGCTACGTGACCAACCTGACCCATCATCATCTTATTGAGCAGGAAGTGCGGCAATACCGAGAGCGTGAGGCACTCTTGGCAGATATGTCCATGCAACTGCAAACAACCTTTGATCTTCAAGCGGTGATGAAAGCTGCGGTGGAACGACTGCGGCTCCTTTTAGCCGTCGATCGTGTCATTGCCTATCAACTCTTCCCCGATGGTAGCGGCACGTGTCTAGCTGAGGCCGTTACCAATTCTTACCCCACCATACAAGGACAGGCGTTTTCGTCTGAATGCATTCCGCCGCCTTATCTAGATGCCTACCGCGATGGTCGCTTATGGGCTGTCACAGATATCTTTGACGAAGATTTGGCAGAATGCCACCAAACCATGCTGGTCAACATGGGCACTCGCAGCACCATGTCAGCCGCGATCGTGAGCATGGATGCAGCACTAGAGCCTCAAAAGCGGACACTGTGGGGCTTATTAACGGTGCATTACCATAGGCCACGTGTCTGGAGAGCCGAAGAACAACGGCTACTAAAAGTCATTGCCTCTCAACTAGCCGCTGCCGCCGAACAAACCCATCTGCTGCAATCGCTTCAGCAACGCGCACAAGACTTAGAAGACCGTGTAAGCGAACGTACGCGATCGCTCGCACAAGCGCTCAAATTTGAACGTCTGGTACATCATTTAACCGAAACACTGCGCCAGCATTTAGATGCCCATCAAGTTTTGCAAGCGGCGGTTGAAGGGTTAACGCAGACCCTTAATGTCGATCGCTGCTTTGCCAGCCTGGTGGATGCTGATCAAGAACAGTTAACCGTCCAGTATGAGTCCATTCAGGAAGGGATTGCTTCTTGCCCTTCACTTATCGGGCAAACATGCGAACTGCATTTGACCTCACTAGAAAGTCTTCTGACTCCATCGCTACAAGAGCCAGGGCAGGCGAGCGATCGCCTTCTCAGAGCAGCCTACGTGCTCTGTTGCTGTACAGAGCCATCAGCCGATGCCGCCTCAGAAATGATGCGATTACCCAAGCCAATTGAGGAAGTATCCAGCCCCATTCGAGATGATCAAGGGCTGCTTGGTCTGCTAACGGTTTGCTGCCATCAAGCCCGCACGTTTGAACCAGACGAAATCACGTTACTTGAGCAAGTTGCCAGCCAATGCGCGATCGCCCTGCGGCAGGCAGACCTAAACGCCCAGAAGCACCACTTGCGTGTCAGCGCTGACTATTTTCGCTCTTTTCTAGAAACTTCCAGCGATGTTTTTGTCGAATACGACTCTAAACTTCGTTGTTTATCGATGAATCCTGCGGGCACTACCATGTTGGAAGTAGACCCTACAACGATCGTCGGCAAAACGAACCAGGAACTGTTTGGCGACACTGCTCCCATTCTGGACTCAATGCTTCAGCGCGTTTTCGATACGGGTGAAAAAGTCTTTGTGGATCATGAACTGCTCTTAACACAGGACAGCAAAATCTTTGAGACGATCTATACCCCGATCAAAATGCCTTCAGGAGTCGTGCAGCGGGTGATTAGCGTGAGCCGTGATGTCACAGAACTCAAGCAACAATGGCAGCTTTTACAGACCCAAAACCAGCAACTGACCGAAGCCACGCGCGTCAAGCAAGAATTTATCGCTACCACCAGCCATGAGTTGCGCACTCCGCTCACAGCCGTTCTAGGCTTCTCAAACGTTCTCTTACAGGGCTTTTTTGGCACACTTAACTCAAAGCAACGAGATTACATCGAGCGCATTCATGACAGCGGACAACATCTACTCGATTTGATCAACGACATCCTGGATTTATCACGCCTCGAAGCCGATCGCCTGGAGCTTGATCTTCAGGCGATCTTTCTGCCAGATATCTGCGAAGGCGTAATGGGCTTGATTCAAGAACGAGCATTAAATCAAGGGCTAAAGCTGGAAATGGATCTTGATCCAAGCATTGATTGGGTGGTTGCCGATCCCAGACGATTGAAGCAAATGCTGCTCAACCTTTTAGCCAATGCGGTCAAGTTCACCCAGGAAGGCACCGTAGGGCTTAAAGTGTATCAGGAATCCCTGCCATCATGTGTCAATACGCCAATAGATGAACTGTTTTTGAACGAATTGGAGCAGGATGACGATCGCTTAGCAACCCGCCCACAAGGTATGATTCACTTTTTAGTTTGGGACACTGGCATTGGCATTGATGCATCTAGCCAGGAAAAGCTTTTCTCGCCCTTTTCGCAAATTGATAGCTCTCTGGCTCGTAAACACCAGGGGAGCGGTTTAGGGCTAGTGATTACACGGAAACTAGCAGAATTACACGGTGGTTCGGTGACGTTAGAATCCACCCCAAATCAAGGGTCATGCTTCACCATTGCGCTACCAATGCTTCAGACAAACTAAGTTAGCAAATGCAGCATGCGGAAGGCAGGAGTCAGAAGCTAGAGTTGTTTCTGACTGTTTCAGGGTCATCAACGCCTGCTGCGCCTATGGAGCCAATCAGGTTCACTGCTGTTCTTGGCACGTCTGATCTCTGACTCCTAGTCTGACGCTCCAGCCTACGATCGCCTAATAGCTGTCATCCCCTGGAACGCGATCGCCTGCTCGTTCAGCGCCATTCTGCTCTAGCGAAGCAGTACGAATTGCTAACCACTGACGAAAAAGTTCAGCACCCTTCAAATCGCTCGTTTGGTAAAGACGCACAGCGCGATCGAGCTCCTGAGGTGTGTTAAACACGGGCAGCGTGCCTTGAAGTTCTTGCATGGGTTACCTCTGCTTCAGTGAGCCTGAGTAGTGCGCTTGGATATGTCTGTATTATTTCTTAGAAATCCAACTCAGATATGAAGACAACAAAAAGTATTACAAGCTACATTTTATATTTTCTATGAACTAAACCAAGGGCAATAACAGCTCAAACTCTGTACCAGTCGCAAAATGCTCAAAGGCAAATGTACCTGTTGGCTCACAACCCGTCTTGACTGTGGCTTTACGGTAGGAGGATTCAAAGTCCTCATTGCGCGATCGCATCTCAAACTTACCGCCATGCTTAGCGGTCAGAATTTGATAGCTCACTGCCAAACTGGTTTCTTTTTCTGCCCGTTTTTTCACTGAAAACGTTTCCCAAATGCGCGTCTGGTCTTCTACTGACAAGCCTGGTCCATTATCGGCAATGCAGATAGCGACCCAGCGTGAAGGCTTGCCGTTAACGATCGTTGTACGAATTTCAGTTGTAATCGCGATCGTTGGTTGAGTCAGGTTTGGCATCGTCATTCCGCACGGCTGACTCACCTTAAAATCGTGTCCTAGCTGCTGACTTACGGCCTGATCGATCAGAGCATCCACCGCATGGGTCAGGATATTCATAAATACTTGATGCAATTGACCGGCAAAACAGAGTACGGGAGGCAGTTGTCCGTACTGCTTCACCACTCGAATTTCACTAGTCAGGCGGCTTTTAAGCAGCAGTAGAATGCTGTCGAGAAGTTCATGTAAGTCAGCGGGTTTGGGATACACCTCATCAATGTGGCAGAAGTTTTGCAAGCTGCTCGCCAACTTCGATAAGCGTTCTGCACCAGTTCGAATACTCTCGATCGTGCGGGGTAAATCCTCTTGAAGGTAATCAAGTTCTAGCTCATCTCGAAGCTGAACCAACGCAGCAGGCAATGGTGTCATCGTGGCTTCGTAAGCAGATAACAGCTTCAAAAGGCTATCGCTGTAAGCAGAGACATGGCTCAGATTTCCCCAAATGAAGCTCACTGGGTCAAGAATTTCGTGGGCAACCCCATCGACTAAGCGCCCCAAACGCGCCATTTTGTCGCTCTGAATAAGTTGCGCTTGAGTGCGTTCGTACCGTACCTGTGTTTCGACACCGCGAATCTGCCAGTAGGCAATATTTAAGGTATGAACGTCCAGCACATGATAAGTCTGGGAGGCTGCCTGCACCACGATCGGTTCCCCTTGCAGTTCGGGCGATCGACGTAATGCTTGCTGTGCAGCAACCACAATCGGCGTTGTACTCGACACCACCAGAAAATCGCTACGAGCGTAGCCGTGTAAAACCCTCAGAGGTTCCTTCAGAAAAAAATCAATGCCATGCGGACGAATTAAGTATTCCAGCAACCGTCGCCGCGACAGCATTCCCACAAACCGACCCCGTTCAACCAGCACCGTTCCTGGCAAAAGTGGGTGTTGCTCAAACACATGAGCCAGTTCGATACCTAAACAGTCCAACTCGACGCAAAAATCATAACGCTGCAACTCCTGAAGCGTTGCCTCTAGATGCAACGCCTGCAAACTGCTCTCTAATAGCGTTGGCAGCAAGTCATGTTGATCAAATTCATTGGATACAGGGTGACAAACCAAGGGAAAGACTCCGATCGCAAAAGGAACCAATCAATAAAACGATTCATATCACTGAAGTCCCTTCAGTTTGCCCAAATTGAGATGTGCCTTAACTTGGGTGAAGAATAGTGAAGGCAGAAAGCAGAAGGCAAAAGACAGAATGAACTCAAAACTCAAAACTCTCCCCTTCCCTCCTGCCTCCTCTGCCTCCCCTGCCTCCTCTGCTTCCCCTGCCTCCCGCCCTCTTTCCTCCACTCCACTCACTCCAGTTCGGATACCCGTACAGAGCAAAAAGTTGCAATTGTATCTAACCTTCGGTAGATTAGCACTCAGGGGTTGAGAGTGCTAACTCTGCCCTGAGTGCTAACGCAACTGAATTTTGTTGTTCAGCTTAACCTGCTAGTTTGGAGAATTTTGTATGGCAGCCGTAACTCTGAGCGTCTCTACTGTAAAGCCGCTGGGTGATCGTGTTTTTGTGAAAGTAAGCGCCTCTGAGGAGAAGACCGCTGGTGGAATTCTTCTGCCTGATGCCGCGAAAGAAAAACCTCAAATTGGCGAAATCGTGGCCGTTGGTCCTGGGAAGCGCAGTGACGATGGTGCGCGCCAAGAGCCAGAAGTAAAAATTGGCGACAAGGTGCTTTATTCCAAGTATGCAGGCACCGACATCAAACTCGGCGCTGAAGAATACGTCCTGCTGTCTGAAAAGGACATTTTGGCGATCGTTTCGTAATTGTTAGTTTTTAGTTTTTCGTTGTTAGACGCCGCTAGCACGACCGCTTGCCGCACTCTAACATCAAGCCCTAACAACCAAGCACTTCATTCTTTTCAAGCTCACAACCAACAACTAACAACCAAAAACCGATATGGCTAAGCGCATCATTTACAACGAAAATGCTCGTCGTGCCCTTGAAAAAGGTATGGATACTCTGGCTGAAGCGGTGGCAGTCACCCTCGGCCCCAAAGGTCGGAACGTCGTACTGGAGAAGAAGTTTGGCGCACCGCAGATTGTGAACGATGGGGTCACGATCGCCAAAGAAATCGAACTCGAAGACCACGTAGAGAACACTGGCGTAGCGCTCATTCGTCAAGCGGCGTCCAAAACCAACGATGCGGCTGGTGATGGTACAACTACTGCAACTGTGCTGGCTCACGCGATCGTGAAAGAAGGTCTGCGGAACGTTGCTGCTGGTGCTAACGCGATTTCACTGAAGCGTGGTATCGACAAAGCGACTGGCTACCTGGTAGATAAGATCGCTGAACATGCTCGTCCTGTAGAAGATTCCAAGGCGATCGCGCAAGTCGGTGCCATCTCGGCTGGTAACGACGATGAAGTCGGCCAGATGATTGCCAATGCAATGGACAAAGTGGGCAAAGAGGGTGTGATTTCCCTCGAAGAAGGCAAGTCCATGACGACCGAACTGGAAGTTACCGAAGGGATGCGTTTCGACAAGGGCTACATTTCTCCCTACTTTGCCACCGACACCGAGCGCATGGAAGCGGTTTTAGATGAGCCTTTCATCTTGATCACCGATAAGAAAATCACCCTGGTACAAGACCTGGTACCTGTTTTGGAGCAAGTGGCTCGTGCGGGTCGTCCTCTCGTCATCATCGCTGAAGACATCGAGAAAGAAGCGCTGGCAACCCTGGTGGTTAACCGTTTGCGCGGTGTGTTGAACGTAGCAGCCGTTAAAGCTCCTGGTTTTGGCGATCGTCGTAAGGCAATGCTAGAAGACATCGCTATTCTCACGGGCGGTCAACTGATTACCGAAGATGCTGGTCTGAAACTGGATACCACCAAGCTCGAATCGCTGGGTAAGGCTCGTCGCATCACCCTCACCAAAGACACCACCACGCTTGTCGCTGAAGGCAACGAAAAGGCTGTTAAGACTCGCGTGGAGCAAATCCGTCGTCAAATTGAGGAAACCGAGTCCTCCTATGACAAAGAGAAGCTGCAAGAGCGCTTGGCGAAGTTGGCGGGTGGCGTCGCTGTGATCAAAGTGGGCGCAGCAACCGAAACTGAAATGAAAGACCGCAAACTTCGTCTAGAAGATGCTATCAACGCAACCAAAGCGGCTGTTGAAGAAGGCATCGTTCCCGGTGGCGGTACAACTCTGGCGCACCTGTCTCCTGAACTGGAAACTTGGGCAAACAGCAACCTCAAGGGCGAAGAGTTAATTGGTGCGTCGATCGTGGCTCGTGCTCTGGCAGCTCCCCTAAAGCGCATTGCTGAAAACGCCGGTCAAAACGGCGCAGTGATCGCTGAACGCGTCAAAGAGAAGGATTTCAACGTTGGCTACAACGCTGCAACGAACGAATTCGTTGACTTGTTTGCAGCCGGTATCGTTGATCCTGCTAAAGTGACTCGATCGGCACTGCAAAACGCCGCGTCGATCGCAGGCATGGTCTTGACCACCGAATGCATCGTTGTTGACAAGCCTGAACCCAAAGATGCAGCTCCCGCTGGTGGCGGTGGCGGCATGGGCGGCGACTTCGACTACTAATTTGGATACAGGGTTTGGGGTGTCAATTCATGGCACTCTAAGTCCAAAAATGATTAAGAGGGGCGATCGCGCGTAAAAGCGATCGCCCCTTTCTATACTCTTTTGCCCAACAGTTCATAACATGACGCTGGCTATAGTGTCATTTCATAATCAAAATGTGAGCAAACGAACAGAACTTACTGTTCACCAGCCATGAATAGAGATCCCTTTTTCACTAAACTCAAGCGCTTCAAGAAAAGAATGTATTTTTCTAGTTTTGAGTTTTGGAAAGGAATAAACACAGATGGTGTTCCAATACTTAGCAAAGTATTAGGAGGGATTGCAGGGACATCTTTAGGTGCACTTGTAGGCAGCTTATTTGGTACAACTGGTCTAATTCTCGGCTCGGTAATTGGGCTTCTGAGTAGTGCAGTCATTGAACAATTCCTTCCTAAACTTTTGACTTCTCACATATCAAGGTTATCGGAGGATCCTACTCGAGAGCTTACAGACCGACTTCATCAAAGATTAGACGAAGCACGCAAACAATATGAACTTAAACTCCAGCAAGAAGAACATGATAGGGCAAACCCAACTAGAGAAGACACAGTCAGCTTCATAGGCTATGACAGCAACCAAGGTTGGTACATATTTGAACTAACTGACGGTGGGAAAGCATATGTTTTAGGGAATCTACTATCTTTAGAATCAGGCATCTTGCTTGTCGGTGGAAATCGCTATGTTTTGCGTAGAACACGAGGTTCTTTAAGCGGAAGGTTATTACATTTTTAGAAAAAGAGAGCCTATCAGTTTTGCAGAACGGTTAAACAATCAGCGAAGCACTAAGGTGAATATATCGGTGAGCAAGCTTTAGCAAAACTGACATACTTTAATAAGCTACGATGACTTTCAAAGTAAGTCTGCTTGTCTAAGATCGCTGGACGTAGATCAAGCATTCTTAACAGATAGCCCCAAGCGCATTTGTTGTGTACGCTTGGGGCTATCTCAACTTCCGATCAAGGGATCAAAGGTCATGAACTAAGTTTTGTCGCAGCATTTAGAACGGTCAAGGTGAGGGATCTCCTCTTGTATGACGATCGTAGTTAGAGTTGCTTTGATACCGTTGTTAGGATAGTTTTAAGTCTTTGGGTATCTACCGCATTACTCTCAAGATTGCAGATGAAGAGATATCAACAACCTGGTTAAATGCTGCTCGAATTAACGAAACCGATTCAGACGTTACAGCGATAAAAACCTCCTGTTTAACGTAAGCTGAACCATTACTTTATTGCGATTTACTTCGTTGCGTAACCGTAACTTTGTTGCCTAAGAAGCCTCCTTTCGTTGCTTCTTGATTCTTAGATTACTCCTCTCTTGTCGTGATTTCCAGGGTTGAAACTAAAGTTTACTTTTGGTGAGGTACGCTCGTCCACACCGCATCCTGCCCCTCATAACGCTCCTTCGACGTTTGAGAGACGAAGCTCAACCAAAAAAGAACCCGATCGCGCGATCGGGTTCTTTACGTTTTGCAGTTCGACGTCTTATGACTGGCTTTAGGATACCCAGCCATCAGCAAGAATAACGATCCGATCGCCGAGCTGATACCAATTCCATATGAATTTGCAGACAAATGTCGGTTGGGTTTCGTTAGACTCAACTCAATCGATGCTTGGCCATGTTGAGTTTCACACTGCTCTACCCAACCGACAATTCTGTGCGTCTTTAACGAGTAGAACTTACGCAGTCGCCCCCTAGATCCCCCAATTCTGAGGGACTTTAAGTTCTTGCTCCCCCAGAATTGGGGGCTGGATGGCTAGTCTTGCGAGAATTTGCGTAACCCCTAAAGAGAATTAGTATGAGACCTCAATGAACGTCTAGAGATCTCCTGAACCTGCACTCTGAAACCAATCGGGATGACAGGATTCGAACCTGCGGCATCCTGCTCCCAAAGCAGGCGCGCTACCAAGCTGCGCTACATCCCGTAATTTACACCCTAATCAGTATAACCTGTCTCATCACAAATTTCGATGAGAGTCAATTTAAAGGGCAGGGTGAACGCATCCGTATCTTAACAATGGGTTGATGGAGAATGCCGAAGGCTTAGGCTTCAAGGCAGTGGTGCACTAGAGTCGAGGGTCATCATGCCTGCATCAGCCATGACAAGCCTTAAAG
>JAHHIE010000113.1 GCA_019358945.1 Stenomitos rutilans HA7619-LM2 | reverse complement strand
TGTTGTTGCCATACAGCAGGGAACCAGCGACGGGCTCGCGGATGCCATCGATGTCCACAGGGGGCGCGGCGATGAAGGCGATGATGAAACAAATGGTCGCAGACAGCAGGGTGGGGACCATTAGGACACCGAACCAGCCTACATACAGGCGGTTGTCGGTGCTGGTCACCCAGTTGCAAAACTGCTCCCAGACGTTGACGCTCTCGCGTCTCTGTAAAGTCGTAGTCATGATAGGTAATGAGTGCTTGGTTTAACGTGTTTAGGCGGTTTTACCCGCTTGTGAATGAGTATAAACCGAACATTGACTTTTGTAAAGCAACTGCAACAAACGCTTGTGTGAAATGACGTCCTAAAGGCCAGGAGTTCTGCGGTGCCAAGTCTTTGGCGTTGTGTACACAATTTAAGCGTTTGTTTACTTTTATGAGAAAACGCTGGCATGCGAAGCGATGAGGAAGACCACCCTACTCGATCGTCCGCCGCTGTCTTTCTAGCTTTTCTCGCCTTCCCTGACGCTTACTTCATGAGGGTCTGTTTCATTCTGCTCAGCGCCTGCTCAATATCCAGTGCTAAAAAGCGATCGAGGGCAAGGTAAACCCAGTGATAAGAGCGTTGAGTATCCTGAAAGGTTTTTTGAAAGCCCAGGGCTAACCGCAAATCCTCATATAGAGGGTGCAGGATGAGCGAGTAAATATCGCACAGGTTAGGGAAGTCTTGCTGCATCTGTATGAGCGCTTCGCGGCTGTCTTCCAGCAAAAGACAAATGTTCTCAGCTTGCAGATAGGGCGTATCAATCACCCAGGAGCGAATGTAAACCGAGGTGCAGGTTTCGTCCCCTGCAATTGCCATGATGAAGGGATCAGTTTCGGTTTCGGAGGACAGGTAGAAGCTTTTGCTGGGTGGTTGAAAGAAGTGCATCTCGGCCTCACTTGTTACAGGGAAAAGTACGCTGATGCCAACTGGGTTGAGATTATCTGAACGACGCAGTACTCGCAGCCCTTTGGGATACTGCTGCGCCCAACCGCGTAGCGACCTGGCAATTTTATGAGATGCTTTAGCCGCATCTTTCATCAGTTCTGCATAGGTACGCGCAATGAGATTGGCGATCGGAATCGTATCTGTCCGAGGATTGAACGCATCAGGAATCAGTGTTACCGCCACTTCTGGCTGGATCGGTGTCTCTAACTCTGGCAGTGAGCGAATCTGAAGGCAAAGGGTTTGCCCATCAAATTGTTTTTCGAGCAAGCCCAGCGCTACAAAACGATCGATCATCATGCCCGCAGCCCGATCGCTCCCGCGCTCTTGATCCCCATAAAACAGTTCAGCCGCTTCTCGATGGGTGCAGGCAATTAACCCGTCTGTTGAGTGTAGGTGAGTCAGGGGTTTTGTTAATTGCATTCCTAGCATTTGCCGTTGCTTCAGCAGAAGGTAAGCCCAAAGACGCACAAAATATTCTGCCCGACGACGGGTTAAGCCACCCCGTCCCATCAGCATCGACATATAGACACGCTGCTGTGCTAGCGGAAAAAACCGTTCAAGCAATTCTGGGGCTAAGCGCTCATTGAACTGGGACACAGGTTTCAGAGAACTCACGAAAGTGCTGGACATGAAGGGTGTGGTGAGGGATGAGATGAGGATTTTTCTAGTGACTCAAGAGCTGTGAAACGTTTGAGAGTGGCGAAAAGTACCCAAATGGGTGAGTCCGTTTACAAATGTTAGGCCGACAATAGGGAACATCGTCGCTGTAATTGTGCGGAATCTAGAAGCCTTTGATGAATCTAAGGGGTTGACGCTTGAAAGATTGCTTTTGTCTTCTTGGTTCAGGCTATTCCGTTCAGCTAGATGCTGAACTCAACTGGATGTTGAGTGGTACGGCTGACTAACCTTAATTTAACCTTGCTAAATCGCTTTGCTGACAAAGGATACTTGCGTAGCTATTAGGCTGTTAGGCGATTCAAATTGAGTTCATTATTAAACAATTGGGCGCGTCTTAACCGTCCGAAATTGGAAAAAACTTCACTCCACTTCAGCCTTGTTCACTCTCATTCGATCGACGCGACTGCTCTTCAACGGTTTGGTGCCAGTTACAGGTTGCTCATTGTGTCTTCACAAGCACAGCGGTCAAAATGACCACATCGTTTGTGGAGTCCTGATCTATGACAGCCCCCTTACTGGTTTCGTCGCTTGAGCCAACCAAGCTCGGTTCTTTGTTTAGCTCTTGCGCCGCTGAAAAAACGAATAAACCTTCATCTGCACGCCGCGCCAAACAACCTTCTGGACAACAACCGAAAACCACCAGTGCCCCGCTCAGCGAAACATCTACGCTGAATCTCATCCGGAGTAGCCTGCTGGAATCCCTTAACCAGGGTGTGATTGTGACCTCTCGCGGGCTGAACCCGCTTTACTGGAATGCTAAGGCGCGGACGCTGTGTCAGCATTTATCGGGCAATGATTTTCCCCCGCTTGAGCTGCCAGCAGAGGTCTCTGAAGTGTGCCATCGGCTGATGCGAGAGAATCGCCAGAGCGATCGCCCGTTTGTGATGGAGTGTCAGGCCGCTACAGGTCAGACCATTCGCATCAGCGCTCGTTGGTTGGAGCTAGCAGGCTCTCAAACCATCGATCGAGATGGGCAACGACAGGCTTATATTCTGGTGCTGCTCGAAAACTGTGATGACCTTCTATACGAAGAAATTCAGATCGAGCGCAAGAAGTACGATTTGACCGAGCGAGAGGCAGAGGTGTGGATGCTGCTGCGGCAGGAGTACTCTTATCAAGAAATCGCCAAAATGTTGCAGATCAGCCTGAACACAGTCAAAACGCACATTAAGAATGTTTACGCTAAAAAACGCAGTTGCCAGGGGCGTGAGAAGTTCTGGTGCGGTGATTAAGGTGACAAAGATGGATGAAAGGCAAAAGGATGGGGCATCTTTACTCGGTTGGGTAGGCAACACACTATGAGGAGTACCAGTTTTGAGTTTTGAGTTTTGAGTTGAAGCTGACCGATGACCGCTGACGGCTGGAGTTTTGAGTTCTTGACTACTCCCCACTCCCTATTCCCTTTGAGTAGTTTTGAGTTCTTGACTACAGCAAGACATCACGAGACCAGGATGATGAGCGTTAGGTTAGAGGCATAGTCTATGAAGAGTGCTTTGTTGGTCATCAATGTCTTTCAATGAATCTTGCATTCAAGGCGCTGTGTCTCAAGCCCAACATCTGAATATGTCTACTAGAGTGGCGACCTATAGCCCTGCTTATACGCTGGTGCCAACCTATGAGTGCTTTAACCGCTGTAGCTACTGTAATTTTCGGGCTGATCCGGGTAAAAGTCCCTGGTTAACGTTGGCTGAGGCTGAGGTGCAACTGCGATCGCTGCAAAATCAGGGCATTATTGAAATTTTGATCTTGAGTGGCGAAGTGCATCCCCAGAGCGATCGTCGATCGTCCTGGTTACAACACATTTATGCACTGTGTGAATTGGCTTTGTCGCTGGGGTTTCTACCTCATACGAATGCTGGCCCCTTGAGTTTCGACGAGATGGCTCGTCTAAAAACTGTGAATGTTTCGATGGGTCTGATGGTAGAGCAGATAACCCCTAACCTTTTACAAACGGTGCATCGCCATGCCCCTGGTAAACAGCCCGCATTGCGCTTACAGCAGCTTGAACAGGCTGGCGAACTGTGCATTCCCTTTACGACCGGGTTGCTGCTGGGCCTTGGCGAAACCGAGGTCGACCGGTGCGATACCTTAGAGGCGATCGCGCAACTGCACCAACGGTGGGGGCACATCCAGGAAGTGATTTTGCAGCCGTACAGCCCTGGGCAGACGGAAGCCTGGTTAGGTGCAGCGTTTTCGCCTAAGCAGTTGTTAGACACGATCACGATCGCTCGGCGCATTCTGCCTGCTGACATTGCGCTACAAATTCCTCCCAACTTGGTGCCGCAGTCGCAACTGATAGCGTGTCTAGAAGCAGGGGCAAGTGATCTGGGTGGTATTGGGCTACGGGATGAAGTGAATCCTGACTATCTGCACCCGATCGATGCGGAACTGGCAAAGTTGCTGACAGCAGCCGACTGGAAGCTAATGCCTCGGCTACCGATTTATCCTCAGTACGATCACTGGCTGTCCACGGACTTGAGGAGCGCGGTCGAGAACTGGCGGGGGAAGATAGGGGGCAGGGGATAGGGGAAAAGGCTGTAGCTTGCTTCCCGAAGGGTAGGCTGAAGGCTAAAAAGCTGACCGCTGTAGCTTGTTCCCGCAGGGTTAGCTATCGCTCTTCCAACTCAAAACTCCCAAACTGATCACTCGATCAACTCCTCACCCCTTGCGATCGCTTACGGCTAGCGGCAGTACCAGGCGACTCAAAATGCGGTTGTCATCAAGTTTATAAAGATTAAATTCGCCACCGATTTGCTTCATGAGAGTCCGGCAGATGTACAGATGTTGGCCCGGAGGGTGATCTAGGGGGGAGGGTGCCAGTAGATCGGCTGATCTCCCTATTTCTAGCTCAGTGAGTAGGCGTGGCTCAACCTTGCCGCTGTCTGTAATGGACAGTTCAAGCCAGTGGCTATCGATTTGGCGGCACCAGAGGTCGATGCGTCCACCGATGTCGGAGCGTTGGCAGGCCGTCAGCAACAGTTCGTGCAGAACCAACTCAATCTTCGCAATATCCCCGTTGATGGTGAGATTTGTTTCATCGTGCACCTGAGACCAAAGCTGCTGTTGCTTCATTAAGCCTTCTACTCGCCCCAGCGATCGCTTGAGCAACGTTACCAGCGACATGGTACGAGCATTTGTTCTCAGGTGCCACTGCTCTGTTTGAATGAGTGAGGATAGGGGGCTGATCGCATCATTTAACTGCCGTAGGATCTGCTGATAGCGGGTGCTAAACAGTGGATCTTTAGGATTGCCAAGGTCTTGCAGTCGTTTCAGGTTTGGCAGGAGCGATCGCTGCAATTCTTCGAGGGAACGGTGCTTGTACCAATTTAACTGCTCTACGGCTTCGTGCTGTGATGCAAGCCGTTGCGCTAACGTCAGGTAGCGGTGAGACCAGGCTAGCTGGCTGACCAGGGCACCCAGCGCACTCAGATGTTGTTCTGACCACTGGCGATCGCTCCCATCTGCAAGCAACACAATCCCTAACGGCTCGTGCTCTGGAGCCGTTCGTAACGCCATTGCTAAAATTTGACCGATGGCGCTACCGCTGAGCCATTGACGGGTTTCGGCGGGGATGTCTACGATCGCTAAGGGCAGTAAGCCATCACTTTCTACGACCCATCGGATCAAAGCATCCGCGTGGACTGGAATGATGGCATTGGCATTGATGGCGAAGCGATCGCTGCTAAAGATCGGACTGACTACACGACCGTTTGCTTCACCCGGCGACCAAGTAATCAGCGTTGCTAAAGGCACCTGGAGCACCTGAGCAATTTGTTGCAGCGCAGCTTGTTGCAGTGCCTCCAGTTGATGCGTCTGCTGCATCAGGGCAAGCCCCCATTGGATGGTTTGGTTGACCTTCTGCTGTTGCTCATTGTGCTTTTGCAGTTGCCACTGGTGCAAAATCAACCCAAGCTGCTGGCTGACAACCCGGACGAGATCACGCTCCGTTCGGCTCCAGGTGCGCGGGCTTTCATGGCAAATGATGACAAGCCCTTCGATGGGGCGACCGAGAGACACATGGCACAGAATTAGCGATCGCACGCCCAGTTCCATGAGGCGATCGCGCCATGCCACCAAGCGCAGATCACCATCCAAATTTTCGATGCTGATGGTGTCGGTGCTTTTGGCTAAGAGTTGCCAGTCGGCTTCGCTGAGGATGCCTAGCGGTGTCGTCAAAGGACGACGGTTTGCAGGTTGGCTCTGGTAGGAGATGTCAAACGTGCGCTGTTCTGGGTCATAGAGCAGCACCAAAAAGCGATCGGCCCGTAACCGCTTACACACTTGTTCAGCAGAGAGTTTGAGGGTGGCTTTCCAATCGTCTTCACCATAGATGGAATGGGCAATTTCAGCCGTGAGGACGCGATCACGCTGAATCTGGTCGATCGTATTTTCCATTTCGTCGAGTGGTGCGATCAAGGCGATAATTTGCGCTGCCCCACGGAGATAGCTTTTCTCTTCGTCTTCCCAAATGCGGGGATCGTTCCCTTCAACCGCCAGAAAGCCGAGTAGCTCGTTCTGAAACAAAATGGGTGCTGCCAGCAGCGATCGCGCTCGAATTTGTTGCATGAGCCGACTGGTGGTATCGGCCTTGAGAGAACTGTGGGCTTCTCCGATCGACACCAACTGATCGGTCAGCAATGCCTGGTAAAAACTGCTGACTTCCTGTGCGGTAATGCCAGAAGCAGGCTGGTTTGCCTCACTAAAGCCGCTTGCCTTTTGACGATTACTCATGCGTCGCCAAAAATAGCGGCGTTCACGCTCAAACCAATACACGCTGGTACGAGTTGGCTGCACAAATTTGTGCGTTTCTTCCACAATGGCTTCCAATCGGGCACCTAAGCCAGTGAGCGATCGCAGTTTAGTCAAAAGGGCTAAGAGCGGCTGATCGGGTCGTTTCGTTTGCTGCCGTAACCACTCTGCTTCAATTTGATAGAGTGCGGTTGCCAGACCACCCAGCACCATTGATAGTCGCGCTTTTTCGTCCGATCGTGGCGATGCGCCCCACAAGCTTGAGCCTAACAGCGTCACCCCAAAACAGCGATCCTTATAGCGGAGCGGGAAAATTACCGTTCCCTGGACATCAAACATTTGCGCGGCCTTCCGCCATTCACCCGCGCGTAGTTCCTGCCGCAGATCGGGCACAGCGAGAGGACGCTGCTGAATGACTACCTGCTCGAATAGATCGCCAGGGTTGAGCAAAAATCGCTGCTTGAGGAGCGATGTTTTACCAGATGGCGTGTTGCCTCCCTTACCATGCAACCGATGGTCGAGGCGATCGTACAGCCCAATCCAGATCAGGCTGTAGTCAAATTCAGTTTCTAAGTAATGAAGCGTCGTATCAATGAGAACGTCAGAATTCTCTTCCTCCCGCAAAATTTGCAGGACTCGCCCCAGGGCAACCAACTGTTTATCGTTGGCGTTTGGCTCTTTTGGTTGAACCATTTAGTGCAGTATGAATACGCCAATACAACGAATGTAAGCGGAGCGGTGTGCGATATGCAAACGGAGATTAAACACCGACGTTCAGGTAAAAAAAGACACTGAAACTAGGTGGGCAATCCGCTTGAAAGCATTTGCCGAACCTGGGCCATGTTGTACTCATCCTAGTTCGTTTTCAAGGGTTCCGTCCAAAAGCACAGATGCAAACCGCCAACAGCGCTTGAGGTATGTTAATGCTTGCGATCGCACAGCACAAAGGGCTGACATACCGTTGTAAGCTGTTGCAGGGTGAGCCAGGTATGCTGATGAAGGTGTACTCGTTCATGTCATCTAAGCGGCTGTGGAGATGTATCGGTCTATCATTCGTCCTGTGCTATTTTCTGGGCTGAAGGCAGATCCCGAATGGCTGCATCAGCAAACGCTCAGTGCTCTGGGTTGGCTGGATCAACAGCACGGTCATCCGTCTGTTCGCTGGCTGCAAGCGCGTCTAGCCAAAGCCTATTGTTTAACTGACGATCGCCTCTCACAATCGTTGTGGGGTTTGAACTTTAGCAATCCGATCGGGTTGGCAGCAGGTTTTGACAAAGATGGGGTCGCCTCTGGTATCTGGCCTCATTTTGGCTTCGGCTTTGCAGAGCTTGGCACCGTGACCTTCAACGCCCAACCGGGTAATTCCCTCCCCAGACTCTTTCGCCTTCCCCTAGATCACGCGGCTCTCAACCGCATGGGGTTTAACAATCAAGGTGCAGCGAGAATGGCAGCGGTGTTTCAAGGGCGATGGGGAGGGCAGGAGTTAGAAGTCAGGAGTCAGCAGTCAGGAGTCCTGACGTTACGATCGCTCTTTCCACTCGGCATCAACTTAGGCAAATCGAAAAGCACGCCGCTAGAGAAAGCCGCCGATGATTATTTGGGCAGTTTTCGATTACTGAAGGACTGGGGCGATTATTTTGTAGTAAATGTCAGTTCGCCCAATACTCCAGGTTTACGATCGCTCCAAGCTGCCGACCAGCTTGAGCCAATTTTGGCGACCCTTCAGCAAGACAATACAGAACAGAAGCCATTGCTCATCAAGATTGCACCGGACTTAGAATGGGATGGGATCATGGCTGTTTTGGAAGTTGCTCAGAAATATAGACTGGCTGGCATTATTGCGACAAATACGACCATTCAGCGGGATGGTTTAAAGACGCAGGTTATTGCGGCGACAGGCAAAGCTGTGCAGGAAGAGGCAGGTGGAATTAGTGGGGCCCCGGTGCGGCAGCGATCGACCGAGGTGATCCGCTTTATTTACCAGGAAACGCGGGGCAAGCTACCGATTATTGGTGTCGGAGGTGTGTTCACGTCAGACGATGCGTGGGAAAAGATCACGGCGGGAGCCAGTCTGGTGCAGGTCTACACGGGATGGATTTACGAAGGGCCTCGTATGGTGCGCCGCATTCTGGAGGGCTTGGTGCAAAAAATGGACGATCGGGGACTTACTTCGCTATCGCAGGCGATCGGGCTAAAAGAATAGCTTCCTTGCTTTGCGTCTGTTGTCCAATCCTCTTTTTCGCACGAAGCTAATCCCATCCCTCTCTAACAGGATCAAAGTCAATCCAACAGGAGGAAGGCGCGAGAAGGTGATACCAGCTACTGTAAAGCAACCTGCAGTTTTCAAGCGGTGAATTCAGATGAACCGTGCGATTTATACTTTTTCCATAGCGCTCGTAACAGCACCGCTGCTGACTTTGGCAGCTGTAAGTGCGGCTCTGGCACAGTCTGTACCGCAGATCAATCGCCTCACGCCGCTGCAACAACAGCAATTTGCGCGAGATCTAGTGCCATCCGGGGCACAGGACTTTTTCAATGCTGGTAATGCCAGACTGGAGCAAGAAATTCGGCGCTTGGCGCAGCAGCGATCGTCCCTCAATGAGAACTTGTTGAAAGTGAATCAGGAGCGGCAACCTCAGTCAAATGACCACTTCAAACAGCCCGATTCCTTGCCGCGCGATCGCGCACAGTAGAGGACAGTAAAATCGTTGTTAAGAATGCCTTTGTAGAGTAAGCATCCATCCCATGACTTTCTATGCTGGCGTTGACTTTGGCACATCAGGCGCACGGATTGCCGTTGTGGATGCTAAGGGCATCCTTTGTCATCAGTCTAGCCGCACGTTCGGCACAGTTTTAGAAGCGGCTCTGCCCGACTGCTGGCAGGAAACGTTATTTTCACTGCTCCGTGGCATTGAGTCTCCACAGCGGCGAGAGCTTGCCGCGATCGCGGTCAATGGCACATCTGCAACCGTGTTGCTCTGTGATGCTATAGGCAACCCGGTGCTACCGCCGCTTCTTTATAATGATGCGCGCGCGGCCTCAGCCGTAGAGGGTTTGCGGCAGTTGTTTGCCCAGGAGCGATACCACAACGCCCCTGGGCAACACACCGTGCTGAGCGCCACCTCTAGTTTGGTCAAACTGCTGTGGTGGAGTGAACAGCCAGCTTTTACACAAGCACGTTACCTGATGCATCAAGCCGATTGGTTGGGCTTTCTGCTGCACGGTCGGCTTGGCGTAAGCGATTACCACAACAGCTTGAAGTTGGGCTACGACGTGGTGCAATTAAGCTACCCAGACTGGCTGACAAGTTTGGCGATCGCGCCCTTACTGCCTCAAGTCATCGCACCCGGAACGCCGATTGGCCCCGTGCAGCCAGAGGTTGCGGCGCACCTTAATATCCCTTCTCATTGCCGTGTATGCGCAGGTACCACCGATAGCATTGCAGCATTTTTAGCCAGTGGCGCAACGGAACCAGGCGATGCTGTCACGTCCCTTGGATCAACCTTGGTGCTGAAGTTACTGAGCCGCACACGGGTCGAAAACAATGCCTATGGCATTTACAGCCATCGATTGGGCGATCGCTGGCTAGTGGGTGGTGCTTCTAACACGGGTGGTGCTGTCTTACAGCAATTTTTTACGCCATCAGAGTTGGCAACGTTGAGCGATCGTATTCCTACGGAGCAAGCCAGCCCTTTAGATTACTATCCGCTGCTACAGCCTGGAGAACGCTTTCCCACAAATAATCCACACTTATTGCCACGGTTAGAGCCGCGACCATCCGATCCGGTTGCCTTCCTGCATGGCTTACTGGAGAGCATGTCGCGGATTGAGGCTGAAGGATACAGATTGTTGCAAACGCTGGGTGCCACACCCTTAACGCAAATATTTACAGCAGGTGGCGGGGCTGAGAATGCGGCCTGGACTGCCCTACGATCGCGCCATCTAGGTGTGCGAGTCGAGCGATCACAGCAGCCAGAGGCAGCCTACGGTACAGCACGACTGGCATTGGGGCTGCTTACAACTCCTCGGCTTTCAGAGACGCGGCATCTGTAGAATGCACCGAGAGAGCCAATCTTGTGTTTATAGTGCACTCAATCCTGATAAAGCTTCGGTAAGTCAGCCTGAAGGCGTGCGTGATACGTGTTTATCTAAAGTACACTGCTAAAAATCTCAGCAATTATGCTGATAAATTTGCGCGGTTTTCTAGTTGAAGTTGAGTGAATTTACGTATGCTTTCTTATCTGAACATCTCCTAATCTGAATACATGTATGACGGCGTTGCTTGTAGTGATGACGATCAGTTGCTAACAGTTCCCTAAACGACTGCACGATCGCTCAAGTAGCCTCGTTCGCGAACCACAAGCAAGACTCTGAATTCAGATCCATTAATCGAGTACACTTTCTCCGCAGATTGCTAATGACCAGCAAATCAATGACGTTCCGCTTTCCAGCCCCGTTAGCGCAGGTGATCGAAGCCCAGGCAAGAGCAACAGGAAGAGATCGGACGACGGTTGTTGCTGAAGCCTTGGCACAGTCGTTTGGGTTAGCCTTACCCGCAAAAGTATCGGTCACCATTGAGATGCTCCAACAGCAGCTCCAGCAGGTTGAAGACAACGTCACAATCCTTTCAGAGCGGCTGACGAACCTACAGCAATCTACGCTTACAGACAGCAGCACTCTGTACCGACTGGAATTACTGGAGCAGTTTGGTCACTCACTCAGAGCCTTGCTCTCCACAACACTGAATGAGACGAAGGCTGATTTCGTCTCACAAAAGACGATCGACCTCATGCGTATCAGCCAGGATGGGAATACCTCATCGCGGGACACGGCATCTGGTCGGCTGCAATTGACCGCTCAGTTAGAATCCCTCCCAAGTTTGCAGGCGCGCATTTTGGCGATGATGCCAGACCCTGTTTTTGTCTGCGATCGCGCCCAGCGGCTGCTTTACATCAATCCTCTCGGCGCTCGATCGCTGGGTCTAGAGCCGCGTTGCGCGCTTCAACAAACCATTCAAGCCTTTGATTTACCACTGGATCTAAAAGCACAACTTTCTATGCAGTTTGAGACTGTATTTATGACTGGGCGGGCGATCACCAGTGACATTAGTTTCACAACGCCCCTCTATGGGGTACGTGACTATGAATACACCCTTAGCCCGATCCAAGGCTCTATTGAACATATCGATGCGGTTCTTTTCAGTACGAAGGATGTGACAGAGCGTAAGCGGCTAGAAGTAGCTCTGAAAGTGACAGAAGCCAACTACTAGCCATGCAGAAGGTAGGGGAGGGGTCAGAGGTCAGGAGTCAGGAGTTAGGAATCAGAATCTAGGAGCCAGGAGTCAGCAGTGGCTTAACCAACTGACTTCTAGTTGCTAACTGCTCAATCAAGGTTGTAAGCAATCGGACGCAATGAAACTGAGGATGCTAGATGGGTTGAAAGCTGAAAGCTGACCGCTTTAAAGACGACTACGCAGCTTTAATAGGTGCTTTCAACGCTTAACGCTGCACGCTTGATCGCTGTTGCCTCAGCCATTGCTATACTAATCTGGCGTTTCAACCCTGGTTGCCTGACAGAAGTAGGTGAAACCCAATAAACACGAGGAAATTGGTGAAGAGGGTAGAGAGTCATGAGAGGCTGGAGTTACCACACAACCACCCAAAATCATGACAACCTCTACCCATTTGT
>JAHHIE010000112.1 GCA_019358945.1 Stenomitos rutilans HA7619-LM2 | reverse complement strand
AAGCAACAGAGGTTCAAAAATTTCCCATTCTGCGTCAGTCAGACTGCTCGAATAGCTCATCGTCATTGGATTAAAGGGTTACGGCTCCCTTAATTTTAATTATGAAGATGTCAAATTAACTCTATACACGCTCATCTGATTTCATCAGACTGTCAGATGACTTGTCTGATGACGCTATGTCTCGCGGGGACGACGCTAGAAGTACTTATCTGACAAAAAATATTTCCTCTCTTTCTAGTGATCAAGGTGATCAATTGAGCCAAAGTGATCATCCTACGCACACTAAGGATGATCACTTTGAGCGAAATGATCACTTTGAGGAGGCTAGTCAGAAAACTCTAAATCTGTCAGATGAACCCCCAAACTCAAGCCCCGTAATCGTTTGGTCGTCTGACAAGTCATCTGACAAACGCGTTTTGTCAGATGAAACTGATGAATCAGGTGAAAGTGATCAGCACCTGTCAGTCCGAATTGGCGATCGCGTCCGTTATCGTGGCGAGTCTTCCACGCTTGAACGGGTCTGTGGCACCAAAAAACTTGAGGTGATCGCCGTCAATGGTGACTCAGCAACAGTGAAACACAGTCAATGGCTCGTCACTCAAACCGTGCCACTCGCTGACCTGCGGCGCGTCTAGTTGTAGACTCTGACGCATGGCGCGGCGGGAGATTGGTTCAGATGAGATGTTGCAACTTTGGCTTAAGTACACTGAATTTCAAGCGAGGCAGCTATCGCCATCGACGATTCAGCGGGACTACGGCAAAATTGCCAAGCGCTTGTGCCTGATGCCTGATTTGCCCAGCGCTGTAGCTGTCAGGGATTGGCTGACTCAGCGCTACTCTACCGAAGTGGTCAGACGCACCTTGCAGCAGTTCTCAGCCTGCTGTAGCTGGTCAATGCGGTCGGGCTACATCACCACCGATCCATTTGCCCCTCTCATCCGTGACTTTCGCAAGAAAGCCAGGGGCGATCGCCGTTCCTTCACGGCGATCGAACGTGATGCCATTATCAAAGCTTTCGAGCTTGACACCTACAGCCCTACACCTACCACCATTCATCATTCCTACTACACAGGGTTTATCCGGCTGCTGTTTCTTACTGGCTGTCGGTTAGAGGAAGCGCGAGCGTTGCAGTGGAGCCACATCGCTCACGATTGCTCATCGATTCGGTTTGAAGCCGCCATGCCCAGCGATACCAACATCCAGGGCGAAACAAAGACGCATTCAGTGCGGGAGTTCCCTTGCAATGAGCGCTTGTCAGGCTTGCTACGCTCGAAACCCCGGTCAGACGGGTTCGTTTTCCCCTCGCCGTCGGGCAAAGCGATCGACACGCACAACCTGGTCAAGCGCGGCTGGTCAGTTGTAGTCAAGGCTCTCGTAGCAGAGCATCAGGTGAAGGAGTACCTACCGCTTAAGAACACCCGTCATACTTTCATCACACTGGCTCTGGAGGCTGGTTTAGACCCTAAAGACGTTGCCTATCTCGTGGGCAATTCACCAGAGGTCATCTACAAACATTACGCCTCTGTGAAGCGAAACCTCGTCGTACCTGATTTTTAAGTTGTCACGAATCTAAAACCCACTGGTAGGGCGTTACAGATATAGACCTTGGGTTTTACCCCAAAATTGAGGAAAAGAGCCAAACTGCCAAAAGAAACTTCATTTTGCAGTTTGCTTTTCTGAAACGATGGCTCAGACGGGATTTGAACCTGTGACCTTGGGCTTATGAGTCCCCTGCTCTAACCAACTGAGCTACTGAGCCTTACTAAGTTTTAACTATTCCCTATCTCTTGAGCATAGTCAATGCCTTAGCCAGTTTTCCTATTCTATCAGGTAATTTAGGCAGTTTAAGTAGGGCAAAGCCATTCAAATGGCTGTGTGTAACAAGGCTTGTTGCACGCGTTAGTGTCGCTATAGATCAAATTCAGTATAAGGCTCAGTCGAACGGTAGATTCACTGGGCTTACGAGTTCATTACTTTATACTGAAGTGTAAAATGCTTTCAGTATATACACGGACAAAATAGTTACAGAAAACGGTTTCGTTTCAAACAGACTCTTCTGGTTTGGAGATTGTATGTTTTTGGCGTTACCAGATGCACATGATGTTCCGCATTCACTAGTAGAGGGTTTTATGGTTCAAGGAGCACATTGGGCAAAGTTAAAGGAGTGTTGCACCATTTTGCAAGTGAGCCGATCGCCGACACTGGATGAGGTAAAAGCGGCTTATCGACGCTTGGCAAGGCTGTATCACCCCGACCTCAATCCAGAAACACCCACTGCGACAGAACGCTTTCAGTCAGTCAACGAGGCGTATGAAATCCTGTCCACTCATCTTTCCACGCATCCCAACCATAACGTGGTTGGCGTTGAACAACCAGTCGCTAAAGCGATTCACCACGATCGAGAAGATTGGCTGCAAAACGAAGCTTACCTTCGTTTTATTAGCGTCCTACGATGACCGTAGGCTTTAATCCTTGAAGGCGACGGGGTCGTGCAGTAGTGTGGCAAGGACGTATTGAGTACACTGGCAGTAGCATCGCAAGATACAACTCTGCCGACGAAATACCACTTGAAATGAAAAACCAATTAAAATCTTGCGCCCTTATACCCTTTAAGCGTTGCATAACGGTGGGTCTGTTAACGATCGCCTCGTTTGCAGCGCCCCTCACAGCGATCGCGTCGCAGTCTTATGGGTCGGTGCAAATCACAGCTCAAGCTGAAACAACACCCGCCCCTCAACCGCTACTGGATGCCTGCGTCCAAAACCGAGCTGAAACGTTACCCAATCCATTTACGGATGTGCCGCGCAATCATTGGGCGTTTAAGGCAGTTCTCACCTTGCACTATTGCGGTGCTTACCGTCAGGCAGCGCCGCCTCGTTTAATTGAGCAAAGCACAAAACAACGGTTTCCTGATCAAACACCACAAACGGTGCCATAGAATATGTGTGCAAGGCCTCCTGTCTACTGAGCATCTTTACAGCTAATCTGTCCTTGATTGAAGCAGCGATTTTTTAATAAAAGCAAACAGCAATGTTAAACAAACGGCCGATCGGTCTGTTGGCGATCGTAGTTTATAAATTATTCGTCGCGTCCTTCCTCGCTGTGACGTCGATCGCGTTGCTGTTAGCCCTACAAAATCGTGACACATTGGCAAACTTTGCTGATGCATACACTATTGAAGGCAAAACAAAGCTCATTGACTGGCTCCTGGATGAAGTTTTGAACCTTAATCCAAGGACTTTAAGATTTAGCGGTATTGGTGCAGGCATCTATGCCCTTTTAACCGCGATCGAGGGCATTGGTTTGTGGTATGAAAAGCGATGGGCGCATGTGCTGGTCTTGTTTCTGGTTGGCATCAGCATTCCACCCGAAATCTATGAGTTAATTCACGGCATCACACTGGTTAAAGTCATCGTTTTTATCATTAATATCGCTGTGTTCTGGTATCTCCTCAGCCATTTTCCTAAAAACAAACATTCCTGAAACGATCGTCTCTAAGCTCATGCTGAGAAGCGGGCTTCGCTTATGATATTTTATCTGCTCTTGCATGGGCCGTGCTGACATCTCTGTCCCAAATTTCTGACTCAGAAAAGCCCAGTTGATCAAAATCATCTTTGCGTAAGTCTGCTTCATGAGCGCAAAAGAATTCATCGAGTTGTGGAGGATCGATCGACGTTCCAGCTAGCATCGCATGAGCCTGTCCACGGTGATGAATTTGATGCTGAAATAGGTGAGCTAATAAGCGTGAAAGCGTCTCGTTTTGCATGCCCTGCGATCGTGGAATGATGACCGACTGCTCAACGCTTTCATCTGTGAGCAATTCACACAGTAGAATAAGCCGTTGATCAACATCGCGTTGTGCTTTTTGAAGCTTTAGACACGTATCAAATGGCTCTTCAGGTTCAAAGAATGTCCATGCTTCAGAGTGAGGCGGTTGACCGTTACTATGGCGCTCTAGTGCATCAACGTAGTACCAATCAACCGTCAGAATATGATTCAGTGTTGCTTTGATAGAAGGGAAAAAGCCCGTTCTCGTCGCCAAAAACTCAGGCTGACTCAGGCTGCTACAAGCTTTTAGCAAACGGTAGTTTGCCCAGGCATTGTTATAGGCCATGCTCAAAAAGTGATGTGCGATCGAGGCCATAAAGATCTGCTTTGCGCTTAAAAATTAGTATGGTTCTCATTCGCCGCTTTCAGACGCTCCAACACGTCGCTGACCGCGATCGCTCCCAGTTCGCCAGACGTGCGGGTACGGATGCTCAACGCATTCGCTTCCACTTCTTTAGCACCCACCACTGCCATCACCGGGATTTTCTCTTTTTCAGCGTTGCGAATGAGTTTGCCGAGGCGATCGCCGCTGGTATCTACCTCTGCACGAATGCCGACTGCCAGCATTTGACTGACAACCTGCCTGGCAAACGGAAGCTGTTCTTCACTGACTGCCAGCAATCGCACTTGAATGGGAGCCAGCCAGACTGGAAAATCTCCCGCATACTCTTCGATCAAAATGCCGATGAGCCGTTCGAGTGAGCCAAACGGTGCACGATGGATCATCACAGGACGCTTGCGAGTACCATCTTCTGCGACATATTCCAGGTCAAAGCGTTCGGGTAAGTTGTAATCAACCTGCACTGTACCCAACTGCCACTCCCGATCGAGCGCATCGTTAAATATGAAGTCGAGTTTAGGGCCGTAAAACGCCGCCTCCCCAATCCCCTCAAAGTGCTCCATGCCGATCTTTTCAACAGCATGCCGAATAGCGCTTTGAGCCTTATCCCACGCTTCATCAGACCCAATGTACTTATCAGAATCAGGGTCACGAAAGCTGAGCCGCGCTCGAAACGCATTGCCAAGTTGCAGCGCCCGAAAGACGGATTGGATCAGATCCACGACTTTGAGAAATTCGTCCTCAAGCTGCTCTGGGGTGACAAATAAATGAGCATCGTCCTGTGTAAAGCCGCGCACCCGCGTTAGGCCACCCAGCTCACCCGACTGCTCATAGCGGTAGACCGTACCAAACTCAGCCAGCCGCATGGGCAAGTCTCGATATGATCGCAGCTCACTCTTGTAGATTTGAATGTGGAAGGGGCAGTTCATTGGCTTCAGTACAAAGCCTTGCTCTAACGCTGCTGCTTCCTCATCTTCTGCCATGAGCGGAAACATGTCTTCCTTATATTTCTGCCAGTGTCCGGAGGTTTTGAACAGATCGACACGAGAGATATTGGGAGTGACGACGGGAAGGTAACCCCGTTTGAGTTGTTCTTTCTGTAGAAACTCTTGCAGGGTCGATCGCAACACGGTGCCTTTCGGTGTCCAAAGTGGTAACCCAGGGCCAACCAGATCCGAAAAGACGAAGAGACCCAGTTCTTTACCTAACTTCCGGTGATCACGCTTCAGCGCTTCTTCTTTGCGGCGCTTATATTCTGCCAACTGGGCAGGGGTTTCCCAGGCCGTGCCGTAAATGCGCTGGAGTTGGGCTTTGGTTTCATCGCCACGCCAGTAGGCACCCGCCACACTTTCTAACTCAAATGCGTCTGAGTCCAGCTCCGCCGTATTCTCGACGTGGGGGCCTGCGCACAAGTCCCACCACTGGTCGCCCAGGTGATACAGCGTGATCGGCTCCTCTAACCCATCCAAAATCTCCAGCTTATAGGGTTCATTCGCTGCCTGAATGCGCTGTTTGGCGTCTTCTCGGCTCACCTCTTCACGAATGACTGGCAGCTTGCGATTGATGATCCTGGTCATCTCTTTCTTGATCGACTTCAGATCTTTTTCAGTGAACGGCTCTGGGCTGTCGAAATCGTAGTAGAAGCCAGTTTCAATCCAGGGGCCGATCGTCACCTGTGCTTTGGGAAACAGCTTTTGTACGGCCATTGCCATGACATGCGACATCGTGTGGCGAATCTTCTTGAGAGGTTCAGATTCGCTGGTGCGTGGCAAATGGATCTTTTCTGGTTGATCAGGGTGAGATTCGGAAGCAGACATGGAGGATGACATTAATTAAGGTCAAAACAGTGGACGAGAGTCTAGTGAACAGCGGATGATGAACTTCAAGCTGTGCCGATCGCACTGGGAACCAAAAGCAACCGTTACAGAACGACAACGCTCGACCTTCTCAGTCTAAAGTCTTAGCCTACTGTTCGTCACATCAAGTCCAGCACAGGTCAGAGGCCAGCACGGGTGAGTGCCCTGTCTCTATCTTACTGGTGGCACTTTGGTGCTAGGGCGCGTCATCAATTAAGCTCAGAAACCTTACGGTATCAGCCTTACCGCGCCCGTCCTCACAAACAAGGCTAGGGGCTGGAACCCTTACTGCAAGTCATGTGCATAAGTAATTGATAACAGCTCATAGCGATCTTGCATTACTTAAAGATATGTAAAGAAGGTTTACGAACCTGAGAAAACGCTAAAATAAGAAAGGTGGACATAGCGATAATTTGAGTGATGTTTAATTCAGACCCATCTGATTCAACCCTGCTGCGATCAATTCTGGAACCGCTGCTAGAAGACTTTCAGTATTGGTTTCAGCGATCGCGCTTGCTTCTAGAGACGGAACCACTCCTGTTTTTGAGTGCAGAGAAGCGAGCAGATCTGTTAGCGCGGGTGGCGGTCGCACAACAAGAGGTGAGCACCGCGCAACTGCTGTTCAAAGCGATGAATGGTCAAGTTGGCATTGAAACATCTGTCATGAAACCCTGGCATGATCTAGTCGCAGAGTGCTGGCAAGTCGCGGTACGCTTCAGAATGCAGGAGGCTAGCCAAAAAAATGTGAATGGACTGTAGAGTTGAACGCACTAGTTGAGCATCCTGATCGCTGCCGATCAGCATTACGATTTATCAGGTAATTCGAGCGGCGTGAAGGGTCTGTTTCTGGCTTATGTCTCTCTAGCAATTAAGTTTCTCTGGTAATCGAGTTTTGAGTTGTCCGTCATTTTAAGCATTCATAAAAATACACGTTTGTAGCTCTCATCCAAGCTACGCACTCTGAGGAAACCTTATGTTATTACATCTGCTTTACATCATCGCGTTCACCACTCTCGCCTTCCTTGCAGTAGGAAACTTGATCCGTAGCATGATGACGCTGGGTATGGAGTCGCAACGAGGTCAAACGTCCAAAAACTGGACGGTGGGCAACCCGCAAGTATCTGGCGCTTCGCGGCTCCGGGTAGTACCGCACCCAGAATTTTTGGATACGGCTGGCAACGTGATCAATGAGCCACTGCTGGTGATGCGATCGGTGAGTGTGGAAGATGCCCGCGAACAACTCGATGCGCTCTACGAATCGTCTCCGGGGGCAAACTCGTCGAGCGATCGTTGCGAAGAGATCTAACAATTCTCAGTGACCAATATTTTCGTACTCTTACATCGCAGTAATTCAGGCTGAGCGATTACCAACCGCAGTTTAGATTACTGTAAAGGTGTAACCCCATTCACTGTCGGGCACTCCATGTCTGAACCCTCTGAAGCTCACCCTTCAGACGTTTCTCAAGCAACAGAGGAGACAACGGTCTCAGTTGCATCAAACGTCGAAAAGGCTGATAGCAGCAAGCTCTCAGTCCCACTTTGGCAAGACCTTACCGAATCGTTGAGCGGGTGGCGGCCCTTTGCGCCGATTCGTTGGATGACGACGAGCTTCACCTCGTGGTTTAGCGTTAGTGACGCTAAAGTGGTCGAAATCTTAGAGCAGGTGCGGTCAGAATTACCTACCACCGAAGCATGGCTAGTGGGCAAACCACAGGCAGGTAAAAGCTCGATCGTGCGTGGGCTGACTGGGGTTTCAGCCGATATTGTGGGACAGGGTTTTCGACCCCATACGCAGCACACACAGCGCTATAGCTATCCAACAAATGACCTGCCGCTGCTGATTTTTACCGATACGGTTGGGTTAGGTGACGTTTCTCAAGACACCGAAACCATCATCCAGGAGCTTGTTAGAGAACTCCAGCCCAACGAAAATCGCCGCGCCAGAGTTCTCATTCTGACTGTTAAGGTGAACGATTTTGCGATCGATACGCTGCGGCAGATTGCTAGCGAACTCCGGCAGCAGCAGCCATCAGTTCCCTGCTTGCTGGTAGTCACCTCTCTCCACGAGCTATATCCAGCCGAACTCAGTGATCATCCTGCATATCCACCCGATGTTGAAGCAGTCAACCGTTCCTTTGCAGCGGTGCAGGAGTCCTTTAAGGGGTTGTACGATCGCGCTGTAGTGATTGACTTCACGCTTGAAGAAGATGAATATAATCCGACTTTTTATGGGTTAGAAGCACTCATTAACGCACTAGCTGACCTTTTGCCAGAGGCAGAGGCCCGCGCCATGCACCAACTCTTGAACGATAGCGCTGGAGAGCAGCTTGGCAATTTGTATCGTGATGCGGGTCGGCGTTACATTCTACCGTTTGCCATTATGGCGGCAACGCTGGCTGCGGTGCCCTTACCTTTTGCTACGATGCCTGTTCTTACCGCACTACAAGTTTCGCTTGTTGGGCTTTTAGGGCAGCTTTACGGACAAACGTTGTCTCCTTCGCAGGCAGGTGGCGTTGTCAGCGCGATCGGAGGTGGTTTTTTGGCGCAGGCGATCGGGCGCGAGTTAATCAAATTTATTCCTGGCTTTGGCAGCGTGGTGGCCGCGTCGTGGGCCGCCGCTTACACATGGGCACTGGGGGAAGCAGCCTGCGTGTATTTTGGCGACTTGATGGGTGGCAAGAAACCAGATCCTCAACGCATTCAGCAAGCGATGAACGAATCTTTCGCTGCGGCCAAAGAGCGGTTTAAGCAGAAAGGTTGAGCCTCTTTGTAAGGACGTTACATGTAACGTCTCTACAGCCGTTGTATCAGCTAGATGCCCAGACGTTGATAAACCTGGTCAAGGTGCTTCAGATGGTGCTGCGGGTCAAAACACCCTTCTACTTCTTCGGCAGAGAGATGGTTCGCCACGCGATCGTCCTGGCTGATTAGCGCGCGAAAATCACCATTGGGCTTGTTCCAGGCTTGGTGAGCGCATGATTGAACAACCGTATACGCCTCTTCGCGACTCATGCCTTTCTCAACTAGCGTCAAGAGGACACGTTGACTAAAGACAACGCCGCCGTAAAGGTTCAGATTGCGCGTCATGTTGTCGGGATAGACCAACAGATTTTTGACCAGATCAGTGGCTTCAACCAGCATGAAGTGGGTCAAGATGCAGGCATCGGGTAGAATCACGCGCTCTGAGGCACTGTGAGAGATATCGCGTTCATGCCAAAGCGCCACATTTTCTAATGCCGTGCTGGCATGGCTACGCACGACTCGCGCCATCCCAGTTAAGCGTTCCGATCGAATGGGGTTGCGCTTGTGCGGCATCGCAGAAGAGCCTTTTTGCCCTTTAGCGAAGTATTCTTCAACCTCTAAAACATCGGTACGCTGAAGGTTACGAATTTCAACCGCAAAGCGCTCGATCGACGCAGCCAAAAGTGCCAACGTTTGGACAAAGGCTGCATGTCGATCGCGCGAAACCACCTGCGTAGAAGCGGTATCTGGCTCTAGACCAAGATTCTGGCAGGCGATCGCTTCAACTTGGGGGTCAATATTGGCGTAGGTGCCGACCGCTCCAGAGATTTTGCCGACCGCAATGTGGCGCTTTTGCTGGCAGAGGTGATCGCGATGGCGCAACACTTCTGCCAACCAACCAGCCAGCTTAAAGCCAAAGGTAATGGGTTCTGCGTGAATGCCGTGCGATCGACCAATCATGATCGTGCTGCGGTGCTGCTGTGCCTGGTAACGAATCGCCTGAATGAGCGACTCTAGCTGCGCCATCAAGACATCCAAACTGGCGACAAGCTGCAACGCTAGGGCCGTATCCAGCACATCAGAACTGGTCAAGCCAAGATGAATATAGCGTCCAGCATCGCCGACATATTCATTGACGTTGGTGAGAAAGGCGATCATGTCGTGGCGCACTTCGGCCTCAATTTCTAACACGCGCTTGGGATCAAAGTTTGCTTTCGCTTTGATCTCTGCCACCGCTTCAGCCGGAATGATGCCCAACTCTGCTTGCGCCTCGCAGACGGCTATTTCCACTTGCAGCCAGGTCTTTAGCTTGTATGTATCTGTCCACAAAGTGCCCATCGCGGGCAGGGTATAACGCTCAATCAAGGTTCGTGTCGCACAGCACAACCGCTCTATTGTACAACCGTCTTTTAGCGGATTACTGGCAGGGCAAAATGCGATCGTCCGTCTGCTTCACAATGTCTTGGCTAAACATCTTTGAATCGTCATCTCTCTTAGGGTGGAAATTGGGTACGTTGTGAACGGGCGTTTCTCTTCACAAACGTCTGATACACCGTCAGAACCTGGAGCTATGCTTATGCACAGAATTCCTCCACACCGTACAATCTTCGGTTGGATCGCACATGTAGCCGCAATCGCAAGCTGTACAGGCGTATTGCTGGGACTGCCGATCGCCCATTCGACCCTAACTGCCAGTACGTTAAGCACGGCAGGCGATCAAACCCAAGCAAACGTGCTTGCAAGCACGAGCGCTATCCGCCTCGAAATTCACCTTAATCGTCGCCAAGCCATTCTTTACCAGGGCAATATGCTGATCAAACGCTACCCTATTGGCACTGGACGGCAAGGTTGGGAAACCCCTGTTGGCACCTTTCGTGTCATGCAAATGAAGCGAAATCCTGTCTGGATTAGTCCATTCACCAATGAGCGGATTGCTGCGGATGATCCCAAGAACCCACTGCGGGGATACTGGATTGGCTTCTGGACAAACGGCACAAATTGGATTGGCTTTCACGGTACGTTAGATACTCGTACCGTAGGCAAAGCGGCTTCTCACGGTTGTATTCATATGCATGACCGCGACTTGAAAGACCTCTTTTCGCAGGTTAGCTTAGGCACTCAAGTTAAAGTCGTGCCATGAGAGCGCTTAGCTGTGATGAAACCACCGCCTTCAGCACCAACCAGTCGCAGTAAGGATATCTGAAAGGCGGCTCGGTCATCATCAATCGCGTTACTTGCGCCCCTTTTATTGAAACAGATTGAGTGTTAGGGAGAGCATACATATGAATGCTATCAAAGGGTTACTGGGACTTGGGTTACTGGCGATCGTCGTTTATGCAGGTTTTGCCAAATTACCCTTGTGGAGTGTGCCACTCTTAGCCCTACTTTTCACCGCCGCTTATATCCAGGGCAAATGGTACTTGTGGAGCGATCTGTTTCAACAGCGGACGTTCAAACTTTATCAATCCCTACTCGCCACCTATTTGATTCAAGTCGTTGTCGTGTGCATTTTCTACCTGCTTGGCAGCGGCGTAGCACGCTTACTCAATCGGTAATCATCTCTTAGCCCAATCTTTTTGGGTTAAACACACGCCTTGGTTTACAGCTTAGAATCAGCAGCTCATCCCTACAATCTTGTGCCTTTACAAGGACACAGAGCCTCACTGGCAAGATTGATTGTATGGTGGACTATAGGCAAACGATGGCAGCAGAGGGCGATCGCGATGACCCAGCTTCTAGACAAATCTACCGAACAACGATTTACCCAAACTGGTGTCAGTTGGGAGAGTTTTAAGGCGATTCAAAGCGGTTTCGCTGGCTCACCTGGAGTTCGCCTGTTTTATTTTGAGGGGGAGCTAGAAATCTTGTCTACAAGCGGCTGAGTGTGTGTTTGTTAAGGGGATTAGATTCGATCGGTTAGCGGAGTGTGCGGCGATCTAGTCTCGATCGCAAGCAGTAAAAGCCTTTCGAACACAAGGTGATTGAAACCGATCCATGCATTTTCAACTGGTTTCTGAGGAGTACACATTGTGAGGCGAAGATGTCCAGAAAAAGCTAAGCAGTTTGCTTCAGGAAGCTACAAGCATTGGTCTAGCACTAGCTGAATATACTGTCTTTATAAAAATTTTAGAGTAGCTTGCTAAGAGTTAATTTTTAAGAAAAAGTACCATCTACATTCATTGTCACTTTGGCTTTTATTAGCTGGAACTTTAATAGAACTTACGCATTGACAAAAAGAGTGAAATGTGGTGACTCTAGGATAGTCTCGTAGCCCGCAGAAACCAGTTGTGAGAGAACCGTCTAAGCCCTCAACCGCCAAGTGTACTTGCGCCCTGTATA
>JAHHIE010000111.1 GCA_019358945.1 Stenomitos rutilans HA7619-LM2 | reverse complement strand
GGGAATTTGTTTTAATTGGGCTATGAGGGTCATGGACTGAATCCGTTTGAATTACATCTCAGTCCATCCTCATTTTCTTTTGCTTGTATGAAACCACCCTGCCCAAACTTGGGGGCTAGGGGGCGAATTCCAGTAACCTTTGCGTAAGTCCTATGGATAAAGACTGAACGCAAAGTACGGCAATTGCACCTTGAGGCTTTGCAAGAGCCGAACTCACTGAAAGCAGCATTTTTGATAGATTAGGCATGAAGACAACGGCAACGTTGTAAGCCTGCTTTGGATGCGGGGTGTAGAGTAGAGGAAACGCTAAGGGTTCATCCTCTACTGCAAGCGCTGTCTAGGCTGTCGTACCTGCAAGACAATGCGGGCATGTTTTAAGAGAAAGACGCTGAATCCTCGGAGGAGAGGCATTAATGGCTGCAACTGACTTCAAAGATTATTACGCCATTTTGGGAGTGAATAAAACTGTCAGTGCTGATGAGCTGAAAAAAGCTTATCGTAAGCTCGCGCGAAAATATCACCCGGATATGAACCCCGGCGATAAAGCGGCTGAAGCCAGCTTTAAAGAAGTTAGTGAAGCATACGAGGTTTTGTCAGATCCAGAGAAGCGACAGAAGTACGACCAGTTTGGTCAGTATTGGAGACAAGCAGGGCAAGGAGGGTCGCCCTTTAGAACTCAGCCGCGCGGCTCTAATCCTGACTTTGATGACTTTGAGTTTGGTCAGTACCGCAACTTTGATGACTTCATCAACGAACTCTTGGGACGCATGGGCAGTGACCCCGGCTTTGGTCGAGCTGGAACAGGTGCCCGTACCTCTAGAAGTGCCCCTGGAGGGTTTGGAGATTTTTCGGGGTATGACGCTACAGGTGGGGGACTGGATGCGGAGGCCACGATTACGTTGACGCTGGCTGATGCTTTTCGTGGGGCGCAGAAGCGGCTGATGTTAGGCAACGAAGAGTTTGAGGTACGCATTCCGCCTGGTGCGAAACCGGGTAGCCGCATTCGGGTCAAGGGCAAAGGTCGGAGTAGCGCTTATACTCCCGGACAGCGTGGTGATTTGTATCTCATGGTGGCGATCGCACCCCATCCGTTCTTCCAGTTTGAGGGCGATAATCTCACCTGTGAAGTGGCGATCGCGCCTGATGAAGCCGTTTTAGGCGCTCAGATCGAAGTCCCGACACCGGATGGCAACGTCACGGTAAATGTTCCGGCGGGCATTCGCTCTGGACAATCGCTACGGCTGAAGGGGAAAGGCTGGCGCAATCCGAAGGGCGATCGTACCGATCAAATGGTGAAGGTTGTCATCGCCACCCCTAAAGAAATCAGCGCTACCGAACGCGAATACTACGAAAAAATTCGCTCCATTCGCAGCGTTGATCCACGCAGTAACTTGAAGAATGTACGGCTATAAACAGTCGTTATGCCGTTACCCCCTCAGTGGCATTATGATTCTGTAGGTCTGAATCGATGTTAATGAATGGCGAAACTCTACTACCGCGGCATGGTTGAGCAAAACGGCAAACCCAAGATTGGACGAAGTGCCCGGCTGTTAGGAGTCAGACCTAACGTTGACATTGATATCGAGCAGATGCCTTCTGGATGTGTAGATGAGCAAGGCTATTTGAGACCGGAAGCTGAACGGGAGTATGAAGGGAACACTGTAGCCGTTGCCTTCAAAAATGGCAAAGGAATGTCTGTCTCACTGACGATCGAAGGTTTGCCAGCGTTTCGTAAACCTGTCAAATTTGGCGGTACGAGTCGAGATCTACTTTGGCAAATTGATGACAACAAGCTTACCGATGATCTGGAAGCGGTTCAGGATAGCCCTCACACGTTAGCATTTTGCCAAGCGTTACAATGCTTTTAGAGAAATATGAAGCAGCATTAGCAAATACTCAAAACGAATGGGAAAAGGTTGAGTAATCTGATATCAATACTTGGAGCCTATTCGATGGTATGGATATTTAGTCTGTCAGCAGAATGCGGCTCAGATGGAAGCAAAGCGAAGCTGTTTGCTCAACATTTTGATGGAGTAACCTGGACACTCTCAAATGGTCGCCACTGTCAATGCAGAGCGGATATCTTTCAAGATAGTGACGAAAACTAGGTGGTGCCGAGTCTGCCCCAACAATACTAGTGAGATTGGAATTGAGTCTCCTGAAAGTGCCTATCTAATGACAGAGTTGGGAATTTTCTTCTATCAGCACTTACGATCAGCGATCGCATTTCGTTATGCCTTAGTTGGGGTCGAAGTTGATGAGTTCAGGACTTACAGCGAGTTATTGGAGGATACTTCTGAGTTGTCCATTCCAGGCTTAGTTTTAGCCACAGAGGTTGGGCAACAATTACAGTTGTCTTCAGCTTATCGAACCTTCAGTCCCGGCTATATCTGGCTGCCTTACGAAGGTGAAATTTACAATCCGCTCATGACATCCCCAAGCCTGAAGAACAAGCTGAACGAATTGTTGCTGGCAAGCTGAATACAGTCTGATTTTGACGCGGCATAACAAATCGAGGTAGCCAACCACTGAGCGATTATGTGTTAGATAGTTCAGGTTATCAGCACGGCTCATCCCAAGGGATCGCCTCCAGAAGCGCCTTAGAATCTGCTATCGCACCAAACACGCCGCCCTGCATTTTGACCATGTGGAGGGCAGCTAAGTGGTTGCTGTGGTCAGTGGCAGCGGTGCAATCAGAAAGCAAGAGACATTCGTAGCCACGATCGTTGGCATCGCGCATGGTGGTGTGGACGCAAACATCGGTGGTAATGCCTGCTAGCAGAATGTTTTGGATACCCAGACGTCTGAGCAGCAAATCTAAATCGGTGGCATAAAAGGAGCCTTTGCCCGGTTTATCGATGATCGGTTCACCGGGTAAGGGAGCGAGTTCGGGAATAATTTCCCAGCCCGCTTCCCCGCGCACCAGCACTTTACCGCATGGGCCTGGGTCGCCAATGCCTGCCCCGATCTGGCGCGATCGCCACTGTTTATTTTCTGGCAGATCCGCTAGATCAGGACGATGCCCCTCGCGCGTATGCATCACGTGAAAGCCTTTTGCTCGCATGACCTCCAGTACCGCTTTGATGGGCGCGATCGGTGCTCGTGTCAACGAGAGATCGTAGCCCATCTGATCCACATAGCCACCCATGCCGCAAAAATCGGTTTGCATGTCGATAATGAGAAACACCGTGTTTTCAGGACGCAAATCGCCGTTGAACGGGTACAGATATGGCTCTGAGGTCACGTAGCAGCCCATGACGAGTCTCCAAAAGGGTGGTTGGGAAAGAGAGCAGTACCGCCCGCAATGACGTTTTAAGCTGCTGACGGCATTTTGCTACAGAGGAATGAGTCGCGATCGAACCAAAGACGCAAGCAAAGATGGAGCGCTATTTCACAACAGAATCTTTCAGAGGGACACCTTCGTACGATCGCGTCGGCGCAGAAAAGCCACAAGATGTGCCGTCTGTATGAATCACCTCATCTTCCCAGGGGAGGCGATAGGCGTGGTTGACCAGATCTTGCATGTAGGTGTAGGGGCAATCCTGAGCGCCCCCCTTCACGGCGACATACCCACGATGCCCAAACTGGTAGATATTGTTTTCCACTGACCAGTGGCGACGGGCCTCCTGAAGTAATTTAGGACGCACTTCTCCGGTAATAATCTCATTCGGGCGACCATTTCCCGTCACAAGCGGCACGCCATCATAGTTGACGATCATCCCTTCGCCCATTGAGTCAAAGGAGCCGTCCGAGCCACACATACAGACCGATGCGGTGTAGATCAAATTACAGAAGGCATTTGCCTGGTTGGTAATTTGCCAGGAGTGCCGAATGGGAGCCGTGTAGCCTGCGGTTCGCAGCATGATGTCAGCCCCTTTGTATGCACATTCTCGTGCCATTTCAGGGAACATGCCATCGTGGCAAATGATGAGAGCCAGCGTGCTACCGTTCGGCCCTTCGCAAACCGGAATCCCTAAATTGCCGGGTTCCCAGGGTTCTACAGGCACCCAGGGATGGAGCTTGCGGTAGTAGAGCTTTAGTTCACCCTTGTCGTCGAGAATGATGCCGCTGTTGTAAGGGCTGCCGTGAGGGTTGTACTCCATGATAGAGAAACAACCCCAAATTTTATGCTCTTGGCAGGCAGCGCTAAAGGCTTGCACTTCGGGGCCATCCAGACGGCACATAATCTCTGGATTGGTATCCATTGAGAGGCCATGAAGGGCATACTCTGGGAAAACGACCAGATCCATCGTAGGCATATTGCGCCGTGCCTTACCAACCATGTACACGATGCGCTCTGTCTGGGCTGACAAGTCATCAGGGGTGACGACGTTGGGCAGTTGCAATTGCACTAGACCGAGTACAACCCCATCGGGGGACTTATTTAAGCCGCCAAGTCCACTCATGTAAACCTCCTACTGGTTGCGTGGTAGGGATAGCAGAGCTATACCATCTGGAGTTTAGACGTGAGACGACCGTGCTGTAAAGCAACGCGATCGTCCAACTCAGCGGTCTAACGCCAGCACATAACTGCGCTTTTAATAAGGATTTACAGAATCATGGACACTCAATGAGTATCAAGCAGCACTTTTTAGTTGCTTTAGGGCACCAATTCCATCGCGATCGGTGCACATCTGACTGTCCCATCTCAAGGTGCAGACTTTTGTAGTTTGAGCAACTCGCTCTGAATCTGCTGCTGAAGCGCCGGATCACCCTCTTTACGGCGAGTCAGTTCGTTAAATTGAGAGATGGTTAAGCCACTGTCTTTAATAATCTCGGCAGAACGCTTCAGAAAGCGACCACAGATATCATGAACAGCCGATGGAATGTTTTGCTGTCGGCAAACATCCTCTGGGACATTACCACCCATGATTTTTTTCGCTTCAGCGTAGTCTTGCTGGCGCTGCTGCTCAATATAAAACGCAGCACGGGCATACTGACTCACCTGAGTGGAGCTGGATTGGGCATAAGCAACCCCTATGAAGGGAGACTGCTGCATCAAAAGTGGAGCATAGCTGACCAATAAGCCCATCGTTGAAAGAGCGCCAACCACAAAAATCTGTGTAGCAGCATTAAAAGAGGGTCGCAAAAGGCTGACAGAACGTTGCATCATAGTTGTGTGTGACACTGCAAAAACTAGCACACTAGAGGTTTCAATAAGCTTTGAATTATTTTAGACGCGATAAGTTCCAGTAATCTGTAAGGATTTAGAAAATTAGCGGCTTGAGATGAGGCAAACGGTGACACAACGCAATGGATTGTCTCGCCAACCTCCTATTGCTCTTGCCATGTGACCGATCGATTCCACCACCTTCGATGATGGATAGCGAACCGATGCAGTATGCCCTAGCCCTTACAGTCACAAGCCTGTAACTTGAATTTGCGTCGCATAAACAGCTAATCGCAATGACTGAGCAAAGGCAGTCCATTCCATTGCAACTTATGGTACGGCAGGAAGCAGTCTTAGTCGTACTGACGCAGGTAAATTTTTCAAGTGCCCCATAGTTACAGGCTGATTGACAGACAAAAGTTTTGCAAGGCTGTCCGCTCCGTTGCTCATCGGCCCTGCACTCAAAGGCTATGGCTTACGCAACAGCCGGAGGAAACGGCCCTGGGCTGAGGTTTTGGTCGGCAGTTGCACCCCTGCATCAAATGATGCAACTTGCCCATGCTTCGCCAGAGGGTTTTTACGCCCGGTGCTGTCTGAGCGCTGTCCCTGCAGCTACCTAGCCCGGTTGTTTAGGTTGCGGTTGGTGCCAAAGTTTAAAGCCGTGGTATCTTGCAGCGATAAGACCACCGGATGGCGACGCACCTGTTGCCGCACGCCTGCTCGTGGGCTGGCGAGCCTTTGGGGAGCCTTGACGCGCGGATTGAACCAAAATCGGTAGAGACTCTGAGCTTCAATCCGATTGGCGCTCGCTTGTGACACGCTTTGGTTGGGACAGGTACTCAGAGTTCGCAAGACGGAGCGTCAGTGTTGCCCGTGTCGAACATCTTCCAAGCTAGCCTCGCTGATTGCTTAGCTTGTCCCATCCTGCCTAGCCTTTTCATCCTGCTCGCTCGTCATGGCTCACTCTCTTCTCGCAACCAGACGCTAAAAACCCTATCCCGCTACACTGCTACCCACTTCTGCATAATGCATAGCACTAAAGTGCAGGGCTGACGGTGCGAAACCCGTTCAAACGGTTTGCCAGTCGCTTTCAGTCCTCTACCCTTCGGGAAGGCGGAGCCTATAACGGGCTTTCCGTTGTTAGCCCGTTCGCATCGTGTTTCCGTAGCTTTAGCTTCCCGTAGGGTAGGCATGACTTTGAGTTCAGTGTGGGGCAAGGCGATCGCCAGCCATGCCTGAAATACGGCTTCTTGAGCATGATGCAAGATGTGAGTTAACCCTGTATAAGCTATTCATCGGACACTTATGCAGCTTGTGCTAGGGGCTGTCGTCGATGACTCATACACATAACTTGCAGCAAGGGTTCCAGCCCCTAGCCTTGTTTGTGAGGACGGGCGCGGTAAGGCTGACAGACAAGGTTTTTGAGCTTAATTGGTGACGCGCTCTAGCACCTTGCTAAGGCTGGTGCGTTAACTTTCTAATCTGCGGAAAGCCTTAAGGTCACCTTTTCTAATCAAACTTTTGACTGCTCGTCAAAGGGAAAACAACTGCCTTTGCAGCCGTGAAAGACGCTGATGACTGGGGTGACTATGCGGCTCTTGGAAGGGATACAACCCTGATTGAGCGAAGCTGTGCTAGGCGTAACAGCGAGTGGGCTAATCTTTAAGAATGCCTGAAATTGGCTCTTCTTGTAGGAGCTTAGTGCTTCTACAAGAAGAGCGTTTTCGCTATAAATCCTAGATAGACCTCACCTTTTTACAGATGCAGCCGCTTCAGATTTGGGGAATGCTAAACCGCAGAAACCCCAGAATGTTGTGTTCGTACCTGACAGTTTCCTGTATCGCGTGTGTCACAATGTAAACGGTTTTCACGACCACCTAACGAAGAACATTAACCATAGGCATGAGCAATGGAAGCGATTTATCAGTACGCCTGGCTGATTCCAGTCCTGCCGCTGGCTGGTGCGATGATTGTCGGCTTGGGTCTGATCTCCTTTAACAAAACGACGAATCAGCTACGGCATGTTAATTCAGTTTTTATCGTTTCGCTGATCGGCGCAGCACTGGTCTTTTCTTTGGCGCTGCTTTGGAGTCAGTTTAGTGGTCATGCTCCTTACACACGGATGATTGAGTGGGCATCAGCAGGCGACTTTCATCTCAGCATGGGGTACACGATCGACCACCTCACGGCTTTGATGTTGGTCATTGTGACTACGGTTGCCTTCCTCGTCATGATTTATACCGATGGCTACATGGCGCATGATCCTAGCTATGTACGCTTTTATGCTTATTTAAGTTTATTCAGCGCTTCGATGCTGGGGCTAGTCGTCAGCCCGAATCTGGTACAGGTCTACATCTTCTGGGAACTCGTAGGGATGTGTTCCTACTTGCTGATCGGCTTCTGGTTCGATCGCAAAGCGGCGGCTGATGCCTGCCAAAAAGCATTTGTGACTAACCGGGTCGGTGACTTTGGCCTGCTATTGGGTATTTTGGGGCTTTACTGGTCAACGCGTAGCTTCGACTTTGCGACGATCGGAGAACGCCTTCAAGACCTGGTACAGACAGGCGCGTTGAGTGGTGGACTTGCCGCTTTGTTTGCCATTCTGGTCTTTTTGGGGCCTGTTGCAAAATCAGCTCAGTTTCCGCTCCACGTTTGGCTGCCCGATGCGATGGAGGGGCCAACCCCGATTTCGGCGCTCATTCACGCTGCAACGATGGTAGCCGCAGGCGTTTTCTTAATCGCCCGCATGTTTCCGGTGTTTGAAGGCATCCCGGTGGTGATGGATGTCATTGCCTATACGGGTGCTTTTACCGCCTTTCTCGGCGCGTCGATCGCCATTACTCAGAACGATATTAAGAAAGGGTTGGCCTACTCCACGATGTCCCAGCTAGGCTATATGGTCATGGCGATGGGCGTTGGTTCCTACAGTGCGGGGATGTTCCACCTGATGACGCACGCTTACTTTAAGGCAATGCTCTTTCTGGGTTCTGGCTCGGTCATTCATGGGATGGAGCATGTGGTTGGACACAACCCAGCCTATGCTCAAGATATGCGGCTCATGGGTGGACTGCGGAAGTATATGCCCTACACGGCTATCACGTTCTTGATTGGGACGCTAGCGATTTCGGGCATTCCACCCTTTGCAGGCTTCTGGTCAAAAGATGAGATTTTGGGGAATGCGTTTGCTGCCAATCCAGTGCTTTGGGGTGTGGGCTACCTGACAGCAGGGATCACAGCTTTCTACATGTTCCGCATGTACCTCTCCACGTTTGAAGGTGGTTTCCGGGGGAATGATCCGTTCATGCGCCAAACGATTAAGGTCGAACAATTGCAATTGCAAGGAGCCTCGATCGGGCCAGGTGCGATGAATCCCCAAGAGCTAACGCTGGAGACTGCTCACAGTCACGCTGAAGAAAGTCACGGTCACGACGAGCATCACAGCGAGTTTCCCCATGAATCTCCCTTCACTATGACTCTGCCGCTGGTTGTCCTGGCAGTACCGTCGATCTTGATCGGGTTGGTCGGTACACCCTTTGCCAACTACTTTGAAGCCTTCATTCATCCTCCAGGCGAAGCGTTAGAGCTAGCGGCAGAAGGCGGCGAGAATCTGGGCGAATTTTTCGTGATGGCAGGTAGCTCTGTTGGGATTTCGCTCATTGGTATCTCTCTGGCAATTTTGATGTACGCGCAGAAGAAGATTGATCCAGCGGCGATCGCGGCTAAGATCCCAGCGCTATACCAGCTCTCTAAGAACAAATGGTATATCGACGATATCTACTACGACGTGTTTGTAGTGGGCAGTCGTCGGTTGGCACGGCAGGTTCTAGAGGTGGACTCCAAGGTTGTCGATGGGGTGGTTAACTTGGCAGGTCTAGTCACTCTGTTCACGGGGGAAGTGCTGAAGTACTTTGAAAACGGGCGTGCTCAGTTCTACGCGCTGATTGTCTTTGCAGCGGTACTGGGGTTGGTGATTTTCTCAGGCATAGCTTAAGAAGTTGTTAGTTGTTCGTGGTTCGTTGTGAGAGGCAGATACAATTTTCTTGCAGCTAACCGCGCAACGCTAGCAACAACTGGGCAGGGCTTTAGATCGCTAGTGCTTGAGCTAAGTATAAAAGCAGGCTTCATTGCTGTAGCCGCCTGAAATGAATTGCTTGAGCATCTGCTTTGGCAACGAACCGCTAATAGCTAATCACAAAAAACTACTCACTGGTTACTGATGCTTACTGCTCATTTTCCCTGGCTCACCACTAGCATCCTGTTCCCGATCGCAGCCTCGCTGCTGATTCCGTTTATCCCCGATAAAGACGGTAAGACGATTCGGTGGTATGCCCTTGTCATTGGGCTGATCGACTTTGCGCTGCTGGTATATGCCTTTTACAGCTACTACGACTTTTCTAGCTCAAAGATGCAGCTTTTCGAGAGCTACACCTGGGTACCTCAGCTTGATCTGAGATGGTCAGTTGGGGCGGATGGGCTTTCGATGCCGCTGATCTTACTGACGGGGTTCATTACCACGCTGGCAACGCTGGCTGCCTGGCCTGTAACCTTAAAGCCACGCTTGTTCTACTTCTTGCTGTTAACCATGTATGGCGGACAGATTGCGGTCTTCGCCGTACAGGATATGCTGTTGTTTTTCCTCTCATGGGAGCTGGAACTGATCCCCATTTATTTGCTGCTATCAATTTGGGGTGGTAAGAAGCGTCAGTACGCGGCGACTAAATTTATCTTGTATACCGCCGGAGGATCGCTATTTATTCTCCTGTCTGCTTTAGCGATGGCGTTTTATGGCGATACCGTAACGTTTGATATGCAGTCGCTGATGCAAAAAGACTTTCCTCTGAAGCTTCAACTTTGGCTGTATACGGGCTTTTTGATTGCATACGCAGTGAAGTTACCCATTATCCCACTGCACACCTGGCTACCCGATGCACACGGCGAGGCGACGGCTCCTGTACATATGTTGCTGGCAGGCATTCTGCTAAAAATGGGCGGCTATGCGCTGATTCGCATGAATGCAGAGATGCTCCCTGCGGCTCACGCTACCGTTGCACCAGCACTGATTATTTTAGGTGTCGTCAACATTATTTATGCTGCGCTCACCTCGTTTGCACAACGCAATTTGAAGCGTAAAATTGCCTATTCTTCAATTTCTCACATGGGCTTTGTACTACTGGGGATCGCGTCTTTTACCGATTTGGGTTTGAGTGGGGCCGTACTGCAGATGGTGTCTCATGGTTTGATTGGTGCTAGCTTGTTCTTCCTGGTGGGCGCAACGTACGATCGCACCCATACGCTGATGCTGGACGAAATGGGTGGGGTCGGTCAAAAAATGCCCAGAATTTTCTCCATGTTTACCGCCTGTTCACTCGCATCCCTAGCGTTGCCCGGTATGAGTGGTTTTGTAGCAGAACTCATGGTGTTTGTTGGGTTTGCCACGAGCGATGCTTACGCACCACCATTTAAGGTGCTTGTGGTCTTACTGGCAGCGGTCGGTGTGATTCTTACCCCCATTTATCTACTGTCGATGCTACGCGAGATCTTTTACGGACCTGAAAATAAAACGCTTACCTCCCACGAAGTGCTGGCAGATGCAGAACCGCGTGAGGTATTTATCATTGCAGCGCTGTTAATCCCTATCATTGGGATTGGCCTGTATCCTAAACTGCTCACTCAGATCTATGACGCGAAGACCCAGCAAGTAACGGCTCGGCTTCGGGAGCAGGTGCCATCTCTCGCGCAGACGACTCCAGTTGAAGCAGGAGTACTTCAATCGCTTCAGCCGAAGCTACTGAAAGCACCTGTTCTTGAGCGTCTCTCGTAAGCAGTAAGGCTGTCTTCTAAAAAACTTCGACGTGACTGAATCAATCTCTGGCTACGAGGATCGATCAAGATCTCAAGCCAGAGATTTTTAATGAATTGCTAAATAATTGCCTAGAATACGAAGGCATCAAACTTAAGAGGCTGTCAGGCAGTAGAGGCTCAGCCTCAGTCGCCGTTTACCTTAAGATGTTTTCGATGTCATATGACAGATGTACCATATGCTTCTTTTATGACATCTTTGACCCACGAATTCTTACTAAAAGAACTGCCTGCTTCTTGCCGACCCGACATACTTTCTCCAAGATGGCAGACATTAAGACTAGTGGCTGATCAAGATCAAACTTATGGGAGGGAGTGGAGACGTCAATAAGTCGTTCAGCATAATCCCTCAGCCACCCATTCCTTAAAGCTGGCAATCTACTAGCCTGTGTGAAGAGAGCGCTATTTTATGGTTGAGCCACTGCTAGAAAATCGTGACTACACTGTCATTGCTGCTAAGACAGCCTCTAGCGTTACGCCCACGTCGCCAGGGTTTACTACTAGTTGGGTTGCTGCCCATGATGCCGTAATGGCGCTCGTGAAAAAATGCGAGGAGCTTGATCCCGACGGTATTACTCTCTACATTTCCTCGCGGCAAGAGGCATCTGACTCGTTCAAGCAGTCCAGGAAGGTGACTCCCGACAAGTTGGAGTCCCTGTTTGAAGCGAATTATCCACCGGATAGCTTGAATTTGTTGGATGGTCTGCAAGCCGCGTTAGATGACTATTTTGCACAGAAGGCAGTGGGGCAAACCAAAGCAAATGGCGAAATCATTATTGTGCTGATTGATGGGGAACCGCACGATCGCATGGCGATTGCTAGAGCGATCGTGCATGCAACGCAGAAGATGGATCGAGACCAGGAGCTTGGGATTGGCTTTGCTCAGATTGGCGATGACCTGATCGCCAGAGGCTTTTTGACGGCTCTGGATGAAGACTTGCTGACCAACGCGGGGGCGAAGTTCGATATTGTGAATACTCGCGTTCTAGAAACGATTGGAGAACGTTGCCTCACAGAATTTCTGCTGGATATCGTGCGTCGTTAATTTAACGTCAGTTCGACGAGGTCAAAAGATCGCTGGAGGCAGTGCTGGTAAGCCTTTGCACTCTAAGTCTAAGGAAGGCTTTTTCTCCTGGTAGGTATAGGCGATTAAGCCTGCCAACAAGTTGACTAAG
>JAHHIE010000005.1 GCA_019358945.1 Stenomitos rutilans HA7619-LM2 | reverse complement strand
TAACCTGTATCAGGTGTCTAGGCAGCTATTTGTGCCAGTGATCCGTCAGTTTATTTTGAAAAACCTCTCCAGATCGGCTGTTGTCTGACTTCAGACATTGCCACTTCTGTCAATGCGTAAGTTCTATAATTGTTGGTTGTTAGCTCGGAAATAATGCCGTCTAAAAACTAAAAACTTTAGCGAAGCCATGCCGCAGGCTTTACAACCAAAAACTACTTCATGCTGCTGTGCGAAGCTGCTGCATCCAGGCTGACAAATCGGCAAAGGCACGATCGCGGTACATCCCGTAGCGTTCTTGCTTATTGCGAATGCGTTTGGGCAATTCGGGCAGAATGCCGAAGTTGGGCGGCATGGGCTGGAAGTGCTTGGGCGAGGCAGAGCTGATGAAATCGAAGAGAGCACCCATCATGGTTGTGACGGGTAGGGCGATCGGTGCTTGTCCTAATGCAATGCGGGCTGCATTGGTGCCAGTCAGCCAACCGCCTGCGGTCGCCGCCGTATAGCCTTCGGTGCCGATCAATTGCCCTGCGGCTAAAAGTGACGGGCGCTGTTTGAATTGCAGCGTGGCGTGGAGTAATTCTGGCGCATTGACGAAAGTATTGCGGTGCATCACGCCCATCCGCACAAATTCAGCCTTTTCTAAACCGGGAATGAGTTGAAACACCCGTTTTTGTTCACCCCAGCGCAAATTGGTTTGAAAGCCGACCATGTTCCACAGTTGTCCGGCTCGGTCTTCTTGCCGCAGTTGCACGATCGCGTAGGGTCGTTTGGCTTTGTTTTCGGGATCACGAAAGTCGCCCAACCGGGCATCGAAGAGGCCAACGGGCTTTAATGGCCCATAGCGCATGGTATCTTCACCGCGCCGCGCCATTTCTTCGATCGGTAAACAGCCTTCAAAGAACTTGGCGGTTTCTTGCTCAAAGTCCTTCAATTCTGCCTGCTCTGCCTGACAAAGTTCCTGCCGAAAGTGCAGATATTGCTCCCGATTCATCGGGCAGTTGAGGTACGCAGCTTCGCCTCGATCGTACCGAGAAGCCAAAAACGCCACCTCAAAGTCGATCGACTCACCCACGACGATCGGGCTGGCGGCATCAAAAAAACTCATATACTCCATGCCTGTAAAGCAATGGAGATCCTCAGCTAAAGCCGGACTGGTCAACGGCCCTGTCGTCAAGACGCTGATCCCCTCCGTTGGAATGGCGGTGATTTCCTCTCGTCGCAGGTCAATGAGCGGGTGATTCGCCAGCGTTTCCGTCAGATTGCGGCTAAAGACAGCACGATCGACCGCCAGTGCTCCCCCTGCTGGCACGGCATGTTCATCTGCTTTGCCAATGACGATCGAGCCCAAGCGGCGTAGCTCTTCATGCAGCAGACCAGAGGCGCGATCGCTCGACTGCGCCCCAAACGAATTGCTACAGACCAACTCTGCCAGATGCTCCGAGTGATGTGCTGGACTTAACCGTTGAGGTCGCATCTCGTGCAGAATCACAGGAATCCCTGCCTGCGCGATTTGCCATGCTGCCTCAGTGCCCGCTAGCCCGCCGCCAATCACCTGAATCGGTTTCATCTCTGCCATTGCCATCTTGAACCTGTGTGCCTTTTACCAGGATAAGAGGTCAGGCGTGTCTAGTGATTGATCTTCAACCGTTGCATCGTCAGCGCTCAGCACAAAAAATGGGCGCTGACGACCCATCATGCGGTTTCACTCAACCACTTGATCGTTAGTATGGTGGCCGATTTTGCTTGAAGGAGGTCAGCCATTCTCGCACTTGTTCGCCTGCTGCATCCCGACCGCCAAGGCCAAAGGCGATCGCGATCGCCACTGCGACGGCTCCCAACAGCAGCCCAAACGCCAGGTTCACGATGTTGGGTGCAATGCCGATCTGCTCCAGCGAAATAGCCGAAACCAGAGCGACAATCGCAATCCGCGCGGTTTGGGCCAGCACTTTGGACTGAGACGTGTTGGAGCTGCTAATGAGGCTATAGGCAAGATTTGCCAGGTAAAGCCCGATCGCAAACACAACCAGCCCTGCCAGTACACGACCAAAGATGGCAAGCAAGCCCAGCACGACGGCTTTTAAGCCGGGGAAGTTGAGCACATCGATCGCAGCGACGGCGGCAAACAGCATGATGCCTACCAGCACTACGACACCCACAATTTCTGAGGGAGTGCGTGTAGGTGGTGTTGCTAAGCCTGTTTGCTGGAGGGTCGTCTGTCCTTCCAGGGGAGGCGGTACATTTGTAATCGAGGGAGGCGCAGGCGTATAGGGCGTGGTTTGAATGCCCAGCCAGTAAAAGATGTTGTTGAAGCCAACGCTAGTCAGAATGTTCGTCACCAAATCGGCCACAAATTTCCCAAGCACGTAGGCCGCGACCAGAATCAATACAGCCGTGAAGAGTTGCGGTAGGGCATTGAGAATCTGATTCAGCATGGCTGTGGCTGGCCCAGAGATCGAGGGGATCTGGAGGGCATCCAGTGCCGCCGTTGCCGTTGGAATGAGAATCAACACATAGACGATCGTGCCAACCAGCCAGGAAAGCGACTGTCCGCCCGTGCTACGGCTCAAGCCAAAGCGTGCGCCCAAGCGATCAGCTCCGGTAGCCGTCAACAGATTGGTGACAATGCCGCGCACAACCCTCGCAATCACCCAGCCGACTACCCCAATGAGTACGGCCTTCAAAATCTTGGGTAGGGCCGCCAGAATATCATTCAATAAATTCTGCACGGGCTGAAGTGGCCCCTGCAAATCCAGCACGCCCAAAATCAGCGGCAAGAAAAACAGAAAAATCAGCCAGTAGATCGCGGTGCCCAGCGTCTCGCTTAGCAGGAAGGGGGCTTCTGTCGTGACGGGTACACCAGGTTCAGGCGGCGGCGCTGTTTGCGAAAACCGTTCATCCAGCGAAAAGCCCTGTGCAATGCGAACGATGACCGACTTTGCTAACGTTGCCAGCAACCAAGCGATCGCCACTAGAATGGCTGCCGAACCCAGTTTAGGCAGGTAAGCAAAGATCTGATTTAAAAAGTTATTCAGCGGTTGCGATACGGTTGTCAGCTTCAGCGCATCCAGCACCGCTACCGCCGTGACAATGACGATAATCCAAAAGACAATACTGGCAATCAGTTTCTCGATCGGAAACGGCTCACTCCCTGGTTGCTGCCGCAAAACAGAATTGGTAATGCGGTTATCGATATCCGTTCGTTTGAGTAAACCGGCCACAACCTTGCTAACGACGAAAGCAATGATTAAGCCAATGATGAGAATTAGAATGGCCCCGACCACGTTCAAAACGGCAGGCCCCAACGCTCCCAATCCCAGCACGGTTAAAAATTGAGTGATAGGAGAAACAACCGGGCTTGAATCGACGGGTGCAGGCGGTGGTGCTTGCGCCAGCAGACTACTGACTAGCGCTGATGTCTGCACCCCAGATGAGTGGCTAATGCGCTGCAAAATTTCGTTCATGACTGCTTCAATCAACCTCAAATTCAGCAGAAAACATGCAAAACAACCTTTTGTAAGGTAACTGACTAGAGATATACCGCATAATCGTTAAGGTCTGAGCCTTTGTTTGCGAATGACGCAATTATCTGCAAGCGATACGCAACAGGCACAACAAACGATTTGGCTTTCTAAAGAGTTTATTTTTCTTAACAATGGTGCAGGCGCACACCAAAGATGCCAACCCGAAAGATCGCAGACGCAGATCCAACCAGGTGCACAAAACAAGTGGGAGTAGATTACACGGCATCGGTTACCGCATTATCCCTCTTTGTACAGAAAAACATTATGCAGAAAAACGCCTTCAAAGAAGCATATGTCTGAGCCTCAGGTTTTTGAACAGTCCGTTCAAATTAGCGCCAGTGCCACTACTGTCGAACGTTGCCTCACTGACCGCGAGTTAATGCATCGGTGGCTCAACCCTGCCCTGCGTTGCGAACCGATCGATGCATGGTCTACTGAATTGGGCGGGCGCAGTCGCTTTGTCATCCAGACTCCTGTCTTGCAGCCTGCCCTGCATAGTGTAGTGGTGCAGCGCGAACCTGGTTTGATTGTGTGGGAATTCAACGGCTTTTTTAAGGGGCGCGATCGCTGGGAATGTAATCCCGAACTGCAAGGCACCCGCTTGCTCAATCGTTTTGAGTTCACCATTCCCAATCCCCTCATTCGCTTTGGGTTTAACACCTTTGCCGCCACCTGGACTCGTGATGATATGCAGGCACAACTTCGTCGCTTGAAGCGGGTTGCGGAGGAGGCTTATCAGGGGAAGGGATGAAGGGCAGTTAGCAGAAGATAAAAGGCAAAGGTAGAGGATAGAAGGTAGAGGAGAGGGAGCTTTTTTAGGCGATCGGCTCTGGCGCAATAAGAGGCACTGTGCATTCTAGGCGTGTCTGCACATCCTCGTCTGAAGCTTCGACTACGGTTAGCGTGCCTTGCATCAGCAACAAGAGAATCTGACTGGTCATTACATTGAGTCCTGGTGATGGTATTGTTGCCCCAGGTTTGGAAGGCGTTTGGAGAAGATCAACTGCTTCACACAAGCTGAGGAGACGATCGCAGTCGATCCAGATGCGCGCACAGCCTGCTTCCATTGTTGCTGGAACCGAGACGTGGATGTTGCCTTCTGCCATCTCATCAATAGCAGCGTCAATAAGATACAGTAAGACCTGCCGCAGATGCTGGGGATCAGCAAGCACGTACAGGTCGGGATCGGGCAGTGTCAAGCGTAATTTTAGGTTGCGATCGGCCGCTTGTAAGTATGTCAAGTCATACACCGTCTGAAGCAGCGCTGCGAGCTGGAGTGGCTGAAGCTCCATTTTGGTGGTGCCGTGCTGTAGCCTCGCCACAGCTACCACGCCGTCCAACACCTTGATCATCTTCAACGCTGATTCGTGCGCTTGTGCAATAAACTCGCGCTCTTCTTCAGGGTTGTCGCACAGATCTTGCAGAATCAACTGCTGCATCCCAATCAAGCCGTTGAGCGGCGATCGCAACTCATGGGATGTACGGGCTAAAAAGCCCCCCTTAAACTGGCTCATTTCTGTTGCCATCTGATAAGCCAATTGCAGCGGTTGCCATGCTGATTCTGGCTCTTGTTCAAGTGATTGCTTAGGCAACGGCACAATTTCAGCAGAGTTCGTCTGGCGCGATCGCAGATGAAAACTCAACCCCAACAACAATCCCGCCCCCAGCCAAGCCAAATCAGTCCAGTTCATGCTTTTTCACAGTGTGCAAGTTTGATCCCAACCAATCCTACTGCCCCTGTTCCCTACGCCCCCCTACATCCACCACCCCCTGCCGCAAAACATCCCACCCACGCCCATGCCAGCGAATGACCGTTGAGGGCACACCGGAGGCGATCGCCTTGCTGCTAACGTGTGACAGCGCGCCCAACTCCAATGGCAATAAGGTAAAAACCTGGGGAAAGGCTGCTTCAATCTCAGTCATTGTTTGCAGCGCGGGTTCTCCGGATCGATTGGCACTGGTCGTTGCAAGGGGGCCTGTTTGCGCCAGAAGGGCGATCGCAACGGGATGATTAGGTACACGCACACCGATCGTAGTGGGTTGTTCGGGGTTCATCGCTGGTGGTACTCGTTCGCTGGCTGGTAATACCAGCGTTAAGGCTCCCGGTAAGTAGCGATCGGCGACTTGCTGCCAGATTTGTCGTTCTGTCGAGTTTCCAGTGACATATGTCCACAATTCTGCGATCGTGGCTGCCATTAGAATTAGCGGTTTTGCCCGGTCGCGCTGCTTGGCAGCAAAGAGTAAATCGGCTCGATCGGGTCGTGACCCAAGGGCTGGCACAGTATCGGTAGGAAAACTCACCAAATGCTCACCAGTGCGAGCTTTGGCAGCTAACTCAGGCAAGAGAACTTGAGGCATTATGGCTAACAATCATTGTTTTTCTGGACATTTTTTCTATAAGACTCATATTAAACTGGAATTATTGCCTTCCAGGGTTTACCCGCATCCACCAGGCAACAGCCATCAGGCAATTTATTAAGCTTTTTGCACTTTGTCGTCGGCTTCATTGTTTTTTACCAGTTCTTTGTAGCTCCGTAGCCTTTGCAGACCAGCAGTGCCAGATGTCCGATGGCTTCTCCCTAATCACCAACTCCTTGGAAGAACGCGAAGGCCATTGGACTGTGTTCGTTGCTCTCTGACATTCAGTTATGCCATTGATCACGTCAGGCATTTGACGAAACTTAGCCGAAACGTGTAGGGCATAGAAGCCGGTCAGCGCGACGACATCGCGTCAGGCAGTCATCCGCAATACTTGTCGGGACTTAGCACTCTAACGGCTGACTTTTTAGATCAGGGCATGCTATACAAAAGCGTACCGCTTGCAAAGTTGCTCGATCGACCCATTTGAACCTACAAATTTGAAACAACGCTTTGCAAAGCACCAGCCGCTGAACTCACAGGGTGCCATCTCGCCTTCAGTACACCGTTTTATCTACACCGATAGAATGCATACACTACTACATCTGTCGCTAGCACAATTTCGTTCTCCTACAATCCAGAGATCGCTACGTGCCACTTAAAGCTGTTGTGGGAAGGCTGAAACGTAAAGCTCAAAACTTGAAGCTGAGGCACATTGGTCTCAATTCAGTGATACCAGGAGTGATGCAACTAGCTTGTTACGGTTAAATGAACCTCATTCAGCACCATTCATGAAAGCAGAACGATTCGAGGGTCTGCGTGAATACTGTCGAGACGATGCTGCCTTTGAAGCTTTACTGCAAGCGCTCTTCGGAGGTGAGCAGCAACAGCTTGAAACGCTGTTAGCATCGACACAGCCCGAAAGCTATGACTGTTCACAACATGTTCTCTTTCAGGCATCCCTGCTTGACCAGGTTTGTCATGCCGTCATTGCCACGGATCGACAGGGGCAGATTACTCACTGGAATCGCTATGCAGAGATCCTCTTTCACTGGCAGTCCATAGAGGTGATGGGCAAACACATTTATCAGCTATTGGTGCCTGAAAACGGTCAAAAAACGGCTCGCAAAATTCTCACTCGCACAACAGAGGCTCACCCCTGGCGCGGAGAACTTCTCCTACAGCGCAAAGATGGCAGGCAGTTTTGGGCAGACGTCACAAACACCCTGCTGCGTGATGCCACCGGGCACGCGATCGGCTTTGTGGGCATTGCGGTAGATCTTACCGAACGCAAACAGGCACAGGCTCTGCTAGAAATGCAGGCAGAGACGCTACAGGCGCAAACACAGCTACTCAATTTGGCTAATGATGCCATCGTGACGTTCAGTCTCAACGGTGCAATTTCGTTTTGGAATCAGGGTGCCCGTGAGCTTTATGGGTGGGAGTCGATCGAAGCGCTCGGACAACATATTCACACCCTCTTGAAGACTCAACTGCCTCAACCGCTGAAGCAAATTAAAGCGCTGTTGCAACAGCATGGGTACTGGGAAGGCGAAATCGTCCATCAGCAGCGTGACGGTACATCGATCGTGGTGGAAAGTCGATGGGCATTACAGCGAGACGACCACGGTCACCCAATGGCAATTTTGGAGCTGAGCCGTGACATTACCCAGCGTAAGCAGGTTGAAGCCGTGCTCAAAGCCACCCACGAGCAACTAGAGGCACAGGTAATCGCACGCACAGCCGAATTGGCGCAGGCAAATGTGACGTTGCAAGCAGAAATTGCAGAACGACGACAAGCAGAGGTAGCTTTGCAGCAAGCCGAAGCCCGCTATCGCAGCATCTTTGAAAACGCGATCGAAGGCATCTTTCAATCCACACCTGATGGACGCTATCTCAGTGCCAATGCCGCGCTAGCAAAACTCTATGGCTATGCCTCGCCAGAAGAACTGATAGCAACCTTGACCGATATTGCGCATCAGCTTTATGTTGATCCCACTCGACGCGCTGAGTTCAGCCGCCTTGTACAGAGGCATGGGACAGTCGCGAAATTTGAGTCGCAAGTGTATCGCAGAGATCAGAGCACCATCTGGGTTTCAGAGAATGCGCGCGCCGTCTATAGTCCACAAGGCGAACTGCTGTATTACGAAGGCACGAGTGAGGACATTACCGAGCGCAAGCAGGCAGAACTTGCCTTGCAGCAGAGCGAAGCCCGTTATCGTGCGGTGGTTGAAGACCAGACAGAAATGATCGATCGCTTTCTGCCCGATGGCACCATCACCTTTGTGAACGATGCATACTGCCGCTGTCATGGTAAAACGCGCGAAGAACTCATTGGGCAAAACTTTATTCTCCTGTCACCTGAGCATGCACGAGAGGGCATTCGCCGCAAGATCGCCTCGCTGAATCGCGATTGTCCAGCCGTGACGTCAGACCAATTATTCATCACGCCAGATGGGGAAGTCCGGTGGCATCAGTGGACCGATCGCATCTTGTTTGATGAACAAGGAAAGGTCATTGAGTTTCAAGCGACGGGACGAGACATCACTGAGCAGAAGCAGGCCGAGCAGGCACTTCGGGAAAGCGAGGCAAAAAATAGTGCGCTACTCCATGTCATCCCCGACTTCTGGATTCGACACCACCGGGATGGCACGAATCTAGATTGCAAGACCGATACAGCTAGTGAACTGGCGCTACCGATCGATCAACTCATTGGTAGAAAATTTCAGGAATACTTACCTCCCGCGTTGGCACAACAGCGCCTGAAATACATCGAACGCACATTAGAAACAGGCGAACTCCAAACCTTTGAATACCAGATTGAAATCAACGGCGAATGGCGCGAGCAAGAATCACGCATGGTGGTTTGTGGCAAGGATGAAGTGCTTGCGATCGAGCGCAACATTACCGATCGCAAGCAAGCCGAAGCCCGACTCTGGCAGCAAGCAGAGCGCGATCGCTTGCTTGGCACGATCGCACTCCACATTCGCCAATCGCTTGACCTGGAGGAAATACTCCAGCGCACAGTGGCAGAAGTCCGTCAGTTTCTACAGATCGATCGAGTGCTGATTTACCACTTTGCGACTGGCTGTGAAGGAGCGCTCGTCGCCGATGCCGTTGCACCAGAGTGGAATATTCATACCGAAGACAGTCCGCACTACGTCTGGTATCACGATCGTACCGCGCTCTACAACCAGGGTAAAACCCACATCGTGAACGATACAGCTCAGCTAGGACTGTCCGCTGATTATTTAGAGATCATGCAGCGGTTACACATCAAGGCCAAGGTCGTGGTGCCGATCATGCAAAGCGATCAACTGTGGGGCATCCTGGCTGTGCATCAATGCTCCAGCACGCGCCAGTGGCAGCCCTTTGAAATAGCGTTGCTAGAACCCTTGGCGACCCAGGTGGCGATCGCCATTCAGCAGGCACAGTTGTTTAGCCAGGTGCAGCAGCAGGCACAGCGCGAACAACTGCTTAACCAGATTAGTCAAACCATCAACTCCAGCTTTGATGCCGACTACATTTTGCAGGAAATCGCAAATCTGACTGGCGCGTCTTTCAAGGTCGATCGCGTACTGATTCTGACCATTGCAGACGAAGTTTATGTGCGGAACGAATGGCGTGCCAACGACCAGGTAATTTCTCAACTCAGTCTCAAGGCACCGCTGTCAGAATGGCCTGACCTGCTGGATGCAAACTCAGACTTCTACCAGCGTCGGGTGTTCCATGCCCCCGACTACAGCCAGGTACAGTGGACTAAAGTCCGTCAGCAGCAGATGGAACAGGGACAAACGGTCTCTGTGCTCGCATCGCCAATTTTGATTCATGGTCAGTTGTTTGGGTCGATCGCGCTACAGACGACAACATCTCATCGCACCTTCACCGATGAAGATATTCAATTGCTCCAACGGATTGCAGATCAAGCCGCGATCGCCATCTCGAATGCTCAAAGCTACGAACGGTTAGAACACCTTGTCAAAGAACGGACGCAGGAACTAGAGCATGAAAAACTGCTCTCTGAAGCAGCCAACCGGGCGAAGAGCGAGTTTCTGGCGACGATGAGCCATGAGCTACGCACGCCTCTCAACGCCATCTTGGGCTTGTCTCAACTTCTAGAGCAGCAAATCTTTGGGGCGTTAAACGCTAAGCAGGCTGAATACGTTAACCATATTCACACCAGCGGCGAACACCTACTCCTGCTGATTAACGACATCCTAGACCTGGCAAAAGTTGAATCGGGACAGGATACCCTGAACCTGATTTCCATTAATGTTTTAGACCTCTGTAGCTATTGCCTGACCCTTGTGCGCGAACAGGCATACGATCGCGGCTTGCAGCTTAACAGTCAGTTTGACCACGCGGTGAACACCTGTATTGCCGACGAACGGCGACTGAAGCAAATCTTGATCAACTTACTGTCAAATGCCATCAAATTTACACCAGCAGGAACCGTCTCGTTGATTGTCGAGAAGCGTTCTCACGGTACGGCCTTTACGATCGCCGATACTGGCATTGGCATTGCAGCCGAACAGCTCCCGCTCTTGTTCATGCCGTTCTCACAGCTAGACAGCCAGCTAAATCGTCAATATGCAGGTACGGGCCTGGGGTTGGCACTCTCCCGCAATCTTGCCCGACTGCACGATGGCGACATCACGGTCACGTCGATTTTGGGATCAGGCAGTCGGTTTACGCTCTACTTGCCCGATCCCCCAGTGGTAGAAACGCCTTCGCCCTTAGCCCCAGTCGCCTCACCCACAGCCAAAGAACTCTACGCTCAGTCCTGGTCTTCTCGTCGTATCCTCATCGTGGAAGACGATCCCTGTAGCGCGATCGTGTTGCAAGATTACTTACACGCCTTTGGACATCAGGTCGAGCATTTGACCGATGGCGATCATTTTTTAGAAATGGTTCAGCACCTACAGCCCCATCTCGTCCTGATGGATGTACAGCTAGGCAGCGGTCGCACCGGGCTAGAGTTGCTCGCTGAACTTCGTACCCAGCCGAAGTTGTGTCACATTCCTGTCATCATGGTTACGGCAATGGTAATGGCAGGCGATCGCGAAAAATTCATTACCGCTGGTGCAAACGATTACCTCAGCAAACCAGTGGCGCTCCGGGAACTTGAAGAACTGTTGTTGCAATACTTTTGAGCAGGTTGTGCTTGGGCTGGCTAGCAGCGTTCAGCCATTAGCTTGAAAGCAAGCTGATAGCTGAACGCTGACGACTGACAGCTAAAAAACAGGCTGTTGCAGCTACCTGTACCGTTTTATGTGTCATTCACGCATTCTGCGTATAACATGGCTCACATCAAATCATGCTGCGAAGGCTTTGCACTATGGCAATGAGACAGTTGGATCGATGGACACAATTTGGACAGAGTTCAGGTAGCACCTGGCTACGAGCGCTCGTCGTGCCATCGTACTACCGTGCTGTGCTGCGATCAGGCATTGCAGGCTCTTGGGGGTTGGGTGGTTGGGCGATCGTCACCCTCACGGCCACCTCAAGCCAGGCGCAGCAAGTTGTCCCCTTACCACCGCCACCGACCGTATCAGTGCCGGGGTTGTCATCTCCTAACAGTCTCAACTCAACACCGCTACCCGGTAGCGAAACGGTATTTTTGGCCCCTGTCAACCGTTCGGGAGCAACGCTCGGTCAATACACCGTCTATGTGAATGGAGACAGCCCTTACCTGTTGCAGCAAGTGCGGGCGATCGAACCCAGCGCCTCGGTGCAACGCTATCAAGGGCAGTCTGTCATTCAAGCTGGCACCTTTGATAACGAAGCCAGCGCTCGACGGCAAATTACTGCCCTCAACTCTCAAGGCATTATGGCCGAACTAGCGACCAATGCAGCCGTCAATGCAACTCCTTCCAGCTCAGCACCAACCAGCCGTTACGTCGTCGTCATTCCAGGTAGCCAAAACGACCTTCCTGGCTTGGCAGACCGGGTCATTCGGATGGGTATTCGTCAAGAAGCAGTGCAAGAGAAAAGCGCACCGTTTGGGCCACATCTTGAGATTGGCCCATTCGCACAACACAGCGACGCCAAGAAGATTAGTCAGTTCCTCAACGGTGGGGGGCTTGATTCGCTGGTTTACTACAATCGATAAGTCGTTCGTTAGATCGTTGCGTTGTTAGACCGCTAGAGCTTGGCGATGACAGTTGCCTAAAAGCTATCTGCAAATGTTTAAGATTAAATTCAGTTTTAAGGCTGCTGCGATGGTGCTTTGAGATGAGAGTGTTAATCACAGGCTTTGAGCCGAATGATGATGGTTTAAATGCGTCAGAGTTGGTTGTCCTTTCGCTGCGTGATAACCCCACTCAAGAGCTTAATCAGTACATCAATGACGTTGACTTCAAGATTATGCCCGGTAATACACACATCCTTGGGAAAATAGTAGATGAAACTCTCAAAGCAGTCGCACCTGATATTTGCATTGGGGTTGGTCAAGCACGAGGGTACAACAAAATTGCTCTTGAGCGAATGGCAAAGAATTTAAGATACTTCGTGACCTTAGATAAAGCAGGTAATGCACCCAAGGGAGAACCAATTGTCTCCAATGCTCCTGTAGCCTACTGGCATTCTTTGCTGGAGCAAGATAATTTAGTTACTTTACTAGAAAGCCACAATATCCCAGCCAAAGTTTCAAATGACTGTGGAACTCATCTGTGCAATCAAGTTTTTTATCACGCTCTTCACTGGAAGGAAACTTATAAACCTAATATGAAGGTTGGTTTCGTTCATATTCCAGCATTGCCGGAGCAAGTCATCAAGTACTGGGCAGAATCACCATTTATGCCGATGGAGATGACCCGTAAAGCTCTATCGCTAATTATCGATAGGCAAATTCAGTCTGTTACTCCAAGTCCATACGCTGTCTAGCAATACTTTTGCAGCGGTATAGTCGGTTTAGTTGGTGGAAAAGCAGATTATTAACAGCCGCTGAACAGCACCGATGGTCACAGCAGAGGGCGATCGATACCTCTATCTCTGGTCAGTTGCGTCCACTTTAGGGAGGCACTGTACAGTCGTGGTGAGTTGCACATCCACGATGCATCGTGCTGCATCATCTGAGGACTGAAGCCTTGACAGCGCTAGCAAGAACCCAAGCCATTCAGCAAATTGTGGTCACAGCTGCTCAAATGCGAGCGATCGAAGCGCGTCTCTTTGCAGCGGGGATGCCGATCGAAGCCCTGATGGAAAAAGTCGCGGGACTCATTGCGCGCCGAGTCGAAGCACTCTACCCGGATCGACAGCATCTCGGCGTGCTGGTTGGCCCTGGTCACAACGGTGGCGATGCTCTAGTGGTTGCGCGAGAACTGCATTTCAGAGGCTGTGCTGTTTCGCTTTATAACCCGTTTCCCAAGCTCAAAGAGTTGACAGCACAGCATCAGCGTTACTGCCAAAGTCTGGGAATGCCTTTGGTTGAAACCCTAGAGGCGCTACAGGATTGTGATGTTTTGCTTGACGGCTTGTTTGGGTTTGGGCTGGAGCGATCGCCTAGCGACGAAATTGCGGATGCCGTCAGCCAAATCAACCAGTGGCAAAAGCCCATTGTGAGCATTGACCTTCCTTCAGGCTTACACACCGATACAGGTGCAGTCCTGAGAACAGCTATCCGCGCGACTCATACCCTTTGCCTTGGCCTTTGGAAGCAAGGATTGCTGCAAGATCAGGCGCTTGCTTATGTCGGTAAGGCTGAGTTAGTCGATTTTGATGTGCCTCTGTCAGACGCGTGGGCTGTACTGGGCAACCCCCCAACAGTGAGACGCATCACCTCACAGCAAGCGATCACTCACCTTCCGCTCACCCGTCCCGCTGCTACGCATAAGTACAAGATGGGGCACGCGCTGCTCATCTGTGGCTCCCGTCGCTATGCTGGTGGTGCCTTGCTGACGGCTCTTGGTGCACGTGCCAGTGGTGTTGGTATGCTATCGATCGCCGTACCCCAAACGCTGAAAGCCACTCTCACCGCGCAGCTACCTGAAGCGTTAGTATGGGGTTGCCCCGAATTAGACACGGGTGCCATTGCCCAATTGCCGGATGAGATTGATCTAAGCGCCTATCACACGATCGCCTGTGGCCCCGGCTTAACGAAAGATGCAAGTGCTGTAGTGCAACAGGTCTTGAGTCAAACAAAACCGATCGTCCTGGATGCAGATGGTTTAAATATTCTGGCCGAAATGGGTTCTGTTCCTACCTTAAAGGCACGACAAGCGGCAACCATCATCACGCCACACCAGGGAGAATTTAAACGTCTCTTCCCTGATCTTGCCGATCCAATGCCCTGTCGGATCACTGCTGCTCAAAGGGCTGCGGCTACGTCTGGAGCGATCGTGTTGCTCAAAGGGGCGCGAGTGGCGATTGCCAGCCCCGAAGGTGCTGTCTGGGTCAATCCCGACAGTACGGCTGCCCTTGCCCGTGGCGGTAGTGGGGATGTTTTGACAGGGTTACTGGGTGGGTTGGTGGCTCAATGTGTAGCTGCTGGCCCGTCATCCACAGACTCGATACTGGATTGTGTACAATCTGGCGCTTGGTGGCATGCTCAAGCAGGCATACTCGCCATGCAAGAGCGAACCCTCTTGGGCGTTGATGCCCTCACCCTGTCGCAATATCTCATTCCAACGCTACAGCTAGGCATTACATCAAACGTAAGGTACGTGGGTTAATAAGCACCCACCAGGCAACTTTCTAGCCCCATTTAGCTCATGGCATCCAACTCTAGGTGGCTGTACTGAGACATTGCCTGTAGCCAACAGACGCCTGTTACGGAAAGACTGGTACCCTCAGATGAGCGTTCGCATGCGGTGTCGGGTATATTAAGTGCAATTGAGAGTTGCTATTGATCATCAGAGTGCAGTTGTAGAAATTGGTTAAGCTGGCTGCTCACACGTTGTCGTAGTGAGAGGTCTAGCATTCGTGTAAGAAGATAGCTCCATGTATAGCTGCGAGCTTATTCATTGCAGGCATCTTCGACTACGCTATCCCTCTCTACCCCTTTTCAAATATCCCTCATCCGGGCAAGGGGTGGGGAGTGAGAATATCTGTAAAGGGGCGGGTGCTCCTACTGCTGTGATTCATTGGTTTCTCTACCAAGCAAGCCCTTCTTATGGCAAAATCCTCTAAAATCAGCTTCTCCAACGGTTTAGTTGCAGAGTCAATTCGGCTCAAAACACCAGCAGAACTTACGTCTGGGCTGCATCAGTTGGGGTTAGAGGGACGGCACCCAGCATTAGTGTTGATCGGTGGAGCTAGTAAGCTCAGTGAAGCGGATTTTTATCGGTTGCAACGGCTGTTCATTGAGGTGTTAGCACCTCTGGCGCAAAAGTGGCAGGCTGTAGTCATTGATGGTGGCACAGATGCGGGGGTGATGCGTTTGATGGGGCAGGCGCGATCAACCATTGGTGCCAGCTTTCCACTCGTTGGGGTCACACCATTAGGGCTTGCGACATTGCCTGCCAAGGCCGCGACAGCGCTAGAAGCGGCACCGTTAGAACCTCACCATACCCACTTCATTCTGGTACCTGGCTCTAGTTGGGGCGATGAATCAATGTGGATTGCTAAAATTGCTAGCGCGATCGCCGATGCCGCTTCAGTTACAGTGTTAATTAATGGCGGCGAGATTACGTGGAAAGATGCGTCCCAAAGTGTGAAGGCTGATCGCTCAATTATCGTGATCGCAGGCACTGGGCGTACAGCGGATGTACTGGCATCGGCTCTCTACGGCCCTTCTGCGGATGAGCGAGCAGAACCATTGGTGGCTTCTGGCTTGGTGCGCGCGATCGACCTCGAAACGGAAGCCGATGCCCTTGCTGCCATTATTGAGGACATTTTTGCGGCTAAAAGCTAATATGCTCCCAGACGGGCGATCGCTAGCAGGGATTTGACATGTCGGACACCGCACCCAACCCAACACCTCCCAGTCGGAACCAGATTCTTGAAGATGCCTGGCTTCGCTTTGCCAAGTACGACCAAAATGCATCCATCGCTCAAAAGCGCTTCATCCATCAACGACGCTGGATCCTGATCTTGGGAGTTGTAGCCACAACGCTGGGTGTCACCTACTCTATTGTTGAAAGAAAAATACCCGATTGGCTTGTGCCGCAGGGGATGGGAAAGGAGCAATTTCTGCGCCTGCTGCATTTTCCAGTTCTAGCCGTGCCGATTATTCTCGGTGTACTGGTCGCGATCTCCGTGAAATTCAACATGGGCATCAGTTGGGTCATGCTTCGCAGCAGCGCTGAAGCCATCAAAAAGGAGATTTACCGCTATCGAATGCAGGTTGGCGAATATAACCCCGCAAAGCTAACGCCAACTGAATCACGCGATATTCGCCTGGCACGTGCCCTCAAGCTAGTTAGCAAGCGACTGATGCAGACCCCAGTCAACCAAACGGATCTGCTAGCCTACGAAAAACAAACCCTTCCACCCAAGGACGGTACGCCTGAAGGAGATGATGGTTTTAGTGACCTGACCGCTGAGCAGTACCTTGCGTGGCGGGTTGATGACCAGTTCAACTATTACCAAAAAAAAGCGGCTCGACTGGGTAAAGGGTTGCGACGCTTTCAACAGGTGATCTTTTTTCTAAGCGCTGTGGGAACCTTGCTCGCTGGGTTGGGACTCGATGTTTGGATCGCCGTCAGTAGTGCACTGGCGGCAGCAGTCACGGCTTTTCTAGAGTTTAGGCGCGTTGAGACAAACGTGGTGTCGTGCAATATCTCAGCCGCTGACCTGTACGACATTCGAGTGTGGTGGCACGCCCTCTCTCCCGAAGCCAGAACCCAACGGGTCAATATTGAAACCCTGGTTGCCAGTACCGAAGCCGTCTTGCAAACCGAGAACGCAGGCTGGCTGCAAGAAATGCGTGAAGCTCTGGCAGAAATCTATGGCGACAAGAAGGATAAAGAGACTCACGACAGCCGTAAGCCGCTAGATGAGGTAAGCCCAGCACTTCAGCCCAGTCCGATCGCGGGTGTTCCGGGTCAAGAGGTGCCTAAGCTTCCCAACCCATTTGCAGAGACAATGCCGGAAACACCACCTGTTAACGCCAAAACCTCTTCAGACCTGCCGCAATCCGAAGAGGCATTCAAACCCTCTCAGGCCGAGTCGGTTAATCCTGGCAAAGCAGCGGAGCCCGAGCTTGGGGTTGATGTATCTGATCCTACCGCTGCCGAAGCGGTGCGCTAGGGATTCACTTCTGTAGCTCCAAGGCTCTAAGCTGATTCTGAATGCGATTGCGATCGTTGATGGCTGGTTGAAAGTCAGGCTTAATGGTAAGCGCACGCTCTAATGAATGAATGGCATCTGTATACTGCTTTAATTCATAGAGTGCGCGCCCCCGCCAGTACCAGGCGGTATGGCTGTCTACTTTAAGCTGAATGGCTTGTTCAAAGCAGGTGATTGCTTCCCGGTAGCGCTTTAACTGCACAAAGACACCACCCAAGCAGCAGCAAATATCAACATCATCGGGTTTGAGTTGCAGCGCTTGCTGGTAAGACCAAATGGCCTCTTCATGCCGTTCTAAGCCATAGAGAACATTGCCTCGCCACCGCCAAAGGTTGGCATCATCTGCTCGCAACAAACGCGCTTGTTCATACACTTTTAAGGCTTCTGCATGGCGCTTTTGCTTCTCCAATGTGCGCCCTTCCCAGATCAGGCGATCGTAATCATCGCGGCTTCTTTCAGCAGATTGGCTAGGTTCAGCCAGGGGCACCGTAATCATCGTCTCCTCAGAGCGATTTTCGGCTCTTGGCATGCTGATGATTGTGTCCTCTGGTGTATCAGCTAGGACAGCAGCCACCGCTTCTACAAACCTGGGCTTACTGATGACAGTTGCTTCTGACTTTGGCAATAGTGCAGCCATTGGAGTGGGGTCTGCATGCAGGCGACGCTTGTAGTCTTCAAGCACATGCTGAAGATCGTGTGCGTTAAGATCGAGCGCTGGCACTCCAGACTGCTCCGTAGACGCAACTGTAGCATCGTCCTCGTCTGATGCTATATCACCAGATTTAAGCTGTTGCAGCACGCGCCTGCGCCCCTCCACTGCTTCTTGAAAATCAGGCTTTAACTGCATCGCGCGATCGTAAGACGCGATCGCGGCTTCTTGTTGCTGAAGGCCTTCTAGCAGGCGTCCCCGATCGTACCAGGCCCAATAGTTATCTGGTTGGAGTTGCACGACCTTGTAGTACGAAGCCACCGCTTCTTCATACCGCAGCAGCTTCTCCAGAACAGTTCCTCGCTTAAACCACACCACATGGTCATCTGGTTGGATTTCGACCACTCGGTCATACGCCAGCACCGCGTCTTCATAACGCTGCAAATTATCTAATGCCATCCCGCGCATAAACCATGCCAGAGAGTCATCAGGATTGAGTTCAATAGCACGATCGCAGGATGCCAACGCTTCATCGTAATGCTGGAGATGGTAGAGAGCATCGACCTGACGCAACTGGCTCAAAAGCTGCTTGCGGCTTTCAACCGCCAATTGGAAATCGGGCTTTAACTGTACCGCGCGATCGTAGGAGGCAATCGCGGCTTCTGACTGCTGCAACTGTTCCAGCGCTTTACCCCGATCGTGCCATCCCCAATAGTTGTCGGGCTGAAGTTGCACCACGCGCTCAAACGAGTTCAAGGCTTCCTGATAGTGCTGAAGCTGGACGCAAGCCGCACCATGTTTGTACCACGCCAGATAATCCTCTGGGTGAAGTTGCACCACTCGATCGTAAGACGCAACGGCATCATCAAAGCGCTTGAGATTTTCGAGCGCCATCCCGCGCTTAAACCACACGATGTCGTCATCCGGTTTGGCTTGAATAACTCGATCGTAAGCAACGATAGCTTCCTTATAGCGTTGGCGTTGAAACAAATCATCACCTCGTTCCAACCAGGCGAGATGACCATCAAAACTGATCACTGTTGGCTCTGCCAGTACCGAAGCAACCGGAGCCGTCCTTGTGAGCGATCGTAGTGCTTCTAACGCTTCCGTTGCTGATTCGTAGCGTTGACGAAAGTCGTAGCGTACCATCGTATCCAAAATGTTGGCAAACTCTGAACTCACCTGTACCTGATCGCGCCAGATAATTTCGCTGGTTTTTGGATCTTCTCGCAGCTTTTTAGGATAGATGCCCGTCAGGCACTGAATGCCCATCATGCCGACCGCGTAAACATCACTGCTAAAGCGAGGCTTGCCAGCCAACTGTTCGTTCGGCATGTAGCCGGAAGACCCAACGGCGATCGTGATACTGGCATCATGAGGGTCTAGCACCTGAGCGCCAATTTGCTTGACTGCCCCAAAATCGATGAGAAAGAGACGGCGATCGCTCGTTTGCCGAATCAAATTGGAAGGCTTAATATCACGATGCACCACCTGCTGTTGATGCACAAACTCTAGAACAGCCAACAGATCTTGCAGCAGATGAATGACTTCCAATTCAGCAAGCTGTGGTTGGAGCTTCAAGGCTTGACTCAGCACCTGCCCTTCGATAAACTCTTGCACAAGATAAAAATCTTGCCCTTCTTCAAAGTGAGCAAAAAGCCTGGGAATTTGTTCGTGGCTTCCCAAGGCATATAGCACTTCTGCTTCAGTATCAAACAATCGCCTTGCGGCTTGTAACGCCTCTGGATCGCTCATTCTGGGCTTAAGCTGTTTCACCACGCAGTGAGGCTTGCCAGGAAGATGCAAATCGCTGGCCAAATACGTCTGCCCAAAGCCGCCCCCACCTAAGTGGCGAACAATTTGGTAACGTCCCCCAAGAATTTTGCTCAGCATAGGTTACGAGAGCTTCAGAGTGTCGAAAACAGCACGATAAGACTCAGAGAAAGTTCTTCATCATTAGTAACAGTTTCAACGACACACCATCATCCGTAGCCGTTCCAGCTTGTTCTTAGATTTATAGTAAAGACGCATTGCAAGCTACGAAAATTCACTTAAGCCGCTTTACACAGGTTGAAATAGCGATGCAAGCAGCTTGCTGCTCCGCGAGAATGCGTCAGGACTGGGTGGAATTACCTGTAATGATACGCAACTGTCTGTGCAAAGCAGCAAGACGGCTTCATGACAAGACTGTAAAAAGGGTGGTGCGAACATGCGATCGCACCACCCTTCTTGAAAAAAGTGCTACTCTCTAGCCAAAAAGATGACTTTAGCCAGAAATCTGAGTCAATAGTGGCTCTAGCCAAGGCTGAAACTGATCACGACGAAACACTTGCGCACGGCGGCGGTAATCGAACCGCAGCAGGCTAGGAATGCCGTGCTTACGAACGCATTCTTTTAACCATGATGCAACACCCTGCCCTTCTTCCGGGATCATTTCGGCTTGAAAAGGACCATACATCAAGACCAGCATGCTATGCGCTTGAAGGGGGGCATCGCGTTCAATTAAGTTGGTTAAGCTTGAGTGGGTTGAACGGGATTGACTCGCCATTCGTACTTCAGTGTCCTCTCGGCTAACGCGCGCTCGCAGCGTTTTCGTCATCTCGCGTGGCGTTGTGGATGCACTGTACTCTTGATTTGATTCTTGATTTGATTGGCGACGAGCTCGTCTCTGGGTCATAAAACTCCTAGTTTGAATGGGCCGAAGCAGCCAGACCTTCCTGTAGAGCTGGAGAGTAAGGAAGAATATTGGCTGGAAAAACTAACAGGCTATTTGCTGTCGTAGCAATGCGCTTGTTTAAATAGTAACTATTTTTTACTGAGGCGGCAATTCTTTGTGTGTAAAACTCCACTTGTGGAAGCTCGCTTTGTGGTAATGCAAATGGCTATAGCGTTAAAACTTTGCACGTCCTTACAGTGCTCAAATGCGCTGATTGTGAGCAAACGAAATCGCTGAACCCTGTTAATTCTTGTAAACAAAAACGTCTGCAAGCTACAGAAACTGGCACTGCCGTCTGCTTCAGCTCGGTATGCAGTCAGCTCAGAAGGATACAGTTTTCTAGTTTCTGATAAGTTAGCTTGAGTAATCCCATTTTTGTAAGTAAACGGTAGCACTATGACTGTCTGCGAATATAGGGCAGGTCTAGAAGGTATTCCCGCAACTCAGTCCAGCATTAGTTTTGTAGATGGACAGCGAGGGGTTTTAGAGTATCGTGGCATTGCCATTGAAGAATTAGCCGCAAAGGGCAATTTTCTGGAGACGGCTTACCTTCTCATTTGGGGTGGTTTGCCGACGAAAGAAGAATTAGAGCTATTTGAGCATGAAATTACGTATCATCGGCGGCTGAAGTACCGGATTCGCGACATGATGAAGTGCTTTCCTGAAAGCGGTCATCCGATGGATGCTCTGCAAGCCTGTGCTGCGGCTTTGGGGCTGTTTTACTCTCGCCGTGCGCTGGATGACCCCACGTATATTCGTGCGGCAGTCGTCAGATTGCTGGCAAAGATTCCAACGATGGTGGCAGCGTTTCAGCTGATGCGTAAGGGGAATGACCCTGTGCAGCCTCGCGACGACCTGGGTTATGCTGCGAACTTCCTTTACATGCTCAATGAACGGGAACCAGACCCTTTTCCTGCTCACATCTTTGATGTGTGTCTGATGCTGCACGCAGAGCATACGATTAATGCGTCTACGTTTTCGGCTTTAGTAACGGCTTCTACATTGACTGATCCTTATGCGGTGGTGGCTTCTGCCGTTGGCACCTTGGCGGGGCCGCTGCATGGTGGCGCTAACGAAGAAGTGATTGTCATGCTCGAAGAGATTGGCACTGTTGAAAATGTGCGTCCCTGGCTGGAGAAGCAACTGGCCCAGAAGGGTAAGATTATGGGCTTTGGTCACCGCGTCTATAAAGTAAAAGACCCTCGTGCAACGATTTTGCAGCACTTAGCAGAACAACTGTTTGAGAAGTATGGGCGGGATGAGTATTACGATGTGGCGGTTGAGCTTGAAAAGGCGGTCGAAGAGAGTCTGGGACATAAGGGTATTTATCCCAATGTGGACTTTTACTCCGGTCTGGTTTACCGCAAGTTAGGCATTCCGTCTGACCTGTTTACGCCTGTGTTTGCCATTTCTCGTACGGCTGGTTGGCTGGCGCATTGGAAAGAGCAGCTCAACGAGAACCGAATTTTCCGCCCGACCCAGATTTATACGGGGTTACATGAAGCGACCTATGTGTCGATCGAGCACCGTTAAAGTGGGCGACTGTGCTTGGTTTTGCAGATAAAGCACGTTTAGGCGTGTAGGCATGATGGGCGGCACCCCTCTTGCCTGATAACGATACTCTTGTCACCATATTGTCAGTGACGATTTTCAGGAACTCCAGCCCTCAGAACTAAGAGTCTGAGGGCTTCTTTTTGCTTGAGCGGCGGAAGTGCGGTACGACCTTGCAGGTTAGAGCGGTGTTTGCCTGGAGCCAGGGTCTGCAATGCCTGCTTTCACAGCAGTAACCTGCCGTCGATTCGTCTATACCCTAACCTCGTATTTATCTATAGCGGTTTTCGATCGTGCAGCAGCGATCCAGCGATATACTGAGGACGCACGGCAATGTAACAGCCTTGTTACGGGAAACCAGTGGGCTGCTGTGGCTAACTGAGTACGCAGCGTTGGTTAATCGTTAACGATGGATTACTGCATAAGGACTCAAATCAGGTAAGCGATGAACTCAGGCATAGACTTACAGGACGTTTTTATCCAGTCCCTGACTGATCTGGGACTCCCCCTCGGTGCTGCAAAGGCGATTTGGATGCCCTTGCCGATGCTGCTGATGTTGGTTGGTGCGACGGTCGGCGTGCTAGTGGTTGTTTGGCTGGAGCGAAAGATTTCAGCGGCAGCACAGCAGCGGATCGGCCCTGAGTATATTGGCCCGTTGGGCGTATTAGCTCCGGTCGCAGACGGCTTAAAGTTGGTTTTTAAAGAAGATGTGGTGCCGGCGAATTCAGATGCTTTGCTGTTTACGCTTGGCCCGGTGATTGTGGTGATTCCGGTCTTTTTGTCTTACCTGATTGTGCCGTTTGGTCAAAACCTGTTAGTGACCAATGTTGGTATGGGCGTGTTTTTGTGGATTGCGCTGTCGAGCGTTGCGCCGATCGGGTTGCTAATGTCGGGGTATGCCTCCAACAATAAATACTCTCTGCTCGGTGGATTACGCGCTGCTGCTCAATCGATTAGCTATGAGATTCCGTTAGCACTGTCGGTGTTAGCGATCGCGATGATGTCCAATTCACTCAGCACGATCGACATTGTGCAGCAGCAGTCTGGCTATGGCATTCTGGGCTGGAACATTTGGCGGCAACCAGTGGGCTTTGTGATCTTCTGGATCGCGGCCCTGGCTGAGTGTGAGCGGATGCCGTTTGACTTGCCGGAGGCTGAAGAAGAACTCGTAGCAGGCTATCAGACGGAATACTCAGGCATGAAGTTTGCACTTTTTTACCTGGGTTCCTACGTCAACCTTGTCCTGTCAGCGCTGCTAGTAGCTGTACTTTATCTAGGTGGTTGGGATTTCCCGATTCCGCTGACGCTAGTTGCGAATGTGCTGGGTATTGACGAGTTTAATCCGATTTTCCAGGTCGTTACGGCTTCGTTGGGTATTACGATGACGGTGCTCAAAGCCTACTTGCTTGTCTTCCTGGCAATTTTGCTGCGCTGGACGGTGCCTCGCGTGCGGATTGATCAATTATTAGATTTAGGTTGGAAGTTTTTGTTGCCGATTTCGCTGGTTAACTTGTTGTTGACGGCAGCACTCAAACTTGCCTTTCCATTTGCCTTCGGTGGCTGAGTCCGAAAGGGTAAAGACTTAAGGCTCAAGGCTAAAACATCAGTAATGCCTCCTTACCGTTTACCGTTTATCCTTCAAAGAAGAGTTTTATGCTGAAGTTTCTCAAGCAAGTTAGTGACTACACCAAAGAGACCGTGCAGGCGGCGAAGTATATTGGTCAAGGGCTGGCAGTGACGTTTGATCACATGCAGCGCCGTCCAGTGACGGTGCAGTATCCCTATGAAAAGCTGATTCCATCAGAACGCTTTCGTGGACGCATTCATTTTGAGTTTGATAAGTGCATTGCGTGCGAAGTCTGTGTGCGGGTTTGTCCAATTAACCTGCCAGTGGTGGACTGGGAGTTTAACGCTGAGACGAAGAAGAAGAAACTCAATCACTACAGCATCGATTTTGGAGTTTGCATTTTCTGCGGTAACTGTGTGGAATACTGCCCTACAAACTGCCTGTCGATGACAGAAGAATATGAGCTTTCGACCTACGATCGCCACGAGTTGAACTACGATAACGTTGCTCTTGGTCGCTTGCCTTACAAAGTTACCGGAGACCCAATGGTGACTCCGTTAAGAGAGTTTGCTTACCTGCCGAAGGGCGTTGTGGAACCGCATGATTTGCCGCCAGGTTCGCGTCGGGCCGGTCTGCGTCCTGAAGAAATTGTTGAAACCGAAAAATAGCTGTCAGAGGTCAGGGCTTTGGCTTGGGAACACCCTTGACTGAATGCTGCTCGCTTTTATGTAAGGAGACGGTTCACTGTGAATTTAGCTGAAGGTGTTCAGATTGTTTCGTTTGGTCTGTTGTCTCTGATGGCGATCGGGGCAGCGTTAGGCGTTGTTTTACTGTCAAATATCGTCTATTCAGCCTTTTTGCTGGGTGGCGTGTTTATTAGTATCGCTGGGCTGTACCTGTTGCTAAATGCTGATTTTGTGGCAACAGCTCAGGTTTTGATCTACGTGGGTGCGGTCAACGTGCTGATTTTGTTTGCCATCATGCTGGTGAACAAGCGCCAGGACTTTGTGCCTGTGTCGAGGGCGTGGATTCGACGGGGGGCAACAGCATTGGTTTGTGCAGGGCTGTTTGCGCTGCTCAGTGTCATGGTGGTGTCTACGCCCTGGGCGTTCTCCACGGGGGTTGCAGCGGGTAATGGTTCGATCGTGGCGATTGGCAAGCATTTCTTTACTGACTTCTTGCTGCCCTTTGAACTGGCATCGGTACTACTGTTGATGGCGCTCATTGGAGCCATTATGCTGGCGCGACGTGAATTATTGCCCGACGATGCTGTAACGCCTCTTCAGCAGCCTGCACTGACTTTGCCGGAGCGCCCCCGTGAGTTGGTTGCAGTTGGACCAGGTGCGCCAGAGGCCACGATCGCACGTACACCCTCTGAACAGAACAACTAGGTTGAGAGTCTTTGAGGCAGGTAGTCTATGCAACTTCAATATTTTCTGGTTCTGGCGGCAGCTCTATTCTGTATTGGTATTTTTGGGTTGATCACCAGCCGTAACGCTGTGAGGGTGCTGATGTCGGTTGAATTGATGCTGAATGCCGTTAATCTCAACCTGATGGCGTTCTCCAACTACCTGGATGCGCAAGATGTAAAAGGGCAGGTCTTTACCACGTTTGTGATTGCGATCGCAGCGGCAGAAGCGGCGGTTGGTCTGGCGATCGTGCTTGCCATTTATCGCAACCGCGACACTGTGGATATGGAGCAGTTTAATCTGCTGAAGTGGTAGCTTTGATAGAAGTTGTTGGTTGTTAGTGATTAGTTGTTGGTTGGTAATAAACTGAACGCTAAAGACTAAAAACTAAAAACGATACCAACGTGCAACTGAAGCAGGTCATCATTGCTCACAAGGCTGACGATTTAATGAGTCGTCGCTGGGCAGAAACGTGTGCCAAACAGCTAGAAAGTCGAGATTGTAAGGTTTTGATGGGGCCTAGTGGCCCTAAAGATAATCCTTATCCTGTGTTTCTTGCTTCGGTGACGCATCCGATCGATCTGGCGATCGTGTTGGGGGGCGATGGCACCGCGCTGTCAGCCGCCCGCAATCTAGCCGCCGACTGCATTCCAATTTTGGCAGTGAATGTGGGTGGGCATCTGGGTTTTTTAACCGAATCGCTTGATGACTTTGAGCGTTCTGAGCAAGTCTGGGATCGCCTCCTAGAGGATCGCTTTGCGGTGCAACAGCGCATGATGCTGCAAGCAGGTATTTTTGAAGGCAATCGCACGAATTTGGAGCCGATGAGCGATCGCTATCTGGCACTAAATGAGATGTGCATCAAGCCTGCCTCTGCCGATCGCATGATCACGTCAATTTTGGAAATGGAAATTGATGGTGAAGTGGTCGATCAATACCAGGGGGATGGCTTAATTGTCGCCACACCAACAGGTTCGACGTGCTACACCGTAGCAGCCAATGGCCCCATTATTCACCCCGGTATGGATGCGATCGTGGTTACGCCCATTTGCCCTCTAAGTCTTTCGAGCCGCCCGATCGTGCTGCCTCCTGGATCTGTCATCAGTATCTGGCCTCTAGCCGATTATGAACTGAATACAAAACTGTGGATGGATGGGGTATTAGCGACCTCCATCTGGCCTGGACAGCGAGTAGATATTCGCGCCGCCGACTGTCAGGCAAGGTTTATCATTCTTCGAGAAAATTATTCGTATTATCAAACGCTGAGAGAGAAACTGCAATGGGCGGGTGCAAGAGTTCATTACAGTAACAATCATCGAAATTAGGGAGCAGAAGGTAAGGGGTAAAAGGCTAAAGGCTAAAAAGCTGATAGCTGATGGCTAACCGCTGACCGCTCTTTCACTCAAAACGTCTCCCTGACCGCTTAACACTCAAAACGTCATCCCGGTATGCATCCTACTAATAAGCCGTCGTTCCATTCCAGTGTGTCGCCGACTTTTTTGCCATTATGATAGGCGGCAAGCAGGACTTCGCTAGTTTTGCCCCAGGCGATCGTACCTGTAGCATCCAGACCGATCGCGCCCAGATCGCGCTGGTGTTGGTGTGCTTCTCGAAAGGAGCGTTCAAACGCAGTAGCAAGCGACTGTCCATCATCCACTCGCACGACGATACGGGCGGCTAAACATTCGTCAATAATGTCTTCACCAATGCCAGTACAGCTTACGGCAGCATGTGCTGTCGCGTAGTTCCCAGCGGGCATGGCAGAGTCACTGACTCGCCCAATGCGTTCAAACCCCTTACCACCTGTAGAGGTGCCAACGGCAATGCGTCCCTGATCATCTAGGACAACGACCCCGATCGTGCCGCGTCCCGCTGTCTCTTCCACCAATTCTCGTTCTGCAACCACACCTGCCATCTCGCGCGAAAAGTTGCCCTGACGTTCCAATATCCACTCCTGTAAGCGAATTTCGGTCAGGGGATCGTAGGCAGGTAGCTCTAGTTCGCGCAGTAGTTCGGCGGCTCCGTAATCCGAGAGGACGCGATCGTGAGAGTTTTGCAGTGCCCTGGCAAGATGGATGGGATTCTGCACCCGCGAAACGTTAATGACTCCGCTAAACCGTTGGGTTAGCCCATTCATCAACGCTGCACTCATGCGAATTTGCCCATCTGATTGCAGGACGGAGCCAGTGCCTGCATTAAAGCGGGGATCATCTTCTAGCATCTGACAGCCGTGAATGACCGCTGCTTGAGCCTCGGCTCCTGAGAGCAATAAGGCATACACTTCATCAATCACCCGGTAAAGCGATTTTCGCACCGACTCAACACCACCCTTGCCCTTTAAGGAGCTTCCGGCTCCACCGTGAATAATCAGTTTGGGTTGCACCCGTGATGCTGACATGACTGAACCTCTGTGCTGTAGACGTGTTGAGTGATTGGTTTAAAGCCCTATGGGCATGTCAGAAAAGTTGCTGGTCTTGACGTAAGAAAATAGTGCAGCTAAGTGCTTTAGCCCCTTCACCAAAAGACTGGGGAAACAAAGCTTAGCATTCTCTATGGCTCTAAAATTGCAAGGCTCAGTACAGCAATCTGCTTAAACTACTCTCTAGCTCATCCTTCAACACCATTAAGCAACGGTGAGCCGATCGAAACTGCTAATGGCTAACAACTAAAAACCAAAAACTAATCGCTCTTAGACCGATGTCGGCGACAGCGCTCTGAGCAATATTTCACGTCATCCCAGCAGGCTTCCCACTTTTTGCGCCAGGTAAAGGGTCGATCGCATACAGGACAAACTTTGGTTGGCAGATCAGCTTTGGAGCGGGCGCGTGCCATGAGAGTAAGGAGTGAAGGATAAAGGATGAAGGCTAAAGAAGGCGAATATGGCGATCGCAGCTTGTACATTGGAGGTTAGGCTTTCACGGTCTTTCTACCTTTTGCCTTTTACCTTCTAGCATGCCTTCTAACATTATGACTGAGTTGGGATTGGCAGCGATCCGCATCGTCTTGGTTGAGCCTGCCGGGGCACTAAATGTAGGCGCGATCGCCCGTGTGATGAAAAACATGGGCTTACAGCATTTAGTGTTAGTCAAGCCAAAGTGCGATCCAGTGGGAGAAGAAGCCCGGTTGATGGCGGTTCATGCTGCCGATGTTTTGGAAGCGGCGATCGTGGTTTCTACGTTGCCAGAAGCGTTGCAGGGATGTCAGCGGGCGATCGCCACAACGGCTCGACCCAGAGTATCCACTGTGTTAGAGCCTCCTAGAACTGCCTTGCCCTGGTTACTCGAAGCAGTGTCTCAAGAACGGAGTGCGATCATCTTTGGCCCCGAAGATCGCGGGTTGAGCAACGAGGAACTCAACTATGCCCAGCGGTTTGTCGCCATTCCTTCTAGCCCTGCCTATGCGTCTTTGAATCTCGCACAAGCGGTCGCTATTTGCTGCTATGAACTCTATCAGTGGGAGCAGGAGGTAGAGGGCAGAGGGGGTAAGGGGAGCAAAGGGGGCAGGGGGCGGGAGGTAGAAGGCAGGGGGGAGGGGGCAGAAGGCAGAGGGCAGGGGGTAGAAGGGGTAGATGAGTTAGAGGTGGTAGGGAGAGCGAGGGAACAAGAACATCTCGATTCAACCCTTGAAACTCAAAACTCAAAACTCAAAACTCAAAACTCAACCCATCCACTCCCTACTCCCCACTCCCCGCCCGCCCCTCTTGATGTCCTGGAGGGCTATTACCACCAACTCGAAGCCTTGCTACTGGCGATCGGCTATCTCCACCCACATACTGCTGCCAGCCGCATGCAAAAATTTCGTCGGTTGTATAATCGCGCACTGCTTTCTAGTGAAGAAGTCGCAATGTTACGCGGCATTTTAAGCCAGGTTGAGTGGGCGATACAAAAAATTAACGAAAGGAAAAGTAGTCCTTCAGGTGGTTCTGTGCTGGCAGATGCAGAGAACGATCGAGGTGAAAATATATTAGGGAGCTAGGCTAGCGGTTAAAGAAACCACGTTCGTTTTAGAAATGGTTGGTCTACAATTCTGATAGCTCTTGGTTGACAGGGTACGTCGATTGCAAGTAGGGCTTAAGATTTTGCCTCTTGCCCGTTTTGCCTCTTGCCCATTGTCGAGAAGTGTGCGAAAACTATTGCGTCAATCCTGATTCGTCCCTCAGCTTTTGTCGGAGTGTGCTATGCCAGAAACGGGCGGTCTGTCACGCAGGTCACGCAGCCATGATTCGTCAACGTCCGCTCGCGCGGCGAAACCAGAGCGAGGGGCGCACGATTATGCTAACTCTGAGCGGCAGTTGCCATCAGAACAAAGACGCTTAGGAACAGCGCCATTATCTGAGGTGAAAAACTCTGGGGTGAAAAACGTTGCGGCACGACAACCGCGTCAGACACTCTGGCAAATAGTGTTTGGGCAGGCCAACAAGCGTGCCTTGCGTCGATCAGCACGGCAGCAGGCAAGGCGAAAAGATATTCCTGCCAATGGCGCTACTCCATCGCCCAATTTTTTGCAACGGTTGAGGCAGCCATCTAAACCAGTATCTCGTGAACAAGCGGCTTCTAAGCTGGCAGAAGCCCAACTGCGGCAGGCGGTTGATGGACGATCGCGCCAGGTGAGTAGCTGGTCGCCTGCCTCCAGCAACGCTGCACCACCAAAAGGAAAACAGCTAGCTCGACAGGATGGTTGGCGACGCGGCATGAAGCAACCAACCACCCTACAAAGTTTTGGCTCTCATGCACTGACAGTTTTGCAGCCTTCTCCTACCGATCGGCGTGCTCAGGCCAGGGGCTTAGCGCTGAAACGAGAGGTGCGGGAACGTTCACGTCGTGGGGATGCGGCCCAGCAGCAGACAACTTCAGACCTTTTAGAGCGGACAATCACAGAGCGACTGAAGTCTCGTCCAGGGATGCAAAGTCGTAGGCGAGATGCGGCTTCTCAGCCGCGATCGCGGGGTTTCTCGGCAGGTCTCTATGCAGCCCGAATGCTGATTTTGAGCGTTGGCATTGGCGTTTTGGTCGGTACGATATTGTCTGTGCTAGACCCTGCGGCTCGATTGTCCGCAGGCGCTTCCCAACAGGCGACAAAGAAAGCGGATGCTACTGAAAGCACTAGGGGCGATCGATCTGCAACAGCCTCTCAGAGCAATCTTGGTGGAAGCGGTCTCAGCGGAGAAAGCGCCTCTGCTACGCAACTACCTAAAATGGGGCAGGAACTAACATCCCTGAAAGCGGCTCTCCAAACTCTGGCGTTGCAAAACCCTCGACTAACGCCAGGCATCTTTTTATTTGACCTCGATACCAGTTCCTATCTAGATCTAAATGGTGGTGCCTCCTTTGCTGCTGCCAGCACCATCAAAGTGCCAATTCTGGTTGCTTTTTTTCAGGATGTTGATGCAGGTAAGATTCGCTTGGATGAATTGCTCACCATGCGAAAAGAATTGGTAGCGGGTGGATCGGGCGAGATGCAGGGGATGCCTGTTGGTAGCCAGTTTACCGCGCTGGAAACCGTGACTAAAATGATCACCATTAGCGATAACACCGCTACTAATATGGTGATTGCTCGTTTAGGCGGTATGGCTGCGTTAGACCAACGCTTTCAGTCTTGGGGGTTGATGTCAACGGCGATCAACAGCTTGCTGCCTGACTTAAGTGGCACAAATACTACAAGCCCCAAAGATATGTCACTGCTGATGACCCGCATCAGTCAGGGAGAGCTTGTTTCCATGCGATCGCGCGATCGGCTGTTAGACATTATGCAGCGAACGGTCAATCACAGCCAATTACCACAGGGCTTAGAGAAAGGGGCCACCATTGCTCATAAAACAGGCGACATTGGCGGCATGATTGGAGATGTAGGGCTGATCGATATGCCAAACGGCAAGCGTTATGCGCTCACAGTTCTAGTGAAGCGATCGTACAACGACGATCAGGCGTATGACTTGGTACAAAAGGCATCTCGCACCGTCTATCAATACCTCAACCGTACACCAACGGCACCAAGCAGTCAGGCGCTAATGCCTGAATCATCGGGCCAGTCAATTCCCGTCGCTGATAGTGATGTTTCAAGCCTTGGTTCTACTGTGCCGATAAAGACAGCCGTTACTTCGTCTCCATAGCGGCTAGAGGTCTCTGGTGTCGTGACTCAGGAAAGCGGAGCGGTCAGATCGGCATCCAGTATTGCCTGATTAGAGGCGATCGCGTCTAGTGGCAAAGCTGTCTCCGGTTCTGCTGCCGTAGCCTTCAGCAGCGCTTCTGCCTCTAATGCCTCTGCCTGCAAGACCTCAAGTGATTGCCAAACCTGATTGAGCAATGGTTCTAGCCCTGTGCGTGCTACGGCTGAGATTTGAAATACAGGCACCTGACTTAAGGTATGCAGTTGAGCCGCAAGTTCATTAACAGTTTCAGCGTCTTGGCTCATCGCATCAAGCTTGCTGAGTGCCAATAGCTGAGGACGATCGGGCAATCCACGTCCATAGGCATGCAGCTCTTGTTGAATCGTGTGGTAGTCGGCGATCGCATCGGGACTGGTGACATCAATGAGATGTAAGAGCAGGCGCGTGCGCTCGACATGACGCAAAAAGTCGTGGCCTAAACCTGTCCCTGTATGTGCGCCTTCAATCAATCCTGGAATGTCAGCAAAGACCGTGCCATCGCCCGTTGGCTTACGCACCACCCCCAAATTGGGCACCAGCGTTGTAAAAGGATAATCGGCAATTTTCGGTCTGGCAGACGAGAGGGCTGCAATTAACGTTGATTTGCCTGCATTTGGCAACCCGATGATACCCACCTCTGCTAACAGCTTGAGTTCCAACCGCAGAAAGCGAGCTTCTCCAGGTAAGCCGGGTAAAGCTCGTTCCGGCGCACGGTTGCGATTACTGAGAAAATGCTGGTTGCCCAGGCCACCCTTGCCCCCCGTCGCCACACAAAACGTTTGATTCGGGCTGACAAGATCGCAGAGCAACGCTTCTGTTTCCGCATCGTAGATCATCGTGCCGCAAGGAACATCAATGATGCGATCGTGCCCTGATGCGCCAGTCCGGTTGTTTGGCCCACCCCGCTGTCCATCATCCGCCTTAAATAAGTGGTTGTAGCGAAAATCTAAAAGCGTTTGCAAATTTTCGACCGCGCGAAACAATACGGAACCACCCCGGCCCCCATTACCGCCAGAAGGGCCACCAGCGGGTACATACTTCTCACGCCGAAAGGCCACTAACCCATCGCCTCCGTTCCCTGCCTGTACCTGAACCTCGGCCTGATCGATAAATTGCATGTCACGAAACTAACGCCTTCACTCTTCATCATAGGCAATTGCGACGAATGCAATCGACAACCCGTTAGTTCTTTGACTTGATTCTTGATCAAATAGCGCTCAGCCATCAGCGCTCAGCCGTCAACCGTCAGCGTAGAAGTTTTGAGTTTTGGGTTTTGAGTTGAAGAACTATCAGCGGTCAGCGATCAGCCATCAGGCATTAGCGATCAGCGATCAGCCGTCAACCATCCAGCCTCCTTCTAAAAACCAACAACTTCTTTAGCCTTTTACCTTCTACCTTTTGCCTCAAACCATAAGGTTTCTATAAAGCATCTGTAATAACCCGAACTGACCTGTATGTAACGATGCGTCCCCGGTTTGATCGCTCCCGGTTCACCCTACTGCATATAGGAGATTCACCCATGAACTATTTTTCTACGGTGATTGCGCTACTACGCGATCGCAAAGATTTCTTAGCCGAAATCTACGACGGGATTGGACTCAAAAGTAAAATCACAGCGCTCCTCATTTCCAGCTCTTGTTTTTTCGCCCTTTATGGTGCCATTATTGGAGCCTTTCATAGTTTGCCGCAAGTGGCATCCTCAGCGATCAAACTACCAGCTTTGTACTTGCTAACACTGTTGATTTGTCTGCCGACGCTCTATATTTTTAATGCGCTTTTTGGTTCAAAGCAGACGATCGGGCAACACTTCACCTATTTATTGACAGCCGTTTCTGTCATTGCCATCCTCTTGTGTGGTTTTGCTCCAGTAACGCTCTTTTTCTTAATTACTGTGAACGATTACTCGTTCTTCCTATTACTAAATGTAGCGATCTTTGCGTTAACGGGTGTGCTGGGTGTGTCCTTTCTGTACCAGGTGATGAAACCGATCGAAGAGGATGGTGCTAGTCAAAGCATAAAAGTACGCAGAAACATTCTTCGCTTTTGGTTAGTGCTTTATGGCTTTGTTGGCAGTCAGCTTGGGTGGACGTTGCGCCCTTTCTTTGGTTCTCCAGGTCAGTTTGAATTATTTCGCGCTAGAGAAGGAAGTTTCTTTTCAGGTGTCTGGAATGCTCTCATCAGCCTTTTAACCTGAATATTATGCCTTTCTAAAACCTCAATCATTTAAATTCAGACTTTCCAGAGTTTCAGAGGATGTCTGAGAAGTATGATTATCAGCGGATTTATACCGAATGAAACGGATAGATAATGGCTCTCGCTCGAAATTTACCATCCGATTCATCCGTTCTTTATCCGTTGCTCGCTGCTTTGTTGCTTTTAAGACATCCTCTCAGGCATTCCAGAATTTCAAACATTCCAGATATTAGCGCTGCACGAGATGAACTCCGAATTGAATGCTTTAGCGATTACAACCAAAGAGCTAGAACGTCTCACTGGCCTTGAAGTCAATGATCTCTTCATCGGCAGTATGATTGGTGGTGGCTTTCGTCCTGGCCTCTTCAACGCTCCTAAACGTTGGCTTTCGTTTGGCCTGATGCAAGTATTCGTACTCATCTTGACGCTGATTTTGACGCTGCCAGTTGGTCTACTCATCATTCGGAATCATGCCAATACTGTTAGCGATTTGCCAACCATTTCAAGGTTTTTATCCATCACTTTAAGCCTTACAGTGGTTCTGGTGATTGGCTGGAATGTGGCTATGATCTGGCGCAGCAAAGCCTTTTTGCCATTGGCAAGGCTATTGGATGAAGTTGATCAATACAACGAAGTGCTGCAAGCTGTTGTTGTGGTCGATCGACTGGATGCGATCGACCATTTACACACCCATACGATGGAGCGTCAGCAGGCGATCGAAGCCCTCACGATCGCGCGCAACAGTTTGGTTTGCGGTCTTATGACGGAAAAAATCTTGCGGCAACATCGTAGCCTTCTAGCACGTCGCGCCGATCTCCTGGCAAATATTGAGGCAAACTTGATCAGCTTGAGAACATTGGAGGTAAACAATCAGGCCAGTGAGTATGTTGAATTACTCAACGAAGCCTTAAAAATTGGCATGAGCGTTCAACACGAAGTGCAGCAACTTTCTCGGTCTTCATCAGATGGATGACGTGTTTGAAACGTTTTGATTAAAACCTGAAGATAGCATCAGCAACTTGACAAACGTCCTTTAGCTCACGCACATCGTGAACGCGGAGAATATCAGCACCACCTGCGATCGCGGCACTACAGGCGGCGGCTGTGCCCCACACTCGCTCTTTCGGGCTGGGTTGGTTTAGGATGTGCCCAATAAAGCTTTTGCGCGATGCTCCTACCAAAAGGGGGCACGTTAGAGAACGCAACTCAGGCAAGCGACGCAAGATTTCTAAATTTTGCTGATAGGTTTTAGCAAAGCCGATGCCTGGATCGATCGCAATACTTGCACGGTCAACACCACAGGCGATCGCAGCCTCAAGGCGTGCGTTCAAAAAGGCACGGATGTCCTCAACTACGTCGCCATACTCTGTGAGTTGCTGCATGGTTTGAGGCGTACCGCGCAGATGCATCAAGATCAGGGGCACATTCAGGGCTGCAACGGCTGGTAACATGTCAGCATCATAGGTTGCGCCAGAAATATCGTTCACAATATCTGCACCCGCCGCGATCGCCGCTTGAGCAACCGCTGCCCGTGTCGTATCAATTGAAAGGGGAATATCTGTTTCTTGCCGTATCTGCTCAATAATAGGCACTACACGATGAAGCTCTTCGTCGAGCGAAACCTCAACCGCATTCGGTCGTGTGGACTGTCCACCAACATCGAGAATATCTGCACCAGCGGCTACAAGGGTACGCGCGTGGACGATCGCTGTTTCCAGACTGTTGAATAAACCGCCATCACTGAAACTATCCGGTGTCACGTTGAGTACACCCATCAAATAGGTGCGATCGCCCCAGTCAAAAGAACGAGATCTGATTGTCCAGGGTAAAAGTGGTGAAACTGTTGGAGACATCCTGAGTCGTTTCAATTCATCCTTAGGACTTACGCATTTGCCCCCAAACCTCCAATGCTGGGGGCTTTAATTAGCTCGGTTCCCCCAGCATTGGGGGCTAGGGGGCGAAAGATAATCGCTTTTGCGTAAGTCCTAATCCTGTGTTGCATCAGGCTGAATGCTCTATGAAAACCTTTGACTATGAAAATCTCTGACTGTAAAAATCTTTGTGGGAACGAGCGACACGCTTAAGCGACACTTTAAAATCAGGAAGGGCACCGACGACTGACCGTGTTTCGTCTCGGTGCCCTTGCTGGTTCGCTCCTCACACACTTAAGACTATAGCTGAAGGCAACCTGTTTGTCTACGCCTTTATTGAGCAAGAAAATCTATATAAGCGCGTTCTAGCATTGACAGTTCTTGATGGTGCGGGCAGGCAGCCGCCTAGAGTTCTGCGGCAGGGTACAGCTTAAGTCCATCATGCAAAAGCAGGTGCAAAACGCGCTGAGTAATCATTAGTAATCCTAATCTCACTACGACGATAGCGGCATCTTCAGGCCTGCCTCCGTATAGAGGATAAGCACGATGAAACGCTTGAAAAGCATGTGCAACGAGTTGTGTCGATCGCAGCACGGATGACTGGGTACGAGGGCGGGATGCATCGAACAGATGATCGTGGGCATCCAGCAATTGAGCAATTAAAGCGCGATCGACCGGATAGAGGACGTTCAGTTCCTCGGTGTGTTTGAGCCAGGGAACCGTTGCTGGGCTGCGAAACTGCCAGTCTTGTGGCGATGCTGCCAGTCGGTCTAAGTGAATGAGTGCCTCATAGTGGGCAAGGCGTAAAAGTGAGCAACAACGGGCGTGGGCGTGCTGTGCGTCAAACACGGCTGGGGATTGCAGCATGCGTTGCCGCTCGGCTTCACCTAATGGAATGGTTGGCAATGGGGGCAGCGGTTGTGCGTGGGCAAGCCGTAAGTTCAGCCAGGTGGCGATCGCGCGATCGCCTACCTCAAACTGAATAAACCCGGTAGCCGTAGCGTCGATGCCTATCTCTTGGAACAATGCCTCTTGGAACGATGCGTCTGGATCCTTTGCTAAAGCGTGCCGCAGAGTATCGACCAGTTGAGCCGCGATCGTTGATGCTTGATCGGGAGAGGTGGCAAGTTGGTGCGCGATCGCGCAAGCGTAACGCAAGGACGTAGCATTTCCGACACGCTTGATCGGTATGGCTTGAGCCGTCAAAGCACTTGCTCCATGCTCCTTGCAGGTAGAGGAAGCATCGTTAGCTGTTGTAACTGCCTGGGATGCTTTCCACAAGTCGATCGCATGATGCAGTCTTATTCGTAACAGTGATAGCATTGCAAAAGCTGGCCTATTTTGTGCCAGTTCTGATCAAGCTTTGTTCCTTAAAGTCGCCACTATTCGCATCTGACGGTTCTGTAGACTGTTGAACACTTAAATTGAGCGCGTTGATACGTTGCTTTGTTAGAGGTACTGTTCGTCACAGAAACGTCTTCACTACGGCAACGCTAAAGCTAGCGTGATTAGTTTAATTAATGTATCTAATGTACTTGCTACGATCATGAGAGAGATGTGAAGGTAAACTAAATCATACCGTTCTGTCGTAGTGCTCAGATCTCAGCTTAAGGATTAGAGTCTGGCGTTCTAGTCGCAGTGAGTGCTTTTCATGTTTTCCCTGCTGTCCCTAGCAAATCCTATAGCCTCCAGCCTATGTACTCAGTAACATCTAATTCAGAGGCATCTCGTCCTTTCCTAACCTGGCAACGAATTATTGATTGGTCTCAGGAGCATTACCGTGTTCGCACGTTTGCTAAAGACGAAAAGCTGCCCACTAGACCTGGGCTTGTCTATTTGGTTCAACGTGGTGCTGTTCGCTTAGTCGGTAGCGCACAGGTGAATGCTACTGGCAGCAGTTCATCGCGTTTGCCACGCATTAGCCCCGAAGAAGCTTTCTTAGGATTTGTTGGCGCAGGGCAACCCTTTGAAATTGTGGCTCAGTCGCCCTTTACCCTGCAAAGTTATGCCCACGTCGATCAGACCTCTGTGCTTTGGATGTACTGGCATGATTTGGATAACTGGCCCCATTTTCGTCGAGAGGTTTTGGATGCGTTTCGCTACCAGCATCAGCGTAAGCTTCTCTGGCTCAGCACACTAGGGCAGCGGCGAACGATCGATCGCTTACTTGGTTTTCTGACGCTGCTCATCGAAGAGTATGGCGAACCAACGGAGCAAGGCTATTGCTTGCCATTTCCACTCACCCACGCTCAGATTGGTAGCGCGATCGGCTCTACCCGTGTCACCGTGACTCGTCTCATGGGTAAACTTCGCCAGCGTGGCATGATTCGTACCCAGGGAGACAACTTGCTTTGTATTCCAACAGACTCAACGCTGACTCGTACCTGACGCGCGATTGATGCGTTTGGGAATGCTCTGGATTGTACGGTCTTCAGGTTGCGCCTTCTGTATTCATGGCAGTCAGAAGCGCTTGTTGACTGACAGCTTGGTAAACGGTTTTAAGGTATGCTGCTGTTGCCTGAGTTTCAGCTTGCGCGATCGCGGCCTCTGCATTGGCTTCAATCTTCAGCAGTATGGGTCCAAGCACATCCAGCACTGTCTCGCTGCTGGGTGGAGGCGCGATGACAACCAGCGACGACTCAAGCTGCTCTGAGTAGTCCCAGAAGCGATCAATAGCTAAAGGCGCGGTAGTTTGGCTTTGCTCGGTCGCTCTTGAGGTGGTTAGGCTTTCATCCTGAGTGCTGCCGTTGTCTGCATTGCCTGCGCTTCGAATCTGGCGTAACGCTTCGATGATTTGTTCTTTTGTGCGCCCCCTGAGCTGAAACAGTACAAAGGGATCTTCGCTAAAGCGATCGCCCAACAAATAATACACAGCCCCAATGTGCTTACACGGGTTTGCTGGATCGGGGCAGGAACATTTGCTGTGAATATCAAACTTGGTAAACGGAAACAGACTCAACCCGTTTGCAGTAAAGACCTCTTCAATGTTTTGGGGCATCTCCCCCGCCAGCAACTTTGCTGAAAAAATCGCCTGTTGCGCCATCGATTCAATGACATAGCTCCATTGATCATCCCCAAACGGGTCAAGCGAAAGAGACACCTTATAAGGGTCTGGTGCCGTGCCTTGCACTCTAGCCGTAACTTTTGAACCTTTAAAGTCAATATTGAGGACGTTGCCTTCGCGAGCATACGTGCGAGCACGTGCCAAGCGCCGTACCCAGCCGAAGGATTCCAACACGTCAATCCAGCGCTGTGCCCACCATTCGCGGTTTGGTTGAGAGTAGGGGTCGGACATGGAAAGGGTAAAGGATGAGGGATGAAGGATAAGGGATAGAGGCGATCGCAGGAAGGCTTAGAGAGTCTCTGGATCAATGTTGAGTTCGCGCAATTTAGCGGCCAAGCGATCGGTACGTTGAGACTCTTGATCGGCGCGCTGCTGGGATGACAAAGCGGCCTCAGTCGGGGAGGGAACCAGTTGACCCTCAGGCGTGGAGTACCGTAATTTATCATTGTAAAGGCCCAGAAACAATTGTAGCTGTTGGCTCCAAAGCTGCCCCTGAGCATTGGGCTGAAGCGATTAATATTGACCGCTCACCAGTGAGAAGCCTGCAAATTCCAGGCTATCGGGATCGAACCAAAAGTAATCGTAGATTTTAAGTACATTCTGATAAAGCTGTTTTTTTAAGCCTCGATCGACCGCTGCTTTACTTTCTGAAAGCACTTCAATAATGACGTTAGGTGTTTTACTGTCTTCTTTCAACGGTGGCTCGTCGCTGTATAAATCGCAGGGTGGCAGCAGCACGTCTGCGTCTGGTAAAGCAATGACTGGCTCTTGAACAGAAGACATGACAAACACCTGGTCTACTGCCGATGTTTATTAGCGTAGCAAACTTAATTAGCGTAGCAAACTTAGGGGAGGGGGAAGGAGTGAGGAATGAGGAGTGATATCGATTTAAAGAATGACGGTTACAGATCAATCGGTGGGTAGGGGCAAGGCAATGCCTTGCCCCTACAGGATGTGTCGTATTTTCAATTCAAATTGGTATGAGGGGCGAAGGAGAGTTTTGAGTTTTGAGGTGATTAAGCGGTTAGCGCTCAGCTATCAGCCGTCAGCGTAGAGGTTTTGAGTTGCGAATTGCCCCCCTGCCTCCTCTGCTTCCCCTGCCTCCTGCTTCCCTTGCTTCCCTTGCTCCTCCTGCCTCCCCTGCTTCCTCTGCTTCCCTGCCTTCTTATAGAACTGCCTCAATTCGCAAAATAAAGACGCTCTTTTTGCTTGGGTGAGCCTGCTTCGTAATAGCCCTTGAGCCAGGAATCATCGGGTTTGAGGAACACCGATCGCGCCTCGTTGGGTGCTGCATTTTGGAGAGTGGTGACGTAGCGGGCGTAGTAGTGGTTAAACAGCCGCATGAATTCGCCTAGATAAATATCGGCCACGCGTCGATCGCCCCGGATGACCAGCATATTTTCGTCGTTGTTTTTGGTCGAAGCATCGCTGAAGTTGGCGGAACCTGTGATGACGATCGGATCGTCACTCAGGGGATCAATCAGCATGTACTTGGTATGAATGTACCGAACATGGGTGTTGAGATTAGTCGTCTTTTCTTGCAAGAAGCGATCGAAGGTACCGCCTTTTTTGACCGCACCGACGGCAATGCGTGTATCTGGATCGCGTCGTAGCGTTTCAATGTTGCCGCCTTCTTTCTCTAGCAATACGTAGCGCAGGTAATCATTATCCTTGGCTAAGACCGCTGCTAGCAGATCATTGACACCAAAGGCAGCGGTGAGAAACACCGCCGTATGGGTTGCTTCCATGCGATCGACGTACCACTCCAGTGCTTTCAGCGAAGGACGGGGACTGAAGATAGTCGTTGTTCCCGCTAGTGGTACGTCGGTTGGAACAGGCGTGTGTTGTTCATTGAAGGGACGGAGTTTGGCTGCCGTCGGATCGTGGCTCAGTTGCTCCCAATAGTCGAGGTAACTGGCTGCAACTGCCGGATCACGCACAATATGGCCTACGTTGGAATGCCCAAAAATACCGCCATCTGTAATGTTGGTGGAGCCTGTCCAAACTTGAATGGGCTCACCGTCTTTGAGCAATACAATGAATTTGTTGTGAGCGATGTAACTGGGGTTGGTTTCGCGAGGAAGGGTAAGGGATTCAATTTTGGCAGTGGCGATCGCCTCCCGGTTGGCCTGATTGGGATAGTTCTGTCCGTTCGGCTTGGCATCGAAAATGATTTTAACGGCGGCTCCCGTTTTTTGAGCAGTTTCAAAAGCCTCCAGCACAGGCAAGTACTGAAACTCATACAGCGCTGCCCGCAATTCGTACTGGCTTCCCTGCGCCTGCTTGATAAATGCCAGCAGTGCTTCCACTAGTCCACGCGATAGCCATGCCCACGCTCGACCTTTGGGCACCTTGTCAGGTGGCAAATTGTTGAACTTGCGGGCATACGCCTGCGAACCTGCCACACCCCGATTAAAGTACACCGTATGACTGCCCACGGCCTCGTCTTCTGTGGCAATTCTGACGGTTACCGTTTCGCCTTGTGCTAGCTTTTTGGGTTTGCCGCGCAGCGCGACCACGCGATACGTGTAGTCATGGTTCGGCTTGGCGGTAAAATCGCCCCAGAGAAACGCTTGAATGGGATGTTCCAATGTTGAAACAAGGCTGCCCGGAGGCAAGCTAGGATCGGTTTCTTCAAAGGTACGGAAGCCTTTGAGCCAGTAGCGTTCATCTTCGGTGTGGTCAATGCGCTCGATCGCAAACCCCAGCGCCCCGGCACTACTCGCTTCTGCCAGATCAATACCGAGAAGGACAACATAGGAGCCTGCGATCGCCTGGACAGCGATCGCGCCATTGGTCTCTTTTTTTCGCATGGCTTTTATAGAGAGGGTTGGTCACATGGCCCATTACGGTCATTGTCGGGCGTAGCATCGGGGTAAAACGTGCGAATCGCGCCCGCTTTTTTGACGAACACAGCCTGATATGGGGTGGTACCTGGTATTGCGACTGTCAGCAAACAGCCCCTGGATTCACTGGACGTAGACTTAAACAGTTTGAACCCGCGTGTGCCTTCCAGTAGCGTTTCTTGGGCATTGAGGGTGTAGGGGTAGCCTTTGACAGGATTGTCTGCAATCACTCGATTGTTTTGCACGATCGCGACCCCAAAGGTGTAGATTTCTCCATCGACCACTTCTTGCGTTGCCTTTCTGCCATTGCCAGCGCGAAGAATGCGGCCTGCCATGCCCTTTTGCTGCAACTCCAGATAGCGACCGACAAAATGCAACCCACCGATGCTCTTGCCATCCTTTTCTCCGCAGAAAATGTGCTTAAAGCCCTTCTGCTCAAACCAAATGGCGGTTAAATCATCTAAAAACTCGTTGTCGGAACGACGATTGGGTTTCAGTTCACCGTCAGTCACCTGTTTGAGCTTGCGAACCACATCGGGGTAAAACGTCATTAATTGCCGAAACTTGCTGCTACTCACAGGTGCATCAAACTCGGCTCCGCATAAGGCTAGAATGCGTTGATCGAACTCTTCCAACGCGGGTGGCGGTGGCGAAATATCCTTCTGAGCATTTGGGGGAAAATCTACTGCAACAGGATTATTTTCTGTATCAAAAAACGGTAGTAGAGATGAGTTGGCCTGGTTGGTGGTTTCTGGAGTTGGCGATGCAACGGGCGACACGGTTGGTGTTACTGTGCTGCCGTCGCTGGCCTGAAACTCACCACAGGTTGCACGCACCCAGCGTCGATCGGGTGTTGCTCCAGGCACCTCTAACCGCACAAACTGTCGTTGTGGTGTATTAAAGCCTTCAGCCGTATAGAGAACGCCCACGGTTAAATTGACGTTGCCGGGATTTCTACCGTTGATGGCTTGAGTCGCTGGGCAAGCTTGAGTCGCTGTAAAAGTACCAGCGGGCGGTACCTGGGCCTGAGTATTTTTGACGAGCCAAACGGTTGTTAGCCCGATCGCTAACCCTGTGAATCCGATCGTCACTCGATTGGAGAAAAAAGTCATGGGGCAACTTCTGATGCAGGACTGGACGCAAAACTGGTATGAGCACATCACTACATCAGGTCATAGCACTAGTTACGGCAGTTGGTAGAAAAATTTACGTTGGTAATGCGGGAGCCATAACGACTTCTTAATCTAAAACCACCAGACGAAGAAAATTTGTTTAACCTCGATTCATCAACCACAAGGCCCTCTTTAACATCCCTTAATTTTCGTTTTATTTCTTAATCTTTTGTTGATGCTAAAAAGGTTGTTGAGTTGATAGCCCTAATGGTTTACAGGATGGGTTCGCGATCGGGTACCCAAATGGACGGTGGGTTTCCTGCGTCAACAGCTTGCTTCCTGTAGGGTCTGCTAAGCCTTGACAGCTTTTAGCTCTGAGCCATCCCCTTTAAAACAGCCTCTAAAACGACTAGCCGCGTAGAACCTATGCGAGTTTTGGAACGGCTGGAACTGTTCTAAGTGTTTAGCAGTCATACTGCTGTACCTGGAAAGACAAGCTTCTTATTAGCATTAATCTAGTGTTTGAAATTGTGTCAATCGATGTATAGTGTCTTAACTCTAAATTACTTTTTTCTATCATTAGATAGAGGGAAAAATCCGTGACTAGTCTTGTAGGAAAAAGAGCTAAAGACCCATACTTCTATGCTTAGTAAGAAGTGATTTTTTGTTGAGCTTATCTCTTAAAAATACGTTCGTTAAGGGCATCGATTGGTATGCTGTTAAGCGATCGAATCGTTCTTGCCTCTCATACGTTTACGCACACAGGGTTACTTATATGACAGCGTTTGTACCATTTCGCCTCGCATCTCTAGCCGCCGCTTTAGGCATCGCCTCAGTGAGCCTATTGCCTCTTACAAAGAATGCGATCGCGGCGGTCTTTAGCGCCAAAGAGGTTGATCAAAGCAGATTTGTTGTGGTTGCATCGCCGTTTAATGCCAGTGACTATCAACTGCTCATTCTGGAGCAAATTTCTGATCAGCGCCCTTGCTGGAGCGAGAGCGGCTCTAATCCCACAATTGTCGATCCACTCCTGCTGAAGTTCGACTTTACAGGCGTTTGCGGACGCAGTACAGACAGCAATGGCTATTCTGTCCGCATGGCGAATCGAGACTTTGGGCTGCTGCTGCAACTCAGCCTTGTCAAACAAGCTAATGACTTGGTTCTGATTGCCTCCCCTAACCTGGCCGATCGTGATGCGCTTCGCATTGAGGTCGGGAGAGCAAATGGGCTGCCTCCTGCTGGGCAGTTCATCAAAATTAACTTGTCTCCTGGTTGGCGCTTAACCAAACGAACTGATGGTCAAAAGGAGTTGGGGATGGTTTACCTGACCAACGATGCAGCACCCCCCAGCATTCAACTAACGGCATTTGTCGATACTCAGTCCAATTGGGCCAAGAATTATATTGATGCGCTGGCTGCTCAAAAAATCATTAGCGGTTTTGAAGATGGCACCTTTCGCCCAGATGACCCTGTGACGCGCGTTCAGTTTGCCGCGATCGTGAGCAAAGCCTTTGCGTCGTTATCTGCCCAGCGTGAAAGTCTCACGTTTAAGGATATCCAACCCAGCTTCTGGGGGGCTGAGGCCATTCAAACGGCCTATCAAAAAGGCTTTATGTCAGGCTACCCAGATACCACCTTTAAACCGAATCAACAAATTCCTCGCTTGGAAGCGCTGGTTTCGCTGGCTAGTGGGCTAAAGCTTAGCAGCACCAGCACCGATTCGCTATCGTTTTATCAAGATGCGGCGCAAATTCCTGATTGGGCCAGTGGGGCGATCGCGGCGGCAACCGATCGTCGGCTAGTAATCAATTACCCACGCGTGAAAATTTTAAACCCAACCCGCCCAGCTACAAGGGCTGAGGTCGCTGCTTTTGTTTATCAGGCATTGGTAGATGCTGGACAACTGCCAGCCATTCCATCGCCCTATGTTGTGGTTAGCGATTCTCAAGCACCCTCACCCTCATCCACTCCATCGCCAACGCCATCCCCTTCTCTGATACCTTCTCCGAGTCCGACTCCGACTCCAACCCCATCGCCAAGTCCGACGCCAATACCCTCCCCGACCCCAACGCCAACCCCATCGCCGACCCCAACCCCAACTCCCACGCCAGAACCAACTCCGACCCCATCACCGACTCCGCTGCCTTCTCCGACCCCAACACCTTCGCCATCGCCGAATAACGGTTCCTTTGTCGTCCCTACAGCGCCTGTTAACCCGTAGCATTTGCTATTTACTCAAGATCTTCAAAGTCTCTGCCCTTTTGCAAAAGATTGCTGAGGACACCGCCTGCTACCGCTCCGGCAAAAGGACTGACCATCAAGTAAAAAATGCCTTCGTATCCGACTGGATGACCAGACCTTGAGGCTGACGACATCATTGAAAGAACTAGTATTGGGCCTGCGATGAAGCCTCCAGCCAGTCCTAGTAAGGTGAGCAGAACCGACGACCCCTGCTTTTTCGCCATACCAATCTGTCCCTAATGAAAAAGCCCGATCGCTGGTATCGAGTAATATTTTGACCAGAAATGCCTTTGCCTACCGCACGGCTGGCTTTGTTGAATATTCCCAATCAAGCTGAATAAAACACTTTGCTGCAAAATAAACCGCTGTCCCCGAACTAATATCTCCTTCAGTTAAGGTGAGTGAACGACATCAATACCAACCTTATGACTGAACCAATCTCCTTAAGCGATCGCTTTCTGAACAGCGGAAGTTTCTGCCATTAACGGTGGAATCTTTCTGAAGAGACATGCTCCTCGTTGGTTTTCTGCGTATGCTGACGATCAATCTTCTGCCGCGATCGCCCTACCTGTCATGACCATAGAAAGTGTGATTTCACCCAGTGCTTCAGCACAACCGATGTCTGCCACGTTAGCGATCGTGGGTATGAGCGAACCGATCGTTTTGCGTTATTTTGAAACACTTAACCAAGGGGATTTTGAGGCCACGGGTCAGCTTTTTGCGACTGATGGAGCCATGCAGCCGCCTTTCGAACGGCCTGTGGTGGGAGCAGACGCGATCGTAGCTTTTCTACAAACCGAAGCAAAAGATTTTACGCTTCAACCGCAGCAGGGTGTTGTGCAATTACTAAACGACGGCTGTAAGGAAGTGAACGTGACAGGTAAGGTGCAAACGCCGCTTTTTTCAGTTAATGTCTCCTGGCAGTTTATTCTGAATACTGAAAACAAGCTTCTGCTGGCAAAGATCAAGCTTTTGGCATCGCCGCAAGAATTGCTTCGCCTGCGTGGTTGATACCCTTTTCGGCTTCGATCAACGATGACAACCAGGCTTTTGCTGACCTCGTTTGATATTTGGAAGCCCCACCACCGTTCAAACGCTTCAGATGATCTACTGAATGTCTTGCTTGAACAAAATTTGCTAGCGTCTTTAGCGGCAGAAATTACACTGCTGCGAAAGTTGCCCGTTGATTTTCAGCTAGCGCCTCAACACGTCACTGCTCAGATAGAGACCTTGCAGCCTGATGTCGTTATTTGCTGTGGTATGGCAGAGCGACGATCGCACCTCACTGTTGAAGCGAATGGCAAGCATCAGGCAACCGTATTGAGAACGACTGTTGATGTCGATCGTCTAGTTGAAGGGTTAGCCATGACTCACGTTAGCCATGATGCAGGAGCGTTTGTTTGTAACGCTCTTTATTATTCGGTCTTGCAATACATAGCCGATCGTTCTTTGGCCTGTCAGTGCCTCTTTGTCCACGTTCCTATTTTGAACGCGGTAAATCATCGGCTGATTGTGAAAGATTTCTTAGCAATTTTGCAATGGCTTTAATCTATTCTCCAGGCAAGATCTGCCTAATAGCAGACGACAATGAGAGGCAAAAAAACTAAGCTGTGAGCGCTTAAGAGATCACAGTATGGAGTCAATTGCTATGACCAGAGATCCAGACGAACAAGCGAATTTGGAGCGCCGACGCGAACTGTTACGTGAGGAAGAAGCCTTTCGGTTGCAGCAAGAGCAGGGGCGATTAGAAGCGGCTAGAAAGAGCACAACGTTTGCGTGGATTATTAATGGTATTTCGTTTTTAGTGGGGCTATTAGAAATTCTTTTAGTGTTGAGGTTTGTTCTACGCGTTGCTGGAGCGAACACTCAAAATACGTTTGCTCGGGTTATTTACGATATCTCAGACCCTTTTATTGCTCCGTTTTCTACCCTCTTTATTAGTCCTACAACCAGGGATGCTGGCAGTATTTTTGACCTGAATGTGCTGGTGGCGATCGTGGTTTACGCGCTCTTAGGCTGGATCGCCATTAGTCTCGTCCGGTTTCTTCAAGGACGGTAGCTTTCTGTTGATCATTTTGTTGCAGTAGAGAAGGCAAGGAGTGGCGGCGGCAGAAGGGCAGAAGCGATAGGGGCAGCAGAATTCCGCTACTATCACTACCGCTTGGCCCAAAGAATCTGTGTCATGCTAAGTGCTGGCGTAGTCTAACCACGACTGCGCTTTTGGCGTTCTTTACTACTTGCCTCTTTAGCCCATGACTTCCACTACAACACAGCCTACTGACCTGAACCCCTTTGTTGCTGAGCTAGCTGGGCTAGAAATCATTACCGACCTGATACAAATCGCCAAGCTGTCTCAGGATTACTACACCTTTAGCCCCATTCTGCAACCATTGCTAGGCGACAAACGAGGTGATTTAGTCGTGCGTCCAGCGAATGAAGCAGAGGTTGTGCAAGTCGCGGCTTCGTGTGTCAAACATAAGCTGCCGCTGACAGTACGGGGTGCTGGAACGGGTAATTACGGGCAGTGTGTTCCCCTTCAAGGGGGTGTCATTCTCGATCTTTCGCGGATGCAGGGCGTGAAGTGGATCAAGCCAGGGCTAGCGTGTGTGGAACCAGGCGTCAAGCTAGCTGCGCTCGACAAACAAGCCCGTACCAGTGGGTGGGAAATTCGGATGCTGCCATCGACGTATCGCACTGCGACGATCGGCGGTTTTATTGGCGGCGGTAGCGGCGGCATTGGCTCCATTACCTATGGGCAGATCCGCGATCGAGGCAATCTTCTCACTGTACGTGTCGTCACTATGGAAGACGAGCCTCGCATCATCGAGCTACGCGGTGACGATGTGTATAAAGTCGCCCATGCATATGGCACGAACGGCATTATTACCGAGTTGGAAATTCCGCTTGCGCCTGCCTATGCGTGGGCAGAGGCGATCGTCGCGTTTCCCGATTTCATGACAGCGGCTCGCTTTGGTCAAGCCTTCAGCGATAGCGATGGCATCATCAAAAAGCTCGTCTGCATCTGTGCTGATCCCATTCCTACTTATTTCGCAGCCTTCCGTCATGCCATTCCTGCTGGTAGTCATTGCGCGCTGGTGATGGTGGCAGACTCTGCACTGGAACCGTTTGCTGAATTGGTGAAGGCATACAACGGCACTATTTGTCTACAGAAGAGCGCTCAGGAGGCAAGCAAAGGCACCACGTTAGTGGAATATTCCTGGAACCACACGACCTTACACGCCCGCAGCGTCGATCCATCTCTCACCTATCTTCAAACCATGTTTCCACCCGATAAGGAACTGAAGCTGGTGGAGCATATGTATGAGCACTTTGGCGATGAAGTGATGATGCACCTGGAGTTTATTCGCATTGGTGGGGAAGCGGTTCCCGCCGCTTTGCAAATCGTCCGCTATACCACTCCAGAGAGACTGGCAGACATCATCCGCTACCACGAAGAAAAGGGTGCGTTTATTGCCAATCCTCACACCTATATATTGGAAGACGGTGGTCGCAAAACGGTGGATGTAGAGCAGTTGCGCTTTAAAGAAATGGTTGATCCGTATGGACTGCTGAATCCAGGTAAGATGCGGGGGTGGGAAGAAAGGATGAGGGGTGAGGGATGAGGGATGAAGGCGGTGCTCTGAAGAGCAACAGCGAAAGTTTTGAATGGGGTTGCCGCCGCATGCTTTTCCCGTCTTTCCAGTCCTCAAGAATTTTCTTAGCGAGAGCGCTATGATTGGACTGAGGTTACGTTGTGTAAAGAAAGTTGACTATCGCTGTTACACCCCACGATCGCGCGACGCTGCCAACGACCTGGCATCCGCTCAACCCTCTTTGGCAAGGTGATGAGACGGTCATACAGCAAGGGCTTCCCCACACTAAACTCGCGCCGACCTGGCAAATGCTGATGCTAGGTGATGGTTCTCCGACTCGCCACCTTCAGTTGTTAACAGGTGAACCAACGGAAGTGGATGTGATTGACATGTCGGCGATCGGGATGGATGCTGATCACGCACCTAGTCAATTGCAAGTGGTGCCAGGGCCACGCTTACGGCGGCAGGTTTGGCTTCGCACGGCATCCGGGCAGCGTCTGGCATATGCTACTTCCTGGTGGGAAGCCAGCCATGTGGATGAGTATCTGCAAAATCGATCGCTCCCTATTTGGGCGAGCCTTGCCCGGTTGCGAACGGAACTGTATCGAGATGTGCAGGGCATTTACTACGGTCATTCGGCAGCATTAGAGCAAGCCTTTGGGCAATCGGGGCCGCTTTGGGGACGGCATTACTTGTTCTGGCACCGTGGGCAGCCCCTCACCCTCATCTACGAGGTTTTCTCGCCCTACCTGACGAAATATTTAGGCGCAACACGACTGGATTGTTGCTAGGTCGATCGCCGCAGCCCTTGCATTAGAAGCATCTTAGCCAGAATCCAGGTCAGGCAAGTTTACTGAGACCAATTTCACTCGCTAAAGCTATAATGCTCCTTCAGCAGTAGTGCGTACCGTCGCCAAATGTCCAACCTCACAGCACAGCAGCAGTTCGATCAACTCATTCAGGCAACCACTGCTTTGATGCAGTCTTCCAGCCAGCAAAACCACAAGCTGGATAGTCTCACCGATGCTTTGATGCAGTCTTCCAGCCAGCAAAACCACAAGCTGGATAGTCTCACCGACAAAATTGATGCGCTTACCGATCAGGTGGGACATCTGACCGAAGGGTTTACAGAACTTAGGGAGATGATTGAACGGCAGGCAGCAGCAGCAGAGCGACAGGCAGCAACAGCAGAACGGCAGGAGCGCAATATTGATCGACTCGTTGGCATTGTCGATCGCCTGCTGCAAGATCGATCGGCATAAGCGATCGCGCGATTCAGTGGCACCACTGTAAAGTTGGGCATCCCCCCGCTTATTGCGCTATCCTGAGCAGTATTACAGCATCAAGAACCACTTCACTTCTGGAGAACGCAACATGACTTGGCGCGGGTCTAGCACGGCTCAAGATAGAATTTTTGCTTCCCTGGTTTATTTGGTTCCTCTTTTGGATGTATTGCCATTTGGTCAGTCATTCATGAATGAATTCTTAGGCATCAGCTTAAGTTCTCTGCTGCGTTTTCCTTTAATTCAGTTCTACTACATACCCTTCGTTCCTTTTATTGTTTTCTTTGCCTTATTTTTACTCGTTGTTCGCAACGAAGGGATTGCTCACTTCATTCGCTTCAATGCTATGCAAGCGATTTTGATCAGCATTGTCTTAAGCCTGATTGGCATTGTTTGGCAGTATGTTCTCGGCCCGATTTTAGGGGTTAGCCTGCTAACCCAGACCCTCTTCAACACAGTCTTTTTAGGAACCATTGCAGCGGTCGGCTATTCAATCGTACAGTCAGCGCTAGGGCGCTATGCCGAGATTCCGACGATTTCGGATGCTGCTTACACCCAGGTTCGCTAACGATCGTCTTGCTAGATTCACCGACGATCAGGTTAACTGCCCAAGCTGTGATTTTCATCGTCGTCAGCTTGGGCTATTCTCGTTCGTTCTGATGCTTTTGGTGCTATTTCTGGTTGCGATGGCCTGTGCGATCGCGCGGCTACGCTATTGTTGAGGTCACCAATCCCTTCAATCTCGACCCGGACGCGATCGCCCACTTGTAGTGCTCCAACCCCTTCAGGCGTGCCAGTTAGCACAACATCACCTGGCAGTAATGTGATGGCCTGACTGATGTAAGACACCAACACATCAGGTGAAAACACCATTTGATCAATGTAGGCAGACTGAACAGGTTTGGGGTTGTCGTTGATAAACGTTTGTAGCCGTGCGCCTGGGCTAACATCCCGTACAATCCACGGCCCTAGTGGACAGAACGTATCGAACCCTTTCGCGCGAGTCCATTGCCCATCTTTGCGCTGCAAATCACGGGCGGTAACATCATTGGCGATCGTGTAGCCCCAAATTTTGGCCTGCGCCTGCTCTGGAGTGCAGTCCACACAGCGATCGCCAATAATTAGAGCCAGCTCACCCTCATAGTCAACCCGCTGCGACTGCACGGGAGCCAAAATGACTCCATCTGTCGCAATCACAGCCGTTGGCGGTTTCATAAACAGCAGCGGTTCTTCTGGCACAGGGGTTCCCATTTCGGCGGCATGATCCGAGTAGTTCTTGCCGACAGCAATGATTTTAGAGGGCGCACATGGAGCCAGAAGTTGGTAGCTCTCTGCTGGCAACTCTAATTCTATAGGTTGTCCGTTTAACCAGGGAGGTGCATCGAGCACACTAACCTCTCGCCCAAGCTGGAGCAACCCGTAGTAAATTTGTCCGTCTGCGGCTTGAACCCGGACATAGCGCTGTGCCATAACTCAACCGATTCCTCACGGCTCAAGAAGAACTTGAAACATCCAACTTCAAAGACTAATCCACTGAGATGTGGGCTGAATGCTCAAATCGATCAAGGACAAATCCGTGATTTAAACCTATCATCACAACTCTGGACATAACGGTATTGGTAATGCCTTCTACAGCTTTAGGCATAGCAGCACTGGCAACGCATCATAAAAGCTGATTAATGCGGTGTTGCCATTCTCTAGCGACTTGGAACCTAAACGCGATAGAATGATGAGTCCTTGCTTCTTAAGCGCCTAAAGGGCTGAATGACGATCGCGTATCAGCAGTCCCTTTATTGCGCTAACTCAGGAAGCCATTAGTCCACAAGGAGACCTCACGACATGGAATATTTTTACGAAACGATGTACATTCTTCGCCCTGATTTGGGTGAAGAAGCGGTCGAGCAAGCGATCGAGAAATATCAAACGCTGCTGCGCGAAAATGGAGCAGACGTTTTAGAGACACAGCACCGGGGCAAGCGTCGTCTAGCCTACGAAATTCAAAAACACCGCGAAGGTATCTACATTCAGATCAACTATCAATGCGATGGTAGCCAGGTAGCGGCGTTGGAACGATCAATGCGTCTCAGTGAAGAAGTGCTTCGCTTTTTGACCATTAAGCAAGAAGTGCCAGAAGCCGAAAAAGAAGCCGTAGAAGCCTGACATTTCACCCCATAGCCTCTGCAAACTGCTTACACTGAAAGGGTTAAGAGATCGCTCTTGCCGTTCATTGCGTTGAGTGCGCTACAGCAAATCTATGAAGCTCTCCAAGAAAACCCTCGATCAACGTTTAGAGCACGTTTACGATGTCATCATTGTGGGTGGTGGTGCGGGTGGATTGGCTGCTGCCATTTACTTACAGCGCTACCGACTCTCGTGCCTGGTGATTGAAAAAGGTCGAGGGCGATCGTTCTGGATGCAAGACCTGCGGAATTACCTGGGGTTACCACCCAACACCCCAGGGCGAACGCTCTTGCAGCAGGGGCAGCAACACTTGTTGTCCCTGAATGGCGATTATCTGGCTGGCTTTGTAGAAGCCATACACGATGAGGGCGACACCTTTGCCGTCAAGGTCAAGGTTGGCAAGCAAGACAGCATTTATCCTGTGTTTCGCGGTAAGTATGTGGTGGCGGCGAGCGGCATTATTGATCGTCTTCCCCAACTTGACGACATGCAGAACGTTTATGACTACGCAGGCTTCAACCTACACGTCTGCATGATCTGCGATGGCTACGAAATTGCCGATCAGCAGTGCGGTCTCTTTGTGGAAACTGAGTCCGCTATCAATACAGCCTTTGTGTTGAACTGGTTTACGCCTTACATCACCGTTTTTACGCAAGGGCTATGTGAGGTGGATGATGCAATGCGCCAAAAGCTGAAAGAGCATGGCTACCCGCTGGTAGAAACCCCGATTGCAAAATTTCTGGGACATGACCATGAAATGACTGGCGTGGAGCTAACGGATGGTTCCACGATCACGTTAGAAACCGGGCTAGTTGCGATGGGTTCACATTACTTCAACGAATATCTGAAAGGGCTGGATTTGCAGTGGAACGGCGAGAACTTGGTGACAGATTCGATGTGCCGCACCTCCCATCCACGCCTTTTTGCGATCGGTGATTTAAAAGAAGGACTAAATCAGGTATCAATTGCGGTTGCAGATGGTACATTAGCTGCAACCGCAATTTGGCGGGAGATTCGCCGCGCGTCTGCCCCTCGCCTCTGGGAATCTCACCTCAGCCAACCGGATGCTATAGAAACAGATGCCATCAAAAATGGAGTTCTAAAGACGTGACCTATTCCGAGAGCCATACCCTGACTGATTTACAAACCGAAGCCGCGCGCCTCCGCGAAGAGCTACAGATGCGCGATAACCTGGTGCAGCAACTATCCCAGGAATTATTTCGCCTGGTAAAAGGCAATGCCAGCTTCATGCCTAGCCCGGAAGTGTCTGAGCGGCACTTGGCTGAAGTGCGTGCCTTGAGAGAGCAGCTACAGGGCGTAGAGCAACAGGTAACCTTTTATCAAGAACAGATTACCGATCGCGATACCGAAATTTACCAACTGCGACAATCGGTGCAGGAACTGACCGATCGTTCGCGCATGCTTGAGCAAGTCGTGCAGGAGTTGCCCAAGATCTACCGCCAAAAGTTTGCAGAACGCATGGTGCCAATCCGCGAAAAAGTCACCCAAATTCAGCGCGAGAATCGTCAGCTTCATGCTGAACTGCAAAGCGTTAGTTATCGTCTGGCGGTGAGAACCCGTCGCCAAACCCATCTAGATTTGCCCAGTTTTGGCAAAGGAATGGGTGCCTCTCTCCCCAGTTTTGGCAACGCCTAAGTTTCAATGCCTGATGTACTTATTGTTGTAGAGTCCGTACACTCTGAGGTGACGGCTCAGATGATTTCTGTGCTTAAAGCTGCCATGCTTAGCAAGCATCAATCTGAGACAGCATGCATTCGTGTTGATGTCATTTCATCCGCTGATCTCGCTGCGGATGTTCTAAGTGGGGGCAAGTGGGCAAGCAGTGACCATCTGCTTTGCCCTCTAACGCTGCATTTACCTCCCGCACTTTCGTTTCCAGCGCAAGCAATTTACTCAGCCTGCCGTGATGTGGCTGGTTTACGCCAGCAGCTAGCCGCATGGCAATATGCGATCGGATCAGGCAACTTTTGGCTACCGATCGCCCTCACGGCTAAAGGCCCACTTTATGCCGAAGTCATTGGTCTTGCATCTGAGATAGCAGCATCAGCTGACCTATCAAAACGACGCTACACTCAACCAGTTCATTTAAACGATGCTCAGCGTCAACCGCTTTACGCCTTAGGACAACGGCTCCTGCGATCACTGTCAGCACCACCAGCCGTTTACCTGATGCAGTTTGGCTGGCAGGGAAACACACTTTGTTTTGATCGACTGTTTCCCTTTCCAGCCGCACCCGCGATCGCCAGCCTAAAGGTTCAAACGCCCGATCTGCTTGCCTGTCATTGGGCCTGTCTCAGTAGTCAGCCGATCGTGGATCTCGTGATCGATCAGCTGGATTGATCTATCTGTACAAGCTTTCTCTGTACAAACTCAGTTTGTACAAGCGTCCTCCGTATATAGCGTTTCCGGCTCCCGTGAGGTACAAACTAGAGGCTCAAACCCTTGCCCTGTAACGTCCCATCTGTACCTCATCCGACAGAGAACCGCTATAAAGCAGGAACGAATATTGTTCCTTAACAAAGGAAACTTTATTTACTCTTTTATTTGCATCTCTTTACTGAGGAAAGTTATAAATATTGGGTAAAGCAGCCGATAACGGACGGAGGGGAGGTCAGTAAACCCTTCATAATTACAGTGAGCTACTTGCTCAGGGTGTATACGGTGTGTTCCCTCAAAGCAATCTACTATCAGCTATTTCTATCGGTTAGGAGCGGTGATTTGTTAGCCAGCGGCAAATGCTTAAAAAAGTCTGGAACGACTTATCGTCCGCCGCTTCAATGATTAACCAGCCTTGTGAGTCATGGTTGCGCGGTTATAGTGAGGTCTTTGGGGATACGTTAAGCCCATTACTCACTGCTTTACCGATCAACTACTCACGCTTGTACAGATTTTGTAATCTATTGCATCTTCAATTTCCCCTATCACTAAGAGATGTCACGATGAAGGGAATCAATCGCTCAATTACAGGCTTTTCTTTATCAATTCTGGTAGGAGCCAGCTATTCTCTGCCTACAATGGCGCAGGTTCAGCTATCACCTGTTCAAAGTACTCCGTATCAGAGAGAGCTTAGCCCTTCAATGCCAAGCACGGCTGTGCAAGAAGCAGAATCTGCCTACATTCTTGGCGCAGGCGACATCCTCAAGATTGATAGCTTTGATACACCCGAACTTGTGCTGGAGCTACGCTACCCTGTACTACCCGATGGTTCAGTCAACTTACCGTGGGTCAAGAGTGTCGATGTCAAAGGGCTAACACTTAGAGAAGCTTCTGAACGGCTGGAAGAACGATACAGTCGCTATGTCAACGAGCCAAGAATTACAGTTAGCCTGGTTGCCGCTCGTACTCTGAAGATCGGCGTCATTGGTGAAGTCACTCGTCCTGGCTCCTACATTATTGCCAGTAATCTTGTCAGTAGCTCTGCGGTGGGCACTACAGATGCCAATCAAAACGGGTTGGGTGGGCAGCAGCAGGGCGGCGGAAACGAAAGCGGTAGCCAGTGGCCCACGGTGAGTAAGGCCATTCAGGCGGCTGGCGGCATCACCGAACAGGCAGATATCCGTCAGATTCAGATTCGCCGCCCCCAAGGTTTTAATGGTGAAAAGGCGCGCACAATTAACCTTTGGAAGTTTTTAAGTGAAGGTGATTTAACTCAAGATGTCCAGGTGCGAGACGGCGATACGTTAGTTGTTCCTAAAGCAACCAGTGTAGACACGACAGAGGCTCTTCAAATTGCTATCAGCAGCTTTTCTCCAGAGGCGATCAGGGTCAACGTGGTTGGTGAGGTTACCACCCCTGGCTCGGTTGCCGTAAGACCCAATACGACTCTGAATCAGGCCATTTTAGCGGCTGGTGGATTCAAGGCAGGTCGGGCGAAGAAGGATGTGGAGTTGATTCGTCTTAACCCAAATGGCACAGTCGATCGACGAACGATTAATGTTGATTTCTCACAAAAGCTTGATGAGAAGAATAATCCACCCTTGCGCAATAACGATGTAGTGGTAGTCAATCGGAATGGCATTGCTAAGATTGGCGATACTGTGGGCACTTTCTTGGGGCCGCTGGGCGGGATCTTAGGGCTATACGGCATCTTCAAATAATGGCTGGCATATCCCTTCCAGATAAGTGCAAAAGGTTTGGTGCTCAGAGTCAACCAGGTAAAGAGGAAAATCATGAAGGCTGAACAATACACTCACGGTTCATCGTTCAACGATCAAGAGCGAGGGTACACAAACGGAGCGCTGAGTGAAGACACAGCAGATTTGTCTGCCCGACCAGCGGGATTAGATTTGTCGCCGATCGTCAGGATGATTCAGCGCAATGCTCTCCTTATTGCAGGCGTCACAGCCGCTGGTGCTGCCTTAGTTGCTTACTCTAGCTTGAGTGGTCCCCGTACTTACAAAGGACATTTTCAGCTTTTGGTTGAGCCGATCACGACTCAGGCGCGTCTATCCGATCCGGCTGCAATTTCTCGACCAGGTGCGCAACAGCCTGATGTCATTGATTACCCAACGTTACTCCAGATTTTGCAAAGCCCTGAACTATTGTCTAAAATTGCGACAGAAATTCAGCGTCGTTACCCCGATGTCACCGCGAGTTCGTTAGCAGCAGCAGCCAGCAACAAAACGCTGGTAATCAAACGTTATGAAGTGCTGGCACAGCGCTTTGGTTCTGATGCCTCCGATCCAACCAAAGTGATCGATGTGTCGTACAAAGGGCAAGACCCACAGAAAGTAGAGTTTATCTTGCAAGAGCTTGCTAGAGGCTACTTGAGATATAGTCTTGAGGATCGAAAGACCCGCATTGGTGGTGGCGTTCAGTTTATTGAGGATCAGCTTCCTAGTCTTCAGCGCCGCGTGAATGACCTGGAAGGAGAACTACAAGCGCTCAGACAACGCTATCGGATTGCTGACCCAACGACAGAAGGCACTCAGCTTTCCACGCAGGCGCAAAATGTTCAAGCTCAGCAGCTAGAGACACAGCGCAACTTTAAAGAACAGCAGGCATTGTTTGGTCGTTTACAGGCGCAGCTTGGTATCAGCCCAGAACAAGCTCTGGCCGCAGCTTCTTTGAGCGAAAATACCAGCTACCAGACTCAAGTTGCTGAGCTGAAAAAAGTACAAACGGCAATTGCAGAAAAATCTGCACGCTACAGCAGTGAAAGCCCAGTGATTGTGAGCTTGAAGCAGCAGGAAGCCAAGCTAGAGCAATTGCTGAACAGAGAAGCACGCAAGAGCTTGGGCTTAACCGACCCCAATGCACCCATCGACGCTCGCGTTCTTGCCTTTCAAAATGCCCTTCGAGTGGACTTGATTAGACAGTTGGTGACGGCTGCTAACACGGCTCAGCAGTTGAGAGTTCGCGGACAGGCGATCGCTGAATCTCAAGCGTTCCTAAACCAAAAGCTTCAGGAATTCCCGGTTGTTGTGCGTCAATACACTGGGTTGAGTCAGCGTTTAGACCTTGCCAGAACAACGCTGAATCAATTTTTGACCCAACGTGAAACGCTGCGGATTGAAGCAGCGCAGAAAGAAGTTCCTTGGGAAATTGTTTCTGCCCCAACGATCGACCGAGATGGCAAAAACAACCCGATTCCATCCGCAAGCATTGAGCCGAAGTTTTTGATTGCAGGTTTGGGAGCTTGCTTGCTGCTAGGACTGGCCGCCGCCTTACTGAAAGAAAAAGCCCGCGACCGATTCTATAGTGCAGAAGACATGGAGGGTGCACTAAAGCTACCGCTTCTAGGCACGATTCCGTTTAAGAGTGGCCTGAATCAACCGACCGTTTCCCTTCCCACTGCTCGCTCAGATGCGTTTGCAAAAGCATTCAGTTCTCTCTATACAAATATTCGCTTTCTCAGTCCTAAAGGATCTGTCCGCTCTCTGGTGATTGGTTCCGCAGAATCGGGTGATGGCAAAACCACGATCGCTTTACATCTGGCACTAGAAGCGGCGTCGATGGGACAGCGTGTGCTCTTGGTTGATACTAATCTGCGCGCCCCTCAACTCCATTCAATGTTTAGCCTACCTAATACGATCGGGTTGAGTGAACTCATAACAAACAAGGCAGAAATAGAGCAGGCCATTCAACGTGCTCCAGTCGATCACAACCTTTCAGTGCTGACGTCCGGGCAAACATCGCCCGATTCAGGCAAACTGCTGGCCTCTAATGAGATGCAGGGCTTAATGCAGGCACTACAGGACAAATTCGATTTGGTCATTTATGATACAGCTGCACTTTCAGAATTTTCTGATGCCAATTTTGTAGCGGCTCAGTCTAGTGGGATGCTGATGGTTGCAGGGGTTTCAAAGACAAAACGTTCCGTGTTGACCCAAATTCTCGCTGAACTGAATCGCTTTCGGTTGCCCATACTCGGCTTTGTGCCGAACCATCCAGGCAGAGGTACCGCTAACTCTTTCAGCCAATCGGGTCAGTTCGGACAGAATTATGGTGGAAAGCCTACATTGCTGGGAAACTTTAAGCTACTGAAGCCAAACGAGTAAGCAATTCTTGAATTATTAGTAGCACGCGGAAAATAGCCCCTTTGTACTTAAGCTATTCAATTGAGCGATCTCGATTGTTTATGGACTTGCTTTCTACTCAAATTCTGTCAGATAACGCAGATAGAGAGGAGCTGATAGATAGAACAGAGCGAACTTGCAAAGGTGGGACTTACCATATCTGTGATGAATCAACTGCTCAACTTCCTCTTGGTGGCGATCGCGCTCTTTCTACTCATCCCCATCGGAGTGCTTTGGGTGGAATGTCTTGCCGCCGCTTTGCCAAAACGTCAAACGGGTCAAGAACTGTGCATGAATCGCCCAGCGATCGCAGTACTGGTGCCAGCGCACGATGAAGCAGGCGGTATCAACACAACGCTACGTACCGTGTTACCACAGCTAACCCATCAAGATCGCTTGATTGTCATTGCTGACAACTGTACGGACGAGACAGCCACTGTTGCACGGGAAGCAGGTGCGACAGTCATTGAGCGCCATGATCTTGAGCACCGAGGGAAGGGCTACGCGCTGGATTTTGGGTTGAAGTTTCTTGCCTCAGCCCCACCAGATGTGGTCGTTGTAGTGGATGCCGATTGCCTGGTTGCAGACGGTGCGATCGCCCAAATTTCGTGTTTAGCAGCTACCAGTCAGCGTCCAGTGCAGGCAAGTTACCTCCTCACACAGCCACCAAAGCCTAGCCCAGCAGCGGCTGTATCAATCCTTGCTTTTACCGTTAAAAATTTAGTACGCCCCTTTGGCTTAACCCAATTAAGGCAACCTTGCCTTTTAACTGGAACTGGGATGGCGTTCCCGTGGTCTGTGATTCATCAGGTTTGCTGGGCGAGTGGCAACATTGTTGAAGATATGCAGCTCTCCCTCGATCTTTTACTTGCAGGATACCCCACGGTTTTTTGCGCAGAGGCTAGTGTAACTGGTGCGTTGCCACAGCAAACACAGGCGGCTGTAAGTCAACGGACTCGATGGGAGCACGGACATTTACAAACGCTCTTTAGTCAGGTGCCACGTCTGCTCAAAGCGTGGATAAGCCAGAAGCGTTTCAGCTTATTGGCGATCGCGCTTGATTTATGCGTTCCACCACTGTCGCTTTTGGTCATGCTGTGGAGCGCGGCTTTGATTGCGGCGGGGATTACAAGCTTGGCACTAGGGCTGCATCTGCCTATGCTCCTACTGGCTCTGGAAGGCTTGCTGCTTTTCACTGCGGTGACTGTAGCTTGGGCAAAGTTTGCTCGCCATAGATTACCGTTGGTAACGCTATTGTCAGTACCACTTTATGTTCTTTGGAAAATACCCCTTTACTTCGCGTTCTTGCGTAAACCTCAGACTAAATGGGTACGTACCGAACGAGATCTGACAAAATCTCAGGAGCTTTAGCTAGTCATACTTTCAGATCCCGATCCTTAAACTCGGACGCTAATGTGTTGCCAGTTCTCTATAATCTACAATCATGAATAGCTCTTTCAGCATAGTTGGCTAAGACTAACTGTTGCTTTGAATACAACTTGTGAGGGAGGCTTCTAAACAGCGCATTAAGTACCTTTAAAGAGTGGATAGAAACAGCCAACGTGTTCCTATTCGCTTCAGATAGTTCTTTAGAAACGGAGTACGACAATGAGTTTAGAAGAAAGAGCAAAAGCCGCTGCTAAAAATGTCGAAGGCAAGGTTCAAGACGCAGCTGGCAGAGTAACAGGTGATCCTGCAGATCAAGCTGAAGGCAAAGCGAAGCAAGTAGAAGCTAATGCACGCAATGCTAAAGAAGATCTGAAAGATAGCGCCAAGCGTACTGTTGACAACGCGTAATCACATCTGATGATTAAGTACGGATAAGCTGTTAAAGAGGGCACTGGTCATCAGTGCCCTCTTTGAGTGTTTGACTAGACAACGCGGGTCACAGTAGCGGTTGTACTTATGAAGTGTGCTCAAAATCTTAGCTTCTCAAGCCGAACCCCGTTTCATTTAAATGGGAATGGTTAACTGTAGAGATTAAAGCTACATCTACTGTGCTAGGACCCATTAATATTGACTGAGTATTAGTGCTTTGAAGGTGTAACAATTCTTACTTAAGTTCGACGTTTTCCTAAATTGAGCATCACGAGCCGAGACTTAGCATGAGACTTCTCTCACTTAGTAATTTCGAGTTCATGAAAACTCCTTAAGTCACCATACTTTACTTGCCAAAGCTGCCATCGTGAAGAAATTATTCTTAGGTAGTTAGAAGCTATTGTGATCGAGCTGATCTTTAGTACGATGCTGGTTAGTAATTTAGCATTCTCTAACTACCGTGGCACAAAGTTCTAGCGACTCAACTTTACTTACACCCATTGATAGCTCCACTCCCGTAGCAGAATGGACTGAGTTGCTACAACAGCTGCTCGATCGCCAGTCATTATCGACTGGGCAAGCTGCCACTTTAATGCAAGGTTGGTTGAGCGAAACAATTCCGCCGCTTCTGTCTGGTGCGATTCTGGTCGCAATTCAAGCGAAAGGCGTATCTGCAGAAGAGTTGGTTGGAATGGCTCAAGTCCTGCGTGGTTTGATGTCTCGCTCCGTTGCGTCTGACTATCCACCTCTCGCTACTGTTGTTGATACATGTGGGACAGGCGGAGATGGCACTAGCACCTTTAACATTTCTACCGCTGTTGCTTTTGTTACAGCAGCGGCAGGCGTTTCAGTGGCTAAGCATGGCAATCGCTCGGCTTCCAGTCGTGTCGGGTCTGCTGATGTCTTGGAAGCATTGGGTGTGAATCTGGCTGCCCCTCCAGAAAAGATCCAGGCGGCACTCCATGCTGTTGGTATTACATTCTTGTTTGCTCCTGGTTGGCACCCAGCGCTAAAAGTCGTTGCACCAATGCGGCGCGCTTTGAAAGTACGGACGGTGTTCAATCTTTTAGGCCCACTGGTCAATCCTATGTATCCAACCGGTCAGGTCGTAGGAGTTTATGCCCCCAGTTTGATTCAAACGGTTGCGGAAGCTCTAAATCAGTTAGGCATACGGCGTGCGATCGTGCTGCATGGTCGAGAAAAGTTGGATGAAGCCGGCATTGGAGATCTGACAGACTTAGCGGTGTTATCCAAACAAACGGTCAACCTTACTAGCTTGAACCCTGCTGAAATGGGCCTTACATTGGCTCCTCTAAGCGCGATCGCGGGAGGCGATGTACAACATAATGCAGACATTTTGCGCTCCGTGCTGCAAGGCAAAGGCACACAGGCGCAACAGGATGTTGTAGCCCTCAATGCGGCGTTGGCGCTACAGGTGGGTGAAGTGTTGCCTCAAACAGCGGAACCATACGCTGAAGGTGTGCGACTCGCACAAGAGATTTTACGTAGCGGTGCTGCTTGGGATAAATTTGAGCAGCTAGTGCAGTTTCTTCATTGAGCCTGTTTGCTCAATGGCGGCGTTAACTGCAATTTAGACTACCGTTGCTTGAATTCGACCACATTGCGCTTGATGGTCACATCATAGTCACTAAAGAAATCATGACCTAACAAGCCTGTATCCAAGGCTGAATTGCCGATCGCGACAACGACCCCCTTGATAACCGCTCCACCAACCGCGATCGAGTTCACATACGCGAGCGGTACTTCCACACTCTTGTCACTAGCTGTATCAACCTTCGCTTTACCAACCACCTTTACCCCCAGGTTCGAGGCCATCGCGCTGGTGATTACCGTACCGCTGGCTCCCGTATCTACAATCATTTCAAACGTTCGGTTGCCATTGAAAGTGACATCAATGACAGGTGTGCCGCCAGCACGACGCTTAATTCTGGCGATATAAACCCGACCAGAACGGGAAGATGCGTTAGAGCTGACAATTTCGGGGTTGCTGGTAGACGCCGTGTCGGTGCGAGGCACGATCGGTAAAAGAGCAGGTTCAGATGCGATCTCACTGGAGTCTGCTCGCGTTGCTTGCTTTCTGGCGTAAGCAAGATTGCGCTGATATTCGGCTAACTTTGCTTTTGCCAGCGATCGATACGGGCTGGAGTTTGGCACCGATCGCATCGATTGAATCGCTTGCTGCCAACGACTAACAACTAAATTCCAGTCGTCTCGAGATTGCGCTGATATGGTAATGTTGCTGGCGCTATCAGCTTTTTCTAACGCAAGTTTGTAAGCATCTTGATTAGCCGCAGCGACTGGCGGAGGTACTGGTCGTAACGACGTAACAGCAGGGCTTGATACCGTCACCGGAGGTGTTTCGGGACTGGTTACAGCCGTTTTGACGCTGGTGTTGCGGCTACAGGCGGTGCTCCCCAGAAATACCGCACCCGACAGTATGAGCAGAAGAACATTAAAACAAGGGCGTTTTAGCATGGGCTAAGAAACTCACACGTAAAGTAGCGAATTTAGAGTACGAGATCTGGGGTCGAATCTAAGGTGCAATGTTATGCTTGGCACGTTTTCCCTTTAACTGCGTGACGAATTTCCCCTTAACTTATAGAGTGCCGCACTCATGACGCTTATTAACCTGACAATTAAAGATCTGACATGAGTTGTAGGGTGCCGTATAGCCTTCGGCATTCAAGAAAAGCGACAGCGTCACGCACCAAAATCAAGCTTAAGTGTGCGTGATAGCGATGCCTCACCTACGACCGCAGCGTGAAGTTGCCAAAGGTCTAAATCAACACTGCTGGATTAATAATCAATCCATTCTACGAAAATAACAAATGGAACTCGTACCCGCAGCGATGGTGCTTGATGTTTGGCTCTCAAGGACTGCCCCTTCACATGCTTATGCTGAACTCCTGAGCTTTGTTGAGGCATGGCATAATAAAGCGTCTACGTCTGATAGCAATCACTATGGTTCTCCCGTCTACTCAGCCAGCGTTGTTAGTTTTAGCAGATGGTACGTCGTATCAGGGCTTATCCTTTGGTGCAACAGGCACTGCGATCGGTGAGGTTGTGTTTAACACGGGTATGACCGGGTACCAGGAAGTTTTAACCGACCCTAGTTATCGTGGTCAGATCGTAACCTTTACGTATCCAGAGTTGGGCAACACTGGGGTGAATCCTGAAGATGAAGAGTCAGCCCAGCCCCAAGTGCGAGGGACGATCGCCCGCAATGTTTGCTTTAAACCCAGCAACTGGCGCTCCACTCAATCCTTTCCTGAGTACTTAAAGCAGCACAATATTCTAGCCATTTATGGCATCGATACGCGTGCTCTAACGCGTAAGCTGCGGTCGGTCGGAGCGATGAACGGGGCAATCTCTACTGAAATTCTCGATCCTGCAGAGTTGTTGTCGCATGTCCAAGATGCACCCAGTATGGCTGGGCTTAATCTTGTCCGTGAGGTAAGTACGAAAGCCAGCTATGAGTGGTCGGATACCACGAATGAGACCTGGGAGTTTGGCCCTGTGGCAAAGTCTGCGGCTGCCGAACCTCTTACGGTGGTCGCGATCGACTTCGGCATCAAGCGCAACATTCTACGTCGTCTTGCTAGCTATGGCTGCCGCGTCATCGTCGTACCAGCAGACACGCCGCCAGAGGAAATTCTCAAGCACAACCCAGATGGGATTTTTCTTTCTAATGGGCCGGGTGATCCAGCAACGGTCAGCGAAGGCATTGCTACGACCAAAACACTGCTAACTAGCCAAAAGCCCATTTTTGGCATTTGTATGGGGCATCAAATTTTAGGACTCTCGTTAGGTGCAGAGACCTTTAAGCTCAAGTTTGGGCACCGGGGGCTAAATCAACCCTGTGGCTTACAGCAGCAGGTAGAAATTACGAGCCAGAATCACGGCTTTGCGATCGCTGCCGAATCGTTGGCGGCGGCTGATGTCGAAATCACGCACCTCAACTTAAACGATCGTACCGTAGCAGGCTTACGACACAAATCGCTGCCCCTGTTTTCGGTGCAGTACCATCCTGAGGCTAGCCCTGGCCCTCACGATGCCGACTATCTGTTCGATCGCTTTGTGCAAACGATGCGCGAGCAACGCGCTGTCCTTAAGTAATCCTTATTGACAGTACTGTCGCTCAGAGAAAGAAGCCTTCTGCTTTTGGCGACGTAATTGCAAGACGTCTTCCTGGCAATTATTCAGATCGAACGCCGTCTTTCCCCCAGTTTTTTAACGATCCGCTAAGATATTGTCATTTAAGGACAGGCTTTGGTAGCAAACGCGCTGACCAAGATGTATACTTGAACGTCGAATCTAAGGATTGAACAGCTAGGAGGGTTTTATTCCTGAACAACTAACCCTGACAGTCAGCTTAAGAGGCACGCGCGAAGTTAGGGACAATTACCAGTTATTTCGCCTCACAGGTCTCTTGGATGCTTTCTCAGAACCTACGTTTCGTAAGGTGCTTACTAAATGTATAGAGGAGGGACCCAAGCACGTCATTCTAGATCTATCCAAAATTGATTTTGTGGATAGTTCTGGTTTGGGTGCGCTAGTGCAGCTTGCGAAGAAAGCCCAGACTGCTGAGGGCACTTTGCAAATTGTGACGAATCCTCGTGTCACCCAGACAGTCAAACTGGTTCGTTTAGAGCAATTTCTCGCGCTGCAAACATCAGTTGACGTGGCGATCGAGAACGTTAAATCTGCCTAAGTGCAGGATTGAGATTGTGGCATAGTGGCATTTTTACACCTGAAAATACTGGGTTAAGCGAGATATTTAATACGTCTCGCTGTTTCTGAGGCCATAGACTGCTTGTGCTGCATCCTACCTCACGCTGAGCCACTCGCACCTTGTTGCCAGATGGTCAAACAATGATGTTTCGTTTGCCATCTAATGCCTAAGTCCTGTTGCTGCTCAGTTTGTAGCGTACTGGTTAACAGTAGCCTTTAATCTGAGGCTGCGATGCACCAATAATCTTGGACTTATGAGTCAATATATTCGTTGGGCTTGGCAGAACCACTCGTATCGGTTTGCTTCCTTCATGATGGGAGTTACCATAGCTATTTTGCTGCTAGTAGGTCAGTTAACTGCGGTTAGTGCCCATCCAACGGCTGAAAACGTATCGTCTAGACATTACGCTATGAGTACTCTCGCCCCGCTTTCTAAAGAAGAGTTGAACGCAGCACTCAGCCAACTGAGCGGTTGGAGCGTTAAAGACGGCAAACTTCATCGTCAGCTACAGTTTGCATCGTTTGTTGAAGCATTTGGCTTTATGTCTAGCGTCGCTTTGGTTGCAGAGTCAGCAGGCCATCATCCAGAGTGGTTTAATGTCTACAATCGCGTCACAATCGATCTAACCACCCATGACGCGGGGGGGATCACCACGAAAGACGTTGAGCTTGCTCGCAAAATCAATGCATTGGCAAAATGAAGCGCTGCCCAACGACTAAAGGATAGGCACTTCCATCGGGACACTGCTCTTTTGCCATTACCTCCTTATCTAGACCTGCTTAACGCTGCTAGGCAGATCGTTTGTATAGACAGCAGTTTCTCCTTTCACAACCTTCTGTCAAAGCGAATCGCTAAACATTCGGTACAAATGTTCCCTTTTGGGCATTCCTGCGTATGCTGGAAGCATTGTATTGGTGTTGGCAAGAGGATGGTTCGCTATGCGTTTGGGCAAAGTTGTTAAATCCAACTCGCACTGTGACTACGTCGTGGAACTGCATGATGAACGCAGTCGAGCAGATCCTCCTAAACCGGATGATTACGGGTTTGGCTGTTTTGTGCGGCTAGACAGTGGCGATCGTCATTGGGCTGTAGGACTTGTCTACAATACCCAGCTTTTTAACCCTATGTTTTTGAATATGGGACCCCGTTTGTCGAGTGAACCTGATCCCGTCTTTGCACCTGATTTGATTAGCGAGACCCGAACGTTACTCTGGACGGTACTCATTGGCACTCTCGAAGCAGACAATGGTTCATCCTACGGTATTCACGGCATTCCTAAAGTTGTCGTACCAATTAACACACCCGTTGAAACCATGACACAGGCTGAAATTCATCGCTTTCACCGAAACCGTCAGGGGCAGCCGCAGTTTTGCTATTACAGCCATTTGTTGCGCTGCGGCGGGACGTTTGCGACTCAGTTAACCCAGCAAGTGTTAACTGAATTGATTGATAGCCAACTGTTTGATGGCGATGAGCAACGTGCTTTGAATATTCTCTGCAAAGAGTTATCATGGAAAGACACAATGGGTGCCATGAGCTAGTGGGCATGGTCAAACGGCAATACATTCTGGAACGTTAGCTCAGTTTATGCTGCCTGCTGAGCCTCTTTACAGCAAGTAGCCTTGTGATCGGGGGTCACGCACCTCTTGTCTCGTTTCTCATAGCCTGTACACTACTGCTACGGGAAGTAGTAGTCACTTACTGCTAGGGAGTTTAGTAATAAAAAACCGACAGTCTTCGCAAGAAATCTGTCGGTCAGTCGTGTGTTCCCTGTTGATGACTCGGCTAAAGTTGAGTCTTTTTAAGTATGTTGCTTCAGCATCATGACCGATGCGATCTAGATCAGCCCTTGGTGTGATCTTCGTCACATCGTGATTGCGCCAAATAAAAAACCGACAGTCCTCGAAAGAAACCTGTCGGTCAGTCGTGTGTTCCCTGTTGATGACTCGGCTAAAGTTGAGTCTTCTAAAGTATGTCGTTAGCGCTCTTGTTCACATGCGATCAAGATCATCCTTGCTGGTGATCTTAATCACATTGGCAAGTTCAGTAATCTGTATAACGCTCTTTCACGCGCCAGTGATTATGGCCTTGCGCATGCGAGGTCTAATTCTTTAGCTTTAAAGCTAACAGGACTTACGTAGTCGCCCCCTACCCCCCCCAATTCTGGGAGACTTTGATGTTGCCCTCTCCCCCAAATTTGGAGGCTGGCACGGTGGTTTCATACCAATTTGAATTGAAAATGCGACACATCCTGTAGGGGCAAGGCATTGCCTTGCCCCTACCCACCGATTGATCTGTAGCCGTCATTCTTTAAATCGGTATCAGCCGCTCCAAAAGCCGTTGCAAACCTTTTTTCTTCTGATACATGAAACCGCCCTGCCAATTTGGGGTTGGGGGCCAGTTTTGCGAGAATTTGCGTAGTCCTAGCGAATCGCTGTAGCAGTCTTTAAACTGTGAAGTCGCTTCTGGTTAAGTTGGTATATCCGCATGATTGAAGATGGCAGCAAACCATTGCTCTAGTCGATCGCCCATAGCAGCTAATGAGTAGACTGCCTCTGCTTGCCGTCGACAGGTGTAGCGATCGATCTCTTCTAGGCGTGCGATCGCGTCTACCAGCCCAGAAATGCTACCCGGTTCTACCAGCCAGCCTGTTTTACCATCTTGCACAATTTCAGCGGGACCACCGCGATGATAGGCGATAACGGGTACACCACAGGCCAGCGCCTCGATCGCCACGTTGCCAAAAGCTTCGACCCAGCGAGGCGTCATGAGTAGTGCCTGACATTTGCCTAGTGCGCTCTGAAGTTGCTCTGTGGGCAGAAAGCCTTCGTAGGTAACTGGCGCAGTCGGATATTGCTGCTGAATCTGCTGCCAGTAGGCTTTGTCTTGCAGTACTCCCCAGATTTTGAGCGGTTTTTGAACGATCTGAGCCACTGCCACTGCATCTTCCAATCCTTTTTCGGAAGCAAGGCGTCCCACCCAGGCAAGGCAAGGCTCTGGCTGAGGGCAAAATTGGTAGAGCGAGAGATCAAACCCGTTACCCAACACACGGCATTGGGTGCCGAACGAGAAAGTATCTGCCTGAGCCTGGCTGTGAACGCCTATGCTGTCTGGAAACCGCGCGATCGTCTGCGCGATGATGGTATCCATCGTATCGGTCAAGGAACCCATGCTCACGAGATGGGCGATCGGGCGATCGAAAAAGGGCGTGAGATAAAAGGGTAGCCAGTCGTAGGCAAAGTTTACCAGCATGTCGAACTGCGCTTGCACCTGGTATGCGTAGGCCCACATGTTTGCGAGAACGGCGTTTGGAGGCATGGCGATCGCAGCCGTTCGCCCTTCATTCTGCGCGGTTGGTTGCAGTGTGCCCTCAATTTCTACCAGGGGAAACGGTGTGACTGAACCTGAAGGTGCCACAATTTTGACGCTGTGCCCTCTCAAGCTGAGTGCTTGCGCTATGTTGTGGAGCGTCAGTTCTACCCCTCCGCCCAAGCCACTGCCTAAAGCTCCCACAGAGGTAGAAAGAAGCAAGAGGCGAAGTGGACGATCTAAAGAGGCACTCATTCTGGTTTGCTTACTGGCATTGCTATAGGGGCCAACTCTTCCATTGTGACTGCGTTTTGGGATAAGCCAGTAGCATCAGCTTGCGGGGCTGAAGTGCGGTGAAACTTTGCTGCCAGACTGTCGCGCTGATTAATCAGATAAATACTTACCAGCGTGAGACTCACGCCAAACCACTGAAGTGGACTCAGCATTTCAGACAAGAAAAGGTTCCCGAACAATAACGCAAAGATGGGCGTTAAGAAGGTAAGAGAACTCAGGCTCGTGAGGCTGCCGCTAGCAGCAAAGTAGAAAAACAAGCCATAGGCGATCGCGCTACCGAAGATGGTTGCATACCCCATTGCCACCCAACTGGATAGATCTAACTCCGCCCATTGCTGATGCTCAAACTGAGACGACAGGGCAAAGAGGGGCAAACCACCTATAATCATGTGCCAGCCCGTTGCTGTCACCGGGTCAGCATGACGACTGACGTAACGCATGAGCACCGTGCCCACAGCCATCGAGAGCGCTGCCAGTAGCATGAGCCATTGCCCATTTTGAAAGAGGTCATGAACCAGGGCCGCACCGAGCTGCAATTCACCTGGTAGCGATCGCTGGTGCAAAACGCTCAGCAGCCATGCTTCCGGTAGGCCCAGCAAACTAATACCTACGACACCCAATAGCAACCCCAGCCACCCCCAAAGGCCAATGCGCTCGCCAAAAAGCCAGAGTGCCATCAACGCGACCGCTAGCGGTTGGGAGTCAATCATTACAGAGCCTAATCCCGCTCCTGTTCTCACCAACCCTTCTGCCAAAAAGCCTTGAAAGAGTGCCCCATCGACCAGGGCAAACAGTGCAATCCACAGCCATGCCGTCCAACCTTTGGGCTGTGGCCGACCCATTAGCATTCCCGCAAACAGCACCAGAAATCCTGCTGGCACCAGCCTAACGCCCGCCATAAACAGCGGCGTTGTGTTAGGAATGACCCCTTTCATGGCAACCATCGCGGTGCCCCAAAAAAAGAAGGGTGCAATGAGCAGTAGCGCTGAAATGAGTGAACGTCCGAAAGACTGTACTTTCTGTGTGGGAAGTGTATGTGAATCCATGAGACAGGCGTGGCTTTCAAGCCAATGGCTTGGGACAAACTGTGACAATTGTAGCTAATGTTGTACTTATGTTAAGTAAATTAGAGAGCAATTGCCTGGATCTTGCTGTATCTTGGCTTACTCATGGGCAAACACGAGCCGTTGCTTGGGTGCGATCGCCCATGTTTTGACAATAGTATTCAACGATAGGGACTCACAGCGCGAACTAATCATGGCTTGTGGCTAGGGGCTGTCGCCAACGACTCATACGTATACTTGCAGCAAGAGTTCCAGCCCCTAGCCTGGTTTGTGAGGACGGGCGCGGTAAGGCTGATACTCAAGGTTTCTGAGCTTAATCGATGATGCGCCCTAGTCGAAACTCTATGTATTAAGGCACACTAGAGTTTGGGCATGCACTAGATTTAGACCCATCGAGTTTGACCGCTTCCTGAAATGCTTGCTGTGAGACGGTGCTTTTAATGGTTCACAGGTCAATTGTTTACGCGCTTGCTCTGCCGTTGGTGTCACCTTTTCACTCCCTGTTTCACTTATCGCTGGTTGATTATGATTTGGCCTCTTAAGCCTCGCTTTCAAAAACAAATTGCCCGTATTGAAATTAACGGCGCGATCGCAGGTGCAACCCGTAAACGTGTTTTAGAAGCGCTTAAAACAGTGGAAGAACGACGGTTTCCAGCGTTGCTACTGCGCATTGATAGCCCCGGTGGCACTGTGGGCGATTCACAGGAAATTTATGAGGCGCTAAAGCGACTGCAACGCAAGACTAAAATCGTCGCGAGTTTTGGCAACATCTCAGCATCTGGCGGAGTTTACATTGGCATGGGTGCAGAGCATATCGTGGCAAATCCTGGCACGATCACAGGCAGTATTGGGGTCATCTTGCGCGGCAACAATCTGGAGCGCTTGCTGGAGAAAGTTGGCGTTTCATTTAAGGTGGTGAAGTCCGGGCCATATAAAGATATTTTGGCGTTCGATCGCGAAATCACCGAGTCAGAAAAAACGATCTTGCAAGAACTCATTGATGTCAGCTATCAGCAATTTGTGCAAACAGTCGCCGATGGTCGCAAGTTGGCAGCCGAAACCGTCCGGAGCTTTGCCGATGGTCGCGTGTTTACTGGGCAGCAAGCATTAGCCTTGGGACTGGTCGATCGTTTGGGTACCGAAGAGGATGCACGTTGCTGGGCCGCCGAACTGGTTGGGCTAGACCCTGAGAAAACCCGCACCTTTACCTTAGAAGAACGTAAACCATTCTTGAATCGGCTGTTTTCAAGGGATGCTAGTGCGCTGGTTCAACTAGCATCTTTGCCCGGACTGGCACTAGGGGTCGAATGTCTGGAGTTTGAGCTGACAACGAGTGGTTTACCACTCTGGCTCTATCGCCCCTAGAAGCAAGCTAGCGAAACAGAGTTTGCTTCTGGCAGCAACGTCTTAATTATTAATAAGCAGGATGGCATTCTGGCTGCCATCCTTAGCATTTGCAGCCATGATTAAGATCAGACACGATTGAATGCAAGCTGTTTGATCACCAGCACGCAGCTTGGGGTTAGACATCATTAGAATTGTTCATACAAGAGAAGTGTTAGCGAAAGTGCGTGGAGGATTAAGCGTGGGTTGGAGAGTGCGGGCGGTGCGTGGGGCCACAACAGTCTCAGAAAATTCAATTGAAGCGATTCGAGAAGCCGTCCACGAACTGCTGGATGAGCTGGAAGCTTATAATCGGCTTGATCCAAACGAAATCGTGAGTGCGACCTTTTCCGCTACCCGTGATCTGGATGCCACTTTCCCTGCTTCGATCGCCCGTGAACGGCCTCATTGGTCAAACGTGCCACTTTTGGATGTGCAGCAAATGCATGTCGAAGGTAGCTTGGAGCGCTGTATCCGCTTTCTCATTCACTTCAATACACCCAATCCAGAGCTTGAAATCTACCATCCCTATCTACGTCAGGCTAAAAGTCTTCGACCCGACTGGACGATGGCTCAAGCAGCTTTAATCGCTAAAACAACCACTTAGATTCCGGCTCGTGCCGAGTGGCGAACACTCCACGATCGTAGACTGAGCAAAAGGGCAAGGAGAGTCTGAACGATCTCCTTGCCCTTTCTTTTAACTCCAAACAATAACGAAATTGCCATCAGCGCAGACAATCCCAGACCAAACAAGACCTTAGACCTCAGGCTTCGCTTCGGGCAAGACACCAACCTGACGTTCTGCAAAGTATTTATTCAAGAACGTGCTGACCAGCGACAGGACGATCGGGGAAAGAATGAAGGCAATGAGGCCGTCCACCCTAAAGCCAGGAACAAACACAGAGGCCAACCAAAAGCAAAAGCCATTCACAACGAGGGAGAAAAGCCCCAACGTCAAAAAGTTGAGCGGCAACGACAGAATAGACAAAATAGGTTTGACAAACGCATTAACCAACCCGATCGAGATGGCTGCAATGATTGCGGCTGGGAACGTAGCGATATCGACTCCAGGAACCGCTAAATCAACTACAAGCAGACTTAGCGCCGTAGCCAGTAAGGTTAAAAGATTTCCGACCATAGTTTTTTCCTCAAATTTACCAAGAGCTAACAGTCTTGCTATGTGACCATTATTGAGGAAACGACCATCCAAGCGTATCTCTACCCAGATAGAGATACCGAACGATCGCAATCAGCCTACAGAAGCAAGCTGCTGATAGAGGCTTTTACTGGGTGGTGCTCGTCTGGTTTAACTCAGGGCGATGACGGTGTAGAACGACTTGCCAGCAAAGGTTCTATGACTTCAGATTCACTTGTCTCGTCTACTCGAAGCACTGGTGGGCCAAGCGCAGTCTCTCTAGCTTGCTTCACGGTAACCGGGTGCGGCTTATGAAAGCGAATACCCAGCACCACATCGTAAAGGAAACCAAAAAAGTCTTGTGGCGTTTGCAAAAGGCCTAGCGATTGGTGAGCACCTTTTGCATCTAGTAGTCGCCTAGTCGCAACGTAAGCGGGCTGGTAGTTATACCAGGGCATGGAAGGCCAAAGATGATGTACTAGATGGTAGTTCTGCCCCATGATCAACAGATTAAGCACCGCACTAGGATACACTCTGGCATTTTTCCAGCGATCGCGCTCATGGAAGGGGCGATGCGGCAAGTAATCAAAAAAGAGTCCAAGCGCAAAACCAACCACCGCTAGGGGAACAAACCAGTAATTAAACACATAGTCTGTGAAGTCAAACTGAAAAGCCGAGAAGACGATCGCAGCTAGCACTAGTCGCGCAGCAACCCACTCCCATAGCTCATATTTACGCCAGAGCTGACGCCTGAAAAAATAGACTTCGTGATACAAAAACCGAGCATTGATAATCCACAACGGGCCAGCCGTAGAAACCACATGATCGGGATCGTTAGCGGGATCGTTGACATGTGCATGATGCTGCATATGCACTCGTGTGAACACCGGGAACGAAAAGCAAAGCATCAACGCGCTGGCATGCCCCAAAAACGCGTTAAGCACTCGATTGCGATGCGCCACATTATGACAAGCATCATGAATCACCGTACCAACTATATGCAGTGCGACGAAATTCAGCACAAAGCTGCACCAGTGATACCAATGCCAACAAAAGTAACCCAAAGTAGACACCGATGCCAGCGCCACTGATCCGATAAACATCAGCAGGGTTGGATTGAAATCACCAGGAGGACCTAGCAACTCCTTGGGCACCGTCAGGGGCTTCACTGCCTCCGACATTTACAGTTCTGCTCCTTCTTAATCACCAACGCGTAGTATACGATACCTATCGTTTCAAAATAAAGTTTTGTGAAATCAGCTCCACTAATCTAAAACTAACGCTGACTGTATGTGGGGTTATATGACGGCTTATAAAGCGTAGAGCCTTAGTTGTATTCGATCGAATATCAGTTGGCATCTCAAGGATATGTAAAGAAGTGTGGAACTACCCCTGAGCAGAGCTACTTGGGGACTATTGAAGGGGAACTTTGAGGGCCGGTAGCACGTCACTGGGTTTGAATGTTTTGCTTGGAGGCGAACTGATCTAGATTGCATGGCTCGCTGCTCTATCAGTCTTGGGGCGATCGTGTTGAGGTCACGCTCCTGCATGCGAAAGTGCTATAGAAAAGATTCTTGGTTAAAACCTCCGAGGTTTGCGTCGTTCTGTCATCGTCGCTTCAGTTATTAACGTCTTTTTGAGGTTTTTGCTATGTCGTTACCGAAGTTGGGAAACAGGTTGGGAAATTCTACGTTTCGGTACAGCAGCCTAAGCGCTTTGCTAAGTGCAGTGTTGCTGCTAAGTGGTGGTAACGCGATCGCAGCTCAAACCTTTGTGCCAGCATTGCCGCTTCAGGTTGCTCAAAGTTCAACGACAAATACGGGTGATGTCATTGTGAACCCAGAGCCACAGCAATCAGGCTCAACGACGAACCCTACGACGAATCCATCCACGGGTTCTACCACAACGGCTTCGGGTACTCGCTTTACCTGCGAGATGGTGAGTGGTCAATATACGGTGATGTATCGTCCTGAAAGCCAGCCGACACAATCCTACCCCTGGGCTATTCCCAGCAATATGGGTGGTGGCTGGGATGCCAATCGTCGTTGTGCCGAAATTAGCCGCCGCTTGGAATCTTACCGCCCCGATGGGCTGCTGGAAATGAAGACAGGCGCGGAGAACGGCTACAACACTGTCTGCGTGACTACAGAAAGAGTTTCTAGCTGTCGGATTGTGCTGACCGTGCCGAACGGACAAGATCCCACTTCGACTCGCGATCGGGTCTTCCAAAACCTGACCGTTGCTGACAGTGGGCAGCAAACGCAAGGAGTGAACACCTATACAGGTGGTGGCGGCAGCGACATTGTTGATCAAATTGGACGGGCGATCGGTGGACTATCAAACATCGGCCAATCGACGAGCGGTTCAGACGGCATCAATCTGCGTCCCTTCCTTGATCGACGCGACGGTGGCACAGGGACGCAACTGAGAAGTGGCGCTGCTAACACCTCTGCTCCCCGGCGGCTAAATCCTGGGAACTTTCGCTAAGGCAACCGTTCTATTGGATGATTTCTTTTGTAGAGGCGCGGCAATGTCGTACCTTTCATAAGATTAGAATCAATGCTTAGCCCTGCCTTTGGCGGGGCTTTTTTGATGTCTACTGAACGCGTTTGCTGTATCAAGGTCTACCGAACTGACTGGACAGATCCGCTAAGGTCACTGGAAGGTATCGTTGTGACCTTGACTACATTTTTAACCATTACGTCTGATTTCATGCGCCTAGAGCAGTTGCAAGCGTTTCTCGCGGTGGCAGAGACAGGTAGCTTTCAGCAAGCTGCTCAACGTTGTGGCGTGACGCAATCAGCCATCAGTCGGCAGATTCAAAGCTTAGAGGCTGCGTTGAAGATTCCACTCTTTCATCGCACGACCCAGGCAAAGCTGACGATCGCGGGCGATCGGTTTCTCCCGCGCGCCAAAAAGATTTGCCAGGAATGGTTGATCGCGATTCAGGATTTAGATGATTTGCTGGCGGGTAAACAGCCAGAGCTTTGTGTGGCAGCGATTCATTCCATCTGTGCTTACCATCTGCCACCCGTGTTGCAGCAGTTTTGCCGCGACTACCCAGATGTACAACTGCGGGTGACAGCGCTGGGCAGCGATCGCTCCCTCAAGGTGCTGAAGGATGGGCTGGTTGATCTGGCGATCGTCATGCACAATCGGTTTTTAATGACGAACCCAGAAATGGTGGTGCAGGTGCTGTACGATGAGCCGATTAAGGTACTGATTGCAGCAGACCATCCCCTAGCAACCTACGAAACGGTTCCCTGGGATGCACTGGTCACACACCCCCAAGTCGTCTTTAAGGATGGCTACGGGATGCAGCGGCTTGTGCAGGAGCAGTTTGAACGACGGGGAGCCACGTTACGGGCGGTACTGGAACTCAATACGCCAGATGCCTTTCGAGGCGTAGTGCGGCAGGGTGAACTGATTGCTCTGCTGCCCGAAACTGCTCTCGTTGAGGCGTATGCAGACCGTACCTTAGCTGTGCGATCGCTGGCTCCTGGTGTTAAGAGCCAGCAGGGTGAGTTGTCCGATTCGCTGACCGATCCGCCGTTTACCCGTCAGGTGGTGCTGGTGACAACGCGCGATCGCTTACAAATTCCACCCATTCAACACTTTTTTAATCTTGTGGCTGCTTTGTTGCCACCTCAAATTCAGCTACCACTGTCGATCGCAACCGTTGAGTAAGCGCGTTCTTGCGGGTGCTTTCTGCCGCTATTGAGTTAATGCTATGAGTCATGAGTTTAGAGAACTACTTCGCAAAGTGGGCAGCGGCACACATACCAGTGAATCCTTGACCCGTGAAGAAGCGGCAGCGGCAACTCGGTTGATGTTGCTACAAGAGGCGACCCCGGCTCAAATTGGCGCATTCATGATTGCTCATCGCATCCGGCGACCTACAGGTACCGAGTTGGCGGGGATGCTGGATGCCTATGCAGAACTTGGTCCACGCCTGCACTCGATCGCGTCTGCCTATCCTGTGACGGTGATGGGCGTGCCCTACGATGGACGATCGCGCACAACTCCCCTCGCTCCTTTGATTGCCTTGATTTTGGCTACGGCTCATTGCCCCGTGATTATGCATGGGGGCGATCGTATGCCGACTAAAGAGGGTGAACCGCTTATTGACTACTGGCGTGAATGGGGTGTGGACTGGAGCAAACTTGCACTCTCGCAAGTGCAGCACGTGTTAGAAGCCACAGGGCTGGGCTTTATCTATTTGCCGACCCACTTTCCTCTGGCTCAAGGACTGGTGCCCTATCGTGAACAAATCGGTAAACGCCCACCGTTTGCGACAATGGAGTTAATCTGGTCTCCCTACGCAGGCGAGGTGCATGTTGTCTCTGGTTTCGTGCATCCACCGACAGAATTGATGTTTCAAGAGGCGATCACCTTGCGAGGGATCACTCACTTCACCAGTGTGAAAGGCTTAGAAGGAAGTATTGATTTGCCTAGAGAGCGGACAGCTATTATCGGCTTAGGCGCAACCGCGATCGACTTTGAACGCCTGCACCTGCATTCACGAGACTATGGCTTTGAGGGCAAAAATGTCCCCTTAGACGCAACACCGAAACTGATTGAAGCCATGCAGTCTGTCCTGCAAGGACAACCCTCTGAGTTGATGCAGTCTACTCTCTGGAGCAGCGGATTCTATTTATGGCGCTGTGGCGGTTGTCGATCGCTCGAAGCAGGCATCCAGGAAGCGAAGCGCTTACTCACCGAGGGCCTGGTGCTACAAAAACTGCGCGAAATTCAGCAGGTCGCCACTCCATTGCAATTGACGCATTAGTGTAAAAAGTAGAGATTTCTGCATCTTTAGACATTCTCTGACGATTTTTAGCGGTCAGCGTAGAAGTTTTGAGTTTTGAGTTGGACAGAGAGGTGAGAGGTGTAAGAGTTTTAAGTAGCGCTCTGTATCGACAAGCTAGCGAGTTTTGAGTTGCTTCTCCCGCCTCCCCTGCTTCCCCCGCCTCCCCGCCTCCCCGCCTCCCCGCCTCCCCTGCCCTCTGCCTTCTACTCAACTCAACGGCGAATGTTGAATGACTGCAAGCCCTCCGGCGTTTCGTAAGAAGCTCTCACTTGTTCTACGATCGCCTCTGGTGGCCCTTCGTGACACCAGCGCACCATTGACTCGATCGCGGCCTCCTCTCCCTCAAAAACCGCTTCGACTCGTCCATCGGGTAAATTTCGCACCCAGCCCTTCAAACCCAGGTGCGTTGCAATCTTGGCCGTTGTCATGCGGTAGGCAACACCTTGAACCCGTCCCGAAATCCATATATGTGCGCGAATCAATTCCATACGTTGTAGAAGACTGCAACATTACACTCAGGTTAGCGAGGCTGAAACCGTCTCCACTACTTTTTTCTCTATACCCCAATTTTTCTTTGCGCTCTGTTGGGAATGGCGCTCACCGCCTATGTATTCATCAACGGTTCGATGCAATGATGCGTTTTCTAGCCCCCAACTACACGTCGTTTACCCTTCCTCACTCACTATGGGCACTATTCAGATTATTCGCAACTTCCATTCTGATGCTGAGCAGATAACGCGCACCATTCGCATTTTTACGCCTGATGCCTATACACAGCAGCCAGGTCAATCGTTTCCTGTCTTGTACATGTTTGATGGGCAGAATGTGTTTTCCCATCCAGAATCGGCCATGTTTGATACCTGGTGCGCCAACACGACGATGGAAGCGCTGGTTAAAGAAGGAAGCGTCCGTCCCTGGATTATTGTGGCGATCGACAATACGCCCGATCGCATGATCGAATACTCTCCCTGGATTGGTGGACGAGGCGACCTGTGCGCTCAGTTTTTGGTGAAGCAGCTTAAGCCCTATATCGATAAAACCTACCGCACCCTCCCACAGCCGCAGTGGACAGGTGTCATGGGTTCCAGTATGGGCGGGTTGATGTCCCTTTACATCGGCAAGAAATATGCCCAGACGGTGGGTCGCATTGGTGGACTTTCGCCTGCCTTGATGTGGGGTGGCGATCGGATGTTTAAGTTCTGGGATCGTCACGAAAATGTCTGGTTAAAAATCTATCTATATGTGGGGAGCCAGGAGCAATACTCGTTTCATGGCGTTTGGCTTGACTACGTCCCCATCACGCAAAATTTCTACAACCACCTCAAAGGGCTGGGCTACAAAGACCACGAAGTCCACTTCCTGCTCGGAAACGGTGAATCGCACTATGAGACCTCCTGGCAACGACGACTCCCCGAAATCTGGCGCTGGTTGCTGGCTGAAACACCAACTCACTAAGTGATCACAGCTGTTGATTAATAGAGCTTTCTTGGATGGGAAAGGCTCACTCTGCGATCGTCCTTTAAGCTGAAGTTGAATAGTTTCTAACCTTTGCTGTATGGGAATCGATATGACATATCAGGCAATGCCTGAATGTCCGTTGCTGCAACGATCACGGCAAGATCCTGAACTTGGCAGTTTGCTTGAATTTTTCAGTTCCATCGAGAGAGGTGCAATAACCTCGGAACAACCGTGGCTTAGCTTTGCCGAAGCAGCACAGCAAACTATTCAACAGCATCCCGGTTTAGAAACACGCTGTTTGGCTTGGGGACGTCGTTGGGACGCACTCTATTACTTGCTTTCTGAGAATCGGCGGCAAGATCAGCCCCAACCTGAACCAAGCCCTGATTTAAGCTTGATTGAAAAGGCCATTTTTGGTGGCACAATTTTACATCCACAGGTCAAGACGACGATTGGTTTTCGTATTAGCTATACATTGCCCGATGATGTCGGTGCGATCGCCGATTGCTTAACTGGTATCACGCCCGTATTGCTTCATCAACATTTTGATCCACCAGCAATGCGTCAACACAGCGTCTATAAAATTCGCGGTGATGAGGATGAAAATGAATTGACGTGGATACAACAAGACTTCGAGAAACTAAAAACCTTTTATCAACACGTTGCAGTGCAAAATGAAGGGGTACTTGGATGCCTTGGCTAGTGATATAAAGCCTTAGCCTTTCAGTTTTTTGCGAATGTTTCTACCCATCATGATATTAAGTAGTTCAATGAAATATTCTGCATAACGAAAACTTTTCCAGGTTTCCAAGATGAGCTTTTTAAGCATGACCCGCCTTTGTACTTATTGGGCAGTTAAGACTTGCTCAATGGTTAAAGCAAGTTCAGGAAAGGTGCGAGAAAGTAAGCGATCGCTGCCCCTAAACTCGATGACATCATAGAAGCCGTCATTCAGCAGCAGTACGGAAAGCTTGGCTTCTAGAGGATCAACGATCCAATATTCAGTAATACCGAGAGCGGCGTATTCGGAGCGTTTGAATCGGTAATCGCGTGTCACGGATTCTGGGCTAACAATTTCGATCGCTAAGAGCGGTGCCGTTGTGAGAATAGCCGCTTGATAGCGAATGGCTTGTGCTTGTTCGTCTGTGATGACACAGACATCCGGCAAGCGTGACCGACTTTCGGTGGTTCGCACGCCTGTCTCTCCTTGCCGCACCCGCCAATCTAGCCCTAAGCGTTGAATCTCTAGGTAAAGCTGAACGAGCAGAAACCCTGCGATCGCCCCATGTTCACCTGTTGGAGGAGTCATTAAGACAAGCGCTCCATCGAAGAGTTCATACCGATTGTCTGTCCCATCGTCGTAGGTCAGGTAGTCTTCAAACGTGATGCGTTTTGTAGGGGACTGAACCATAGCAACTCTTTGAGACTCTTTGAGGTTACTGCAAGGCTGCTTTGAGTTTTGTAGGTTGAGTTGAGCCAGCTATGTGCCTTAACCCAATCTACACAGATTATTTAATCCACGATCCTTAGTAAGGTTAAACCTCTGTGCTTGGTAATGGTATTTCTCGACCACTTTCATAGACCGTTTCAATCCGGAGTTGATGGGCTTCGATCGGATTGAATCAATGACCAACTTGACTGAGGACCGACCTGCAAAACTTGATGATCAGGGGTAAATAACTCCCAGTAGGGCAAGTCAAACTCATCGTAACGGACAGGAGGGGTGATGGTTAAGTGGATACCTTGGCTGAAATTTAGTGTCAGACCAAGCACCGGATAGTCAATTTTGAGCGATTGCAAAATATTACCCTCAAGCTGACGAAGCTCACGTTTGAAAATATCAAGCATAGCTGCTTTAGTATCTAACGTTGCACTTGCGTCGGATGGATTGTTTAATTGCCATGCAGTGCCGCGTGTCCCTAATATCCAACTCCCCTTGTGCTTTCCAGCCATTGAGGGATGAGTATACGGAATTTGTTCGCCGAAGTGAAGCGTTAACTCATCTCCATAGCTGAGAGTTGCTTTCCAGCATGTCTCACCAATCACACGACTTGCGATTGCGTAGAGCTGATTAATCCCTTTAATGTCAGTAATTTGGTGAGTAAGTTCGATTGTCATTGCATTAAGAAATGTCTTAACTCAGTTAACTCAATCCTAAGAATTCTCGCGCTTTTTGCCTCAGTTCTTCATAGGTGAAATCACCGCGATCGTTTTTAGTGCCACTATGATCACTGAGTTTTTCTGCTTCTAGAAAATCACCAAAGTCTCTGCGTTCTTCTGGGGTCATGTTGAATTCTCTTGCAACCACTTCAACCTGCTGAATGTCTTTTTTCCTGCCCAAGCCCGTTCCTCCAGAGGGGCGATTTAGCAAATATTTCGCTGGTCTACCAATTTAGCTCAAACCAGAGATTAGCTGATTTTTGGCTTCTGCGAGTGCTTCTGGTAGTTTGCTGGCATCGCGTCCGCCTGCTTGAGCGAGGTTAGGACGACCGCCGCCGCCGCCGCCTGTGAGTTTGGCGATCGCGCCTACCAGTTTCTCAGCCTGAAGTCCTTTCTGAATCACGGCAGGGCTGAAGGCAGCGACTAGGCTGACCTTATCCGCTTCGGGCACGGAACCAAGAACAACCGCGCCATTGGTCAACTTTTGCTGAAGCTGTTCCGCAGCGGTTTTGAGGGATTCGGGGTCAACGCCATCCAGTTGAGCAATGAGAATGTGGAATTCGCCAACGGGTTCAGCCTGCGTCAAAAGACTATCAGCTTTAGCGAGGGCAAGCTGTCCTTTAACGGTTTCGAGTTGCTTTTGAGTGGTTTTGAGTTCGGTTTGCAGAGACGTGATGCGATCGCCAATTTCTTCTGGCTTCACCTTGAAGCGATCGCTCAGGTCACGGACGATCGCATCGCGCAGGTTCAGGTATTCCAGCACTGCCGTACCCGCAATGGCTTCAATGCGACGAATGCCAGCCGCAACGCCTGTTTCAGAAACGATTTTGAACAGACCAATTTCGGCGGTATTGCTGACATGGGTGCCGCCACACAGTTCTATCGATACACCTGCCACATCCAGCACGCGGACTTCGCTGCCGTATTTTTCGCCAAACATGGCGATCGCGCCTTTTGCCTTTGCTTCGGCGATCGACATGATGGATGTCTGAGCATAATGCGCTTCAGCAATCCAGGTGTTGACCTGCTCTTCAACCTGCTGGAGTTCGTCAAGTGTGAGGGGACGGGGGCAATGAAAGTCAAAGCGGAGGCGATCGAAGGAGACCAGCGAACCCGCCTGCGAAATGTTGTCATCCACCAGCTTTTTCAATGCCGATTGGAGGAGGTGCGTTGCGGTGTGGTGTGCCTGAACGCGACGACGGCAAGCAAGGTCAATCTGCGCTGTAACGGTATCACCTGTATGTAGCGTGCCTCGTTCTACACGACCATAGTGGACGAAGAACGCCGACTCTTTTTGCACGTCCTCAATGCGTACCAGAACGTCGTCGCCAGAGAGGTAGCCGCGATCGCCAACTTGCCCGCCTGACTCGGCGTAAAACGGCGTTTCATCCAGCACAACCTGAACCTCTGTGCCTGCTTCTACCGTTTGTTTGGGTTTGCCGTTCACCATCAATACTTGCGCAACAGCTTCGGTGACGGGTTGGGTATAGCCCACAAACTCGGTTTGCTCGATGTGGGCTGCGAGTTGATCGAGAGAGCCTTGAGCCGTGAGGTCAATGGTCGTGTGCGCCATTTGGGAGAGCCGCCGTTGCTTATCCATTTCGGCTTCAAACCCAGCGACATCGACGGTCAATTCTCGTTCAGCTGCAATCTCTTCTGTTAGTTCTAGAGGAAAGCCGTGTGTGTCGTAGAGCTTAAAGGCATCTTTGCCCGAAATTTGCCCACCTACACCAACTTGCGCGGCGATTTCTGCCAGCAGATGTTCGCCCTTATCGAGCGTCTTGAGAAAATTAATTTCTTCGCGTTGCAGCGCGACTTTGATGGTTCGCTCCATGACGCGCACGTTGGGATAAGCAGACTCTGAAAGGGCGATCGCGGTTTCAGCAACTTTGGGCGTGAACTCGCGATCGATGCCAATCAAGCGACCGTAGCGAATGACGCGACGAATCAAGCGACGCAGCACGTAGCCGCGACCTTCGTTGGAAGCCACAATGCCATCGGCAATCATGTGAACGACGGCACGAATGTGATCTCCAATGACCTTAAGCGCGATTTTGGTTGCTCCGTCAGCGGTAGCATAATCGACGTTGGCGATCGACGCTGCCTTCTGGATAATCGGAAAGATCAGGTCAGTCTCATAGTTATTGGGCACCTTCTGGAGGATTTGTGCCATCCGTTCCAGACCTAACCCGGTGTCAATATTCTTGTTTTGCAGTGGGGTCAAAGTACCTGCCGTATCCCGGTTGTACTGCATGAACACCAGATTGTAGAACTCAATAAACCGGGCGTCATCTTCCAGGTCAATGTGTGCATCGCCCTTTTCGGGATGGAAGTCGTAGTAGATTTCAGAACACGGTCCGCATGGCCCCGTAGGCCCCGACACCCAGAAGTTATCTTTCTCACCCATGCGCTGAATCCGATGAGCCGGAATGCCAATTTCGTCTCGCCAGATTGCAAAGGCCTCATCGTCGTCTTCAAAGACGCTCACGATCAGGCGTTCCGGTGGCAAGCCGTAGACCTTCGTAGACAGTTCCCACGCCCACGCGATCGCCTGCTGTTTGAAATAATCCCCAAAGCTGAAGTTTCCCAGCATCTCGAAGAAGGTGTGGTGCCGCGCCGTGCGTCCCACATTCTCGATGTCGTTGGTGCGAATGCACTTCTGCGAAGTCGTCGCGCGAGGAAACTCAGCCGGACGCTGTCCCAAAAAGATCGGTTTGAACGGCAACATCCCGGCGATCGTCAACAGCACGGTAGGATCTTCCGGCACCAAAGAAGCACTGGGCAGAATCGTGTGCCCTCTGGCTGCGTAGAAGTCGAGAAAGGTTTGCCGAATTTGAGTGCCGCTAGGAGGAGTAGCCATGAAACGTGGTGGGGGACTGTAAGAAATTATTCGCTGATCTTAATGATGCCGCATGAACTAGCCAATCTCCCACTGCGATCGGGGTTAATTCGCTATTTACTTTATTTGCTCCTTGCTTTATTTGCTTTACGGTAACTTCAATGTTAGTAACCACAGCTTTAATGCTAGTAACCACAGCTTCATCATTACTAACCACAGCTTGAGCGTAAGTAAACATAACTCAAGCATAAGTAACCGCAGCTTGAACGGAAGTAACCACCGCTTGAGTGTAAGTAACCACAGCTTCTTCGTTGGTAACCACCGCTTGAGCATAAGTAACGATCGCTGGGTTCAACGTAACATCAGCAACGATGGTTAAGGCAGTGGCGATCGCGAATTCCTTGCTGGAACGCCTTTGCTGCCGCCAGTGGATTAGGATTCTGCACACACTCACTCAGCAATGTCATATCCAGGTTGGGAAGCAGTTCACTCTGGTCGATCGCCTCATAGCCAAAGGTTTGCGCCCATTGCTCCAGGTTCTCTGCACGCAGGTGATACAGCAGGAAGCAGTTGTTTTGCCAGAACCAGACCTCCTGGACTCCCAAGCGCTGAAACCGTTCCAGTCGATTAAGATCGCCGCTCGTTACCACCACTTCGATCGCCAGATCAGGAACCGCTTTATCGGTGCCAATGCAGTAGCTTTCATCTGGCTCCGTTCCAACTCGTTTGTCTGCGTTGCGAAAGGTCGTGGAGCCAGTGGGGAAATATTCGGTATCCGTCTCCAGAAAATAGATTTCTAAAAGTGTCCCAATGCGAGTTTTGCCACTTTCATGCCGACGGCTGGGTGCCACAATTTCCAGAACTCCATCTAAATAGTTGATGCGATACGCCAGACTGTCTCCCATCCGGGTCAGCAATGCTTCGTATTGTGACCAGGAGACGTTAGAGATCACTCGCCGTTCTTCCGGGTCATCTAGCTCTAACCATTGAGAGAGGTCTTCCAGCAGCAGCATCACCCGTTCCTCGTTGCCCTTTCACTGATTCTAATAGGATTCTAACCTGTGCCTTGATGCCTCTCGGTGCTGCCACGGTGCTGAGAGAACCGCTAGCGTTCTAGGCACAGGGCAAGGTTGATCGATGGAGTGTAGTCAAGATCAGATTCATCGTGAGTAACGATCGCTCTAGCAGAAGTGACAATGGTTTGAGCACAAGCAATAATCGCTATCCTTGTAGAAGGCTACTGCTTAGCAAGTCGCAGCCTAATTACCTCGATCAGATTTTAGACAGCGCGATTTCGGTCTAATTGTCTAACTTAAAGCTCTTAGATGGTAAGGGTCTGTCTAAACAAGTGTTGCGAATACAGTGAAATATGACGATCTCAGTTTTCTATTCATGGCAAAGTGAACACCCTGAGAATGTCAATCGGTACTTTATTCGAGATGCTCTTAAAGACGCAATGCGCGTTATCAAACGAGATTATGGACTTGATGAGCGTCCAGAAGTAGATCACGATACAAAAGGGACACCAGGATCGCCAGAAATCGTGTATACAATTTTCTCAAAGATTGAAGCGAGTTCTGCTTTTGTTGCTGACGTATCCTTTACTTCAGAATCCGCTGAAGGCAGGCTTTGCGCGAACGCCAATGTCCTTATTGAGCTCGGATTTGCACTACACTCGCTTAGTGATGAACGGTTAATCTTAGTAATGAATGATGCGTTTGGAAGTCCAAAAGACCAAATGCCCTTCAATCTTGCCACACGCCGTTGGCCAATTACCTTCACTCTCCATCCGAATGCAGATAAGCAGACTTATCGAGAGGTTCATAAAGATCTCGTCTTCAAGCTTACTGAAGCACTTAAGGTAATGTGCGGCAGTGGTATTCTATTCTCGACTCCCACTACAAATTCATCGATACGATCTGATCGACTGCTATTTGCTAAGCTCTTGGAGCAGTTTCCTTCAAACGGCACTACAGCATTTTTCCTTCGTGATTGGGATCTTGGAGGCGCATTCCCTTACAGATGGTTAACTGGAGTTAACGATTTCATCCACGATTGGGGAAATGCGCTGTATGAGTTCATAGACCCTCACCTTGAAAGCAAGCGAACAGATTTTATGGAAAAGCTGATCTCATTCCGAGATGGGCTAAGCGTGAACGGATGGAGATCGGGGGATGAGGGCGATATCTTTTCTATGGAACTGGATGAGTTTGATGATGCAAATCCTCGTTGGAAGAAAAGAGATGAACTAAATGCTACGGCAACAGCGGCGTATGAGGCTCACCAAGAGCTTATTCGAGCCTGTAAGGTAAGGCTCGGTACCCCAGACGCCAGTTAGTAAGCTCATGAGAGAGTGGTTATTGTCTATGCTCTATTTTTTATGTGTCAACTACAATAGCCTAACCTTTGGCGACGATCGCTAAAATCTTTGACACTAAAGGTTTCAAATCTGCCAAACGATCGCATGGTGCTGACAAAACAACGATCGCACGGTGGCAGATGCGGCTGAAATGATGGGGTGCGATCGATGCCCTTTGTGAGAGAGATCGGACTGTTGGTGAGAGCCGCTTTTGTGAGAAACCAATGGGTGCGATCGCTAGATTTTTCCCAAAACAGATACATTGCTGCTCATGAGATGCTGCGCAGCTAGTCGATCGAGCATCGCGCCCAAGCATTCGTGGAGTTGGGCATCAAACCGTTGGATGCGTTGCACTTAGCCTCGGCGATCGCAGCTCAAGCCGATTACTTTTGCACCTGTGATGACCGATTTCTGAGACGAGCAAAACTAGCAGAGACTCAGCCGACGAAAGTGGTTTCAACTTTAGAGTTAATTGCAGAGCTATCAACATAACTCAGCCCAAATCTCTTAACCAAACCACTCAAGAAGCGATCGCACTTCTGATGTAAGAGCTCGGCATTGCCAATACCCTCCGCTTTCTCAATCAGTTTTCGACAGGGTATGGAAATTATACAGAAGAACGTGAGGCGCGGTTTCAAGACTCGACACTGGCTGAAATTTTACAACAGATACCAAAAGCTTAATTGATAACGCGCTCTAGCAAAGAGAGTGTCCTCCTTACGGTTAGTGACTGAATCTGCAACGATCGCGTCCTTCCATCCCGAACATAAGATCGTGGAAGTGTAGAAAGCATCATGCAGCATTTGATCAGGAGTGTGAAAATGAGTCATTGTAGCTTGCGGCATACAGGTGCGATTGTGAGCGGTAGCTTGATGCTACTGGGTTTGATGGGATGCTTGAAGGCAACGAGTGTGCATCCAGCGATCGCCAGTCCGCAACCGCTTCAACCACCTCAGACGATCGCGATGCAGAAGCCTCAAGCTGTCAATCCGAAGCTAGTCACTGCGAATACTACCTTTGGTTTCAAGCTGTTTTCAGAGTTGCTTAAGCAGGAGGGCAACCAGAATGTGTTTGTATCACCGTCCAGTATTGCGATCGCGCTGTCGATGGCTTACAACGGTGCAAGCGGTGAAACGCAGCAGCAGATGGCAAAAACTCTTGAGCTTCAAGGGATGAGTTTAACTGAACTCAACCAGGCAAACGCAACTCTGAAAGCGTTGCTTGAGACTCCTGATGCAGGCGTGCAGCTTGCGATCGCAAACTCACTTTGGGCACGGCAAGGCGTTCCCTTCAAGCCAGCCTTCATTCAACATAATCAGAAATTTTACGGCGCACAGGTAACCGATTTGGACTTTGCGGCTCCTAATGCCACAGCGACAATCAACAACTGGGTGAAAGAAAACACTCGCGGCAAAATTAGCCAGATTGTAGATAGTCTGAAACCCGATGATGTGATGTTTCTAATCAATGCCATCTACTTTAAAGGCACCTGGGCGAAAGCCTTTGATAAGACTGACACGGTTAATAAGCCGTTTTACCGGGCAGATGGTAGCCAAAAGCGCCACCCAATGATGGCGCAAACGGGCAGCTACAAGTATTACGAAACCAATCAGTTTCAAGCGGTTAGCCTTCCCTACGACAAAAAACAGGTCAGCATGGTTCTCTTTTTGCCAAAGAAATCTTTTAACCTGCCAGACTTTACTAAAACGCTGACCGCTGAGAGTTGGCAGCAGTGGATGAGTCGGTTTCGCACCCAACCCGGTTCTGTGCAGGTGCCTCGTTTTAAGCTGGAATATGAGGTGGAACTGAAAAAAGCATTATCGGCTCTGGGCATGCCGATCGCCTTCGATGCCAGCAAGGCTAACTTTGACGCACTAAGTACAGCCTCTACCAAAATCGATCAGGTGAAACATAAAACCTTTGTGGACATGAACGAAGAAGGTACGGAAGCAGCGGCAGCAACGTCAGTCGGCATTGTGGCAACCTCCATGCCGATGAATGAACCGTTTCGAATGGTGGTCGATCGTCCCTTTTTCTGCGCCATCCGTGATAATCGGACGGGAACGATATTGTTTATGGGTGCGATCGTCGATCCCAAATAGTCTTCTTTCGTGCCTCTGCGGTACAGCCTAAAATAGTAAAAGGAATCGCAGAGACGCAGAGAGCGCAGAGATTTTGGACATCGATGCAACACTACAAACATTTGCCCGCTTTGGGGTACGGCTGGGGTTAGAATCGATTCAGCAGCTTCTAAAGGCACTGGGCAACCCCCATGAGCAGGTGCCGATTGTCCATGTGGCGGGGAGCAACGGCAAAGGATCGGTTTGTGCGTATCTTTCTGCGGTGCTGACGGAGGCAGGCTATCGGGTGGGACGCTATACCTCGCCGCATCTGGTGCGTTGGGAAGAGCGCATTTGCGTCAATGAGCAGCCGATCGCTACTTCCGATCTGGAACAGGTACTTCAGCAAGTCATCGCTGCCAGTCAATCACTTGATCCGTCCCCGACTCAGTTTGAGGTTTTCACAGCTGCTGCATGGCTTTACTTTGCACAACAGCATGTTGACATCGCAGTTATCGAAGTAGGGCTGGGTGGACGACTGGATGCTACTAACGTGTGCGATCGTCCCCTTGTGAGCATCATTACCTCCATCAGCCGTGAACACTGGCAGCGCTTGGGGCCTACGCTGGCAGACATCGCCTGGGAAAAAGCAGGCATTCTTAAGCACAGTGGCATCGCCGTCATTGGGCAACTACCGTCAGAAGCAGCTGCGGTCATTCATCGTCGCACGGCTGAGCTAGAGTGCTTGACGGTGTATCCTCAGCCTGCAAAAGCTTTGGGCGATGGATGGGCAGAATATCAAGGTGTGGAAGAGTACGACATTCAGCCAGAATCGCCTGATCTCGAAGCAGAAGGCATCATTATCCTCAAAGCGCTCAAGTATCGATCGCCTCTGCTTGGAGACATTCAGCGCCATAACGCAGCACTCGCGATCGCCGCGCTTCAGGTGCTACGACAGCAAGGATGGCAAATATCGGACGCGACGATCGTCAACGGCATCGCTAAAACGAGATGGGCAGGACGCTTGCAATGGTTCCATTGGGAAGGACACAAGATTCTGATTGATGGTGCCCACAATCCTGCCAGCGCAGAAGTTTTGCGGCAGTTTATGGATAGTCCCGCGATCGTCAGCAACCGCAGCACCCAAATTCATTGGGTCATGGGCATGCTCTCCACAAAAGATCATGCCGATGTATTTAAGGCACTGCTGCGAGGGGGCGATCGGCTCTACCTCGTGCCTGTCCCCGACCATAGCACCGCCGACCCTGAGAAATTGGCCGCCTTAGCCTACGAGGTTTGCCCTGACCTGGCAGCCTGTCAAACTTATCTCGATGTGCTTCCCGCGTTAGAAGCCGCCACAAGCGATCAGCCAAGCGCAACAAGAATGAAGCCAAAGACAGACGCTCCTCTCACGGTTCTGTGCGGCTCTCTCTACCTGATTGGGCATTTTTTCCAAGCTGTAGATGCTGCACTGTAAAGCCAATCTTGTGCCACTACACATCAGGCAAAGAACTCTTCAGCCGGAGCGTGGATGCCTTCTTTGATCAGAGTGGTGCGATCTTTGATGGGCGACCAACCAAGCTGGCGCTCGGCTTTGGAGGAATCAAACACGGCGGCAAAGCTGCGACCCTCCCAGTCGGCATAGCTGGGGAAGGCGGCGTTGGGGTCACGTCCGAGTTTCTTCACTGCCCACTTCGCTAACGACTCTGAGTAGTTGCGCCAGCTAGAGGTGGGAATACGTCGAAGCTTCAACCCCGCTTGTTGCTCAAATTCGTCAAGGTAATCATTGGCAGTGACTTGAGGTTCGCTGGTGAGGTTAAAGGACTCGCCTTCAATGCCAGGAACCGCGATCGCCCGTGCCATTGCGTCCGCAACATCATCCACCAGCACGATCGGCAGCTTACTGTTACCATCACCCCACAGACGACAGACGGAGTTATAGGGCCATGCAGCAATGCCCCAGTGGTAGGGATTGCCACCCCGACCGAGAACCACACCGGGACGGAAGATTACGACAGGTAAACCCTTTTCGCGCTGAAGCTGAAGCAAGATACGTTCGTTTTCGACTTTCGATCGCGGGTATGGTGCGACTCGCAGCATCCCTTCATGAGGTTTTGTGGTTTCGGTAATCGTCCCGGCACCGTTGCCTGCGTAGTAGATGGCGATCGACGACGCATAGAACAAGCGCTTCACGCCATGCTCCAGACACAGTTCCGCGACTTTGCGTGTCGGCTCCACATCCGTTTTGAGGTAGTCTGCCCAGGTTTTGCCATTGCCGCGTGCCAGATGGTAAACGTATTCAATACCGTCCAGAGCGGCTGCAACAGCGTTGGCATCAGCGAAATCACCTTTCGCCAGTTCCACGCCCAGATTGCGAAGTGCGGGTGAGCAGTTGTTGGGGTCGCGGGCGAGAATGCGAACCCCATGACCGTCTTGTCGCAAGCGTTTCACCAGCGCTTGACCAATAAAGCCTGTGCCACCAATGACGAGTACATTGGACTTTGGCAGTTCTGCGATCGCAGGCTGATTCAACGCAAAGACATCAGTTTTCGGCTCTGGCAGGTGTGTTTCGCGGGCAACCCATTCAGCCAGGGCGATCGCGCCTTCTCCCAAGGATGGATCGATCCGCTCATCCAGCTTGCTGCGACGGGTCGTGTAGAAGCTTTCGACCGTCCGCGCAATGCTGTAGGAGAACGGTGCAGAGACTTTGGAAAGACCAGCTTTGGCGAGAACTGCGCTCGTCAGCGTGCCAGCCGCTTGCGAGAAAGATTCGCGGGCAGTGGCGGCAACGGTGGCAAAGCGATCGACGTCCAGCAGATACGGTGTGTGCTCCTGGCAGGTGTAGGTATTGTTCTCAAAGTCCACATGGGCGATCGCATTGGTGCCGCGCACATGGATGTAGTGTTCTGGATAGCCGTCAATGAATGAGAACCGGATACGAATGCTGGTGTTGCCCTTCCAGCCGCGAATTTCCCAACGTCGGTAGAACTCCAGCCCACGAGGCAAATCGATGCGATCGTTCACATCTACCGACAGCGAATCGGGTTGCCCAATCAAGTGAACCAGATGGGTAAAGGAGTGGGGCGCGACTTCAAACAGAATGTTCTTGGGTGTTTGAAGCATCCACGCGCCGTAAGGGCCACCTGTGAGTTGACCCAGTTCCTTGTTCCAGACGATATCAATTTGATCAACACGTCCGAGCCGTCCGCTACGCAAATCGGCGACAAGCTTTTCGTACACCGGGAAGTAGAGGAAGTTGTGGCTCACACCGATCGTCTGTCCAATGGTTTCGGCACGACGACGGAGTTCTTGACAGTCGCTCACCCGATGGCACAAAGGCTTCTCAATAAAGGCATCGACTCCCGCTTCAACCACCTGGCAACCCGTGGCAAAGTGCACATGAGGCGGTGTGAGAATATGCACCACATCCAGACGCTCTTTAGACAGCATCTCACCCAGATCACCATAAACGGTTGAAATGCCCTTTGACTGTGCAAACTGCTCTGCTAACCGCTTGTTCAAGTCACAGATCGCACGCACCTCAACGTTGGGTAGAAGGCGCAGTGCTGCGAGGTGATAATCAGAAATGTAGCCTGCCCCAAGCAGCGCGACGGCGACGGGTTTGCTTTGTCCGTTATGAACTGCCATTGGCTATCTCCCTGTGATGTGAACGGTATTGACAACAGGCGTTTGAGCGCCCTTATATTCAATGATCTTGTGTTGTCGGTTGAGCAAACGATCGCTCGTAAACTTGATGACTCCAAATGCTTCTGGAAATACAGACGCCCCGCAGGACAAACCCCAGGGAATACTCTCCTCCCAGGAAAACCCTCGTTTGTGTGTACCCAGAATGGTTCGCAACGCCGTCAGTGGATAGCGTCCGAAGGCAAGGAGCGAAAGCCCAAGGGTGAAGGGTGCAAGCGCGATCGCGCCCACAGGCACCAAGACGCCCCACAGCCAGGTGCGCCGGATCTCCTTGACAAACTTCCGTTCTGGCGGCGCACCGTGCAGGCTGTGAACCTGAGCGTAGGCATAGCCACAGCGTTTCGCCCGTTGCCACCATTGTGAGAGCTGATGGATATTGGCATCATGGAGGGTGCTGTCATGGTCGATGCGGAGGATAGACCCGTTTGCCTGTCGCAGCCGCACGCTCAGTTCATCATCTTCCGCCGCAATCACGCTGCTGTCATAGCCACTTACAGCGGCGAACGCACTGGCACGAATCATGACATCGCCACCAAAGTGAGCGGTTTCACCCACTGACCCCATCCGCCACTCAACGTCACAAATGCGGTTATAGGGGCTGCGATCCGGGTAGCGTTCACGCCGCCAGCCACATACGGCTACGACCGTAGGATTTTCGTCCAGCGCAGCGGCGGCAGCTTCGAGCCAACCTGCTACCACTTCGCAATCACCATCGATAAATTGGACGTATTCAATATCAGGATGCTGTTCCCGCAGACGAGCGAACCCAGCATTACGAGCACGCGCGGCTGTAAAGGGAATCGATAAGTCCAAATTGACTACGATAACGCCGCGATCGCCAGCAGCCTCACAGCTTCCATCCGTCGAGCCAGAGTCCACATACACAACGGGACGAGAGCCATCCACAACGGAATCTAAACTGCGAAAGAGACGATCGCCCTCGTTGCGCCCAATGATGACGACTCCAACCTTGTGTGAGCTAGTCACGCACCCTCCCTTTTAACACCACTTGCCATTGCAGAACCTTTTCATCGTGCGATCGTTCCATCCGGTAAGAATTCAGTCTAGACTCTCAGCGCGGCGAAGGAATTAAGCGTAGAGTGCCCAAAAAATTGTGCGGTGTTCATCTCAGATGAATAAAGCGAACCACTCGTTCCTGTGCCGACTTCCAGTACAACATAGAAGCGGATGGGGTTAAAGCCAAAGCCGACACTGGAGCGCAAAATTATCCGTACACACCGAGTTTGTGAAGCAGATATTAAGCGCTATGAGAAGTAAATCGCTCTGGTTTTAGTGGTCAGAAACGGAAATCAGGAGCCAGAAGTAACTCTAAAGCTGACCGCTGACCGCTAATCAATTCATCGTTGCTGACTCTGGCTCAGGAGCATCCTGTGCAGGATGAAAATAGTCGTAAATTTGCTGGGCTAGACGAGGGCCAATACCAGGAACCGTTGCAATCTGAGCAGGACTGGCTTCACGCAGGTAGTCGATCGACCGAAAGGTGGCAAGCAGTTGTTTCTGACGATGATGTCCGAGGCCGGGAATTTCGTCGAGGCGCGATCGACGCATGCGATCGCTGCGCTGTTGGCGGTGAAAGCTCACGGCAAAGCGGTGCGCTTCATCCCGCAAACGACGGAGTACCTGCACACCGGGCTGCTCAGCATCCGTGTTCAGCGGCAAGGATTCTCCAGGCAAGAAAATTTCTTCGCGCTGCTTGGCAAGGCTAACGACTTTCACATCGTCCAGCAAATTCATCTCGCGCAAAACCGCGACCACTGCCGAAAGCTGTCCTTTGCCCCCATCAATCATCACCAGATCGGGAAAATCAGCCGTTGCAGACACATGACGGCTCAACACAGAATCGGCTTCAGCTTTCACCAACTCACCCTTTTCTTTCATCGCTGCATACTTGCGAAAACGGCGACGAATCACCTCTGCCATGCTGGCGAAATCATCGGAGTGCCCAGACGTCACCGTCGGATTTTTGATTTTGTAATGGCGATAGTGCTGTTTGGCTGGTAGCCCATCAACGAAGACGACTTGCGATGCCACCGCATCTGAACCCTGGATGTGAGAAATGTCGTACCCTTCAATGCGGCGAGGTAGTTCTGGCAAGTCGAGAATTTCGGCAAGGTCGAGCATAGCTTGGGCGTTACGATCGGCAAACCGTTGCGTCCGTGCTAACTCATACTCGGCATTGCGCTCGACCATCTCGATCATCTCAGCTTTGGTCTGACGCTGAGGCGCGACGATCGTCACCTTCCGCCCCTTTGCCTCCGTCAGAAACTCTGCCAGCATGTCACCTTCGGGCAGTTCGTGCTGCACCATAATCTCAGCGGGAATTTCCACTGCATCGACGGTTTGATAATGCTCTTCCAACACGCGCTGCAAAATGTCTCCGGGTGAACCCGATTGAGCATCGGCAACAAAGCCCAAGCGCCCTACTAGGCGACCCGCACGAATCTGGAAGAGTTGCACACAGGCATATTGATCATCGGCAGCCAGAGCGATCGCATCCCGTGAAATGGTATCGTCCGCCATCGACACTTTTTGGTCAGCACCGAGCAGCTTTAAACCTGCAATCTGGTCACGAATTCTGGCGGCTTGCTCAAAGTTCAACGACTCTGCTGCCTTTTCCATCTGCGCGGTGAGGATGTCGGTTAGTTCGCGCGATCGCCCCTGGAAGATCATCGCCACCTTCTGCACGATCTTGTGATAGTCCTCTGGGGTGATCAACGCCTGACATACACCGGGGCAGCGACCAATATCGTAGTTCAGGCACGGACGATCCTTAAAGAGCGGTTGGGGTCGTTGCCGCAGGGGGAAGATCCGTTTCACCAGATGCAGCGTCTGCCGCAGTAATCCCGTATCCACATAGGGACCGTAATAGCGATCCTTTTTTTCCTTACTCACCCGTCGCTTACGCGTGATGAAGATGCGCGGATAGGCTTCCGACCAGGTGATGCAGAGATAAGGATATTTTTTGTCGTCCTTCAGCAGCACATTGAAGTGGGGTTGGTGCTGCTTGACCAGGTTTGCCTCTAGCGCTAAAGCTTCGGCTTCGGTATCGGTGACGATAAACTCGATCTCCGCCACTTGCTTCACCATTAACGCAATGCGAGGACTCAAGCCTTGATTGTCCCGAAAATAGGAGCGGACGCGCGATCGTAGCTTTTTAGACTTCCCAATATAGAGAATCTGATCGTTCGCATCCCGCATGTAGTACACACCCGGCTCCGCTGGAATCTCTTTGAGGCGACGTTCCAAACGATCTGGGTCTTTAACCAGTGTTAACGCTTTTGCAGATGTCACAGACAACGATTGGTGATGGGGCTTTATCTCAATTTTAAACGAATCTATGGAGACTTCAAACATTGCTAGAGACGCGCATCTCCGTAATCGCTAAGATCGATGTGTAATTAATTAAACAACCGCACACTGATACGTCAGGTTTTGTATATGACGCTCGAAGAGTTTGAATCACAGACCCGTGAAGAACTAGAACAGACCCTCAACCAACTGCAATCAGCAACGCTACTTATTGCGGAACTAACTGCCCAAATCTCGCAGACTGGTAGAACGGTACAGTCTCTCAGCCAAAATATTGAAACGTTTGTCACGCAGCAACGAAGCCAGTAGCCCCTAATGGCATAGCCGCTTGTGCCCATATATTGAGTCGGATTAAAGCCCTGTCCTTAAGCCAATTGCAGCACAAGCCCAACCGCAGTGGTGATCGTTGAGTGAGGATAATGTAAGTCCTGCTAATCACCCATAGATCATGCGTTTAAGTGAATCGTCATAAAAATGTTGAGGTGCAGAGGCTTGCCTACTGTACCGTGAGTGCTTTTAGCTCATCATGAATCGCTTGTTGAATTTGGGGTAGCATTACAGGCTTGACCAAATACTGACGAGCGCCCAAGCTTAAGGCTCGCTCTCGATCCGTTTGAAAAGCAAATGCTGAAATCACAATAATGGGAGTCTCTGCCCACTCTGTGGTTTGCTGTGCTTGCTCTAATACCGCAAAGCCATCTATATCGGGTAACTTCAGGTCGAGCAACACCAAGTGGGGGCAAAACAACGCCATCTCGCGCGCAAACGTAGAACCGTTTGAAAGGGCGTTAATCGAGTAACCGCAGTGCCTCAAAAAGTCAGTCATCAATTGACGACTGATATCATTATCCTCAACCAGTAAGATGCGGATGCTGGAGTTCAAGTTGGATACAGGGGCAGCGATCGTTGTTTGCATAGCACCTTGTTGCTCTGTAGCTAACCAACCCACCGTTTCTTAGAAAACCTTGAAGCCAGACTTCTGGATCCTCAACATTAAAATACGGCTTAGGTAGAGCGATACGATTGGTTCTTGTGATCGATTTTCAGATGCGAGATCGTTTTCAGGGCTTACGCAGTTAAATCCCAACTCCTTGAGAGGGGGCTTTTGGAGTTCCTCCCTTTTAAGGGAGGAAGGAGGGATCGAAGGTTTAAGCTTCAGACGCGTAAGTCCTAATTTTGTTAAACAGATGATACAGATCGATGAAGATACATCGCGTAGATGGCAATGTCAACGATCGAGATCACTCAGTAATATTGTCAGGTCACTGTGCTAATAGTAACTTGCATTTAAATATTTTGCGTCAGTATGCCTAAACTTTCGCAGAAGCGCTTGGTGTGTGAATAGCACGGCTCCAGCTTGCTCAGCATCCCTTATTTTTCAAACGATCGCGGGTTCAGGTAATGCACCTTGCATGCGACCGAGCCAGTTCAGCAAGCTATCTAGCTGTTGTTCGGCCTTGAGTGCGCCTAAGCCTCGAACTGTAACCTTTCCTGGCGTATAGACAAAGCGCGAATGCAGATGATCCGGCAGGTTGGCTTTGAGTAAGTTCCAGGCGGGTTCTGCCATCGGTGTTTCTAGCGCAATATGCTGTGTGCCGTCAGGCTTGATGCGCGAGAAGCCCAGCTTTTTGGCAATCTGCTTCAACTCTACAATCCGTATCAGTTGGAGGGCGGCTGCGGGAATGGCACCGTAGCGATCGCTCCAGTCTGCGGCAATTTGCGTGAGTTCCTGTTTGCTGCTAGCAGAGGCTACGGTACGGTAGGCGCTCATCTTTTGATCCAGGTCAGGAATGTAATCGGCGGGAATAAATGCCGTCAAGTTGAGATCAATCTGCGTATCATCGACAGTCGGAATTTCTTGCCCACGGATTTCGCCGATCGCTTCTTCCAGCATTTCAATGTAAAGGTCAAAGCCGATCGCGTCCAGTTGTCCCGATTGCTCGGCTCCCAGTAGATTACCGACTCCCCGAATTTCCATATCGCGTACTGCTAACTGATAGCCAGAACCTAGCTGCGCAAATTCTTGAATGGCTCGTAATCGCTGGCGTGCCGTGTCGGTAAGCTGACTCTGCTTGGGGTAAAAGAGCCATGCGTGTGCCTGAATGCCTGCCCTGCCCACTCGTCCCCGCAACTGATAAAGCTGCGAGAGTCCAAAGCGCTGTGCGTCTTCAATCAAAATGGTATTGACGCGAGGAATATCCAACCCCGATTCAATAATGGTGGTGCAGAGGAGAAGATCGGCTTCGCCTTCGCTGAAGGTCAGCATGGTCGTTTCCAGTTCCGCTTCGGGCATCTGTCCGTGCGCGATCGCAATCCGAATGCTCGGTATCATTTCACGGATACGAACGGCGATTTCTTCAATACCTTCCACACGGGGCACCACGTAAAAAACTTGCCCGCCGCGATCGAGTTCCTGGCGCATGGCGGTTCGCATCACTTCGGGGTCGTAGGGCGACAGATGGGTTTTGATGGGACGACGAGACGGGGGCGGTGTGGTGATGAGGCTCATCTCGCGCACGCCAGACAACGCCATATAAAGGGTGCGTGGAATCGGGGTGGCGCTGAGCGTGAGGACATCCACCTGCGTTCTGAGGGACTTAATTTTTTCCTTCTGATTCACCCCAAACCGCTGCTCTTCATCCACCACCAGCAAGCCCAGATCCTTTGGCTGCACATCCTTGCTAAGCAACTGATGGGTGCCGACGACAATATCCAGTTCACCCGTTTTGAGGCGTTGGATGATATCCTTCCGTTCTTGGGGCGTTCGAAAACGGTTGAGTAGGCCGATTTGAATGGGGTAGGGTGCAAACCGTTCCTTCAGCGTGTGATAGTGCTGCTGGGTCAGAATAGTCGTGGGAGCTAGCATTGCCACTTGCTTACCCGCTGTGACCGCTTTGAAGATGGCGCGAATAGCAACCTCGGTTTTGCCAAAACCCACATCGCCGCAGACGAGCCGATCCATTGGGCGATCGCTCTGCATATCTTGCTTCACATCTTGCGTGGCCTTCAATTGGTCCGGCGTGGGTTGGTAGGGAAAGGACTCTTCCATTTCTTCCTGCCAGGGCATATCGGGAGGGTAGGTAAAGCCAGCCTGTTGGGCACGTTGGGCATACAGTTGAAGCAAGTCCACCGCGACTTTCTTGATGGCTTTACGAACCTTGCTCTTAGTGCGCTCCCAGGCTTTGCTAGACATTTTGTTAAGTTCGGGTACAGTATCGCCTGCCCCCCGAAAGCGTGACAGTGAACTGAGTTGATCGGCTGCCACACGCAATAAGCCATCGGCGTACTGCAACACCAGGTATTCGCGGGTTTCGTGGTTTAGCGTCAGGCTTTCGAGCTTGAGAAACCGACCCACACCATGATTTTTGTGCACCACGTAATCGCCCGGTCGCAGCTTATTTGGGTCAACCTGCTTGGATGCCGCACGACGACGTTTGCGAACATAGCTGGGCGTAGCGAGAGAATGTTGCCCGAAAAACTCTCGATCGGTCACTACCACCAACCGAAACGTCGGCAGAATGAAGCCTTCTAGTTCCGCCAACCCGGAGTACTTCACGGCAACGGGAACGTGCTGCACCTGAAGTTTGTCGATCGCCAGATAATCACGCGGATTGGGAATAAATTGTGCGGGACAATCGTGCTCTTGCAGCAACGCCACCGATCGCGAGGGTTGCGCCGATACCAGCCAGATCGAAAAACCGCGATCGCGCTCCTCCCGCAATGTCTCCGCCAGCCTGCCAAACTGATGGGGAATCGCAGGCACCGATCGACTCGCCAAATTAATCGGAGCAGGGCCTTTATCTTGAGCAGTGCGCACTTTTGGTTCTTCTGCCAACTCCGATAAGTAAAGCCGATCGAACAACTCCACCTCCGCCAACGATTCTGCAAACGATCGATGAATACGTGGTAAGGGCTGACCGCTGACCGCTGACTGCTGACCGCTGTTTTCCCCATACTGCTCTTCGGCGTGCTCGAACCAGCGATCGCCATGCGCTTCCGATTGATCGGGTTCGTCGATCGCGATTAGCGTATTTTCCGGCAAATAATCCAGCAGGGACGCAGGTCTGTCAAACGCAATCCCCAGAAAACGACGAGACCCTTCCGGCATTTGCCCCTGGTCAAATTTTTCCTGATCTTCTTCAGATAGAAATGCTTTCAACGCTTCAGCTTTCTCAACAATGAGCGCGGTTTGAATGATGGGTGCGAAGTTTGTGGGTGTGAGTACAAGCTGTTCGATGCGATCGAGCGATCGTTGCGTAGCGGGGTCAAACTCCCGAATCTGATCCAACTCATCGCCAAACAGCTCCAACCGCATTGGTAACTCCGATGCAACCGGAAACACATCAATAATGTCGCCGCGCCGACTCCATTGCCCTTCAGTTTCAACCAGCGGGACACGATCGTAGCCCAATCGCGCTAATTCCTGCCCCAGCGTTTCCAGGTCTAATTCCGCGCCTCGCTTCAGTGTCAGACAGTATGGCTTAAAGGTCGCAACAGGCGGTAAATGAGGTTGAAGGGCACGTTCGGTCGTAACGATCGCAAAGGATGAAGAATGAAGGCTAAAGGATGAATTGGCTTCACTTTTATCCTTTATACTTTCGCCTTTATCCTTTACCAAGTCCGCCAACACCTGCAACTGCCCCCACACCATCTCCGACTCTGGATCAAATGGTTCGTAAGGTGATGACTCGGACGTGGGATAAAAGTGAACCGTTTGCCAGCCCATTGCTTCCAGTTGGGCAGTCCAGCGTCCGGCTTCTTCAAGCGTAGCGGTGACAACCAGCAGGTTGCGAGACTGGGCTTGTGCCAAGGCAGAACTGACCAATCCTTTTGGCAACCGTGCTAAGCCGTTTAGCTTCAGGTATTGATGCTGCTGAAGCTTGGTTAGAAGTTCGGTTGTGAGGGGCAATCGCCCCAGCGCACGAGTGATAGAAGAAAACGCCATGTTGAAACCGCGAAGCCTGTCGAGGAGAGTTACCTATCTTCATAGTAGAGAACTTATTGCGCGCTTCAGTTTTGAGTGGCGCGATCGACCCTGCATCGACTTGCGGCCATTCTCAATGATTCATCTTTCCACTTATGACCGAACGCCGCTCTCTACACTGTGCGGACAGCATAACCAGACGGATTTTATCCATCATGTCCTGTGCTAGATCGTCTTGAGTAACTACTTTAGTGATCGCCACCAAATCAACTCACCGCTTAGATTCTTTACCGACAGTTCAACTGATGTCGAAGGGCGATCGCCCCAGCACACGAGTGATGTCAGAAACCGCCATGTTGAAGCCGTACAGCCTGTTGAGGAGAGTTACCTATCGTCATAATAAAGAGCTTGTTGGGTGACTTTAGCCGTAATGAAGTCGAACGTGGTGACGATCGACTAGTTAGTTCTCGCGCCATCGTACAAAAATTAGCATTAGAAAGCAGATTATATTGTAATTCCTCCTCGACACATGTACTCCTTAATCGTAATCTTTTCCACTTTAAAACGGAAATCTTCTAAAAGCAGAGGATAGCCGTTCTCATCATATTTTGTAACTGTAATTATTTCATCAGGATTAAAGCGATGCATTACATATTTACTTAACAAGTAACTACCATAAGCATCAACCGTAATAATAGCTTTCCTTACCCAATCAACCACTTCAGTGACAAGGTATTGAGTTTGTTCAAGAATTTCAGATTTATCAGAAGGTCGCCTGTATGACCTTACGGAAATCATTGGCTCTCCATTCTGATCCTCGCAAATAAAGATGGTCGAGTAATGAACCCATTCGGTGCGTAATTTCCTTACTTTTCGATACCATTGAAGGTCACCAAGAGCAGCAATTAGTGCTTCATCTACTTGTTCTATCTCAACTTTCTTTTTCAGTGAATTGAAACTTGAGGGTAGCCTACCAGTACTTACTCGATTTGCAAAGTGCGAAGCCACTTCTGCTAACGAATAAAGTGCATTAACTGTTGACTCGCAAGCATTAGCTAAATGTAAACGAGGAAATGGATCAGACAGTTTAATCCTAGAATCTTTTTCATAAGGAGTTCCCTCAGTAAATTTGTAGGCTTCAATTAAGAAAGGAAAAGCTTCTAACTGGACAGCTAATTGCTGACGTTTTAAGTGCCACTCTCCAACAATTTCATGATAACGAGTACTTCCACTAACTAATCTTGTGGCATAGTGTAGCTTTTCAAAACTCACAACAGTCTTCCAATTCAGTAACTAGAATCATTTTAACTATGTTCAATCTAGCAAGATCGCCCCTCACCGTAGATTGGGTTGAACTTGTCAAGCCTTTGCCCACTAGCCATTCACTGAAGTGAAATCTAAGCATCCTGATCGGACGATCGCCTCATCGGTTGGGCGCGATCGCTACACTGGAGTTATCGTCTATCAAACCAAGCGCATGACTGAATCACAGACGATCGAGGCAGTGTATGAAAATGGCATTCTTCGCCCGGTACATCCTGTTACTGGCTTAGTTGAGCATAGCAAGGTCAGGCTGGCGATCGAGTACGAGGCTCAAGCCGTACATCCCCTGGCAAAATTTGCAGGCATTCTCAGCAACGAAGAAGCCGAGGAAGTCCAAACGATTCTTGCTGAAGAATTTGGCAAGGTTGACGTAAGTGGCTGGTAAAGTCGCCCTCGACACCTCCGTTGCTATCCGTTACCTCAACGGTGATGAAGCAGTTGTTCAGCGGGTGCTTGCCTTGTCGAACGTGATTTTACCACTCACTGTCGTCGGTGAATTGCTCTTTGGTGCTGCGAACTCTGCCCTTGCCACAAAAAAAACTGGCCCGTTACTTAGCCTTCATTGATGCCTGCTTGGTTGTACCGATGAGACAGGAAACCGCGATCGCGTGTTACCAAGTGCGCCTCAACTTAAAGCAAAAAGGCAAACCAACAAATCGAGGTGGACAAGGAGTTAGAAGCCCGTTAGAGCATTAGACTCGTTGTATGTTTGACGTATGTATTGCAAACTTGGGCTAATAAACCCTACAGAGAGGCAAATGCTTGCTCGATCGCGCCTAACGCCTGGTCGATCTCATCTTCCGTCACAATGAGCGGTGGTACAAAGCGGACGACTTTGGGTCCCGCAGGCACCAGTAACAGGCCGTTTGCCATTGTCACTTTGACAATTTCGGATGAGGTCAGTGGTGAGTCGGCTTCGATTTCTAGACCGTTAATGAGTCCCCAGCCGCGTACTTCGGCGATGTGATTGGGGTGTTTTTGGGCGATCGCTCGCAGTCCCTCTCTCAACTGCTCACCCCGATCGCGCACATTTGACAGCAGGTTTTCGCGCTCGATCGTTTCGCAGACTGAAAGCGCCACACCACAGGCAAAGGGATTGCCGCCAAAGGTGCTGGCGTGGTCGCCCGGTTGAAAGACGTTGCAAAAGGACTTGCAGAGCATGGCACCAATGGGGATACCGCCGCCCAGACCTTTTGCAGAGGTAAAGATATCCGGTTCAATGCCCAGATTTTCGTAGCCCCACAGATGCCCAGAGCGACCCATCCCGACCTGCACTTCATCCAGAATTAGCAGAATGCCACGCTCATCACAAAGCTGGCGCACTCGTTGGAAGTAAGCGCGATCGCCCGGACGCACTCCACCTTCCCCTTGTAGTGCTTCGAGCATGATGGCAGCGACTCGTGGTTCATTGCGATCTAGGTCATCCAGTGCAGCTTCCAGCGCAGCAGTGTCGTTATAGGTGACGTAGTAGAAACCGGGCACCAGCGGGCTGAATCCTTTTTGATACTTGGGCTGTCCAGTGGCAGTAACCGTCGCTAGCGTGCGTCCGTGAAAGCTAGCGTGGGCCGTAATCACGATCGGATCAGCAATGTTTTGTACTTCGTGGGCGTACTTCCGGGCGAGTTTGATCGCTCCTTCGTTGGCTTCGGCTCCAGAATTGCAGAAGAAGGCACGATCAGCGCAAGAATGCTCGACCAGCCACTTTGCCAATGCGCCCTGCTGTGGCACGTAGTACAGGTTAGAGACATGGTGCAGCGTTTGAATCTGCTCCGTTACAGCTTGCACCATGACGGGATGAGCATGTCCCAGTGTGCAGGTGGCGATACCCGCAACAAAATCCAGATATTCGCGCCCGTTTGTATCCCATACGCGGCAACCGGCTCCTCGCTCCAGGGCGATCGGGTAGCGGGCGTAGGTTGTCATCACATGCTCGTTAAAGTCCTCTGGGCTAAAGGGACTGGTGGTAGCGAGCGGTGTGGCGATCGTGGGTAGAGGTTGGACTAGTGCTTCTGGACTCACTGAAATAGCTCCTCAAATCGGTAGAACAAATGGGAAGGAGTGCCCTTTAAACATTGGCTCTTTAGACATTGGCCCTTTAGACATTGGACTGTAAGCCTTACACTCTAAACTGGCTTGCAAGCACTGGTAGGATGCCAGCAGCACGATCGGTCTAGTGTAAGAACACTGAGACTCATGTCCAATTCACTGAACCTGACTATAGCTTATCCATTTGCAGCCGTCTTCGTTGGCTTACAGGTTACGTTCCTATGACATTTTTTGCGATCGTCAACAGCGAACAGTCGAACGCCACTCAATTAGTCACGGTGCTGATCATCCTGCTGTTGGTCGCAACTGGAGTGGCGCTCGTGTCACGGCGCTTGCGGATTCCTTACGTGACCGGGCTAGTGGTGGCTGGGCTAGCCATTACAGAGCTTCTACCGCGCAAAATTGGACTTGATTCAGCGTTGATTCTGAATCTTTTCTTGCCCATTCTGCTGTTTGAAGCGGCGATCAACACCGATATTAGTCGGCTTCGCAGCACGATCAAACCCGTCACTCTACTGGCAGGGCCAGGTGTGGTCATTGCCTCTGGTGTCACGGCTGCTATTTTAAAGTTTGGCTTGGGCTTGCCTTGGATTTCTGCCTTATTAATCGGCGTAATCCTGGCAATTACGGACACCGTTTCAGTGATTGCGGTCTTTAAGGAAGTGACGGTGCCGCCTCGATTGACCACGATCGTCGAAGGCGAAAGTCTCTTTAACGATGGCATCGCGCTGGTGCTGTTCAGCTTGATTTTGAAAGTGAACGCAACAGGTTCCCTGACGTTTGCTGACGGCATTAAAGAACTGTTGGTGGTCATTCTGGGGGGCGGCCTGGTAGGTTTGGCTCTTGGGTACTTGGGTGTAGGACTTTATGCTCGATCGAACGACTCCCTGAGCAATATTCTATTGACAGTGGCGATCGCGCTCGGTACCTTCCAACTCAGCCAGTTTTTTGGCATGTCTGGCGTTGTTGCTGTTGTGGTCGCAGGTCTAGTAGTCGGCAATTTAGAGCGCTCCCAAACGGTTTCTGCTTCCAGCCGTATTACGGTGCTGAGCTTTTGGGAATACGCGGGGTTTGGGGTCAACACCTTCATCTTTCTGCTGATTGGCATTGAAATCAACCTGGAAACGTTGCTTAAAACCCTTCCCGCTGTACTTCTAGCGGTACTAGCTTATCAGGTGGGGCGCTTTCTGTCGGTGTACCCATTGCTGGCGATCGTCAAACGAGTCGATCGCCACTTGCCGCTCCGCTGGCAGCACGTCCTGTTTTTCGGCAATATCAAAGGCTCGCTATCAATGGCCTTGGCACTCAGCCTGCCCAGCACATTGCCCGATCGTGAAGCGCTCATTGCTCTGATTTTTGGCTCTGTCTTAGTCTCTCTTGTTGGGCAGGGGCTGAGCCTACCGTGGTTGATCAATCGTCTGGAACTGGTGCATACCTCTGAATCACAGCAATGGATCGAATCGCTCCAATCCCAACTCATTACTGCTAAAGCCGCGCAGGACGAACTGGATACCTTGCTTAAAACAGGCGTACTGCCCAAAGCCGTCTATGAAGAAATGCGCGCCAGTTATCAAGTTCGCATTGCTGCCGCCGAACGCTCCTTGCGTGATTTTTACAACCGCCGCCCCGACCAACTAACCGCTGCCAGCGGCAGGGTTGCACGTCTGGATGCCATTCGTCGTCGCCTGCTGCTGGCAGAGAAAGATGCTTTGAATGAGGCATTACGCAAGCGTGTGCTATCAGAAGAGGTTGTTAAATCGCGCGTGCAGACGATCGACCAGCAGTTATTGAATCTGGAAGATGACTAGGTAGAGGGCAGAGGGCAGAGGGCACGGGGAGCGGGGGGCAGGGGAAGCAGGGCAGGTGATACCAATTTGAATTGAAAATGCGACACATTCTGTAGGGGCAAGGCATTGCCTTGCCCCCACCCACCAATTGATCTGTAGCCATCATTCTTTAAATCGGTATGAGGCAAGGGAAGCGGAAAAAGCAGGGGAAGCGGAGAAGTTTTTGGTTATATAGCCCGTTGGGCATTAAGAAAAGTTTTTGGTTTTTAGAAGCACGCTGACCGCTGATCGCTCTTTAACTTAAAACTCAAAACTCTTTATCACTCCTCACTCCTCACTCAATTACTGCCGATAAACGAGACTGGGAATACAATTGAGTGAGTGCACTCATTCATACTGCACATCCGCAGGAGCCTTACCTATGGAATCGTTGATTGCCGCCCTTACGCTAGTAGTGGTTGGCTACATCGCTGGTTCGGTCAAAATCATTAATGAGGGTAATGAGGGCATTGTGGAGCGTTTGGGGAAGCATCGGCGCAACCTGAAGCCAGGACTCAACTTTGTCATCCCAGTGTTTGATACGGTTCTGGTCGAATCTACACGCGAACAGGTGCTGGACATCGATCCGCAGCAAACCATTACTCGTGACAATGTACCGCTCACGGTGGATGCCGTCATGTTTTGGAAGATTCTGGATGTCCAAAAAGCTTATTACGGTGTTGAAGACTTAGAATCCGCTCTGACCAATTTAGTGGTGACGGCTCTGCGAGGCGAAATTGGTCAAATGGATTTGCGAGAAGCCGTTTCGGGGCGCAATAAGATCAACCAAGCGCTGCTCCATCAGCTTGATGAGGCGACCGAAAGCTGGGGCGTGAAGATTATGCGGGTAGAAGTGCAAGAACTCGCGCCCTCAAAAACAATTTTGGAGTCTTTAGAGCTGGAGCGATCGGCTGAAAGTCGGCGTAAGGCAACGATGTCGGAAACTGAGGGAATGGTAGAATCAATTCGACGTATTTCCTTAGCGTTACAGGGGCAGCCCAATTCTCAAGCGGTGTTGCAGTACCTCATCGCCCAAAAATATGTTGATGCCAATTTGAAGCTCAGCGAAAGTGATAACTCCAAGATTATCTTCATGGATCCAAAAGCGCTGAATGAAACCCTTGGTGAGTTGATCTCAACCGATCAGACCGAAACTGGTCTGAATGGCAATGGTAATAATCTTTGATTGCTCTAAGTAGCCAGTCATACGTCGATCGCAGGCTCAAAGAGGAGGTAACGTTGTGGCCGACGAATCGCATCTTAACCTACTTAGACAGGGTGTTAGCGTTTGGAATCAATGGCGGCAAGCTCATGGTCACGTCACTCCAAATTTTGTTGGCGTCAATTTGAGCCATATTGATCTCAGCCATGCCGATTTGGAAGCCGCCGATCTCAGCGGTTCTAATTGGAGCGGTGACGACTTTAGTGGTGCCAATCTGCGTAGCGCGAACCTCAGCGGTAGCAATCTTACCGGAGCGCAAATGGCGGGCGATGACCTTACCGAAGCTGAACTGCGTGGAGCAAACCTCATCGGCGCGAACCTCAGCGGTGCCGACCTCACCGATGCTAACTTAATCGGCGCGAATCTCATCGGCATTGATCTGCGCGATGCAAACCTGACAAACGCCGTTCTACGTAGCGCGAATCTACGTTACGCGAAGTTGCAGCGCGCCAATTTGACCAATACTGACTTCACCGACGCTATTCTCAGCGGTGCCACCCTCACAGATGCAATACTGGCTGGAGTTGAGCTGGCTGGCGCAGAGACGAGTCACACTAAGTTTCCACAGGCAAACACGGTCAGCTACAGCGGCGCTCAAGTCGATCGGCCATCTTATTAAACCGGGTATTGGGTTTGGGGTGGGGTGAATGCAACTGGCTGTAAGGTGCAGAAATGATGCCAGCGCTCCCAACTGGGAGGCTCGATCGACGATCGCTGACACGTGCCAGCTTTAGTTTGGCGATCGTGGCCTAACGAATGCCAAGATAGGTTTCACCTAGGTAGCGTGATAAGCGCTTGAGCGGACTCGCTGTTGCCTTGAGAGCTGCCGCTTCCCCAGCCGTTGGAACACCCACTAAGGCCGCAAACTCAGCATCCGATAATTCGCCAAACTGGTGCTTCTGGAAGGCTTCCACAACCGTGACGAGATCAGCCGCAGAAAAGGCAAACCCATTTTGGGTGGCAAAGGCCGCCACTACGGGAGCGCGTTCTCCCTTCAGCGCTTCGGTTTCATCAGCATCTAGCTCGGCTTCGCTGCTAATGTTGCCATCACCAACACCCAGCAAGGTTTCAAGTTGTTGCCGTAATGCTTCGTCTTCGGCAGTCTTTTGCATGAATCGCAATACAGTTGCAGGTGCCATATCAAACGTGCCTTAGGTTGCTGTTCGTCAAGATGCTAGCAAATGTTGATCAAGATGCTGATTAATAAAAGCTGAAGTTTCTGGCTTCCGGTTCGCAGTACGATAGTTAAACGAGTTATCTAGTCTCAAAAGGTCAAGTGGCAACCTATAAAACTGTGGATTACAGCCGTTTTTACATCGATAAGCCACAATTGTAGAGTGGATATAAACCTACAGCCCTTGCAACAAGGCTTTTAAGCCATTGTGGGCACTGCCCACTTTACTAAACGCTGTAAGACTGGGAAAACTGAGCCAAACCTGTTTAGCTGAAGTTGATAGATGCGCTTAGACCGTTACCTGACAAGCTAAGGTCTTGATTTGTGCCAATGACTAATGCAATGCCCAAGGTGGCTGTACTGGACGACGACGAACGTTGGTGTATTGCCATTCAACGCTTCTTTAGGGCGAGTTTTGAGGTTACAACCTTTACAGATGCCCAGAGTTTTTTGAATTCTGCCCTTGAATCTTACGATCTGGTGATCATCGACTTCACGATCGCGCCTCATCATCGTCATGAAACGCCTATAACCGGTATCGAAATCATTCATCAGCTAAAAACGCAACTGAAACGCCCACCCCTCACCATTCTCACGTCAGCGTTTATCAGTCGTGGCGATCTCACCCTGGACAATGCCTTTGGCTTGCAGGTAGACGTTGTCATGCCCAAGGATTGTGGATTAGATGAGATTTTACAAACTGTTCAGAACCTATTGAGTTCTAAAACTCGCTAACAGGTTAGAGCGTGCTTTAAAGCCCTTCAGTACGCTGCTCACCTGCCCGTGATGAAAATCCGGACTTCCTTCTGTAAGCCAGCACTTGCAGTGCAGGACGGGCCCAGCGATCGCAGAAAGATTTGTCAGTCAACCAGGGTTAGAACTCTCTGGAAAATAACATCTCACTACTTATTCGCCCATCCACTTATCCCAGCCATCATTGTTCACGGTGGAGCCAAAACCGTGACAGAAGATAAAGTCGCAGCCAAAGACGGTGATCGATGACTTCGCAGGAGACAAACACCCAGAAGCAGCGTCTCGACATACGATCGATACTTTAAAGGAACAGGTTGAGGGTGAAGCAGGTTGCATTGTAATCGATCGTCAGGGACGCATCGGTTGGGCCTATAATTCGCAAGATACGGCGGTTGCCTATATGACCGAAGCGTTGCAGCAACCGACTGTTTTTACCCGTAAGGATCAACCGTTGGCGATCGCCTAAAGACCCTGATATGGTTTCTCAGAACACCTTTCCGTTTTTTCAGGGAAATTCTCTTTCCGATGTTTTTGCACAAGACATTGACGTTGAGAACTATGCGCTGCTCCTGAACTATCCAGCAACCGCCCGTTGGGCAGCCTACCCCAACGTTCAGAAATATTTTCTCCAGGATGGTAACAGTGAAGCCACCAAAACATCGTTCGATAAGATTTGCCAGAAAGAACCCTGGAAAAATCTGGCCGTGTTAGGAGACACGTTGCCCGGTGTGGTGATTAGTCCACCTCAAGACTTGCTGATGCACTATTGGCGAGACCATTTTGGCTTTCAATACCAGCAGTTAGAATTTCTAGACTGTTCAACCTACTTGGATGATCTGAGCCAGAGCGATCGCATCGATCGAGTGCTGACACTCTTTCCCTTCGACCACCTGAGACGTGAAAAACATGCCGTTAATCCAGAGGTGCATTATCGACTGCTGAGTAAAGCAACCTTGGCTGAGTTGGGGGTACTCTGTCCCACCTATCAAACTTATCAGGTGGATCACAGTAACCTCGACCAGATGCAGCTTTCCCGGCCATTCCCTTACTTGATCAAAACATCTCACGGTCTTTCTGGAGAGGGCACTTACATCATCCACAATCAAAGTGACCTGAACTATTGCCTTGAAGAACTGAAGCAATACCTCAAGATTAATCTGTTAAGGACAATCATTGTTTCAGAATTTGTTAAAAACGAAACTCACAATTATTGCGTACAGTTTTATGTCAACAAACAGAGAGAAATTACTCTCATTGGCGTTACTCAGCAACTTGTTAGTGCTACTGGCACGTATTTAGGAGGTGTAATTGATTACACGCATGATTTGAGCCAATTCTCTGACATGATCGCCGCGATCGGTCAATATGCTCATCAACAGGGGTACTTTGGTGTCATTGGCTTTGATGTTTTGGAAGACCGAGATGGCTCTCTTTACGCGATCGATGCCAATTTTCGCATTAACGGTTCCACACCGCTCTGTCTCCAACGCCATCAATCGCTGAAGTTGAACAAGACGATCGCCAAATACTCCACCGACTACCGCATGGATGGCACGCTGGATGCCATTCTAGTCACACTTAAATCGCATTTAGAACGACAGGACTTGATCATTCTTTCTGCTCTGGAGAAAGTGAAATACGGCAAAATCTATACCGAAATTTACGGCATTGTCGCGGGGGAAACTCTGCAAGAAATGGAGCAACTTGAGCAAACCCTGCATACCAAAGGATTGCGGTTGGTAGGCTGAGTGAAGAGAATACCTGAAACGTTGTAAGGGCTAAGCAGTCAATTAGTCATCTCTTAAAGACGGGAAGCATCGTTGCCCGTGGCTTGATTGCTTCCCGTAGGGGGTTAACATCAGCTATGGCATCACCCCTTGATGGACAGTCTGATGAAGCTACGAAAGAATTTGAGGGCGTGCGGTAAGTCAGTTCTCACCGAAATAAGACTGATGCATCAGTGATCCTCAAAAAACTGAGATGATGGCTTTTCCAAAATGCCAGCCTTTGCACTTACTTCATCTGGATCTAACGCAATTAATCACCTAAGATAAGATTGCCGGGTTATCGTCGAGCGAGAGTAGAAATTGAATTAAGTCAGTTTGTTCTTGGGTTGTAAAACCAGCTTTTTGATCAACCCAGTAAGCGTGTCCGCTCCCATCAATACCTCGACTAGCATTGATGACTTTTAGGGTTCTGATACCAAATCTTTTTGTTCTTGCACTAAATTCGAGGCTGTACGGGCATGGCAGTGCCATGCCCCTCCCTCAAGATTGAATGCAGCTCCATAGAGAATTGGTGTGAGTAGAGCAAAAAACGAAAAACCTGGAAAGCTTTGATGATGAAGGGTTTAAAGCTTTCAACCACCATCAGAGCCATCTTCGTTGCGGCTTTCGCGTTTTCTTACTCACGCTTTCAGAACCCTATAGCGCTACGCTAAACACATTGAACGTGCATGGCTATTTGCGGTGCCCAAGCCACTTTGCTGCGACTGCGCCAAAAGCGGCACCCACAAGCGGATTGCTGAGAAAACGAATCAAGATCGGTTGATCCGCGAGAACCTCGTGGAAAACGTCAGGATGGTTGTGATAAGCATATCCAGCTAGCTTAGTGACATCGTCAGCCGTCATATGGCTGGGATGGTGAGACGATAACCCTAACTGGCTCTCCAAATCACGATCGCTTAAGTGATGTTGCTTAAGATGCTTAAAGAAATCTTTTGCTACATCCGCTCGCTCATTGGGTTTGATTTGGGCGATCGCTTTTTGCAGTTCAGGCTCCATCTGTGTCGAAGGAATGCGATCGGGATTCAGTGCTTTGCCGAACAACTGACGGCGTTCTTCACGGCTAGAGCGTTGGGCAAAATCGTCAAAGTTGTCATAATTGCTTGCCTCTGGCATCTTATCGAGAGAGTCAGTATTGCCTCGTGCCAAATCATTCATGATTTCGCGTTTGTACTGGTCACTGCTACTCATGGTGGTAAACTCCGTTTACAAACTTATAGGCTTGAAATGAAATAAGCTGAAGCGATTTGCATTGAAATAGTTGAGCAAATGGTGGTTGCAGCTAACTATGCCTGGTAATCAATCTGCTTCGTAGCGTTGTTGTACTTGGCAGTTAGAATCAGCTTTTTATCAGGGGCATAGATCAAAACAGTTAAATCCCGATTGGGTGCATTCTGATGAAAGCCCTGAACCAAAGATTTCGCTAGCGATCGCACCTCTGTAGGCTGCACCTTGGACGAAATCACAGCCCCCAACTTATCGTTATCTCGTACATAAGCGTCTTGAACTAACCCTCGGCTTGCTTGAACCACCCAGTCACCAAATCCTTGTCCTGCGGCTGTGTTGCCGCGTTCAAGTTGTCTGTAGCCGATCGTGGGTTTTGCTGAAGAATAAGGGGTCTCTTTTGCCTGAGTGGCTGTAGCGCACGCAGAAGTTGTCAGAAGAACGAACACAAGAAACAAGGCAACGAAAAATTTTCGTAAATGCTGATGCAGCATCGTATTAACCTCCTAAAACACTAGAAAAGTGAAATGGCTGAAAATTAGTATTCAAATGGCTGAAAATTGGTATTCAAAGGTAAGCCTTTAACAAGAGAGCATGAGAATCCGCTTTGCAGGCAGTTTGCAGACTCAATACCTATCAGATCTAATTCAGATTAGAAAAAGCGAGTAACCCTAACGTCTGGCTTTGGGGATATTGAAAGCTGCCACTACTCTCTATTTAGATGGAGCAGTCCTAAATCATGCGTGAAAAGCATGCTGTGTTAGACCTAACTAGCGTTTAGCAGTTAGCGGTCAGCAGTCAGCCTGACATTTAACGCTGAAAGCTAAAGGCTAAGCCAGAATCATGGGTAAAGCCAGAAGCTTAATCTCCGTGTGAGCCAAGGCATCACTGGATAGGTCAGCAACGCTGACACAAAAGTTACTGAGATCAACAAGGATAGTAGTCCTGGCAAACCCTGTAGCAATGGCCCAAGCAGGGCATTGGCAAGCAAGATTAATGGATAAACTGCTAGGACACCAAGAGCTACCATTTTGTAATAAGCAGGTTGTTGAGGCTTTTGTCCAGTATGGCTTGGCAACATAAACCATAACGCCAGTCCTCCCGGCGATTGCTGGCGCGATCGCGATACCACTAAACCACGAGATTGCGCCATCCAGTTCTTATAGGTGGCTGAAGTAGCCCAGTTTCTAAAATGGGCGTACTGGTCAAATTTCACAATAATGACGTATTCGGAGAACGTATGATCTCTAGGACGAATAATATCGACTCCTAGATAACCTTCAAACTGGCTGGCAGCCTGATTGATACCTTTCGTCCAGGCTTCGTAAGCTTGGACTTGGGCAGGTTCTACGACTTCGGAGATCACTAGCGTGATCGGCTGTGCTTCTGGTTCGACACGATTCATATGCAAACAAGCCAGGGGCAAAAAGCTGAACATGCTGAGGTGTAGCAGCAAAGGAGGGCACCCAACAGTCACTTGAAGCACTTCTCTTGTGCAAACGCTGTGATTTGCCTTGTCACGATCGCCTCAGCCAGCGGCACTAAGCTTCTTGATGGTTAAAGTCCCTTACAGACGTTTTCATTTGGTTTCACCACACCCGCGCCCCTACACCTTGCACCCGTCCTAGAAAGACTGTGGCTTACTCGATCGAGAATCGCTGTAAATTGCAACTCCAGGCTTTTTGATCAACACCATGCACTGGCTTTCTTCACTAAGGGGAGCGATCTACTGCTTCAGATATTGAGTGCAGAACGGCGCTGTTCTGGTCTTGGCACCATGCCATAAGTCTGAACGAGCCAGAACAGCAATCTCTACTTTTGGAGTGTTTTCTGAGCGCGGTGGCGACTCCTACAATATCATCATCAATCGAAGGTAATAACTATGTTTGGATTGCTTTGGGGGCTTGTTGTGGTTCTAGCAGCCTTTTGGCTATTGGGCTTCTCGCTTCATATTGCTGGTGGACTCATTCACCTCTTGCTGGTGCTCGCGATCGCGGTTGCCGTCTACAACTTTGCGATGAATCGTGACGCTCGACAGTAAACACAAGCCTTAAATGTCAAGCAGTTGTGCGTTTTGCGACAGCTTGATGGCACAGCCTTAGCGCCGTGTAGCTAAATTGTTTGCCTGGAACGTACCTGAGAGTTTGTTTCTAGAAGCAGAAGGGCAGATGAAGGTCGTCTTGAGAATAGTAGCCGACGATCACTGAACCTGCCCAGACTCGAAGCACAAAAACGCTTCAGGAGCCCCTGAGCGCTCAAGCAGGAACCGCGCAGCAGAAACAAAACCCCATGCCGCTGGCAAGGGGTACCGACTAGCAGGCCGTCATACCAAATAAGCGAATTAGCTGTTATTTCTTCGCTTTGGCTTTCCCCTTCGTAGCTTTTTCCTCTTTCTCTTCCTTTGCAGGAGCTACTTTTTCCTTAAACAACTTACCTGCCGAAAACGCAGGTACAGTCGTTGCTGGAATCTTGATCGGCTTACCTGTACTGGGGTTGCGCCCTTCGCGCTCCTGGCGTTGACGCGCTTCAAAGGTGCCAAAGCCGACTAGTGTTACTTTGTCTCCAGAAGAGACTGCCTCGATGATGGCATCTACGGCTGCACTGAGTACGGCGTCTGCATCTTTCTTGGTAATTGATGCCTTTGCTGCGATCGCGTCCACTAATTCACTTTTGTTCATGGCATGAGCCTTTAGGATTGTTGATTCAAATGTGTGCCGTGATTATAGTTCAGCTATTTGCAGATGGAGCAATAAATCCACATTCAGTTATTGTTAATTTCTTTATATTCGTATTACCCCTACCCCAACGTATGATTTACTGGCTCGGTGCCAGACAAAATCTTAGGGCAGAAACTGAACCAACCTTACTGCCCATAACGCGATAAACTTCTTGCTTTATGAAGCTAATTTTGTTCTAAAAAGTGGTGTGCCCAGCCAGCATTTTGCGACTGTAAATCCTGCAATCTAGTACGATACTGGCGATCGAGATGTCGTTAGCGATTCCCGAAACTCCTGAAAGAAGCCTGTTTCAGTGCCAAGTGACTGCTCTGCGCGCTCTGTATACAGTCCTACCGCGTCTCTCTTTAACAGTCTTACCGCGCCTCTCTTTATTCGTTCATATTTTTGTAAGTTGCCACTGCCGACGGTGAAATGCGGTTGAGGTAGCGGAAGATCCAGTACTTGAAGATGGTGTCTAAGATCACTGGAAATGTGGCGATAAAGAGAAAGATGAAGCTGTGGTTGGGCGGCAAACCCCAGTGTTTAGATAGCCCCTCTAGCAGCACTTCCCAACCGTGAGGTGAGTGGAACCCCACAAACATATCCGTAAACAAGATAATGACGAAGGCTTTAGCGCTATCGCTCAGGCCGTATACGGTGTCGTCAATAAAAGACTTAAGAATTGCCACATCACGCCGCCTTAGCAGCAGCACGAGCGCGAAGGCCCCTACCGCAAAGAGATCAGCGAAGACGTTTTTGATGGCATCGGAGCTGGTACGGCTGTATTCCAATTTGATCTCTTCAGCTCTTTCCTTCAACTTTTCTTCAATGGCAGCTTCTTGCTCGACTTTGCTCAGTGGCTTGGGCGCTTCACCACTAGAACTGGGTTTACCTTCGCTAGGTTTACCTTCAGATTGACCTTCGTTGGGTGTTGCTTCACCAATGCCACCACGCTCCCCACCGCCCTCATCGGTAAGGCTGGGTGCTTTCCCCAAGAGCAAATCAAACTCTAGTCGTTCTTTAAAGGTTTGCAGTTCTTGGAGTGCTTCTTCTTGAAGCTCAAAGTTTAAGAAGGGTTCAGCGATAGCGGGCGATCGAAAAGCATCGACAACAGGGCCGATCAGGACTGTTTTAGAGATTTGCTCGGTCAGCAAGGGCACAACAATGAGGATAAGTAAAAGGCGGATGGCCGTTTGTGTTTTTACCTTGGTACTCCGAAAGCTCCGTACCACCTGCTGTTCAGCATTTGGGTCTAAATCTCGCTTGATGCGGTTAATGGTGCTGGCAAGGGTTCGAGGTAGCACTCCAGACTTGTCAAAAATACCCGTGCCATCATCATCCAAAGCTGCACCCGATCGCTGGAGTTGCTCAATCGTTTGGCCGTTACTCAAGCGCTGATTGCTCAGATCTCCAGTGGGGCGCACTATTAGCTGAGCTTGTTCGCGTTCAGATAACCGAGGGGCACCATTTGGCTCAACGGGGACAAGCGAGAGCGATTCTGCTGGTTGGGGCTGATAGGTGGCGAGTACATCATCAATAAACTTCAGCTTCTCTAAAATGATGGCCGATCGCTCTTTGTTGGCGAGTGAAGTCACGCCTTTAAGTGCATTGGCAGATCCATCGGTAGTATTAAAGATATATCGACTGGCCTTAAATTCTGATAATCGCAGCGTTGCAATCTTGAGACATTTTTTCAGTTCTGCTTGAAAGACTGCCGCAGAATTGGTGCCGTATTTCTCTGAGTTTTCTGAGATCGGGTTGCCATCAAAATGCTCGTCCTCGATCGACTTAATCATTAAGGCAGCCGCATAGGCTTGATCAAGCGCTCGCTCTGGCGTTTGTTCATACCACTGCCTTATAGAAGAGAGCGACTGCTTCAGCCGCATCCAAATTGTTGTTTGCATGACACAAATAAGTGCAGAATTTTGCCAGGTCTTCAACGCTAGCAATCAAGGTTTGGTAGCCTGGAAGGATAGGGCTTGATCGTCAGACATTAGAGCTACCGCTAAAAGCATTTAGACATAGTAACAAAATCAGTTGAGAGCAATGAGTGACTGGTGAACCAATTTGGGTAACAGGGGCAACGCGCAGCGGCAAAACAACGTTTCTGGTCGATCAGTTTCGTCGCTGGATGCGGTCTGGCGCACGAGGCTGGGTTGATGGTGCGAGTGCGGCTCATCGCGTGGAGAGTCTACAGGGGAAAGATCGTGGTGTTTCGACGACTTCAGCCACTTCATCGATCGCTCGACCTTTGCCTGCGGGTGGGTTTGCGCCTGGAGTGCTGGTGTTGGCGGCGATCGGCGATAACCGCATTGACTTGCTCGATCGTCTGACAGCGGCGACGGAGGGACGCATATCCTTGCACTCTACGACTCCACTGGGCTTCTTTCAGGAAGAGGTGTTGCTGTTTTGGTCGTTGCTCATTCAGCAGCTTGACCTCAAAGCCCAGTTTCCCGTGCGACTGGCACCCGAAAATGAACAGGAATTGGCGACCCAGCTTTGGCGATCGACGTTAGACCGGGTGATCGGGCAGCAGCCAACCATTGTAGAAGGCCGGTTAGTGCGACGGCTACTGGACCTGTTGCAGCTAGCGTCGCTGGCGGGTATTCCCCTCGCTGATGTGCCCGTTATCTTAGACCAGGGACTCAACGGGCAAGTAGACGCACTCCCGCTGCCGGATGCTGAAGTAGGCGACCTGTTGCAGCTCTGGCAGCAGTGGTGCCTGGAACGAGGACTGCTGACCTACGGCATTATTGCGGGGCTGTACTGGCAGCACTTACTGCCCCATCCAGTCTATCAACAGCAGTTGGCACAGCGGTATCAACTGCTGCTGGCAGATGATGTAGATGAGTATCCCGCGATCGCCCGGACGCTCTTCGACACCTTATTAGATGCTGGAGCCAGTGCCATTTTTACCTATAACCCCGATGGCGCAGTCCGTTTGGGTCTGGGTGCTGATCCTGCCTACCTGTCTGGGTTAGCTGATCGCTGCCAGGTAGAAATGCTGACCGATCGTCCAGTCTCTTGTTTAGGCGACACGCTGGATGACGAGATCGTCGCTCTGGCAACTGATCCCATTTTTTTCGCCACCCTGCCAGACAGCGTTCAAACGATTCAAACAACCTCCCGCGCTCAACTGTTAGGCCGTACAGCAGAAATCATCATCGAAGCGGTGCAGACGCAACAGGTACAGCCGCGCGACATGGCGGTGATTGCCCCTGGTGTAGACGCGATCGCTCGCTACAGCCTGACCGAACTACTAGCCAAGCACCAAATTTCGGTTGAGTCGCTTAATGATCAACGTCCTCTTACCAGTTCACCCGTGATTCGGGCATTGTTAACCCTATTGACTCTCGTTTATGCAGGTTTGGGACGACTGGTTGATCGAAATGCGGTGGCGGAGATGTTGGTGGTGTTGAGTCAGGGGATGGGGAATGGGGGACAGGGGATGGGGCATGGGAGACAGGGGACAGGGGGCAGGGGGCAGGGGGCAGGGGGCAGGGGGCAGGAGGTAGATATGACTCAAGACGCTCTTTTATCCTTTAGCCCTTATCCTTCATCCTTCTCGATCGACCCTGTTCGTGCTGGCCTACTGGCTGACTATTGCTTTGTACCGCATCCTGATCGACCCCGGTTGCTGCCCGCTACCACGTTTCCCCGATGGGATCGATTGGGCTATCAGGCGAGTGGGGCTTATCAGGCGATCGTGCAGTGGATTGAAACTCAGCAGAGCCAGTTAGAGCAGCGGTTGATCCCCAATGCGGTGTCGCTGCTCGATCGAGCCATTCAGCACTTTTTGTTTGGGGGTGGCTCCTTGCCATTTGAGCAAGTGTCTGCGCTGCGTCAGTTAATTGAAGCCGCCCAACATTACTGGGAGGTGGATAGCAGACTGCGCCATCGTCAACGCTTCGATGCCCCTGCCTCTATGACGGTGAGTCGATTCATTCAGCTTCTGCAAAGTGGTACTGTGACGGCAAATCCTTACCCTGTACGTCCGATCGGGCCTGCTAGTAATGCGGTGTTGCTGACGAATGTGTTTCAGTATCGCTCTAGTCGTCGTGCCCATCGCTGGCAATTTTGGCTGGATGCTGGCTCACCACGATGGTTGAGTGGCGTCGATTCGCTGTTTGCGGCTCCCCTCTTTTTGCAAGGCTGGTCGGGCCGCGCTTGGACATCAGCCGACACGATGGAGGCCAATGAACGCCGTTTGCGCCGCATTTTGCATGATTTGCTCGGTCGTGTGGGAGAACGCATCTACCTCTGCCACAGCGATCTGGCAACCAATGGGCAGGAGCAAACGGGCGTGCTGTTGTCGCTGGTGAATGCTGCTATACCGTTGGATATGGGTTGATTGGCGAGTTTTACACAGGTAAATCGGCACGCGGGTCGAAGGTTTCGAGTTGGCGGAGCTTTTCGTACAGGTCGCGCTCTTGTGGGCTGGGATCGCGTGGCACCATGATCTGAATTTCGACGATCTGATCACCGCGTCTGCCGCTAGCAGTGGGATAGCCTTTGGAGGCGAGTCGCAGGCGTTGTCCCGTCCGCACACCTGCCGGAATAGTCATTTTCACCAGGCCATCCAGCGTGGGGACTTCCAGCGGCCCACCGAGAACGGCTTCGCTAGGTGTGATGGGGAGCAGGCATTGAATGTCAGAGCCTTCCAGCCGGAAGAAGGGATGGGGTTTCACGATAATTTTGAGGTACAGATCGCCCCCTGCTACGCCCTGACCTTCCAACCGGAGGCGCTGTCCCGTGACCAGTCCCGGCGGCATCTTGACTTCGAGCGATCGCCCATCTTCCAGTCGAATCCGCTCTTGTCCCCCGGTGTAGGCTTTTTCCAGGGGCACTTCTAACCGCGCTTCGGCATCTCGACGAGTCGCACGGGGGACGGTATAACTTGTCTTTGTGGTACCCGGCTGGAAGTAATCGCGGGTACCAGCGCGGGGTGGGGTCGTGTCTTTATTGGCGCGACGATTGAGCAGTTGATCGACAAAGCTATTGAAATCGGCAAACTCCGCGAAGTCTACATCGTCTCCAACGCGATCACTCCTTCCATCCCAACCACGCGACGTTTTGGGCTGTTGACCACCCTTAAAACCCCGCTGCTGCCAGAATTTACCAAACTGATCATACTGAGCGCGCTTCGTGGGATCAGAGAGCACCTCATAGGCTTCATTAATGTCTTTGAACTTCTCTTCTGCCTGCTTGTTGCCAGGGTTCAGATCAGGATGAAACTGCCGCGCCAGTCGCCGAAACTCCTTCTTAATCTCGTCAACGGTGGCATCTTTTGCAACGCCTAAAATGTCGTAATAGTTCCGAAAGTCTTGCATGGAAAGAATATAGTTTTAAGTTTTGAGTTTTGAGTTCTGAGTTTTGAATTTTGGACACTCAAAACTCAGAACTCATCATTCAAAACTGGATTACAGCCATTCATCGTCTTCATCCCAGTTGTCTTGATACAGATTAGGGCGGGCGTTTTTGGGGGGGCGAGAGGGCCGTCGATCGCTGCGATCGCGATCAGCAGGGCGGGAGTCGTAGGAGGGTCGATCGTCACGGGTAGAGCCGCTGTCTTGATAGGAGTCGCGTGGTTCGCTGCGGGGTCTGCTAGAGGGTTGGCTACGACCATCGCTACGTCCACTGTCGCTGCGTCCACTCTCGCCATATCCACTGTCGTTGCGTCCACTATCATAACCGCGCTCATCGTTATAACGAGGACGATCGCTGGGGCGGTCATTCGAGCGAGTATTGGGGCGATCGTCGTCCCAGTCTGAGTTGTCGGAGCGATCGCTGCGAGAAGATCCAGCATCCCGACCACTATAGCGACTGTCGTTCCAAGAGGAACTGCTGGCACTTGTGTCTTGTCCAGCGTATCTGCTGGCGCTGTACCGATCACCAGAATCGCGTCGATCGTTTGAATAGTAAGGGCGGTCACGATTCCAAGAATCAGGTCGTTCCGCAGCCCCGCCGCTATAAGGATTACGGGGGTAGTTAGGACGACGAGGCACACCACCAAAATTATCGTAATCGCGACGATCGTCATCGTAGTAGTCGTCATCGTCATCGGTGAAGAAGCTTTTGATGGCTCCAAACAGACTGTCGCTCTCTTCATCTTCTTTGTTGCGCTGGTAGACTTCGCGGCGGAGATCATACAGAGCATCATCCAGGTCGGCTTTGGCACGATCGATGCCGCGATCGTCGTTGGCGTTGAGCGCTTCCCGCAAGGACTGGATCGCCCGTTCAATCTTAGAGCGGTAGCCACTGACAAACTGCATGCCAAAATCGAGCGTGGCTTCTCGCAGTTGGCGTTCTGCCTGGAAGATTTGAGATTCTGCCTGATTGCGCTTTTCGACTTTTTCTTTCTTCTGGCGATCGGTGTCGGCGTACTCCTGTGCTTCGCGGATCATGCGCTTGACTTCTTCATCGCTCAAAGTAGAGGCATTCTGGACGGTAATGGTTTGTTCGCGTCCGGTAGTGCGCTCCATCGCCGCAACCTGCAAAATGCCGTTTGCATCGATATCGAACGAAACTTGAATCTGGGGTAGGCCGCGCGGTGCTGGAGGAATGCCTGTGAGCTTGAAGCGCCCGATCGATTTGTTGCCTGAGGCCATCTCCCGTTCCCCTTGCAGCACGTGGACTTCTACCAGGGTTTGATTATCTTCTCCAGTAGAGAAAATGTCGGAACGGCGCACCGGAATCGTGGTGTTACGAGGAATGAGCTTTTTCATCACGCCGCCCACTGTCTCTAGCCCCAACGACAGCGGTGTGACATCCAGCAGCAACACATCTTTCACGTCACCCGCCAGAATGCCTGCTTGAATCGCCGCACCAACCGCAACCACTTCATCTGGATTCACGTTCTGATTGGGTTCGCGATCGATCAAACTCTGCACCAACTGTTGAATAATGGGAATGCGAGTAGAGCCGCCCACCAGCACCACTTCATCGATCTGGCTAGGATTCAAGTTTGCATCCCGAATGGCTTGCTTGACGGGATTACGCACACGGCTAATCAGGTCGCTGCACAACCCTTCAAACTGCGATCGGGTTAGGCGCGTTTCCAGATGTTTCGGCCCCTCTTCGGTCGCTGTGATGAAGGGTAGATTGATATCCGTCACGGTGACACCCGATAGCTCGATTTTGGCTTTTTCGGCAGCTTCGCTGAGGCGTTGCAGTGCCTGACGATCGCGCCGCAAATCCACACCCTCCGTTTCTAGAAACTGCTCTGCCAGCCAATCTACAATCTTTTTATCAAAATCATTACCGCCGAGTTGGGTATCGCCACTAGTGGCTTTCACTTCAAACACCCCGTCGCCCACATCCAGAATGGACACATCAAAGGTGCCACCACCCAGGTCAAAGACAAGGATGGTCTGACTCTCACGGCGATCGAGTCCGTATGCCAGCGCGGCCGCCGTTGGTTCATTGAGAATACGCTTGACCTCCAGCCCTGCAATCCGCCCAGCATCCCGCGTTGCCTGCCGCTGCGAGTCGTTGAAATAGGCAGGCACCGTAATCACAGCGTCGGTCACGGATGAGCCGAGATAGCGACTGGCTTCATCTACCAGTTTTTGTAGCACCATCGCCGCAATTTCTTCGGGAGCAAATTCTTTTTGCAAGCGAGGACACTTGAGCTTGATGTTGCCCATGTCATCTTTACGCAAGGTGTAGGGCACACGCTTAGACTCTGGGCTGAGTTCGGCGTACTTGCGACCAATGTAACGCTTCACCGCGTAGAACGTATTTTGTGGGTCAGAAATGGCCTGCCGTCGCGCTAATTGCCCCACCAATCGTTCACCATCTTTGCTAAAGCCAACGACGGATGGAGTGGTTCGCATCCCTTCAGCATTGGCAATCACCACTGCCTTACCGCCTTCCATCACGGCGACAACTGAGTTGGTGGTTCCCAGATCAATGCCGACTACCTTGCCCATGCGTCTCTGATCTCCCGTAAGCTGCTTGCGCGACGTACTGTTATTGATACATTATGTTGAGTTTATTCTATCGCGCTGATGCAACAGACCCGGTAATTGGTGTGGGAGAGGAGGAAGAGTGAGGAGTTGAACCAGTTGTTAGATCGAATACTCTGAATATCATAGACAAAAGCTATAGCTAGCATCTTATGAGTAGACTGGTCGGGTGTGAAATTAATAGCGGTTGTCACATTGTGTGGCAATACAGATTCGGGTGCCCTTACAGATATGTACCGAATCAATACGGAGTTGGGAATTGGAGAGTATCACCAAATAAGTGGGATTGAAGATCGCTTAATTCTTACTAGAAATGAGTTAGAGAAGCTGGAAGCGTAAATCCAAATGCTGAAGGAAGCTGCAACAGCCAATGAGGATAGACAGTTTATTGCGATGGTTGAATCTTTCCGAAACTGTATCGTTACAAACCCAGAGCAAGATCAATTTATTTTTGAGGGCGATCTCTGATAAGTGATTGCGTGATCGCCTAAGTTAAAGTAAGGGACCCAATTGATAACGAGGTCAGGCTGATGACCATTCGACAACCCCGCTACAGCAAAGAAGAGTTTGCTCGACGCGGTGACGAAATTTATGAGTCGCAGGTGCGATCGCAAGTTAAGGAAGGCAATCACGGCAGAATTGTGGCGATCGACATCGAAACGGGAGCTTTTGAAGTCGCAGACGAAATTTTGGAGGCAACCGATCGCTTATTTGAACGACTTCCTGATGCCCAACCTTGGATCGTCCGGATCGGGCATCGTGCTGTTCATCGCTTTGGCGCACGGAGCCTAAGAAAATCCGTATGATGCACGGTGTCGTGAGCTTAAGCTGTGAGGCGATTATTTCGCTGGTTGTGAGCAATACAAATCGTCAGACACGCCTGATTAATGCAGTGGTTGATACAGGATACACAGGATTTCTGAGCCTGCCGCGTGAAATTATTGTTGCTTTGAACTTGTCTTGGACGGGCATCGATCGCGGAACATTGGGCGATGGAAGCGAAGTTACTTTTGAAGTTTATGCCGCAACTGTGATTTGGGATGGGCAATACCGGAATATTCCTGTGAATGAAGCGGAGACTGATCCTTTAGTCGGGATGAGTTTACTGTATGGTTACGACTTGTATATTCGAGCGGTAGAAGGTGGTAACGTCACCATCAAGCCTACTGAGTAGTTGAAGGTTCCTCCATTGAGGCACGGTCTGGCAACGCAGTGGAGCGGACGGAATAGAGTCTTCGCGCTTCGTTTCAGGGTTATTCACCGCCGCTCACCTTAGCCGTTAGTTGTTAGAGAAGAGGGGGAATGTGGAGTAGGGAGTAGGGAGTGGGGCTAAAGGTGAAGCTTTGAGTGTTCGTTGTCCGCTGACTTCTGGCTCCTGACTTCTGGCTCCTTCTAAAAACTTTTCTTGAATGCCCAAAGAGCTATACAACTAAAAACCAACAACTTCTTTACCTTCTGCCTTCTACCCAACGGCTTTTGGAGGGGCTATCAGATCGTGCAGAAAAGAGAGAATGGCGGCATTGACAAATTCTGGTTGACCGCCAGCGGCGTAGTGTCCGCAGTTGAGGATAATTTTGAGGGTGGCGTTGGGTAGGCGATCGCGCAACTGTTCGCCATCGCTAACGGGAAACCAGCGATCCTGGTCTGCCCAGAGAATCAGCGTTGGGCAGGTAACTTGCGGTAGTTTCTCTTGCACCGATCGAATGAGATTGGGCTGTCCCTGTTCCAGTCGCTTGATTTCGCGTGCAGCCAGTTGAAATTCTTCTGCCAGTTTGGTGAGCGTGCCAGGAAACTCGATTTGCGGGTAGGTACTCCAGTAAACGTCATCGATCGTGGCATGAGCGGGATCGGCAATGACTTCTGCCCGTAGAGCATAGACGAGTTGACGGATGACGGGGTCAAGCACTTTGGCAAGACGGAGTTGATCAGCGATTTCAACCAGACCCATCGGGAGATCGGCAAGGAGTCGCATGCCCCAGTTGGGCAACTGTTGCGGGAAGATGGGTACATTCAGGAGCACGAGGCGATCGCACAGTTCTGGGTGGGCCTGAACGGCTGCCAGTGCGACTAGCGCTCCCAGCGATTCTGCCACGATCACAGCAGGTTCATCGCACAAGGCTTGTAGCACTCGCGTTAACTCGATGACCTTATGGTTGGGTTGCTCTGGTTGCAGCGGCTTGTCAGAAAACCCACTGCCTTTGGCATCAAAGCAAATGACGCGAAAGTGCTGTGCTAACGGTGCAATATTGGCGTGCCAGCAATAGCTCCAGCTTGCTACGCCATGAACAAACACCAGCGGCTTACCCGTCCCTTTTTCCCCGTAGGCAATAGCAACGGAGCGATCGTTAGCATCACGGATCATCAGCGTTTGTCGCCCTTTAGGAAACGTTGCTTGCCACCAATCCTGCATGACGACATCCTTATTAAACGACATTGCTTGAATTGGCATGAGCGCGTACTGATTCCAACTCACTTTAGCTTTAGGATAATGGCATCCAACGGCGGTAGCTGGCTATCACACCCGCTCTCTAGACTGACACATCAGGTTGGCACATAGGCACCGATGCAAAATCTCCTCGTCACTGGCGCTAGCGGCTTTTTGGGTTGGAACCTTTGCCAGGTGGCGGCACCTACATGGAAGGTTTATGGCACTTTGTTTACCAGGTCGATCGCCATGCCTGGTACAACGATGCTGGCGATCGACTTGACTGACTTTGCCGCGATACAACGCCTCTTTCAAGACGTGCAACCGGATGCAGTCGTCCATTTAGCTGCACAATCCAGTCCTAACGTGTGCCAGAATCAACCGGAGGAATCGTATCGGCTGAACGTCACTACAGCGGTGAATCTTGCAGGACTGTGCGCCGATCAGTCGATTCCCTTTGCTTTTGCTTCGAGTGAAATGGTCTTTGATGGCTTAAACGCACCCTACAAAGAAGAAGATCCAGTCTCACCCATTAATCGCTATGGTGAGCAAAAAGCTCTCGCTGAAGTGAAAATTCTCGATCGCTACCCTAACGCTGCCATTTGTCGAATGCCGCTGATGTTTGGCGCGGTGCCACCCACTGCCAGTAGCTTTATCCAGCCATTCATCCAAGCGTTGCGATCAGGCAAAGAACTCAAGCTCTTTACAGATGAGATTCGGACACCTGTGAGTGGTACCACAGCGGCGAGAGGCTTACTGCTCGCGCTACAAACGGTACAGGGACGGTTGCACCTAGGCGGCAAAGAACGCGTGTCACGCTACGAATTTGGTTGCTTAATGGCAGCGATTCTCTCACTACCAACCACCAGCATGGTTGCCTGCCGTCAAGAAGATGTACCGATGGCTGCTAACCGCCCGCCCGACCTGTCTTTAGACAGTACTAAAGCGTTTAAGCTCGGCTATGCGCCCCCATCGCTGTGTGCTGAGTTGGAGGCACTAGTGGGCAAGGTGTGATGCAGGACAGGAGGCTGTGGGTAGAAGGGATGAGAGATGAAGGATGAGGAGTGAAGGATGAGGGATGAAGGCTAAAGGCTAAAAAGCTGTAGCTTGCTTCCCGAAGGATAGGCTGACCGCATTGGTAGGGAGTGGGGAATAGGCTAAAGGCTAAAAAGCTGACCGCTGACCGCTAGATCAAAGGCAGAAGGCAAACTCTTGATCAATTAAATTGCTGTAACAGCTATTGACTTAAGTTCTCAACTATTCCTACAATCATCTTGATTTTGATGCAAGCATTTAGCAAACGGAGCGGCGAATCTTTCCAAGGGCTGTTGAGCTGATTTTTTGGCGATTCTTGCTTTTAGCCTCAAGCGGCGGCAGATGCAGATCTGCTTTGAACAGGCAAGTCTTCAATTTTTGCTACGCTCTTGTCAAGCTTGCTCATTTTCTACGTTTTAACGTGTTGATCTTCTAAAACACTGATTTCAAAGGAATTTCCCATGACTCTAGGTCAAAAGCTTTCTTTTGTTGCGGGTGCAGGTGTGCTCATTTTAAGCGGAGTTTTTCTCAATAGTTTGAGTCAAACGGCTCAAGCTGATAACCAGTCGTCGATCGCACAAGATGCGTCAGCGCTTGTGAAGACAACTCTCGCACAAAAACCCCAATCAACCATCAAAATTGCGTTTCCCAGTCGGGCTGACTCCACCGACTTGCAGCGTAAAGCCAATGACGTTGCCCGGTTTTTGTCTCAAGAGTTGAAAACGCCTGTAGAAGCGATCGTGTCGGATGACACCGCAGCCGTTGAAGCCCTGCGAGCCAATCGAGTGGATATGGCGTTTCTCAGTAGCCGTCCGGCTTTAAAGGCAGAGCAATTAGCCAAGGCACGGGTTTATCTGGCGGAAGTACGTCCTAACTACTCTGGGCGCTATACCTACAGTTCGGTCATGGTTGTACGGAAAGACAGCCCACTGTCGAGCAAAGCCAACGCGAAGCAAACACTAGAGCAACTGCGTGGCAAAAAAATGGCGTTTACGTCACCGACTTCCGGCTCAGGATTCATCTTTCCGGTAGGTGCTTTGGTCAAGCAAGGATTGGTACCCAGCCGCGATCGACTGGATGGCTTCTTTCAGCAAGTAACCTATGGGGGTAATTACAGCGGTGCGCTGCAAGCGGTGCTGCGGCGGCAGGCAGATGTGGCAGCCGTCTCAGAATATGCGCTGAAACCGCCCTACATTACAGCAGCAGAAGCAAATCAGTTGCGTCGTCTCTATTCGATTGCAGGAGTGCCAGCGCATGGTGTAGCGATCGATGATGACATTCCAGTGCGTCAGCGGACGCAGATTATCAACGCGTTACTCAAGCTCAACCAACCGGGCAATAACGCACTGCTGAAGAATCTTTACAACTCCACTGAACTGGTGCAAGTCGATCACTCTCGGCACCTCCAACCCATGCGGGATGCACTGCAACAAGTTGGAATCGCACCCTAGTGACCATTCCCCTTACTGGTTTATGAGTATGAACGCCGCGCGACCTTTCTCCGCGCCCGACCCTTCAACCTCACGCCTGAGTGCGTCTAATGTCCCAACGGTTCGCTCTCTGGCTCTTGCCTGCCATCGGCTCACGACCGCTCCCGTAGCGGCGTTGGATCGCCCGATCTTAAATGACATTACCTGCACAATTCGTTCTGGCGAATTTGTGGCGCTTTTGGGGTTGAATGGAGCCGGAAAGTCAACGTTGCTCAAAAGTTGGGTGGGGCTGGTTCCCATCCGGCAGGGCAGCGTTGAGGTGAATGGGGTTCCCCTGACACTCCGCTCACTGCCACAGATACGTCAACAGGTAGGAATGCTGTTTCAAGGCGGCGGGTTGATTCGCCAACTGTCTGCTTTAGAAAATGTCCTCTGTGGGCGCTTGGGAGCGCTAAAAACCTGGCAATCGCTGGGTGGCTTTAGTCGGCACGATCGCCGTCAAGCGCTGGAGTTGTTGGCTCAGTTGGGGTTGAGCGATCACGCCGATCGCAAAACGAGCCAGCTCAGCGGTGGGCAGCAGCAGCGAGTGGCGATCGCGCGGGCACTGATCCAATCGCCTCAGATTTTACTCGTCGATGAACCTACGGCTGGACTGGACGTGGCAGCAACTCAACAGGTAATGGCAACGCTAGCGGCATTGCACCGCGATCGCGGGATGACGATCGTCGCGGTGCTGCATGATTTGGCAATCGCCGAAACCTATGCCGAACGAGCCATTCTGCTTGATGTCGGGCGAATCGTTCACGATGGAGACTGTGAGCATCTTTCTACTCACTTTACGCCGCTCATTCGAGCGATGCAGCCATGACATCCCCTTTATTGTTCTCCAAAGCATCTCGTCTCAAAATTGGCGGGTGGCTGACACGAGTAGGCTTGGTTGGACTAGTAGTGCTCGTTTATGGATGGGCACTGGAGGGGCTAAAGGTCGATTTGCAACTGCTGCAAGACAGCGTGCCCTACATGACCGATTTCGTCTCGCGGCTGTTTCCCCCCGATCTGGCTGTGGTAGATGTGGCAGTTAAAGCACTGATTGAAACCGTGCAGATGTCGCTTTGGGGCACAACGATCGGCGTTGTGCTGTCCGTTCCCATTGCCATTTTGTCGGCTCAGAATCTTGCCCCTCGGTGGCTGCGCTGGCTGGCAGCCCTGCTGCAAAATGCGGTACGGTCTGTGCCGTCGATCGTGCTGGGGCTGTTTTTTGTGGCCGCAACTGGCTTAGGCGCACCCGCAGGCACGCTGGCGCTGGGCATCTACACCATCGGCTATCTGGCAAAGTTTTATCAGCAGGCGATCGAAGCGGTTGATCCGCGTCCGATCGAAGCTCTACAGGTAGTGGGAGCATCCTGGCTGCAAATAGCGCAGTATGGTGTTTTGCCGCAAGTGTTGCCCCTGGCGCTTGGCTACACGCTCTATATGTTTGAATACAACATTCGGGCGGCTTCGGTGCTGGGTGTCGTTGGTGCGGGTGGCATCGGCTTTGAGTTAGTCAACTACATTCGAGGGTTTGAGTACAACAAAGCCACCACCATGATGCTAGTGCTGCTAGTCGTGGTGACCGCGATCGATGCCCTTAGCGGTAGTCTGCGCCAGCATTTAGAACATCACTAGAGCTTGATTTACCGCAGAGACGCAAAGGCAACAGAAAAACTCTCTGCGTTCTCTGCGCCTCTGCGGTTATTTTTGCTGATAGCTATTCTGCCAACGCTTGCTCGATCGCCCCAATTAACTCTGGCGCATCAGGCTTCACGGCACTCTTAAACCGTGCCACGACTTCACCCTTCTTATTCACCAGAAATTTTTCAAAATTCCAGGACACATCGCCTGCCGAATCTACAGATGTGAGGCGGCTATAAAGCGGATGCTGCTGTGTCCCCTTCGCGTGCACTTTGTCGAACAAGGGAAAAGTGACATCGTACTGTGTTGTGCAAAACTGCACGATTTCTTCGTTCGTGCCCGGTTCTTGCCCACCGTAGTCGTTGCAGGGAAACGCCAGCACTTCTAGCCCTTGCGCGTGATACGTCTGATAAAGCTGCTCCAGGCCAGTGTATTGCGGTGTATAGCCACAGCGCGATGCCACATTCACAATGAGCAAAACCTTGCCCGCATACTCCGCTAGAGGCTGCTCTTTGCCATCGATCGTCTTTACAGCAATATCCGTAATGGTTGCAGTCATTTTGTCTCAGTTGTAGATAAGGCCATCTTTATCGTAGAAGAGCATGGGCGGGAGTGGGGAAGGGATGAGGGATGAAAGATAAAGGATAAAAGAGTTTTGAAATAATTTTGACCACCTACGACTCACCCTACTTTTAGCCTTCAGCCCTCAGGTTTCAGCTTTCAACCTTTTCTCACCCCTCACTTCTTCATCCCCTCGCGCCCCATCGCATCTGCCGCTTCAGCGCATAGTTGTGAGCGAATTTGGGAATGTCGCCTTTATGCCCCATCACAATGACAGTATCGCCTTCATCCAGCAAGACGTCTTGATTCGGGTTGACGATCGTGTTGCCGTCTGACTTTCGCAACGCCACGACAATAAAGGTGCCTTTGCCGCGTACCTGTACCGCATTAATGGTGCTGCCGACTAGCGGTGAACCCAACGGTACTGCAAGTTCATCGACCTGCACATCAATTTGCGATAGCAATTCATTCAGGCTACTGCCATCTACCGTTGCATCCAAAAAGCTAAGGGCTGCTGGATGGGTAATAAGATGTGACATTCGGAGTGCGCCAATTTCAGCAGGCAAAATGACGTGATCGGCTCCTGCTTGGCGCAGTTTCTTTTCTGTCGAAGGGTATTCGCCGCGTGACATGATCATGAGGTCGGGGTTAAGTCCACGGGCTGTCAGCGTAATAAAGACGTTGGCTGCATCATCTGGTAAAACCGTTGCCAGCACTTTGGCTCGTTCAATGCCCGCTGATTCAAGAATGCCTTCGTCAGTCGCGTTCCCAAGGCGAACGAGATAGCCCATCGCTTCTGCCGTTTCAATGCGTCCCAAGTTGTTGTCAATAATGACAAATGGCTGACTTGCCTCCACCATCTGGCGCGCCAGGATTTGCCCAATGCGACCGTAGCCACAGATGATGATGTGATGCTCAAGGGTTTGAATCTCTTTGGTCATCCGTCTTGCTCCCAATGCGCGGTTGATTTCACCTTCAGTGATCATCTGGAAGAAGCCGCCGAAGATATAGCCGACAGACGTACAACCCGCAATAATCACAAACATGGTGAACACTCTAAGCTGTGGAGACATGGGACCAATTTCGCCAAAGCCCACACCAAAGACGGTGATTACCACCATATATACAGAATCAAGCAGGCTCCAGCCAGCCAGTTTGTACCCTGTCACAGCAACCACTAGGGTTAGGCTGAGAAAGCCTGTGCCAGTCAGAATCCGTTTGAGTGAACCGTGCATACCGTATTGCGATCGCGCGTGAACGTCAGATAACTAACTGCTGCAACTTGGCAGCGGGAATCAACTGCGTTTGACCTCTCCACTGTTTCGGCTGTCAAAGCATTTTTACTGTCAGAACGTTTGATGTCAAAGTATTTGCTGGTCGAAGGGTAACTGACAAAGGTTCACTGAGTCTCAATGCTTCGATCCCTAAATATCTCTACAGAGTAATTTGCTGATACTACTGTAGGCGTTTACCACTCCAATGTAGCCCTCGAAACCGATCGGGTTGGAATTATGCCACTTTTGCTACTGCCCTCTACCGAGATGATTTGAGGAACACTTTTGATCCCTCACCATCAATAGGGGAAGTTGTTGTGGTGATAAACGATATGTTTCAGACCCCAAAGGTTCGATCGCTGTCTGCTTTGATTGCGGCTGTATCAGCGGTAGCTGGTGCTGCACCGCTTGTGACATTAGCTCCTGCCTCTGCCCAAACGAGCTTTTCAGATGTGCAGGGTAATTGGGCGCAGTCGTGCATTGTGTCACTGACGCAGCAGGGCATTATTAGTGGGTATCCCGATGGCACTTTCCGCCCCAGCGCCCCGGTAACTCGCTCCGAATTTGCTTCAATGGTGGGCAAAGCATTCCCCAACGTCGCTCGATCGCGCAGTGCTGTCCAGTTTGTTGACGTAGCTTCTAACTATTGGGCGTATAGCGCCATCACGACTGCGACTCAAACGGGCTTCTTGTCTGGCTATCCTGGTAACGTCTTCAACCCAACGCAAAATATTCCCCGTGCTCAAGTCCTGGTTGCGCTAGCCAGTGGACTGAACTACGCGCCGTCTCAGCCAGCTATTAACACTCTTAATGCTAGTTTCTCTGATGCGGCTGCGATTCCAGCTTATGCCCAGACGGGTATTGCTGCTGCCACCGAAAAGCGTCTTGTGGTTAACTATCCCGATGTGAGCACCTTGAATCCGAATCAGCTGGCTAGTCGGGCTGAAGTGTCTGCCTTTCTGTGTCAGTCGCTAGCGGGCACGGGACAAACGGCCAGCACCATTTCGAGCCAGTACATCGCGGGCGCGACGTCTCAAGGCAATCAGGCCCAGAGCAATCTGGTGCTTGCAGGCACTTCGATTCCAGTGCGATACACCGCTGCGCAACGCATCATCGTCTCACCCAGTGAAACGGCACCTGTTTCCCTGACAGTGGCTCAGGATGTGCGAAACAGCCAAGGTGTGGTGGTGGTTCCAGCAGGCAGCCAGATTATTGGTCAAGTGCAACCCGCGCAAGGTGGTTCACAGTTTGTTGCCAATCAACTAGTTGTGAACGGGCGGCAAATTGCTCTGAATGCCTCCTCCAGTGTGATTACAGAAACCCGCGATGTTCGTGATCCAAACTTTGGCACCATTCTTGGTGGCGCAGCGTTGGGTTCAGCGGCTTCTGCGGTGATTCAAGGGGTTACAGGCGATCGAGTGATCTCAGGCCAGACTACCGTGTTGGGCACCGTGTTGGGATCGGCAATCGGTGCCAATCAGAATCGGAATCTTGGTAAAACCATTCGGGATGCCGCGATCGGTGCTGCATTAGGCGCAGGCGTGGCGGGTGTCACAGGTAATCGCACGATTACTCCTCAAAAAGTGACAACAGGTGCAGCGGCTGGTGCCACCCTGGGCGGTATTCTTGATCGCTCTGGCAACAGCAAAGTTGTGGTGATCAATCCCGATGCTGATCTGACCCTGACGGTAAACAGCAATACGGCTCTTTAGTCGGTGAATTGCCCGTGTGGACGGCAGTTTACAAGTCACGATCGCGAACCGTCCACAAAAACCACTTTGTACGTCAGCAGACATAGAGAAAAGTAGACTAAGAATAGCCAAAGAGAACGGGCAAGCCACTAATGAGTGACCTGCCCGTTCTCGTAACGTGACACTATCGTCAGTCACGTTGAAAATTAGGTGCGTTAGAGATTCTTCTCGCTTAGTTCGCGCGCCATGTAATCAAATGGCTGGTCTAAAAAGGCTGTGTTGGTGATGCCAGCTTCAGCAACCCGCTCCTGAACGATCGCCTTGAGGATTTGAATGCCCCGGACGGTTGGGCCAGGTGGCACACCAAGGGAGTTGTAGGTTTCTCGCAAGCCTTCCAGCACCCGTTCATCTAGCACATCAGTATCGCCTGCGACTAGTGCATACGAGGCATAGCGCAAGTAGTAGTCCAAATCCCGCAGACAAGCCGCATACCGACGGGTTGTGTAGGCATTACCACCAGGACGAATTAACTCTGGCAGCTCATCAAACAACTGAAGACCTGCCTGCTTGACGATCGAAGCCGCGTTTGCGTTGATCACGGCTGATGCCTGGACTCTTGCGATGCCTGTGTCGAAGTAAGACTTCAGGCTGTCGATGGCATTGCGGTCCAGATAGCGACCAGTAATGTCGTAGTTTCTGATCAGACTCGTCACTGCATCCCGCATAAAGTTCTCTCCCAATGATCCTTATATATGACGTTTGGCTATGGTTGGTTCGTTCAAGTTGCTTTGTTCAAGGTTGGGATGTGATCAACACCACTTTGCAGATGAACAGTTCAGATGAACGTCGGCGCAAATTTCCCCAAGCGCTCAGCCTCACAGTGACAACCGCTGGTTGCGATCGCAAACGGGTAACAACGGCTCAATTACCCTTTACCCAGCTTAAAAGGCAACACTGTCAGCTTTTTGGAAGCCTCTAAACGCCTAGTAAAGTTTACCATGCGCGTGAAACCGAATCGTGACGCAGCGTGATTGTAAACATTAACTGTTACAAGACTGACAACACGACGAAAGTAAGTGCTTTCATTCAGTGCAGCGACAGATTGCAATCTTAATCTAAGTTTAAGCTTACCAAGAGAGACCGACTTTTTGTAATATTTGATACAAAAACCACTCAAGCCTATCTCTAGGATGATTCAGATACACAAGCTCTGAAATCTAAGGTGTTTTTTGGCGGCGAAGATGCCTCTGCAAAGCACTTTTCTTAGCTTCGGAGACTTAACAAAGTCCTTTGGCATAGAGCAATTCTGGTTTGAGGCTTATAGGTGATCTCTCATTCGGGTTCAACTCTGCGGCTCAACGCTTTCGTCCGCGCTTTCATTGCTTGATCGCTTAAGTATCGTTCACGGTTAACTCATTCACCTCCGAGCCAAAACCGTTTCTACCGTAGTTTCTCTTCTCCCAACTTTGAGACAGTACTTCAACAAGGAGTAATACATGGCAACCCCGCAGGAAATCCTGGAATGGATTAAACGTGACAAGATTCAGATGATCGATCTGAAATTTATTGACACACCAGGAACGTGGCAGCACTTAACGCTGTTCCACGACATGATTGACGAGAGCAGCTTTAGCGATGGCGTTGCCTTTGATGGCTCCAGCATCCGGGGGTGGAAAGCCATCAATGACTCAGACATGGCAATGGTGCCCGATCCAGATACGGCTTGGATCGATCCCTTCATGGCAGAACCGACCCTGAGCATGATTTGCAGTATTATCGAGCCACGTACCGGGCAACCCTACAGCCGTGACCCTCGATCGATCGCCCAAAAAGCGATCGACTACCTGAAAACTAGTGGTATCGGCGACAACGCGTTCTTTGGGCCTGAAGCCGAGTTCTTCCTGTTTGATGACGTGCGTTACGATCAAACCCAGAATTCGGGCTACTACTACGTCGATAGCGATGAAGGGGTGTGGAACTCTGGACGCGAAGAAGCTGGCGGCAACCTGGGTTACAAGCCTCGGAATAAAGAAGGCTACTTCCCCGTGGCACCCACCGACACGCTGCAAGACATCCGCACCGAGATGCTGCTGGCGATGAAGCACTGCGGCGTACCGATCGAGAAGCATCACCATGAGGTGGCTACTGGCGGACAGTGCGAACTGGGTTTTCGGTTTGCCTCATTGGTCAAAGCCGCCGACTACCTGCTGACCTACAAATATTGCATCAAGAACGTGGCGAAGAAGTACGGCAAGTCTGCCACCTTCATGCCCAAGCCCATCTTTGGTGACAACGGTACCGGGATGCACTGTCACCAATCCATTTGGAAAGACGGACAGCCCACCTTCTTTGGCGAAGAGTACGCTCAACTCAGCAAAACGGCGATGCACTACATCGGTGGTTTGTTAAAGCACGCTCCCTCCTTGCTAGCGTTCACCAACCCCACCACCAACTCTTACAAGCGGCTGGTGCCTGGGTTTGAAGCACCTGTAAACCTGGCCTACTCTCAGGGCAACCGCTCGGCGTCCATCCGGATTCCGCTTTCTGGTGGCAACCCCAAAGCGAAGCGTCTGGAATTCCGTTGTCCGGATGCGTCTTGTAACCCTTATCTGGCGTTTGCAGCTATGCTGTGCGCGGGTATTGACGGCATCAAGAACCAAATTGATCCGGGCGATTCGCTGGATGTAGACATCTACGAACTCACCCCTGAAGAATTGGCGAAGGTGCCCTCGACGCCTGGTTCTCTGATGGATGCGTTGAAGAACCTGGAGACGGATCACGCATTCTTGACGGCAGGTGGTGTGTTTACGGAAGACTTCATCGAAAACTGGATCAGCTATAAGCTCGATCGCGAAGTCATTCCCGTCAGCATTCGCCCTCATCCCTATGAGTTTGCGCTGTACTACGACTGCTAAGCCAAGCGGCTACAAGCAACGGCACATCTAATGTTTTGTTTGCGGCGATCGCTCAACCCCTTCTCCTGCCTTCAGGCACCCTTAGAGAAAGGTAGAGTGGTTGCCGCTTTTTGTGTTAGCTGTTTGGAGCGATCGTTCCCCGACAGAGCGATTGGTTGTTCACCCGTTTGCGGCATTTGCTGATGAGATTCGTTACAATCAGTTACAGTTGTCAGTGTCTAAATGCTGCCCTCAAGGTTTTGACAAGCTGATACACCAGGCTTTGCAGCAAGAACAAGCACTGTTTTGGGCTGCTTAACTCGTTCATCAGCACACTCCTGACAACGGTACAATCGCCCCTAGTTAAAAAACCGAGCTTAAACCATGACAGTCGCTTATCCCCGCAAACTCAGTAAAACTCTAGGCGCACGCGAAATTCTCAGTCAGGTTGTGCGTGATCGTGAGATTCACCTGATCACGCTGAACCGCTATCGCTACAGCGAACAGCGGAGCTGTAAGGATCTCACAAACTTGATTGAGCAACTGAATGGCAAATCGCCTGAGTTGATTCGAGACTTGTCGCGACACATTTCTGACGAAGCCCGCCATGCCATGTGGCTAACCGATTTGCTAGTCGCTTTAGGGTCCAGTGTGGGTACACCACCAGGTTCCTCCTACATCGAGGAATTTGAGCGCCTGCTGGATGCCGAACTACACGACCCAGAAACCGATTTGGATGGCTTTCTCATTTCGACGCTGGCAGCCATTAACGTTACTGAGAAGCGTGGCTGTGAGTATTTTTCGGCTCACATCTATGCACTCAAACAAGCACCCCAGACTGAAGAAAATATCAAAATCCGTGAGACGATCGAGCGCATTTTTCCCGAAGAAGCAGGGCATGTGCGGTGGGGCAATCGATGGTTAGCAAAACTGGCTGATAAAAGTCCAGAAAACCGTCGTAAGGTTGAGACAGCGAAGCAGCGGTATGCTGCGATCGAGCAAGCTGCCTTTGAGTCAGGACTGGATATCACGTTAGGAGCCGAACTCCGCCGCGTGAGCAATCTTTTAGATATTGCCAACACCATGTCTGTGTGGGAACGTCCTCAATATTTGATGGAACGCCTACCCCAAACGCTGCTCTCTCCCGATCTTCAGTTCACGCGCATTGATGTCGCTCAACGGGCGTGGAAGCGCGATCCAAAAGCATTCATGGAGCGGTTTGTGCCCATGTTTTTGGGTGGGCTGAACCGTAACAGCGCACAGCAGATCAAGACCCCACAGGCCAACACGCCTTCTTAGTCCTCATCTTCTTAGTCCTCATAGGCAGGAAGAAGGACTCGTTGATGTTAAAGGTAAAGCGATAGGCTGAAATAATGACGAGATGCTTTCACAGGCATCTCGTTATTGTTTTTAGAGCAGCCAGCTCTTTTGATTAGCAAATATCGGGTATGAGGTTTGTTTAAGTTGGGATCGTAAGGCCACGTTCGATCGCTTACCTTCGCACGCCAACGCAATCCCAAAAAACTCTGGAATTCCGATGCTTCAAGCGGTTGTTAAGCATGACCAAGCGTTCAAACCGAAAGACGTAGGCTGATACCCCTTAAATTTCTGGCTGTAGAAAATTCGGTAGCTAAAACGGCTTCAGAGGAACAAAGGTTAAAATACAGACGTAGACATAACTAGCCCATCTATTTTTTGAGGCATCTATGGCCGCCGAACTGGCTCCAGCGTCGAATCCGCTCATTCCTGCCGCTCAGGACGCTTTAGCACTGAGACGGGTCTTTGAACAGATTCACGCAGACAGTTGCCCAACCTCTTTTAACTTCCACATGCATACCGTTAATTCGGACGGGCAGTTACAGCCAGAACGATTGGTACAACAAGCGATCGCCATTGGTCTACAAGGGTTAGCGATTACGGATCATCACTCGGTCAATGGCTACCGTATCGCTCATCGCTGGCTAGAGGAACAGCCGTGTGAAGAGCGCGATCGCCCTCTTCCGCACCTCTGGACTGGCATCGAGGTCACATCCCTCTTGCTGGAAACAGAAGTTCACATTCTTGGCTATGCATTCAATCCTGAAAATCCTTCAATGCATCCGTACCTCCTGCATCACGCCCCGAAAGGCCCAAATGCAGACGCTGAGCAGGTCATTAGCGCGATTCATCAAGCGGGCGGCTTAGCCGTACTGGCGCATCCTGTTCGCTACAAGCGATCGCCCGAAGACCTGATTCCTCAAGCAGCTCAGTTTGGCATTGATGGCGTAGAAACGTTCTATGCCTACAATAATCCGAATCCTTGGCAAACCAGCCCTGAGCAAACGCTGCGAGTCCAACGGTTGAGTGCTGCCTTTAACCTGCTAAACACCTGTGGCACGGACACTCACGGGTTAAACTTACGACAGCGACTTTAGTGCCAGTTCGTCAGCGTTAGGGGCTGTCATCAATGACTTATACACATGACTTTTAGCAAGGGTTCCAGCCCTAACCTTGTTTGTGAGGACGGGCGTTGTAAGGCTGATACTCAAGGTTCTTGAGCTTAATTGATGACGCGCCCTAACGTTACCCAGAGGATTCTAACTCACCTTGGGAGTTTCGCTGTCAATGTATTCTCGCCAACGCTTGATATACCCATTGGCAAAATCAACGACGATCGCATCATCGGCTTGAGTCTTTTTCCCGGTGCTGGTCTCGATCTCCTCCCATCGCCATTCAACGGCAGCTTGTTGTTGATCAGCGATGAGGCGCTGAATGCTGATTTTGACGTGGCTATGGCCTCTAGCAAACTCCAACGCAACCTTCTCGATCGCCTCACGACCAACCCAGCGTTGTCCAGGTACAATAAATTCACCATCCGGCGTAAACAAGGCTGCAAACGCTTTGGCATCGCCTTTCATCCAGGTGGTTGCGGCTCGTTCAATGAGCGATCGCACGGTACCAGGCATCGCTCTTACCTCGCTCTGGATCGTTGAAACTAATCGTGGTGTGGCTATAACCTGTGCAGGGTGAACTAGAAACATTAGCATCATAGCTGCTGCAAGCAACGTGAGCGGGAAACGCGATCGTACATTGCCGTAAAGGCATCGTCTGTCAGCGATCCCGTTAGTTACAAAGAGCTTAAAGCGCATCGCCACCAGCTTATGGAGTACCTATAGAATCGAGTCCTGGGACTACGTAAATCCCAAGACTCAATCTAAACTCTGCACCGCAACACGAACGTCCCTACCTCTGACCGCTCTGATGGAGGGTTTCGCCTCCCGTTGGTAGTAGCAAAGTGGAGGAAGCGACAAAAACTCCACAACCGTTACAATCGTTTGACCTTCGCACTGCCCTTACCCTTGCGGTCGCTCTCCTTGGGGGTAAAGTTCTGGGCCACAGCGGTACAACGCCCATGCAGTGAACTGTCTTTACGATGATGTGTCTAATGTAGCGATTAGCGGCTTGAAGCAACTCATTCATAAGATTGGAGTAAGCCTACCCCTATTGGTGGAGCTACTGAACTAACTGCTCACTCGCTAGTAGGAGACGAGTTAGGACGCGGCTGATGTGATGAACTGTGCCAACCGTGGTGTTCTTATTCAGCAAGTCTACGCTGGTACTGTTCGCGGTTGAATTGTTGTTGCTCAACGGTTAACAGCGCTGTTGCCGAAGGTGGACGCATATCCCACTGTACCTCTGCTAAAAACAGCAATGTGCCAGCAATCACTGCCCCCGTTGTCGCGAATGACCAGGGAGCGCTGTAGGGTAGCACTGCAATCCCCAGTAAATGCAGTACACCTGCCAGCATGAAGGTGCGCGATCGTACCCCCCAACCTGTACAGAAGTAGCCGATCGCGCTTAGTCCCAGCCACATTGGGCAGAGCTGCATTAAAACCTGACCCCAACCCAAAAAAATACCACAGTCCGTCAAGCCAAGACCAACGAACATGAGCGCTGCCCACACGTATACCAGCCAACAAAGCTGCTCGACTCGCACCCAAAACCAGACTAAAGCTGACATCATGAGCGTGCCAACCAGCGTTAGCACTGACCACAACACCGCTTGTAGCTGCCAGCTCAGGGGCAAAAATTGAGCCGTAATAAAGATGAGTCCTGTGATCCAGCCCCAAACGACAAAAACCTGATCAATACGGGTATAAAGTAACGATAAAAGATTGACGCGCCCAACCTGCCAACGCAGCCTCCATAGACCTTGTAAATCTTGAACATCAAGCGCTTCTTGTTTTTTGCGGATTAGCGGTTCACTGGCGTTAAAGAAGGTCATGCGTTGGAAAAAATGTCCTCTACCTATAGGCATGTTTCTTCACTTTAACTAATATCCAGCAGTGTTGGAGCAGACAGCTCATCACAGATTTTGTCAGTCAGGCTTGCGATAAGCTCTAGCTGCCCCTAAGACTCAAACTAGAATATATTCAGATTTCTACTGCGTTGTAGACATATGGCACTCTCATGACAGCAAGTTCTCACCCAAAGCCGTTTCTATCCCTCTGCATGATCGTCAGAGATGAGAGCAAACATCTAGCACGTTGTCTAAGGAGTGCCCAACCCTATGTCGATGAAATCGTGGTTGTCGATACTGGGTCGCAGGACGATACAGTGGCGATCGCGCACCGTTTTGGTGCGCTCCTCTTCCACTTTGACTGGTGTGATGATTTCGCCGCTGCCCGGAATTTTTCTCTCGAAAAAGTGACGGGTGCGTGGGTGCTCATTCTCGATGCCGACGAAACGCTGGTAGTGGAGACTGACACGCTACAGCAGCAGTTGGCAGCTTCCACCCCTGAAGTGATGGGATATGCGCTCACCCGTACAGAAATTACCCTGTTTGAAGGAGATCTCAGCGGCGGGTTTCACATCCGGCTGTTTCGCAACGATTTCCGCCTACGGTATGTCGGGCGCTATCACGAGCAGTTGCGGCATCAAGACGGTAAACCATTGACGGTCGATACATTTCACGCACTTAAAATCCTGCATTACGGCAATCGTGATGAGCAGGCAGTTTTAAAGAAAACGATCGAGCGTGATATCCCCTTACTCGAAAAAATGCGGCAGGAACAGGGCTTAAACCTCTGGCTGCTGGATTGTCTGGCACGTAACTACATTCGTACTCAGCAACCAGATCACGCCCAGGAATGTTATGCCGAAGCCTTTGATCGCCTTTTGCCTCACCTTCTCAGCGGCGAACCGCCCACAGAGTTTTTCTGGGTGCCCACATTAGTGTGTGAACTGGGCTGGCGATCGCTGGATGCCGAAGATCTGGAGTCCACTCGTCTCTTGTGTCAGCGTGGACTGGAATGGTGCTCGAATCACGCCCCTCTCAACAATCTGGCTGGGGAAATCTTGCTGATGCTGGGCTTTCCGCTCGGCGCGATCGCCTATTTTGAAACCTCTCTCCGTTTGGGACAGGAGGGCAGCTACTATCAAACGGATCCCTGCCCCAAAAGTGCGATTACAACCGATCCTGCTGGTGGAGTGAAGCGCGCCTATCAACAGCTTGGTCAACCAGAAAAGGCGATCGCTCGTTTTGACGTGCCACCCGATGAGCGCGATCGCCATTTTTGATAACAATTTCTGCGGTTGTCGCCATCAAAAATTAAGATGAACGGTACTGTTCGATGAAGGCAACCTAACTTTGCTAGCAGCTCTCCTATACGGTCAAGAAGATTTACGCTTAGAAACGGTTGCAGACCCCACTCCAGGCCTCGGTGAAGTGGTGCTGCGGGTCGGAGTCGCAACCACCTGTGGCACAGACCTGAAAGTATGGCGACGGGGTGGACATGCCCGCATGCTGAAGCCACCGACCCTTTTTGGGCATGAAGCAGCCGGAGAAATTGTGGCGATCGGTCAGGGGGTGACAGGCTGGAAGGTGGGCGATCGCGTGGTTGCCAACAATTCCGCCCCTTGCATGACGTGCTTTTTCTGCCAGAAACAGGCCTATTCGCTCTGTCAGAACTTGCTGTTTAACAACGGCACCTTTGCGGAGTACCTGAAGATTCCCGCGCCGATCGTCCAGCACAATCTGCTGCCGCTTCCTGCCGCACTGCCCTATGCGTTAGCGTCTATGACCGAACCGTTAGCCTGTGTGCTGCATGGAGCTGCTCGCTCGCATGTCAAATCGGGCGATCGCGTCGTTGTTTTGGGCGATGGAGCGATCGGGCTAATGTTTGTGGCCGCGTTAGCTTCTGGCCGAGGCGAATGGCACAATCAACCACTGACAACTGACGGTCATCGCTTTGCCGAAGTTATTCTCTTTGGCGGCAACGAGCAACGGTTGCAGTTGGGCAAAACGTTGGGAGCCACCAAAACCTTCAACTATCGCCGCGTAGAGGATGTTCCAGCGCTGGTGAGATCCTTGACCGATGGGTGGGGATCTGATGTGGTGATTGAAGCGACAGGCGTACCATCCGTGTGGGAGACCGCGATCGCCTGTGCATGTCCAGGCGCAACGGTGAATCTCTTTGGCGGCTGCCCTCGTGATACCAGTATTACAGTGAGTACAGAGCGACTGCACTACAGCGAATTGACGCTCAAAGGGGTGTTTCATAACACGCCAACCCATGTTCGCGCCGCGCTCAACCTGTTGGCAAGCCGCACGTTGCCCTTTGAGCTGCTGGTGAGTGAGCAACAGCCCTTGACCGAGTTAGGCTCTGTGTTTGAAGCTATGAAGCAGCGACAGGTCGTGAAAGTTGCGATCGCGCCCTAAACGAACGATCTTTAGCATGCGGACGGCAACGCGAAATTGTTCGCTCGTTCAACCTGACAGCGCCTACAATCAAACGCAAAAGCCTATAGATTTTGCTCAAATTCGTACACTTGTACTATAATCAGGGAAACGATCGCTCATTGGCTAATGGGAGCGATCGTTTCCCTTTTCTCTCCCTATGATTACCTCACTGAGTTTGCTAGAACGCGCCAAGCAAGGAAACGCTGAAGCCATCGCAGGGTTGATGAACAACGTGTTGCAATCCCAAGACGTATGGGTAAAGGCTGCGCTGGATGCTGATTGTCTTCAGATCATGCTCAAATCGCCTGACCCGCTGCATCAAGCCACCTGTATCGCGTTTTTGCATCGAGGTTTACTCAAGCTTCAGCCACAGGCGATCTCCCAGGTCAGAGCCTATGCGTGGCGAACCGGAGATGCCTTTCCACTCTGGATTGCTACCTTCCCACTGGAACCATCGCCCGAAAGCCATCTCAACTCGATCGCCACCTTCCCCCCACAAAAGACCGCTTCGGAAGCACTTGTCTCTAACAGTCAGGCTCCAGAATCATCTTCTTTAAGCAGCACCTCAAAGCCTGTGTCAACGCAGCCGCAGTCAGTATCCTTAGAACTATCCCCTAAACGACGGTTTGAACTCTTCAAGATGGGATTTGTGCTAGTGCTAGCCACAATGGCCTATTTTATGGTGATGGGCGTATAGTGCTACCCTGAACGGGAATAATGCGTTCAAACCACTGATGCCAGGAGGCGTAAACTGGATGACGCAACCCGATCGATCCTTAACAATGAGGCAACGGGCAAAACTGGGTGATCGTGCTGCCATTGCCCAAATCATTCAAAGTGCGATCGCTCACAAGCACATAACCGCTCATGTAGTGTTTGACGCTCATCATTTAGACATTTACCTGGAAGCAGAGCTCACCCCTGACCAGCAGATTGCTACAACCCTGCTTCAGCGTGAACTGTTGCGCTTGCACTTGCCAGCCCTCACCACCATCACCATCAGCGGCAAACAGACGGTAGCCAATCAACCCGTCTGGGTGCAAGAACTTCAGCTTGAGACGGCCCCCGCGATCACAACCTCCTTGCAGCAACCATCGCATGCTGTTAAATCTACTCACCGTAAGCCGCCCTTTACTCTGACATTTAACGATGTAAGGCAATTTTTAGCGAAGTTCAATCCTCTGAAACTAGCATGCATTGCTTGTTTGGCGCTTTATGGCCTGTTTGGAGCCTCTCACTACACCGTAGACGGCTTTCTGGACGGCAGCGATGCCATCATGATGTTTTTGCATGGGGTCAATTTGATCTTCCACGAAGCAGGGCATACCCTTCTAGCAGGGTTTGGTCAATTCCTGCACATTCTGGGTGGTTCGCTGATGCAGGTGATGGTGCCAGCCGCGATCGCAGGCTATTTCGTCGTCACACGTCAGATGTATGCTGGGGCGATCGCGCTTTGTTGGGCTGCTCAAAACGTATGGGATGTCTCCATCTACATTCAAGATGCACAGGAGCGATCGTTGCCATTGCTGGGTGGGGAAGGCGTGCTGCACGACTGGCATTTTTTGCTGCTAGACATGAACCTGCTCGCACAGACTCGGCTTGTCAGCAGCCTCGTGTTTTTGCTTGGCTCCGTCCTGTACCTTGTTGCGATCGCGGTTGGCCTTTACTACGCACGTGCAAGCAGTGCGCCCAAAAGCCAATCACTTTAGCTTCTCCTCTTAGCTTCTCCTCCGTCTCCTCTGCTCCCTCTGCCTCCCGCTTCCCCTGCCTCCTGCCCTTTCTACCTAAAAAACTCTTCAGCCGTCACAGGCGCATTCGTCCGCCGTTCCTTCGGCAACTCCAGCTTGATTGGATTTTGTGGCTCAAGCGGGATCAAAAAGCGATTGCCCCAGCCACCGTTGATGTCTTCTGGACGGATGGAAGGAGGCGTTGTGTTTCCCGTTGGCAGGGCGATCGCCAGCGTCTGACTCACCTGAAGGTATTGCTGACCGTCTGCCGTGCCGTGAACAAGCTTGCGGGAAAGCTGAATGTTCTGCTTGGCTAGCTGATTTTCGAGTTGCTTTAACTGATCACTGCGATCGACCGGGGCGAGCGTTGCCAGAAACACAACCTCATTCGAGGGAGCAACCGTCAAGTTTAGCTTCGTTTGGTCAAGCTGCCAAGACTCCTGAAACCGTCCATCGGTTCCAGTCTCCCAGAGGTTCAGCGTGGTGTCCCACGTTCCTCGATTCACCTCTACAGGTTGATACGCCAAGACCGCATAGGTCGGGTTAGGGTTGAAATTTTTGGCCGCGATCGTCGCTGGGTAAAGATAGCGAATCGCTGCGACCATAATCTGCGTTTTTTCAGGCAGGTTCGTTTTACCTGCGATCGCATAAATCCCAGGTAAGCGATTGTCTACCGCAAACTTCAAGTTAATGTCCTGTGAAGGCTTCCCTTGCAGCAACCGCGAGCACCCTGTACTCAGCAGCAGCACCGAGGCAAACAGAAACCATCCTTTGCACCGAAAGGGAGCCAGATAGACGCGAGAGCCGTTTCCCATAATTGACGCAAGACCTGTGATTGAGCAACACCGTTGTCCTTCTATCCCTTCAGACAACGAACCACCAGTCCGGTGAAATTGCAAAAGCAAGCCCAAAAATCATCCAGGCTTCATCAGCGTAGAGGCATGGTTGACTTACAGCCCGATTCGTTTGCCTGCGCCATACGCTGTAACCCTCACTCCATACCCCTTTTAACAAGGCGATCGCTCACTGAGTGCAGCACTGCTGTAGCTAAGATACGGAGAGAGAGGGATTCGAACCCTCGGTACGGTCTTACGATTCGTACAACAGATTAGCAATCTGCCGCTTTCGACCACTCAGCCATCTCTCCAGACATTGGAACATCATGATAGCAGATCTCGCTGCAACCGTACCAGCGTTGTGCGATCGCTTTGGTAGAAATCTCAGCATCAACGCCAAGAATCGCCAAAAGAGCACAGGTATCGGAACGTTGTGCCCTTTCATGACAAACAACCTCGCCAATTAACAGATGGCTAGTGTCACAAACGATAACAGGCCTGCAATAACATAGAACGCAGCCACAATGCGTGTCTCAGACCAACCAGAAAGCTCTAAGTGATTGTGATAAGGAGACATTTTGAAGAAGCGCTTGCCAATCCCGTCCGGGCCTTTGGTCGCCTTGTAATAGCCAACCTGTATCATCACAGAAAGGGTTTCGACCAGGAAAAGGCCGCTGAGAATCAAGAGGGCAAAGAGACTATTGGTCATCAAGGCAACGGCAGCCAGCGCACCACCCAACGCCGTAGAACCCGTATTGCCCATAAAAACTCGTGCCGGGTTACGGTTGTGCAAAAGGAAGCCCAGACAGCCGCCACTGAGGCACGCGCAGAACAGCATGAGCTCTGGCGATGTGGGCGCAACCAGAGCGCCTAAACCCAGAAGGGCGATCGCTACCGTTCCACCCGCTAAGCCATCGACACCATCGGTCAGGTTCGTCGCGTTGCTTTCTGCCGCTAGAACAAAGACCGCAACCACCCAAAAGAGCCCTCCCAGGGGCAACATCAAACCAAAGGGTAAGGCAATGGTGGTGATCGTTGCAGGCTGCGTCCAGGCTAGCCAAAGACAAAACAGCGCGCCGACTGCCACCTGCAAGAGCAATTTCATTCGAGGCGTAATGCCTTTATTGGAGCAACCGCGAATAATTTGCCAATCGTCGATCCAGCCGATCGCGCCATAAGCAAACGTCACAATGGAAACCGCCATCACCGATGGAGCAAAGCCAGACCAGACGATCGCCACGAGCAACGCGATCGGTAGAAAGAAGATGCCGCCCATTGTCGGCGTGCCCGCTTTCTTCAGGTGAGACTTTGGCCCATCTTCACGGATCACCTGACCCGCTTTAAACGCTCTTAGCGACGGCACGGCCCAAAAGCCTAACGCCGCTGCCGCAACCGCGCAAAACCAGAATGGTAAGGTCAGAGAAAAAACCTGAGCCAGCGATCGGCCTGCTGCTTCATCGGCAATCAGCGCGAAGGTGCTTAGCCCGGCCGCAATCAGAACGAACAGCCGCATCCCCGAAAGCGTTAACGTTTGAGTTGAAAATAACTTAGCGTCCACAAAACCCTCATTCACTCCACACTACACACACGCGCTCACTGTCAAAATTGAGATCAGCTTTGGATGCGAGCCACTAGAAACGCGTCAGCCTTAAAGCTCTAGTCTTCTAGCTCCAAATCGTCGTCGTCATCATCAATATCAAAACTGTTGTCCTCACCCGCCATGAGATCGTTCAGCTCTTCGCCATCGGCCTCAAGGTAATTTACATCCTGGCTATCGCGTGCCAGCAGACGACCTGTATTTTCCAGCCAGTCTAGAATAGACACTTCTTGCTTGAGTGGAATGACAGCGGCTCGTTGGCTACGAGGTTCTTCACGAAGAGAAGGATTATATGTCATACGTTCTTAGATGAGATTCAGTCATGCGATCGGTTCTATTCAAATCTTAGCCATAATCGGACGACTTCTCCGACCTTTACGGATGAAACAACCAGAGTGTATCACCATAGAGATGAATTGCAAGAGTTTTTTTCGCCTTTCGCTTTCAACCTTCATTTGGTTTAGCGGTTTCAGTAGCTTAGACACCCAAAATCACCCTACTACTGTACGTTTCACTAAAGATATCTCGCTATCCGCACAAACCTCTCATTGATGTTGTTTTCCTGGAGATTAATAAGACATGCTTGGTAAAGCAGCCTTACTTAACGCGATCGCAGGCACAAATCGGGGCTTATTGGCTACCGATCGCGATCGGCAGGCTATTGGTGTGACGATCGCGCAGTTAGAAGATCGCAATCCCACCCCGCGCCCGCTCGAAACACCCGCCATGCTAGAAGGCGATTGGCGCTTACTCTACACCACCAGCCAGGAGCTTTTGGGCCTCGATCGGGTGCCTCTTGCAAAGCTGGGACAGATTTATCAGTGCATTCGGGTTGCTGACAATAAGATCTACAATATTGCTGAAATCAACGGCCTACCGTATCTTGATGGTCTCATCAGTGTGGCTGCTCGCTTCAGCCCTGCCTCCGACCGACGGGTAGAGGTCAAATTTGAACGAGCGATTATTGGGCTAACGCGGTTCATCGGCTACCAATCTCCCAATCGCTTGATTCAAGACATCGAAGCAGGCAGAAAATTTGCGGCGATCGACTTTGGCATTGGCAATCGCGATCAACAAGGCTGGCTCGACATTACCTATCTTGATGAGGATATGCGGATTGGACGCGGCAATGAAGGGAGTGTGTTTGTATTGACGAAAGGGTAAGAAGAGAGGAGTGAGGGGTGAGGAGAGAGGAGTCATACCGATTAAAAGAATGACGGCTATAGATCAATCGCTGGGTAGGGGCAAGGCATTGCCTTGCCCCTACAGGATGTGTCGCATTTTCAATTCAAATTGGTATCAGAAGCCAGGAGTCAGGAGAGCTAAAACAATTAACAGCTAATACTTAACCGCTCAATCAACTCAAAATGCTTCACTCATCCTCCCCCTACTGCCTCTGCGCCCTTTCACCCTTCTGGTTCCTCTTCCTTCCCCTGCCTCCCCTGCTCCCACCGCTTCCCCTGCCCCTACTCTATATGGCTAACCCGTACACCTCTCCCCTCTCCCCTCTCCCCTTACCTCCTCTCCGCCTGTCTCAGTCGCAGTTAAACCGACTGGCTGCTTGTCCCCGCAAGTTTCAGCATACAGATCTGGAGCAGTTGGCGGCACCGAGCGAACCCGACCAGCAGGAGCGGCAAGCCCAGGGAACACGCTTTCACTTGTTAATGCAGCAGTGGCTGTTAGGGCTACCTGTAGAACTGCTGGTGCAGGAAGATCCTCAACTGCAAGCCTGGTTCAGCGCGTTTATGGCAGTGGCCCCTAAAATTTTGACCCTGGCAGACGACCGCCCTGTATGGGGACAAAGCGAACACTCACGAACCTTGGCATTTGAAGGCTATTTGCTGACGGTGGTCTACGACTTGTTGCTTGCTAACGAACAGCAGGCACAAATCTTGGACTGGAAAACCTATCCACGTCCGCAAAATCCACGTTGGCTGCTGCACAATTGGCAAACGCGGCTTTACCCCTTTGTACTGGCTGAAACGAGTGCTTACGATGCCGATCACACGGCGATGATTTACTGGTTTTTTGAGTCGGGTGAGCAAGCCCCAGAAGCCCGCCGCTTCAGTGTTGCCTACGATACGATACAGCATGAGCAAACCCGTCACGATCTCATCCACTTGCTAACCCAGCTAACACGCTGGTTAGAGCGCTATCAGAATGGTGAACCCTTTCCGCAGGTGCCTTTAGAATCGAAAGAGTGCGATCGCTGTAGCTTTGCCATTCGGTGCGATCGGGTAACGCTTCGAGAGGAGACGCGATCGCAGCAGCCGAGCGATCAAGAGAATGCGTTTGCGTTACCGAGTCTTGCTGATATTCAGGAAGTGGCGTTGTGATGTACTGGGGTTAGGGATTAGGGGTTAGGGATTGGGGGTTGGGGTTAGAGGCTGGGGGTTAGGGGGCAGGAGGCAGAAGGCAGAAAGAGGCAAAGGGTAAAAGGCAAAAGGAGGAGGCAGAGGGCAGGAGTCAGGAGTGCAAGGACAACTCAAAATTCAAAATTCAAAACTCTCTTCAACCATGACTGACACTGCAAAATCTTCTGAAGAACCTCAGTTAGCGATCGACATACGCGAGATGGAAATCGATGACCTCGCGCCCGTTTTTCATCTGGGCGAAACCCTTTTTACCAGCGATCTGTATCCCTACATCTACCGCACCTGGGATCAGTGGGAGGTAATTGGGCTGTACAACACCGATCCAGAGTACTGCCTGGTGGCTGAAGTGCAGGAGCAATTGGCGGGCTTTATCCTGGGTACCATCATCAACAAAGCCTCCTGGACATACGGTTACATTATCTGGCTGGGTGTAAATCCTGCCTTCCATCGACGGGGGATTGCTGACAAACTGGTCGATCGCCTCGTTGAACGCATGATTGACGATGGCGCACGGTTCATGATGGTAGACACTGACCCCGAAAATACGCCAGCGCTCAAGTTCTTTGCCCGCAAAGGCTTTGGCAACATGCGAAAGCACGTCTACCTATCAATGAACTTGAGTAAGCACGAATACTACGGCAAACTCATCGCCTACGAACGCGAAAAAGCCGAACGTCAGGTCTGGAAACGGCCGAGGAAGCGATCACCCAAAGCATAACAATTACCCAGACTGGCTAAAATACAATCCATAAGCCTATAGGGGACTGGTCATGGTACAACAGTACGATCCGTTGCGATACCTTCCAACCGATGAGGACTTGCCTTCTTCGGATGAAACCCCTGTGGATAATGAGCTGCAAAACCTGATCCCAAATCTGCTGCTGACCATCCTGGCAACTATTTGGGACGATCGCCAGGACTGGTTTTTTGGTGTGGATATGGGGATTTACTACATTCCCGAACCGCCGTATGTGCCAATTATTCCCGATGGCTTTCTGAGTTTGGGTGTGGAGCGACGGACGCGAGGCGATCAGGGGCGGCTGAGTTACTTGCTCTGGCGGGAGAATAACATTCCACCGATTCTGGCGTTGGAAACCGTTTCAGAAACCTATAACGGTGAGTACGACACCAAAATGGCGAAGTATATCCAACTGGGTGTGCTGTATTACATTATTTACAACCACAGTCGTCAACGCCCCAATCACGAACCGTTTGAGGTCTATCGTCTGGACAACGATCGCTATATCAAGCAGTCAGGCGAACCGTTCTGGATGCCAGAAGTTGGCATTGCGATCGGGCGTGGACAGGGCAAATATGCTGCCTGGGAACGCGAGTGGCTGTACTGGTTTGACGAGAACGGCGATCGTTATCCTACTCCTGATGAACAGGCAGCACTCGCAGAACAACAGGTAGCACTCGCAGAACAACAGGCAGCACAGGAACGGCAGCTACGCGAAGAACTACTGGCGAAGTTGCGCGATCGTGGCATCGATCCCGATACGCTCTAACCCTTCTGCTCTCTGCCTCCTGCCTTCTGCCTCCTAAAGCCTCATCTCCTCATCCAGATAGCGCTTGTAGCCTTTTTCCTGGAGCTTCGCCTGCTTTTCAATCACGATTTGAGTAAGGCTCTGACGATACTGCTGCACCTTTTCGAGTAGCGCTGGATCGTGGGTTGCCAGAATTTGCACGGCGAGGAGTCCGGCGTTACGGGCATTGCCGATCGCCACTGTTGCGACGGGAACTCCGGCTGGCATTTGGACGATCGAGTACAGCGAATCCAGTCCTTGTAAGTGACGGCTAATCACAGGTACGCCAATCACAGGTAAGGGCGTGAGTGCTGCTACCATTCCCGGCAGGTGTGCCGCACCACCCGCGCCTGCAATGATCACTTTTAACCCGCGCACATGCGCTTGCTGGGCATAATCGACCATGCGTTCAGGTGTACGGTGTGCTGAAACGATGCCGATTTCGCAGAGAACATCAAATTCTTCGCAAGCGGCGATCGCGTCCTGCATGGTGGGCAAATCTGAATCGCTGCCCATGATGATACCGATGGGGGGGGAGGACATAGAGGGAATGGGAAGTAGGGAGTGGGGAGTTAAGAAGCCGTTATGCTAGGTTGCATATTGTTGCCATGCTGAGCGCGTTGAAGAACTTGTTGGCATTTAGCATTGAGTTAAACAAGCTCTAATGTGCCAATAGCGCGGCAAACGGTCTTGATAACTAGTTTTTCGTATGTTAAGTGTCATGGATCTAAACCGAGAGCTGAATGATGCCATTGCAAATGGTGATGTGGGTCAAATCCGCCTTTTGGTATTGAAAGGGGCAAGTTTAAAGCATCGAGATGAATGGGGTAGAACACCACTTAATCTACTGTGCAGCAAGAAAGGGGCTAAATCGTGTCGAAGTGATAGAAACACTGATTGAGTTAGGCTCAGATGTCAACGCCAAAAACCATAGTGGCAAGACGGCACTTATGGAGGCTGGAGATCAAGATCTGATAGACATTTTGCTAGCAAATGGCGCAAACTCAGAAACTAAGAATCGTAACGAAAAATCTAGAAAGGCTAAAGGATAAGGGATAAGTTTTAATTGATGTCAGAAAGCTTACTTGGAAATTGTGCTGCTATTCATTCACAATAAATTGTTCGTTTTTTGGGTTCCAAATTAAATGTGAACGATACTCATGAACCCAATTTTTAACTTGTTTAGCTTCAGAGCTTCCTTTTACCCACAATGAGTAATTTGAAAGTTCCTTCGGTAGAGGCAGCAATCTTGCAACGGCTCTAAACGCTAATAAATTACAAAATCCGCAGCCGTGATCGAGCACAATTCGATGGGGTGGCAAGTTGGCAAGAATGTAGTCAACCATACTTAAGTTCCCGAATGTCAAAATTCCTGCCGCTATTACCGCCATGCCATTGTATTGGTTACCTGTCGCGTTTGGCAGATCATGCTCCCATAGCTGTAACAAATGAATGTGAAGCTCTTCAGTCAAGTTTGCTTCTGGAGGTGGATTGAAGTAGCGCTTGAATCTAGGAATATCAGAAACTGTACACGCTATCACTTGGCAGCGCAATTCACCAAGTGACCTCATACGCTTCCAGTATTGGTCGGAAGAATTATCAGTAGCCACAGATGCTTGCTCGTGTGAACTAAATGGATGTTGATTGTCTAAAGAAGATGTCCATTATTGTCTCACCAATAACATCAGCTATTTTAAGCTGAAGTACTGGTAGATCTTGTAGGTTGGGTTGAACAACGTGAAACCCAACACAAATTTTGAAACTAGCGATCAACTGCCCAGGCTAAAATAAAGGGTGCAAGTCGCAGCGAGGTCAAACTCATGGCAGTTTCTCCAGAGGAGAGGTTTCACCAACGACGACCCCGATATAGTAAAGAAGAATTTACCCAACGGGGCAATGCCCTCTATGAATCCAAAATCCGGCTTCAGGTTGAGCCAAACCACCGGAACAAGATTGTGGCGATCGATATCGAGACGGGTGAGTTTGAGATTGGCGATGATAGCTTGAGTGCAGCCGATCGGCTTTTCCAACGCCTTCCCGATGCTCAACCTTGGTGCGTTCGGATTGGCACTGGTCCGGTTCATCGTTTGGGATTTCATACCCCGATAGAAGCACAATGATTTTTGGTTTTGTGCATCATCGAGAGGCAATTGTTCAGCTTGTGGTGATTGGCGATCAGCAAAAGAAGCAAGGGATTCGCGCCGTCATTGACACGGGCTTTACAGGAGGCTTGACGCTGCCGTTAACCATGATTGCGGATCTGGCGTTGACTTGGTTTACACAGCAGGAAGGGTTTCTAGGTGATGGGAGTCGTAGAACATTTGATGTCTATCGTGGGACAGTCATCTGGGACGGTCAGCTTCGGGTGGTTGAGATCAATGCCTCTGATACGGCACCTTTAGTAGGAATGGCTTTACTGGAAGGGTTTGAACTCAGGGTACAAGCCTATGAAGGTGGCAGTGTGGCAATTCTGCCGATCGCGTAGCGGATAGATCGTAGGGTGGGCAGTGCCCACTCTTCTTAGGTCTTTAAAGGTTGCTGATTAGCTTGTCGTACTCTGCGTGTGTTCCAATCCAAAACCAGGAAATGCCGTTCTTTACCTCACACCCAACGCACGGTGGCTTAACCCTGCTCGAACTGACCAATACTTGTTCCCTAGCTTTTTGAAATGCAACGAGGGGTGAGACGGATCGGTTTTGAGCAACTCGTAGCACTGATCAGCCGTTCGCTGAACGCTTTCGGGTAAAGCATCGTAGCATTGCCAGAAGCGTCGAGTGGTATGGTGCATTGGGTATCACAGTTCTCGGCAGTGCCCAGCTTCAAATTCAGCGATCGCCTCTTGCGCCAACGTCTCTAATTTACCGTCTGCAATATCCTGTTCAATCTGTTCATCCCACCGTGCGTAATCCAGATCGAAAAACCAAGCCCTTAGTCTCTCAAACTCATGAGACGGCAGTGAGAGAATTGCATTTTCAATGTTCTCAAGTGACATCAACTGTTACCGCTCTGTTTTTGAGGGAAATTATAGCTTTGCTGACAAAGGCAATCACTCAGTAGGCTAACTACTTGGTTTCCATCCAGTTTTCGCCAGAGTGAATTTCGACGACTAAGGGAATGGATAGTTCGACGGCTGATTCCATTGTAGCTTTGATTTTGGGTCCCAGTTCTGCCCATTCTTCAGGGGGCATCTCGAAGACGAGTTCATCGTGGACTTGCAGCAAGAGTCGCGCCTGGTACGGCTCGATGAGGTCGTGGAGTTTGACCATCGCAATTTTGATGATGTCGGCACTGGAGCCTTGAATGGGAGCATTGGCGGCGGCACGGAGCGATCCGGCATCGTACTGGTCGCGGAGTTTGAGTTTGGTGAGGTCGATCGCCCCCGGTTCCGCCCCCCGCAACCGCTTGAGTGATTCGCTGGCAAAGTTGAAGTAGCGGCGACGACCGAGGATGGTTTCGACGTAGCCGTTGGCGATCGCCTCGCGCTGCATTTGCTGGAGGTATTGGAAGACGTTGGAGTAGCGATCGTTGAAGCGATCGATAAACAGGCGGGCTTCGCTGACTTTTACGCCTGATTCTCGTGCAAACCGTTGGGCACCCATGCCGTAGATTACGCCGAAGTTGATGATTTTGGCGAGGCGGCGTTCTTCGGAGTTGATGTCGTCTTTCTCCAGCAGCAGTCGTGCCGTGAGCGTGTGAATGTCGCCATTCTCCCGGTAGGTGTCGAGCAAGATGGGTTCCTGGCTGAGGTGGGTCAGAATGCGGAGTTCGATTTGGGAATAGTCGGCGGCGACCATCACCCAACCGGGTTCGGAGACGAAGGCTTTGCGAATCTGGCGACTGAAGGCAGTACGGATGGGAATGTTTTGCAGGTTTGGATTGGAAGAAGAGAGCCGTCCCGTCGTTGTTCCCGTCTGGTTGAAGTCGGTATGGACGCGGTGGGTGTCGGGGCGCACCAGCAGGGGCAACGCATCGACGTAGGTGGATTTCAGCTTGCTGAGTGTGCGCTGCTCCAGAATGGCATCAATGACGGGATGATCGCCTTGCAACTTTTCCAGCGTGGCGGCATCGGTCGAAAAGCCCGTCTTCATGCGGCGCGATTTTTTGGTGTCCAGTCCCAGGGTATTGAACAGCAAATCGCTGAGTTGTTTAGGCGAGCCAAGGTTAAATTTCTGTCCGGCCACGTCGTAGGCGTGACGCTCGATCGCCGCCAGATCCGTCTCTAGCTTCTTGGAAAGCTCCTTCAAATAGGCAACGTCAATATGCACCCCGCAGTATTCCATCTCTGCCAGGACAGGCTCCAGCGGTTGCTCCACATCCAGTAACAGCCGATGCAGGGCGGGAATTTCCTCTAATAGAGCGCGAAGTTTGGGCACCAGGAGGAAGGTGGTGTAGGCATCTAAGCCGCAGTAGTCTGCGACAGCAGGAATGGCGATATTGGCGATCGTTTTCCCTTTGGGTACCAGATCGGTGTAGCTTTGCGCCGTAATGTTCAGGTGTTTGCCGCTCAACTCGGTCAGATTGTGGCTTTCGTCAGGGTTGAGCACGTAGCTTGCCAGCATGGGATCAAAGATCACGCCTGCCAGTTTGATACCCTGACAGCGCAACACTAGGCGATCGAACTTGGCATTCTGCAACGCTTTCGGATAGTCGGCGCTTTCGAGGATGGGGCGCAGTGCCTCCAGCGCGATCGCTTTATCGAGGTTGCCACCATTGGTGTGTCCCAGCGGAATGTATGCCATGTCGTCTAGTGCGGCACCCCAGCAGCAGCCAATTCCTACCAGATCGGCATCGCGGGGTTCGAGCGCAGTGGTTTCAGTATCCCAAGCGACGGGAGTTTCAACGGTGGTGAAGGTCTTGAGGCGATCGACTAACTCTGTCAGCTTCTCAGGCGTATCGATGATATGAGGCGTAATAGTAACGGGCAAGACCTTCTGCGCAGCGATCGTATCTTCAGCGCTGAAAAACCACAGATCGCCATCTTCCCGGTACTGGGGCGTTGGGGTTGCCTTATCTACGGGAGCCGTATCAGATGTGTCTTCTTGACCACCGCTAAACTGGCGATGCACTTTCTGGATGCGATCGATAAACGTGCGAAATTCCAGCTTTTCCAGCAGTTCATTGACGATCGTCTCATCGAAATCGCGGATGCGGCACGACTCCCAATCGACCTCCAGTGGCACATCCAGGTGAATCTGCGCCATCCACTGCGAATGACGCGCTTCGTCTTTACCTGCCTCTAGCTTTTGCCGGACGGCACCCTTGATCTGATCCAGCGACTCGTAGACCTTTTCCAGCGATCCATAGGTGGTGAGCAACTGCACTGCCGTCTTATCGCCAATGCCTTTCACGCCAGGAATATTGTCGGAACTGTCGCCACACAGCGCTTTGTAGTCCACCACCTGCGACGGCAGAATCCCCATTTTTTCCTTCACCTGCTCCACGCCAAATTCTCTGGGTGGGGGCGTGCCTTTGCCGTAAACCGTGCTGAGATAGAGGACTTTTGTCGCCGATTCGGGATCGATGAGTTGGAACAAGTCCCGATCGCCACTCAAAATCTTGACCAAAAAGCCATCCGCACTCGCTCGTCGTGCCAGCGTCCCAATCACATCATCCGCTTCGTAGTTTTCTGCGGTCAGAATGGGCAGATTCAGCGCCAGCAGCAATTCTTGCAGATTTGCCAGATCGGGAATGAAATCCTCTGGCGTTTCGGCTCTGCCTGCCTTGTAAGTCTCATCCGCATCGTGACGGAAGGTTTTTTCAGACAGGTCAAAGGCGATCGCCACATACTGCGGCTTCTCCGCCTCCATCGTTTCCAGCAGCGCTTTCAGAAAGCCATAGGAGACGCTGGTAGGAATCCCGCTTTTCGTTCGGAGTCCGCCGTCTCGTCCTTTTGCAAACGCAAAGTAGGAACGGAACGCCAGCGAATGCCCGTCGATGAGGAGAATAAGCGGTTTGGTGGAGGAGTTAGCAGGAGAAGCCAAGGGAATGCCATTGAAGGAGACAAAGTCTATTGTAAGGAATTCAGGCGATCGTCGTTGTCTTAGACCTCGGAGGTTTCCAAAACCTCCGAGGTCTTGAAACCTGCGAAGGCTTGAGGGCACTCTTTCCCTTAAGGAACAGTGAAGGACGATCGCACTCACATGATTCGGATAGGCTGTCCTGCGGGTGCAATCGCCCGACTAGTCCCAGAGATCACTTGAACCAGTTCAGATATTGCTCAACCTAGTTCAGAGGTTGCTCGACTCAGCTAAAAGATTACTCGACTCAGCTAAAAGATTGCTCAACTCAGTAAAAAGATTGCTCGACTGAGCGCAAAGTTAACTTGACTTATCTGGAAGACTACTCGACTGAGTTCACCCCTTGCTCGAGCCATCGTTTTGCTTACTCAACCTATCTCTGCCATAGCTCATTCAAGTCATTTAATGACTCAACCCATCTCAGAACTGGCTCGTCCTATCTTAGAGATAGCTCAACTAGCTTGCAGAATAGCTCGGTTCAGTATTCTACTGTCTCAAGCTACCTCTACGTAGGATGCGTTAGCTATGGCGTAACGCATCAACTACGAACTAGAACTACGAACTGACTTCTGACTCCTGTTTTGAAGGTGCGATCGATGTCTCAGATTAAATTCCATCCATGTTTGTCTGAAGAAGCTCTTCAGCTTCAACAGGTGATTGAAGCTGGCGCGACGTATGCTGAGGACACCTTTGATCTTGGTACAGTATTCTTAATCATCAAGGAGATTGAAACTAACGAAAGCTTAGAAGACTCAATTGATCCAATTGTCCTTGCTAACGGCTTTCTCGATTGTCTAGATGAACCCTACAAAAAGTATTTACCTGCACATCATGCAATTCAGCCTTGGTGGGAAATTCCGTCTTCTCAAGAAGCTGAAAGGATAATCGTGCGGTTACTGACTCATAGCGTAGTAGCGGAGCCTTCTGCCTTCGACTACGTAGAGCCAGCGATCGAATTCACTCACAAACTGCTTCAACTCATTGGCGAGTCTTGTCATTTTGTAACCAACGTTAAACGGCGCATACACTGGCGGACACCTGACGATTACTATCTTGAAAATAAAGCCGGATTTGGTGTCTTTAACGTAGGGTCTTGCTGGGATGAAGGCATAATACTGATCTCACTCAAGCGCATTGGAATGTTGTGGTTCTTGGGTTACGACTAATCGGCATAAAAGGTTGCTAGTCAGACCTCCAAGGTCTTGAGGTTACTCGCCCTTTGGTCGATCGCTATCGATATAAATCACCACTTTCGCAGGGCCATAGCGATCGCGGATGACCCGTTCCACCCGTTCGGCGATCGTGCGCGCCACACTCATGCATTCTGGGTGCAGGATGAGCCGCATTTCGACAAAGACCTGACGGCCGACAACCCCGCGTGACTGGATGCCGTAGCAGTGGGTAATCCCTTCCACCTGATGGATGGTTTGGGCGAGAGCTTCTGGCGCGATCGCCATTTGCTTCATCAGCGATGGCAACTGCCAGTTAAAGACTCGCCAGCAGTTGCAAACGGCAACAATGAGCATCACGATCGCCAGCAAGGGATCAAGCCAAAGATATCCATGCCCGACTCCCACTAATGCAGCCATCACCGGAATGACCAGCCACGTATCTTGAAAGAGGTAAGAGGCACTGAAGCGCAATGCAGTATTCTCTAAAAGACCCGCCTCGTAACGTTGAAAGCAGGCAAGGCAAAAGTTAATGGTCAGCACCACGCCCAAAAGCTGAAAGAGGGGCGGACTCATCCGCAGCGGCAATACATTTCCAGCATCTTGCGCGATCGCCCCTAGCTGCTGTACGGATGATGCCAGTACACTAAGGCACGCAAACCCCATAAAGGCGGCTAGCAAGAGTGCCAGTATCGCTTCTACCCTACCGTGCCCGCTCACTTCCCGGCCGGCCGGATAGCGCGAGGTAATAGCGATCGCGCTCAACAGAATGCTAAATCCATTAACCAACGTCTGGAGTGACTCTGCAAGCAAGCTCAATGACTGCGTTGCCCAACCAATCCAAACCTTTACAACCAAAACAAGCAGTGTCAGCCAAAGTGATGCGAACAACACTTGACCCACCGCCCGACGACGACCCTGTGCCTCAGCCATAGCCTACAAGCTACTATGAGATTTGCTTTCACATTATCAGCGGTTAATTTAGTAATGAACGGAAAGTAATTGATGATCGCGAGAAAAACTTGGAAGCTAAGGCAGAAGGTAAAGGGCAGAAGTAGTTGTTGGTTGTTGGTTTTTAGTTTTTGGAAAAGCAGGGGAGGCGAATGCTAACTCAAACCTTTTACGCTAGCGGCTGATAGCTGACCGCTGTAGCTTGCTTCCCGCAGGGTTAGCTGACCGCTCTTCCAACTCAAAACTCAAAACTTTCTTCCTTCCCATGCAAAATCAGTCTATTGGTAACGACATCAAACTGCTCGTGCTTGACATTGACGGCACGATCGCGGGTGTTTCAAACGAGATTCGCAAACCCGTCATTGAGGCTGTCCGTGCTGCTCAGGCAAAGGGGATTCAGGTCGCGATCGCGACGGGCCGGATGTATCAGGCGGCGGTGCGCTTCCATCAGGCGATCGGCTCTACTCTTCCGCTGATGGCGTATCAAGGTGCTTTGATTCAAGACCCCACGACTCAGGAAGTCTACCGCCATTGGACAGTGCCAAAAGCATTGGTGCTTCAGCTTTTGGATTATTTTGAACAACCAGAGTTGCGAGCGCTCCTCTCTGTCCACTTCTACATCAATGACCAGCTTTACGTCCGCGAGATCACGCCAGAAACGAAAGAGTATGCCGAGCGTTCAGGCGTTACCCCACTTGCAGTTGGCGATTTGCGCACCGCTTTAACAACGGAACCCACAAAAGTGCTGGCACTCAGCGATGATACCGACTTAATCAATACCCTATTAGGCAGTTTGCAGACTCGTTACACGCCTGCTGAACTGTACCTGACGAAATCTGTTGCCACCTTTTTTGAAGCGACCAATCCCCTCGTCAGCAAAGGAACAGCGGTGCGCTATTTGGCAGAGGAGCATTTGGGACTACAACCAGCGAATGTGATGGCGATCGGTGACAACTTTAACGACGTTGAGATGATTGAGTACGCTGGCGTTGGCGTTGCCATGGGCAATGCGCCAGAGGCCGTTCAAGCTTTAGCCAACTGGGTCGCTCCTGATGTAGAAGACGATGGGGTTGCGACCGCCATTGAAACGTTTTTGCTCTAACGCCAGTGCTTGCGATCAAGCGGACTTCTAGCAAGCACGAGCCTTCTGCCCTCTATCTAGCAGTCAGCTATCAATTATTAGCGGTCAGTGGTCAGCTTTTACCACCTTTAGCCTTTAGCCCTTAGCCTTTCTCTTCATCCCTCATCTTCTGCCTAGCGCGACACCTGTACCGGAGTCCGGTTAGGCTTCACCTCAAATTCAGCAGGCTGAATCATCGATCGACCAGTCATCTCAAGCGGTTGAGGTAGCTTCAAAATATCCAGAATGGTGGGGGCAATATCGGCCAGACGACCGTCTTCGCGTAACGGCACCTCCGTTCCATGAACGGGAATTTTGCGTCCTTCGCCTTCCACCAGAATGAAGGGTACAGGATTGGTGGTATGGGCTGTCCAGGGGTTACCCTGCCCATCGCACATCACCTCTGCGTTGCCATGATCAGCGGTGATAATTGTGGTACCGCCTGCCTGGATAATGCTTTCTAGCAAACGACCGAGGCAGCGATCGACCGTTTCTAGCGCTGTCACCGTCGGTTCTATTTTGCCCGTATGACCCACCATATCCGGGTTGGCGTAATTCAGCACAATCAGCGAATAAATACGCTTGTCAATGGCTGCGATCGCCACCTCCGTTACTTTCTCAGCAGACATGGCAGGCGCTTTATCGTATGTGGCTACCATCGGACTGGGCACCAACTCCCGATCTTCGCCTTCAAAGGGGTCTTCAATCCCGCCGTTGAAAAAGTAGGTAACGTGGGCGTACTTTTCGGTTTCAGCCGAGCGAAACTGGCGCAAACCGTTGTGGGCAATCACTTCGCCCAGAATATTGGTCAAATCCTGGGGTGCAAAGGCCACAGCAACGGGTAACTGTGAATCGTACTGAGTGAACGTGACGAACGAGAGGGGGTAAATCAGCTCCCGCTGGAAGCCATCAAACGCGGGATCAACGAACGCTTGCGTTAACTGCCGTGCCCGATCGGGGCGGAAGTTGAAAAAAATCACCCCATCACCAGGCTGTACCGCACCGGGCGCAACCCGTGTGGGTAGCACGAATTCGTCATGTGTCCCTTCTTCATAAGAGGCTAGCAAAAGGTCTAGAGCCGATCGCCCATCGCCTTCGCCATCCTGCATCATCACGTCATACGCAAGCTTGACCCGATCCCAACGGTGGTCGCGATCCATGCTGTAGTAGCGTCCGCAGAGTGTGGCAATGCGCCCAATACCACGATCGACAATGTAGTTTTGAATCTTTTCAACGGAAACTTTGCCAGCGGTTGGTGCCGTATCACGACCATCGGTAATCACATGAATGCATACATCATCTAGATGTTGATCCTTTGCCAGGTCGATCAATCCAAACAGATGAGTCAGATGCGAATGGACGCCACCATCCGAACATAGCCCTACCAGGTGCAGCTTTGTACCGTTTCGTTTGACATCCTGGCAGACTTTAACGAGAGCTGCGTTGCTCAGCAACGTCCCATCTTCTACCGCATCCGAAATTCTCACCAATTCTTGCGGTACAACTCGCCCAGCGCCGATGTTCAGGTGCCCGACCTCTGAATTGCCCATCTGCCCGTCTGGCAACCCAACATCCTTGCCTGAAGTGCGAATTAAGGTATGAGGATACACCGTCCAAAGACTGTCAATCACAGGGGTTTTTGCTGCTGTAACGGCGTTACAATCAGTGTCCTCTCGATATCCCCAACCATCCAAAATCACCAGCACTACTGGAGAGATAGGCGCTTGCGCCATAGAAACTCGCCCTTCCATGAATGAGTTCTCAGAAATAATAGCATTGCCGCTTGTATCCTTAAAGCTATAGTGAGTCCGGATTGCAATCTTTTTGTAGTCTTGATGGATTGATGAAGCGTTTTGTGCTTTTAGCAAGATTGTGCGGATGCCAGGGGTAGGAGCAGGGAAGTAAGGAAAGCGGGGGAAGCAGGGAGAGTAGAAGAAGGCTAGTTTTTTGAAGAAAGAAGCTCACTGCTAAAGCAACTCAAACCTCGCTCCGTCTGCCTCCTCCGCCCCCCTCACTCCCCGCTTGGCTTCAACCCACTAGTATCAATCGATCGCACCCTCATCGCAGGATTAATCCACTCGTTCAAGCCCTCTCCTAGCAGCGACAAGCCCACAACCATCACCGTCATCGCCAGACCGGGAAACAACGTTGTCCACCAGATACCGCCCGTGGAGAGACCATCCAGTGCCTGCCGCAAGTCGTAGCCCCATTCAGCGGTTTCTTCGGGCAAGCCTAAGCCCAAAAAGCCCAATCCACCTAACGTCAGAATGGCATCGGCAGCGTTGAGCGTAAATAGCACTGGCACACTTTGCACCACGTTCAAAAACAGGTATCGGCTGAGAATGGCCCAGGTAGAAGCGCCCATTGCCTGTGCTGCCTCAATAAATAGCTCAGTTTTGACGCTAACGGTGTGGTTGCGCACAACGCGGTAGTACTGCGGCACATATGCGATGCTGAGCGCGATCGCGGCATTTAGCACTCCACGACCCACCACAAAGGCCAGCGTCACCGATAGCAACAGTCCCGGTAGCGTGTAAATAGTATCCATCAAAAACAGCAGCAAGCGATCGAGCTTACCGCTCAGATACCCGCTAACCATGCCCAACGGTACACCAATGACCAAACTCAGCAGGGTTGCTAGAACGACCACCTGAAGTGCTGCCTGACTGCCAAACACTGTGCGAGACAGCACATCATATCCCAAACGTGTGGTGCCAAACCAATGTGCCCAAGACGGTGGCTCCTGCGTCGGATTTGCCAGGAACTCTGTTGGGTCTTGCAACCAACCAAATTGTTGCAACACCGGAGCGAGCACTGCCAGCCCCAAAAAGAAGATGGTGATGAGCAACCCAACCTGCGTCATGCGTGCAGAAAGGGAGGGACGATCAGCAAAACGAAAGAATTGGGATATGGAAAGGGTCATAGGGAAGTCGTGTAAAGGTTAGTTTTTGGTTATTCGCTCATGTGATCATTCCAGCGCTAATGCTAGTCACCACCATGCCCTTACCTTAGTTGATGCGTTGGGATTGTTGATCACAGTGCAAGCCGTTGCTGCCAACGTGCCCGAACGCGAAGAAGCCAAACAGTTGCTTGCCAAGCTAGACCAAAAACGCCATTAAATGCTTCAGTTGGTTCGCATTTGAGCGAGGGAGTCTTTTCTAGAAAAGCGTTTTTGCATTGGGTTAATACCTTTCAGTAAATTTTAGAGGTGTTTCTGCAATGCTCAAGGCACTTAAGGGGGCATTCTGCGGTCTAAGCGATAGGCAATGGAGCACGCTTACAGTTGGCTGTATTGGTGCCATTTGCTATTTCATCCATCACCGCAATGCATCATTACTTGTATAGCATTAAACCCAATGCGTTTACAGCATTTAATATTGCGTTTTTTGCAAACAGATTGTGTTGACAAACAGTGGCACGATCGTAGTCAGCATTGAAGCTTTAGGCGTTGCGATCGACACGTATTTAAGCTTTTTATCGGCACCCCTATAAGTAAATGCATGATTGGCATTTAGCAAATGCCAATCATGCAAGTTTTACTTCTAACCGTTACATTCAATACAATTATTCACGCTTTTCAAATTTACCGTAAGGCTCATCACCTGAAGGAAGCATTTTCTTACTGCCCAAATCAAACCATTGTGGGTATATCCAATACGATTTTGCACAACCAAAACGGCACGTAGTTGAGGCTAATCATTGCTAAAGTGCCTGCCAAATCGTTGGCGCATTCTTGCTAGACCGGATGTATAGACATCAGCACACATTGTTGATGACAAAGAAGAATACAGATCATTGAACAACTGTTGACGTTATTTTCTAACAGGAAACATCACCATGCTGCGAGGACTTTTGTCGTTTAGAGGTCCCTATCGGATCTTAAACTTTGCCTGGTTCGCTTTCTTTCTGACCTTCGTGCTGTGGTTTAATTACGCGCCGTTTACCACCGTTATTAGAGAAGATTTGCATCTCACAGTTGCTCAGGCTCGCACCATTGGTTTGTGTAATTTAGCACTCACCATTCCAGCACGAATCATTATTGGCATGGTGCTCGATCGCTTTGGCCCCCGCATTACGTTTTCAGCACTCTTAATCTATGCAGCTATTCCATGCTTTGCCTTTGCCTCGGCTCAAGACTTTAACCAGCTAGTACTTAGCCGTTTAGCTATGGGCATTGTAGGGGCTGGATTTGTGGTTGGCATTCGTCTTGTGGGGGAATGGTTTCAACCAAAGCAAATTGGCTTTGCTCAAGGTATTTACGGCGGTTGGGGTAATTTTGGCTCCTTTGCAGCAGAAGCGGTGTTGCCTCTCATTGCGTTTGGTTCTGCCTTTCTGTATGCGGGGCATGAAAACTGGCGACTGGCGATCGCGCTTTGCGGAATCGTCTCCGCTATTTACGGTGTGATCTTCTATTTCAACGTACAGAACACGCCTCCCGGTAGGGAATACCAACGCCCCACTCGCAACGGCGGTATGGAAGTTACCAGCCGCAAAAGCTTTTGGGCACTTGTTCTCACCAACATCCCGATGTTTGGCGCACTGGCACTCATTACTTGGCGCTTACAGTTAGTGAAATTTCTCAGTCCCGCAGCGATGTATGGCATCTGGGCGTTTCTGATCGTTTTGTTTGCCATTCAGACCTATCAGCTGTATCAGGTAAATCGTGAAGTGGTGCAGGGCACGAAACATTACCCGCCCGACGATCGCTATCAAATTAGCCAAATCATGGTGCTCAATCTTGCCTATGCTGTCAGCTTTGGCTCGGAATTAGCCGTTGTCTCCATGCTTCCAGAATTTTTTGAGCATACGTTTAATCTCAGCCACCAGATCGCTGGCCCCGTCGCTGCAACCTATCCACTTATGAACTTAATTTCCCGCCCTGCGGGTGGCTTAATTTCAGACAAAATTGGCAGCCGCAAGTGGACACTGACTGCCATGATTGGCGGCGTTGGTGTTGGCTACATGATGATGAGCCTGATCACAGGCGGTTGGTTGCTTGCTCTAGCCGTCACCATGACGATGTGCTGCGCGTTCTTTGTCTTTGGCGGTGCGGGTGCCACATTTGGCATTGCTCCTTTGATCAAACGGCGTGTCACAGGGCAAATTGCAGGAAACATTGGCGCTTACGGCAGTGTGGGGTCAGTTATTTACGCGACCACCTATAGTTTGCTGCCTCAGACGGTTGAAGGGAACCGCACATTTTTTCAGTGCTTGGGTATGACAGCGATCGTGGTTTGTTTCCTCTGTGCCTTCGTTTTGAAAGAGCCAGTTGTAGCTAAGAGCGAAGCATTTGCCGAAGATCCAGTCCTTGTAGGGCATTAGAACTGTGTCGTTGATTGGTTTATGCGATCGCTGAGCGGCTTTCTGCCCCTGAGAGCCGTTCAGCGCCTCTCATCCTATATTCACTGGAAACCCCTATGGTACTCAAGTCTTCAAGTAACGATGCGGCGGCTGAAAGCTTTGAAGTGCAGAGCAACTATGGCTCGAATGAACTGGGCTATCAACAGTTAATTATTTGCGCGGCGTTGATTGGTATTGCGGGTGGTCTGGTCGCGACCGCTTACTACTATGTCTTAGAAGCCTGTCTGCACCTGGTCTGGCATGCAGTGCCAGAGGCGATCGACCCCTATTTCCCTACCAATTTCCCCGTTTGGAACTACGTCTGGATTGCAACGACGATCGGTGGGTTTTGTGTGGGTTTGACCCTGCGCTTTATGGGGTTGCCCGGTGAAGTGGCTATGGTGGTGGACAAGGTGCACGATCCCGGTCGGATTGAAGTGAAGCAAACGCCTGCAATGATTGTGGCATCACTGTTTTCTATTACGGCTGGCGGTAGTGCAGGGCCAGAAGCACCCTTAGTACAAATTCTGGGCAGCTTTGGCGGTTGGTTAGGTGGCAAACTGCGGCTCACTCTGTCAAATACTCGTGTCTTAACCTTTTGTGGGATGAGTGCAGCGTTGGGTGCCTTTTTTGGCGCGCCGTTAGGAGGAGCCTTGTTTGCCTTGGAATTGCCGCATCGACGCGGGTTGGAATACTATGAAGCACTAATTCCAGCCGTTCTGTCAGCCATTCTCAGCTTCTTTGTGTTTCGGTTTAACACAGGGCTGACGATCGGCGGTATGTACCATTTTGAAGCCATTCCAGAACTGACGCTGATGAGCTTGGTACATGGGTTGCTACTAGGTGCAGCAGGCGCAGCGGTAGCCGTCACCTTTGTAGTCATCTTTCGACTGATTGGCTCTCTGCTGAAGCGGCTAGAGCACCACACTATCTTGTTGGCAACGCTGGGTGGATTGGTTATTGGTCTGCTAGCGCTGGCAGTACCTCAGACACTATTTTTTGGTGAGAAAGAAATTCAGACGATCGTCGAAACGGGCGCAACGTTAGGACTAACGATGTTGCTGATTGTCGGGTTCACTAAGATGCTGGCGATCGGGTTCACGCTGCATTCTGGCTTTCGGGGTGGTTTTATCTTCCCGCTATTTTATCTGGGTGCCGCCTTTGGCTGCGCGATCGTGCAGGTTTTTCCTGGTATGCATCCCACCATTGCAATGGTGTGCATGATGGCAGCGGTTAATGTTGCCATTACTAAAACGCCCATCAGCAGCACAGTTATTCTGAGCGTTTTATCCGATACCGCGATGGTGCCTGTGATCTTGATTGCGAGCTTTACCAGCTTTTTGCTCACAACCCAGGTTTCGCTCATTGGCACCCAGCGATCGCGCACCATCTTCCCCGCCGAACCAAGCTTCCAGTCAGCTCCCCAAGCGATCGCGGTAGAAGTGCCTGTAGAAGTGTAGGGAGCAGATCTTGCAAACTCGGTTACAAGGGTTTGGGGTGTGCCCCCTGTCCCCTATACTCAGTCCAACGGAACGGCTTCCTTACTGAAATCTAACCCATTCCAGGGATCAAGCTGCTGCTAAGGCGCTTAAGGGCACGACTGGCAACATCGGCGTAACGCAGTTCACCACACAAAATCTGCCCAATGCGCTCAGTGGCAGCAGGGCGTTTGATGCCAACCTTGTAGCCAATGTGAGGAATGCGGTAAAACACTCCAGCTAGCCGCTGTGCCCAAGCCATATCAGCACCCCATTCGTTATTGATGAGATCGGTATAGCCTTGCAGTGCATTGACATTGCCTGCCAGTGCTTCGTCGATCGCCCCTGCCGCCTTAACTCCTGTAAAGATAGCAGGACGAATGCCTTCAGCGGTGAAGGGATCAACCACACAGGCAGCTTCTCCTGCCAACAGTGCATTTTGAGCGTGGAGCGGTTGATTTCCATCCCACAGGCAGAGGGTGTGAGCCGTTAGTTGACCCGCTTTCACGTTCAGACCAGACTTCTGAGCGTATTCAGTTAGTAGATTGCTCAAGTCATTAGGATCATGGCCGCGAAACGTTGCAATGCCCAGAGAGTAGCCATCAGCTTTGGGAAACTGCCAAATATAGCCATTTTTGACCATGCCGAACTCAAAAAAAGCTTTCTCGGCATCAACGTTGGCTGCTGGCACTTCTAGAACCGCTCCAGACCGTCGCTTCGGCTCCTTAAAGCCAAGCCATTTTGATGTAAGACCGTTTGCCCCATCAGCGGCAATAAGATAACGCCCAGTGATGGCACCATTAGGAGTGTTTACCTGCCAGTGATCAGTTTTAAACTCAATACCTGTTGCCTCAGTCTTGTCTTTTAGCTCCGCACCCTGCTTTTGTGCCTGCTGCACGAGAAAGTGATCAAACACATCGCGGCGTACCATCCACATTGGCTCGGAGGTTTGCAGCTTAGCATCAACCGGATCACCAAGCTTCCAGGTATAGCAGATGTTTTCCAGTTTGCGATCGATGGCAGGCGCAAAATCAAAATCGAACCATTGCGCGATCGCGGGAGACACCCCGCCACTACACGACTTATAGCGCGGTAACGGCTGTTTTTCGAGCAGCAGCACCGATCGACCCCGTTTTGCCAGATGGTAAGCCGCACTTGCTCCAGCAGGGCCAGCTCCCACAACAATGCAATCAAACATTAGACCGACTCTCCTTCAACACTCCAAGACCTTTGACGCTAGCAGTTTGGCGGCTTTGTTCAGAAACGTCTCTTAAAAGGCGATGTGTTAAATAAGCACTCTCGCTTACACTCTCACATCGATCATGATTGCGATTTGAGGCACGACTAAGCTCAAAATACCTACATGATCGTCATACACTTAACTGTAAATGCGTCAGAAATTGTACTGAAGACGGCCCCATCTTAAAAGTAGCAAGCGTTAAGCCTCAGTTATTTGACGTAAGTCAGTGCAAAATGGATTATTCTCGCTCAAAAGCCTTAGGGAAGACACGCTTGAAAGTGAGCCAATGAATCTCATCTACGTACTCGCCTCAATTATGCGATTCACCAGTTACACGGAGTGCAAAGTTCCGATAAGAATCTTAGGATGGAAGCATAAATCTTTTATAAAGCGCGCAGCCTCGCTCAGTACCAGTAGTCATGAGTCATCGACTTTGCACTCCAGTGCTGGACAATGCTGAACAAGAGGGGGCTGCTCGTTCAAATTGAGCTTTACGACGAGCCATTGATCATCTGCTCATGCCCATTGCAACCCATCTGGTGAGGCTAAATTTATGCTTTGGGAAGTTTGTATTCGGTATCCCAACGGACAGGAACGTGCACTTCGCTCCTACAAAGATCGGGAAGTAGCCCTCAAGCGTATTGATACCATTTATTTAGAGGGCTATCCGATGCATGTTGCTTACATTGTACGACCAGCGCAGGAAATCGCATTTAGCCATTAGCTAGCAGCAGTCAGCGGTTAAAGAGCTTGGGAGGAGTCACCCCCTTGGCTGGTAATGTCGCTTGTAACGCTCCTTGGAGTGGCTTCATGGCTGATGGCTGATCGCGTCTAAACAGTCATGATGTCTTTTTCTTTGTCAGCAAGCACGTCGTCGACTTTGGCAGTGTATTTATCCGTCAGCTTCTGGATCTTATCCTGCAAATCGCGAGCTTCATCTTCGGGCAATTCGCTACTCTTTTCTTGCTTTCGCACCGAATCAACCGCATCGCGCCGAATGTTGCGAATCGACACCTTACCTTCTTCAGCGTATTTTGCGGCCATTTTGACTAACTCTTTGCGTCGATCGCTCGTCAGTGGCGGGATATTAAGACGAATCGTCGAGCCATCATTGTTTGGCGTCAGCCCAATATCAGACAGCGAAATGGCCTTTTCAATAAGGCTGAGGCTGCCACGATCGAATGGTTGTACCGTGATCGTCGAAGCATCGGGTGTATTAATGTTTGCAAGCGATTTGAGCGGTGTGGGTGCACCATAATACTCGACCTGGACACGATCGAGAATGGAGGCATTCGCGCGCCCAGTCCGAATCGTATTGAACGATCGCTGAGCGGCTTCAACCGCCTTCTGCATGTGTTCTTCTACATCAGCTAACTTCACAAGAACCTCCGACAAGCGTTCCAATTTGTTCGCCCGCAACGGCTCGACGCACGTTTCCTTTTACGGAAAGGTCAAACACGATAATCGGGATATTGTTGTCCTTACATAAGGATATCGCAGTACTGTCCATCACCCGTAGATCTTGCGTGAGAATATGCCCGTAGGTAAGGGATTTGTAACGGCGTGCCTCAGGATTAATACGTGGATCAGAGTCGTAAACGCCATCGACTTTAGTTGCCTTGAACAATACGTCTGCCCCAATTTCAGCTGCACGAAGCGCCGCTGTGGTATCTGTGGTAAAGAAAGGGTTGCCGGAGCCTGCACCAAAAATCACCACTCGCCCTTTTTCAAGGTGGCGCATCGCTCGTCGCCGTATGTAAGGTTCTGCGACTTCTTGCATGGAAATTGCGGTTTGAACGCGTGTCGGCACTCCAATCTGCTCTAGCGCATCTTGGAGCGTCATGGCGTTCATAACCGTGGCGATCATCCCAATATAGTCAGCAGTCGCGCGATCCATGCCCGCAGCAGCGCCTTTGACTCCTCGGAAGATATTGCCACCCCCAACGACGATCGCCACCTGTACTCCGGTGGCAATCACGTCGGCAACTTCTTGAGCAATATCTTGCACAATATTGGCGTCGATTCCGTAAGAAAGCTCACCCATGAGGGCTTCACCGCTTAATTTCAGCACGACTCGCTGGTAAGTGACTCCCATGTGGTGCTATTTCTCTTACTCCAGGTTGCTTTCAACCATAACGATACTCCTTCGTGGCGAGATTCGTCCACTTTGAATCGGCGAGGGGGGATGACATGAGTGAAGTAGAACGGTGTGACTCTCTGTGCCTTCTCCACGTCATAGCATCTGCCCCACGATCGCGCAGAGTCTCTGTGATGCACCGTTGCGTGCCCCATCGACGAGTTGTCTTCCCAACGCCTACCCTAAACGCTGGTATAAACTTTTGCGTAGTAAGCCTGGTACTCCTCAGAGAGGAGCGGTTGCCACCAGTCGCGGTTTGCCAGATACCACTCTACCGTTTGCCGCAAGCCAGTTTCGATCGTTTGTGCAGGACTCCAGCCCAGTTCGGTCTTGAGTTTAGTAGCGTTGATGGCATAGCGGCGATCGTGCCCCGCGCGGTCTTTGACAAATGTAATCAAACTGCTAGAGGGTCGCACAGGTAACTCCGGTGCGAGTTCGTCCATCAGCGCACACAGCATATGCACGAGATCCAGATTCTTGACTTCGTTATTACCGCCAATGTTGTATGTCTCGCCGGGAGTACCGCGATGAATCACCACATCCAAAGCGCTGCAATGGTCACCTACAAAGAGCCAGTCGCGAATATTCTGCCCGTCGCCATACACAGGCAGCGGCTTGCCCATCAAAATGTTGATGCACATCAATGGGATGAGTTTTTCGGGAAAGTGATAGGGGCCGTAGTTATTGGAACAGTTTGTAATGAGCGTTGGCAGGCCGTAGGTGTGGTAGTAAGCGCGTACCAGATGGTCACTCCCTGCTTTTGACGCGGAGTAGGGGCTGTTCGGCGCATAGGGAGTGGTTTCAGAAAAGGCCGGATCATCAGCGCTCAAACTACCGTACACCTCATCGGTAGACACGTGATGGAAGCGAAAATGCGTTGGCTCCTGCTGCGCTTTCCAATACTGCCGAAAGGTTTCGACTAGCGTGAAAGTGCCATTGATATTTGTCCGCACGAAAGCATCAGGCCCCAAGATGGAGCGATCAACATGGGACTCTGCCGCAAAGTGGGCGATCGTATCAACCGCTTCTTCTTGCAGCAAGGCATCAACCAGGGCGCGATCGCAAATATCACCCTCTACAAAGCGTAGATTTGCTTGCTCTTCCTGTACTGCTAGCGTTTTGCGGTTGCCTGCATAGGTGAGGGCATCCAACACGACCACGCGATCACCGGGATACTTTGCGCACCAGTGATGAACAAAATTAGCGCCAATAAAACCTGCCCCGCCCGTAATTAAAATGGTGCGTGGGGTTCTGGATAAAGATTGCTCGTGCTCTATAAGGGTCATAAACTCTAAGTACTCACATGTATAACGTTAGACTGGTCGAACGGAACCGAGAAGGCGTTGCCTTGAAGACGACTGGAAAAACAGCAAACTTGACGTGACGGCCATATGACGCGCTACACCCTACTAATTACAGGGTCAGGCTGGTTTTGCCTGGTCAACGATCGTGGCACCAACGAGTCGCTTAGGAGTCGCCGATAAATGTCGAGAATGTCATCAGCTTTGACATCCCAATCAAACTGGCTCACAGCGCGATAGTAGCCCTTTTGCCCCATCGATCGACGCAGCGCTGGAGATGCTGCCATACGGATCATGGCTGCCGCGAGGTCATCAATAAACAACTCTGGCGATCGCGGCTCAATCAAAATGCCACAGGACTCGTTCAAATACTCTGAAGGGCCACCCCAGTTTGTGGCAATGACTGGAACGCCCATCGCCATCGATTCTAGAACAACGGCACCGCCGCACTCCAGCATACTTGGTAATACCATCACATCTGACTGTTGCAACCGCTGCGCGCACTCAGCTTGAGACAACCACCCTGGAAAGGTCACTGAACCCCTGTGCTGAGGTTGCTTTAGAATGCCTTGATCGCTTGCTGGATCGGGAACTGAGTGCAATAAGCCCAAGGCGATCGCCTGCTGTTGCAGTTGAGCAGACTCAGGCCCATTACCAATAATTTCTAGCTCAACGGGTAGGGTGCGGGCAACGCGCTCAAAGGCAATCAGCAGAAGGTCAACCGCTTTCCAGTGAACAAGTCGACCGACAAAAACAAATTTTGTGGGTTGCACCGTTGCTTCTAAATGTGCATACTCTGAATGTGCATATTTGGAAGCCACCTTACTGCTTGCAAGCTCTGGTTGCCAAATCGACAGATCAACGCCATTCTCATACAGCTCAACCACGCAGTCACAGGTACCCTTAGGTAGTGCCGCATGGGTACGTGCGTTTGCTACGAGTAAGGCTGCTGCTCGACGCTTGCCCGGTAATAGCCAATTCAACCAATTTGCTATCAGACGACCAATTCCAAGCGTGAGATGGACAAAGCGGCTTTGCATGTACTGGAAGGAGGGCGGGTAGTTCATGCCACCATTCATGGGGCCAATGATGACTGGCGCACCCACGTCAAAAATCAGCGATGGCTCTTTAGGGGAGACGGGAATTGGTTGATGTACCAGGTTAATTTGGTGGTGCTGTACCGTTTCTCGCACCAGAAGACGCTGCTCCATCTGAGTGAGAAGGCGCGATACAAAGCCAACGGTGACATATGCTAGGCGATGTGGCAGAAAACGACCAACTTTCCATAAAAGCCGATGCAGGTGGGTATCAGAGACAAAATAGACTCGATCGAAATCCTTCCCCAAAAGCAGCTTTAACTCATCACGAGTGCGTTCATGCACAACCAACCAGACTTCCACTTGGCGTTTACGCAACACGCGAAAGTAATGGAGCGGTAGTACCGCCTCACCGCCAAATTTTGCCGATGCATGTTCTGCCACAAGCAGCACACGAGGTTTATTGGTAGTCATATCAAGCTTTTAAACACTGGTAATACACCCATTGGCTAAGCAGTTCTATAACATGGTGTGCAGGCTAACAGCTTCTACTATTGGTTAGTGTTTGGGTGTTTCAATCCATGTATTGAGGATCAGTGCGTTGAGAATAGATCGAGCCGCGATCGACATCACAGTGCAGGAGCAATACTAACGCTAGTGCCGCTAGGCTAGCTCAATTTGGCAGTCGTCGCCAATCATAAAACGAAGCGCTTTAGGACGTTGCGGTGCCGTTTTAAGGTGAGCGCGCTGTCCAATCACACTGTCAACAATCCGCTGATGAATACCGACAATCCGTGCACCTTGAAGGATCACACTATGTTCTAAATCTGCGTCAATGAGCGTTACTTGATCCGCAATACTACTGTAAGGACCAATAAAAGAGTTTTCCAGGTGGCAATTTTTCCCAATTGTCACAGGGCCACGTACAGTACAATTGACGAGCTTGGAACCAGAACCAATCTGTACACGCCCAGAAATTTGGGTTTGAGCATCCACTTCGCCACCAAGGTCTAGTGTCAAACACGTATCGAGGATAATCTGATTGGCTTCGAGTAAGTCATCTTTTTTGCCCGTGTCCAGCCACCACCCTTCGATTTGGCGTGCCTCGACGTGCTTTTTCTGGTCAATCAGGTTTTGGATAGCATCCGTAATTTCAAGCTCACCTCGCGCAGACGGTTGAATGCAATCGATCGACCCATGAATGGTAGGCGCAAAAAAGTAAATGCCGACCAACGCTAGATTTGATGGCGGCACTTTGGGCTTTTCGACTAAGTGGATGACTCGCCCCTGCCCATCTACCTGAGCAACGCCAAAGGCGCTTGGATTAGCAACAGGACGCAACATGATGAGCGCATCCATGTGCTGATCCTTAAAGTGATTTAAAAACCCGCCAAGTTCGTTTTGAATCAGGTTATCACCCAAGTACATGACAAAGGGCGCATTGCCCAGAAAGGGACGGGCAATCTTGACGGCATGCGCTAGACCAGCCGGGTGCTCTTGCAAAATGTAAGTGATTCTGGCACCAAAACGCTCGCCATCACCCGTTTTTGCCTTCACTTCTTCACCCGTTTCGGGGCTGATGATAATCCCAATTTCTGTAATGCCTGCCGCTACAATGGCTTCAATGCCGTACCAAAGAATGGGTTTGTTTGCAACAGGCACCAACTGCTTGGCTCCCGTGTGGGTCAATGGACGTAACCGTGTACCCTTACCACCACTAAGAATAATTGCTTTCATAAAAAGGGTCTCTGGATGAGCGTTATGTGTTAAGGATAGACTTCGGCTAGTTTAAGCGGCTTTCCGGCTTGATCTTTCGTAGACAAAATTGGTTCTGCGGCTAGAGACCAATTGATCGCTAAATCAGGATCATTCCAAAGCACGCAACGCTCGTATTGCGGCGCGTAGTAGTCGGTCGCTTTGTACAGCACTTCGGCAACGTCTGAAAGCACTACAAAGCCGTGACCAAACCCAGCAGGCACCCAAAGCATGTGCTTGTTTTCAGCGCTCAGGGGTCGGCTCACCCATTGCCCAAACGTTGGCGAATGCTGACGAAGGTCAACTGCGACATCTAAGATAGCGCCGACAATGGCCCGCACTAACTTACCCTGAGGCTGTTGGATCTGGTAATGCAACCCCCGCAGGACGTTTTGGCAGGAACGCGAGTGGTTGTCTTGCACGAACTGACCAGTAAAGCCAGTTTTATCGGCAAAGACACGTTCATTAAAGCTTTCAAAGAAGAAGCCGCGATCGTCTTCAAAGACGCGAGGCTCAAAGAGCATGACATCGGGTATTTCAGTGGGCAAAACGTTCATCGAAGAATCCTCACAATACGTCCCCTACACCCAAGATTTAAAGCGTTTTATGAGAACTTTGCACTCAATTTTCCCAACTTTTGTGCGCTAACTCTAAGCGTTATAGCCTGCTGATCGGTTAATACTCAATGCGTAGGAAAAATCTTCATTAAAAAATGAAGATCCTACTCAAAAACCGCCTGTAATATGTGAATTCATGCTGGCATCCGTAAATCCACTCAGCAAAGCACTCAGTTGCAATACAGATACATTTGTGTCAAGTCTTAAAGGAAACAGCAAGCCTGCTGGTGCCCATCTATTCCTAAAAACCAGGACATCCCCTTGTTTAAAGATGACTTGCTTAGAGGCTAATGGTTTTGGATCACAGTGGTAGGCGCACAGACTTTTCTTCAGTTTCCCAAGTTCTTAGTCGTGTTCAGATGAAGCCACTTATGCAAAAGCGTAGCGAAGGCAATCAGATGAAACGGAGTTTCCTAATTGCTGCTTTGCTACGCCTACTTCATATTGAGAGTGGTCTGACAAGTTGAAGCTTAAACGCTGCAAACAGGCTTGTCGTTGGCGTTGAGCTTAATGGTTCCTTCTGAACCGCCAACAACGAAAGGCTCTTGGCCGTCTCCAACCTTTCTAAGGAAGACTGGCTTCTGAAGCAAGCACGCTCTAATTTTCTCACCCCAAGCCGGATAGTCGGTCGGCGTACCGTCAGTGATGGGGGTATTTGTGGTGATAGCAGGGTCTTTCACGATCGCCAGTTCGATCGGCAGTGTGAAATAGATCGGTGTGACGGGTGGCGTAGGAAGATCAACCGAGCGACCGCCTACAATCGTTTCGCTGTCGGGGGAAGTGGTCACTGCCAAGGGGGCCGCAGAGGCAGCAGCAGCATAACCCAGCGAAAGTGCAACCGTAGCAGCAATCGCAATTCGTTTCAACATAGCGGAGTTCTCCTCAATAAATCTGTAGTGATTGACTGTCTTTGAGCAATCGATAACGAGGCAATGCCCCTGTAATTGATATCTCTATCATTTATAGAGCTAACAGGTCGCTATCATTAATCCCTCGAAAGGAATAAGCTTTAAGCCATTGCTCATACACTATGAACCCTATGCACATTACCATAGCTTAAGCGCTTGAAATATCGTAAGGCTATGTGAACGAATCTTATCAGGTGCGATCGTGGCGTTTCAGGTAACATCTCGCAAAAATTGACGAAAAATAGGGATTCGGCAGGCATGGAATTTGAGATGATAGCGGTTGCCTGTAATACCTCTAACCAATTAATGCGATGGCACGTTCTGCCAGTGCTGCTGCTGTAATACCGTTGACTGACATCAATTCTCCAGCGCTAGCCGTTGTTTCACCACGTTTCCAAGCGAACGTATCTCGTTTAGCAGCGCTTCGCAGCATGATTGGCTCTAGCATACCGCTAGCGCCACCCGTCACACCCACAAGCGCATCGCCGCCAAACAGCGACTCAAAGGCCGTATCACTCAAGAAGTCACCATCGGGTTCAGAGCAGAGATCCCAGGCAACATCTGAAGTGCGGTACAGGCGGCGAGGGTTGACGACGGAGACTATGCGTACACCAATCCCTTCTGCCGTGAGGCGTGTAGCCGTTTCAAAGACTGGCAGCAACGTCATATCGCCAATGACTGCAAAGACGACGGTTTTGCTACCACTAGTTTCGCGGAGGGTAAGGGCACCGTTGGCGATCGCTTGCTTTGCCTGCTCAAACGTCATCCGAATGGGCAAAGGGGATTTGCTGGCAGTAATCACAACACCCTTGTTTTTCTGCGACAGCGCCCACTCGTAGCACACCTGAATGCTATTAGCATCGGGTGGAAAAAGCGGAAATACATTGCCGTTTCGCATCATGGCAGCAAAATAGGCTTCAATCTCTGGCCGTTGATGCGTCCAACCATTGCGCCCCTGTTCTAACGCACCAGCGGTAAAGAGCGTTACGGTGGCAGGTGTGGGTCGGCGAAGTTCTGCCATTGCTTGCGTGACCGTCTGCCAGATGGGTAGCCCGTTAATGGCAAAGGATTCATAAGAACACCAGAGCGATCGCGATCCCATCAGTGCTAAACCAGCGGCTAGGCCCGCGCAAGCATCCTCGCTCAGCGGTTCGTAAACCTGACCAATGGGTTTCTGGTAGTAAAGGGGATCTTCAGTTGGGTGAATGATTTTGAGCACCTGGTTGATATTGGCGATCCCAGAGGCTTCATTGCCGTCTGCATTTGTTACCACAAAGCCGGGATCAGCTTGCCCTACAGCGGCAACCAGTTTGCCCATCGCCGTTGTCGAGACTTTTGAGTCGCCACCAACCGTAAATTCTTCTAACGGTAGTGAACCTAAATCAGGTAAGGGAAGCACAGACTCCGTAACGGCTGTTTTACTCGCAGGGCCACCGCTTGCCCGTTCGCAGTTAGTCCGCACTAGCTCCCAGGCAGCAGGAGTCAAGGCACGAGCATGAAGGGCTGCAATAATGTCAGGGTTTTCTAACGTGTGCTGGGCATAAAGGTTATGAGATTTTGACCCACGGGCATGCACTCCGGCTCCTTTAAGCTGCTTGATGATAAGCACGGTAAGTTTGCCACCCAACGCCGATCGCGCCGCTTCGTCGGTTTTTGCCAGCACGGCCTGACCAAAGGCGAGTCGTTGCTCAAACGAGAAAGCGGTGTTGTCTACATACGCTCCAGGCTGGTTTTGGTCGTCAAAGTCTTTGGCATCAATCAGCACGACTTGTTCAAACCCGTTGCCGCGCCAGTATGCCTCCATTTCCGCATTCGTTTTCAGCGATACCATGCTGTGGTGTTCTTGCGAGTAGCCGTTCCAGACAAGGACAGGCAGGAAGTTGGTGGCGTGTGGATAGGCCGTGTGGAAGTGGGCGATCGCGCTCACAATGTATGGCTCACCCAAGCCCCCATCACCGACCGTGAACGGAAAGAGCTTGTCTCGATGAAGAAGTGCGGCTGACATGGCGAAGTGCTGCCCCTGCCCCAGTGGGCCTGCTGGCGCAAGAATGCCTGGAATGAAGCCAGAAAGATGGCCCAATAGCCCATGCTGTTCGCGGAAGCGATCGCGCAACTGCTGGACGGTGGTAATGCCCATGTCCTCTAGTGATCGATCCAGAAACATGGCGCTGTAGAAACCGGGTGCATGGTGCCCTACTTCCGTAATGATATTTTTGTAGCCCAGCATCACCAGGGCAGCGTAGGCTTCTGCCTGACTCGCAAAGCCACCTGGATGTCCCGATGCTTTACTCGCCGTGACTTGCAAAATCAGATAGCGCAGCGCATCCGCATACAAAAGCGTTTGGTACGCCGCAGCCGGATCAGCGAGATCAGCGATCGCAGTGTGTCCGTCTCCAATCACCGGAGCTTTGCCGTAGGCATCAAACCCTGAAACTGAATCACTGAAATATTGGATGCCTTCGCAAAAGGCTGGAGCGCTCACGGATTGGGAATTGGGAGTCACTGCGGTCATGCTTGAGATACCTACTGCAACGAAGAGTTTGGCGGCGATCGCCTTTTAACAATAGTACACAGCCCGTTGCACAAAAAGGTGGTGTGAGTTTGGATGGCTAATACCAGTTTTGAGTTTTGAGTTTTGACTTACAGAAGCTTTGTTCCATCACTATTTGAGGTTCTTGATTTGTAGCCTAGTTACCTGTAAATGGTGTAACCCCGGAACTGATTGATGCCTTACATCCACAGGCAACCTGCTAGACTCAAGGCCATCTAGTTAAAGTATTTTGCCGATGTCTCTGCTGCGATCACTAACGTTCACATCTGGGAAGGAAACACTTCACGCTTACTATGCGTGTCCCGACGGTGCGGGGACGTTTCCAGGCGTGGTTGTGATTCACGAAGTGTTTGGGCTGACAGAGAATATTAAAGACATTACGCAACGTTTTGCCGATGCAGGCTATGCTGCCTTAGCTGTTGATCTATTTACGGGACGGAATCGCGTGGTTTGCATGGTGCGCTTCCTGGCTGACATATTTACCAACGCGCTGGATCATGGTGGCATTCATGATCTAAAAGCGGCACTCACGTTTTTAGCTGAGCAACCGAATGTCGATGCAGAAAAGCTGGGCGCGATCGGGTTTTGTCTGGGTGGAGGGTTTGCAGTGGCATGGGCCTGTACTGATGAACGCCTCAAGGTGATTGCTCCCTATTACGGTGCCAATCCGCGACCACTGGAAGCTGTTGCCCGTGTCTGTCCCGTTGTGGGGTCTTATCCCAGCCAAGATTTCACGGCAAAATCAGGGCGCAAGCTAGAAGCCGCTCTAACGCAGTACGACGTTGATCACGACATCAAGATCTATGAGGGAGCAAAGCATTCGTTTTTTAACGATCGCAGTCGTATGTATGATGCTGATGCGGCGATCGACTCTTGGCAACGAGTGCTGGCCTTCTTTGAGGCATATCTTGGAACAGGGGAAATGCAGTAGGGAAGGCAGAGGGCAGAAGGTAAAAGGCAGAAGGCAGAGTCGGGAGTCGGGAATAGGGAGTTGGGAATGGGTAGAAGCTGATGGCTGATAGCTGCCCGCTGCCCGCTGACTGCTCATGCTGACTACTAGTGATGCAAGAGAACGCGGAGGAAGATAAAGATTAGCCAGAGAGCAAAGACTCCAAAGCCGACAAAGGTAGTGACGGCGTTCTTTGTGTTGGTTGGTTGGTTGAGCGACGAAACATTCGTGGCTTCGGCAGTGTTGATGAAGGTGTCTTGATCGCGGATGATTGCCTGGGGTGGCAGCGTTTCAGAGTGGGTGCCGACTCCAGGCATTTTTTTGACAGCGGTACCGATCGCCATAAATTCGATGATTCCGCCGCCCAGGTTATACACGTAAGTTTTGATGCCAACGACCTGATCGGCACTGCAACGACGGGCTTCTTCGGCAATGTGGGCAAGGGCTTCTTCACGCGCTTCGTAGATCAGCGTAGTGACTTCCTGGATTTCGCCGCGCACAAAGGATTTGAAGAAGGAGGTAATGCCACCTACCAGGCCGAGGGAATACACTGAAACGCCAAGCACGAGTTGAATCGGCATATAGCCCTGATTCATCAGTCCCCACATTTCATCGTTTGTGAGGTCGCTGGTAATGGGGTTTTGATTGAAGCCGATCGGCAAGGCTGGATGTTTTGAGGCAGTGCCAATCATGACCATTTCTTGCATTCCCGCAAAGGGCAGAATTGAGGTTTTGATGCCAACGACTGCATTTGCACCCGCTTCTCGCGCTTCTGCCTTAATGCGTTTGAGGGCTAGATGTCGCGTTTCATTGAAAATCTGCGAAAACTCTTTGATTTCGCCGCGCTGCAAGCTTTTCAAGATGCCAATCAAACCGCCCCCCAGCCCGATCGAGTAGGCAACGTTGCCGAACACAAACCGTTTCGGCTCAAAGCCTGCATCCATTTGGCAATAGAGCGCTTGACCATCCGCAGCCGTCGAGAACTCCAGCGTTTCAGTTCTGGCTTCAGCATGATGGAGGCAAGAGCCGATCGCCAAAAACTCGACATTTGTCCCATGCAGCACTAGTTCATTCGCCACGCCTGTAATACCCACGCCACCATGCCGCTTTGCCTCGGCAACCATGCGCGCATAGGCTCGCTGCCGCCCTTCATGGATGATGCGCGTCACCTGATGTACCTCTCCTCCAAAAAGCGTTTTGAGTCCCGAACTGATGCTGCCAATCAGCCCTAGCGAAATGACACTGTTGCCAATGACGAGATCGCCCGGTGTAAGCCCCTGGCGCTGGAGGCAAAAGATTTCATTGCCCGATAAGCCTGTAATGATAGCCATCCGTCGTGTCCTCGCAATGTATGGGGTGGGCATCGCGCCCGTCTTGCCCGTTTTATTTATCTTGTTTGCCTTGTGGAAGCAATTGCTACGGGAACCTCTTACGTTGTATACCCAATTGGAATGAAGAGAAAATCCAGGAAATACGGAAGAATAAGATCATTGAGAGAGGTTTACATGACAGTTCCTGCCTCTGCTTGTTGTGCCGTGGTGCTTAACCAGCAGCAGCAAGCAATGCAACACCACGAACATTGTGTTCAAGCTAAGAGTGATCAAGCTAGAGCAGACCATATTGGCGGAAAAAATGCCTTGAAGAGTCGGGTAACGATCGCGTCTGATCGTGTTGTGCCAAAACAATGTACCGTTGTAGAGCGTGGTCGGGTTGTGGTCAAAGATATGACGCCTACAGATGAAGTAGACCCTACAGATGCCAATAACGCGGCAAGGTGATTGAGCGATTCGTCATTCGTCTAGTGCAAGTGGGATGACATCGTGAAAGTAGTTGTAATCGATGTAGCGATCGCCATCCTCCGTGTGGCGAATAATGTCAACAAACTGATTATTCCAGAGAATTTCAGTGGCAGCGTAGATATGACGCGCATGCACCACCTGTGCAACGGTTTCGTCAATGCCACTGAGTGAAACGGAGATGGTTGCCTGAGTTTGCACCAGTGCTTCGGCGGTCATGCCATAGAGAGGACTAGTTTCGTCAATTAAGTGGATTGCCAGCCAACTAAGCATAAACCCTGGTGATTGGTCCCGCATCAGGCGAAGGTCATGGATGCGACGAATAAACTGCCCATCCGATCGCACTTCGTCACGCAGGAGATACACACGCAACTGGGCTTCCAGAATTTGGTTGCGGCGCTGGTTTGCTGTGCGAAAAAAGAGGGCAGGGACACCATCATTGGGTGCAATGACGGCAACACGACTGAACAACACCCGCGCGGTGGGTCGAGAGAAGCGGGCAAAGGCCAACCCCGTCAACACAGCAACACCGACCAGACTGACCATTGCCTCAATCGTCATGATCGCATTGGCGTAGTCATTTCTGGGGTACATGGCCCCGTAGCCGATCGAGGCGATCGTTTCTACGCTGAAGAAAAACGCATCTAGAAACGAGCCTGGACGGGCATTGGCAATGCAATCGCCACCGATGAGATACAGCACTGCAAACAGCGAATTGATGGCAGCATACGACAGCACGATGAATGCCAGAAACCCGCTCCAGGGAAGTGTCAGCAGCAGATGGTAGGGGTCACGCCAGTAAGAATACCAGGCCCCGGCACCGTCTACCTGAAAGCGCCCATCCTGGACTTTAATGTGAACGTGCGGAATACGGCGTTGGCGTTTTTTTGAAAGTAATTTTCTAAAGCGGCGTTTCATAATGTGCGATCGTAACAAAGGGTCGATAGCAAGCTGAGGTTCCTACGTTGTAACGTACACGATGCTGCTGGCACGATGCTGATCGCAGTGAGATTGCTTTACTTCGTGATGGTTTGCGCGATCGCGCCCTGATGATCAATTTGAAGTCTATGCACCTGCACGGCAAACGCTTGCTCAGTCCAGGCAGTGGCGATCGCATCCTTCACTGTTTCTGCTGTTTGCGGATTTGCCAGCGCCAGTAGGGTTGGCCCCGCGCCACTGATCACCAGGCCATACGCTCCTGCCTTGAGTGCAGCCGTTTGTACCGCTTCATAGCCTGGAATGAGTGCCTGTCGATAGGGCTGATGGATGCGATCCTGCATGGCAGCCTTGAGCCATTCCCCGTTACCCGTTTCTAGCCCACGCAGTAGTAAACCCAAATGTGCCACATTAAAGACGGCATCAGCACGGCTGTAGGAGTTTGGCAGCACTTGTCGAGCCACCTTTGTAGAAAGCTCAAAGGCTGGGATGGCGACGATCGGAATGACGCTGCTATGCCAAGGGATTTCGCAAAGCTCCCAATCGCGATCGATCCCCGTTGCGGACAGGCAGCATCCTCCCACCAGTGCTGGCACGACGTTATCGGGGTGCCCCTCAAGGGCGATCGCCAGTTGCATCAAAACCTCAACCGTGAGTGGCGATCCTGCCAGCTTATTGGCTCCTACCAGACCACCCACGATCGCCGTCGCCGAGCTACCCAACCCACGTGACAACGGTACACCCAACTGAATCTCAATCTTTACAGGCGGCGGCGCTTGCTTTAAGTGGTGGTAAACCCTGATAAACGCCTGGTACGCCAGATTGCTCTCATCTGTTGTCACCAGATGAGCTTCTGCACCGATCGCCGTAATCACAACCGTCTCATCACCAGGCGGCAGCGAAAAGCAAAACTGATTTGAGAGCGTCAGTGCTGCTCCCAGACAATCAAAGCCCGGCCCCAAGTTAGCGGTAGTCGCTGGAACCGTAACATTAACAGTAGAAATCACAAAAATGCGGCAAGATATTGAACCGTTTCATTTTCCCACGATTGTAAGGACGTTTCTGTAGGGACGTTACATGTAACGTCCCTACAGGTGGTCGCTCACCACGCGAAACCCAATGTCATACAAATGCGTATCAGGGTTCAGTTTGCCACGAAAGGCAGAGCGGCAAGTTTTGGGGCCTGAATTCCAGGAGCCACCGCGCAACACTCGCTGGTCAGTCATGCCGTTCTCGACCCAGGCAGACCCATCGCTTGGGGCACCATTGTAGTTATCGTGCCAGCGATCGATGCACCATTCGCGCACCAGGCCGTGCATATCGTACAGACCAAAGGCGTTGGCGATCGCAAAGCTGCCAACCTCGGTGGTTTCGCGGCGATCGCTCCCGGTTGGTCCTTTGCCATAGGAACCTTTGCTGCACACCCTGCCTTCGTACTCCCAATCAATGCCAGAATAGTTAGCGAGTTCTGTTGTAATCGTTTCACCAAACCAGAATGGGGTTGTCGTGGTAGCCCGACAGGCATATTCCCATTCGGCCTCGCTGGGCAGACGGTAAGAACGGCCTGTAGAAAGAGAGAGCCGATCGCAAAACTCGATCGCGTCCTGCCAGGACACCTGCTCCACTGGACGGGTTGCACCTGTAAAGCAAGAAATTTTGGGCGATAACGGCTGGTTCACTTTTGGCAAGTTCGCTACAGCACTCCATTGCGCCTGCGTCACCGGATATTTGCCCATCCAGAATGGCGCGATCGTCACCAAGTGTTGCGGACTCTGGTTTGGGTGCCAACCGTTCTCAGTGGGTGGCGCTCCCATCATTAAAGTGCCACCAGGAATCGTAACCAGATCCATCGTTGTGCCATCACCTAACGCTTCTGTTCGGCCAGGAGCCGTTTGAAGGCGTTTCTCGTAGATTTGCCCATACGGATCAACAGTCAGAGTGCCAAACTCAAAGACGGATGCGTCAATCATAAAGAGTCACGATCGCAGGAATCAACTAAGCTCCGTTAGACAGGCAATTGTGCCCAAAAGAACATTACCAGATACCGCGATGCGTGAACCGATTCTAAAAAGATTAGTGAGGATAAACGTGCGATGGGAGTGGGGCTGTTGTGTCTGACGTTCTGCCAGATCGCGAACTCTCCACTCAATCCGACTTCTGCTCAATCCATCTCAGCAGTTTGGTCGTCGTATCGAAATTTTGCGAGCATCCAGTAACAGGGTCATATGCATGCCAGACAATCTTGCCAGCGCCATCACACTGCTGCTGTACAATCACATTTCTTCTCTTATGAAACAGTGTGCTCAAGCGATGCCAAACTTTAGTGATTGCCACAAGCAGAGGCGTTGTTTGCATCCCTTCATGACTATCGACACGATACATTCGCTCTAAGGTTTCTCGCTTTAAATCGAGGTGCGATCGCTGCATAGCATTACCCTACAAACAGTAAATGGACTACCTTCAGGTACCTTCAAACACACTCTACCAATTGCTTAAAGCCGTAACAAAGCAGTCACTGCATCGCTTCTATGAAAAAAATTCATCAATTGACCCTGGCAAGCGATCGCGTCTTTTGCAACAATCGAAACTATTGCTGCGGTCATCCTCATGAAGGCTATTGATGAGAGTCGTATTACGCTTGCTCAATTGCGCGCTGTGGTCGCGGTGGCAACCTATGGCAACTTTGGTGAAGCGGGGCTGCATTTAGAGCTTTCACAGTCAGCCATCAGCCACGCGATCGCGAACCTTGAGGCAGAGTTAGGGGTCGTGTTATTCACACGGGGTCGTCATGGTGCCTATCCTACTCCGGTCGGCGATCGTGTTATTGACCATGCCCATCGCGTACTCAAGCCATTAAGTGCGCTGGTTAAAGATGTGAACCTGGAAAAACGGTTACAAAGCGGCCAAGTACGGATTGCGTGTTTTCGCACGGTTGCCACGCATTTGTTGCCAGCCGTCATTAATCGCTTTCGCGATCGCTTTCCCAATATTGCTGTGACGCTCAATGAGCATTGGGATTATATCGGTGTCGAGCAAGACTTACGCGATGGTCGCGTCGATTTAGGCTTTACACAATTGCCTACAACTGACGAATTTGAAACATGGGAGCTGTTACGGGACGAATACATCGTCTTGCTACCGCCGAAAACGTTGAACACTGTCGATCAGCTCACCTGGGAGCAGTTAGCCACCTACCCGCTGATCTTTCCATCCAATGGCGGCAACTGCTACACCTTGATTCACAAGCATTTGACTCGCTGCCAGTTTCCCATCAAAATTGCCTACGATGTCAAAGAAAGCTCCACAATGGTCAGCATGGCCGTGCAGGGTTTGGGAGCCGCTATCCTCGCACGTCTGTCAGCGGAACCAATCCCACCAGAGGTGCAGGTTCTCAGTCTGCCTGTGCCTTTAGAACGCAGTATCGGTGTGGCGATGCTGGCGAATGCCCTGCAAACACCTGCCGTTTTTGCCTTTTTAGATTTGCTGAAGACGGCTAAGTTTGACAGGCAGTAAGTTTGGCAGATAGTAAGCTTGGTGCGTAAAGCGAGGGTAATCCCATTTTCCTTTGATTGGGCTATGGATAAATGGCACTGACGGAACGATCCGAATCGCCCCCAAACCCCAAAATCTGGAGGAGCCGAACCATAAAGTCCCCAAGGCTAGGAGCTTAAAGCCCTTTGGGCATACAAGAAAAGGGGCTGTTTTTGGTTTATTTCAATGCCATTCGGCTACAGATAATGTACTCCAAATAGGTATATCATGCAGGTTTGGGCACTCAAAACTCAAAACTAGTATAGGCTACCGTTCCACTAGGCGCAGGGGATGCCCGTCTGGATCGCGTACCAGCACTCCCTTCTTGAAGCCCAGGCTTTGCTTTGGAATAGTAACAACGTTTGGAGAAATAAAGGTGGATTGATGGAGTCGTAGCTGCTCAGCCATTGCCGCAAGATTGTTCACGATCAATGTGGTTTGCCAGTGCAGCAAGTCATTTGGTCTGGCATCCGCAGGAAGCGATCGGCCATCTTTAGGTTCTAAATACTCCAAAAATTCAATGCCGGGGCCAGCCGGAGAACGCAAGCCGCTAATGTGTAGCCGTGCACCTTGCACATTGTTGAGATGTTCTTGCTCAGTCCCGCTGTTCATGCTTTCCCCAGCTAGCTTCAACCCCAGCACATCTCGATAGAATTTGAGGCTGGCTGCGGTGTTAGACACGACGATCGCGGTATGGTCAATCCCTAAAAAGATTTGCTTTGTGGGTGTTTGCCATTTGGGATCGCCTTTCCCCTTGGGAAAATAAATAATTTCTAGATTGTGTCCATCGGGATCTTTGAAATAGAAGGCGCGAATACCCGCAGCCGCTTTATTAGAGTCAGGAAGACGCTGGGGAGCCGTAGACGCATATTGCACTTTGGCTTGGCGCAACTGTTGATACGCTTGATCCATATTGCTTACGACGATCGCAATATGTTGAAACCAGCGATCGTTGCTGCGTGAAGCAATGGGAATTGGTCGCCCTTTGGGAGTGAGATATTCGGTGAGTTCAATGAACTCAGTACCAAGTTGTAGTTTGACGACCCGTAACCGCACGCCAAACAGCCCTTGCAATTGTTCATATTCCGTACCCAGCACTTCCACATCAGAGACTTTCTTAAACGGGAGCACTGTGGTGTAAAACGCCAGCGACCGATCCATCTCTGCAACCGTCATCCCAACCGAATCAATCGCAACAACTGCACCTTGAGCCGTTTGCGCTTGTGCAGTCTGGTTTGTGACCGTACCTTGCTGAATCTGAGAGGCTGCTTGTAGTTGGGGTGCAAGCGCGATCGCGGTAAAAACAACCGCAGAAAGGAGCAATCGTTTGAGGGGTTTTGTCCAGCGTGCAGGCATGGTTACACCAGTTTTGAGTTTTGAGTTTTCAGTAGCACTAACTCCGAAGGAGCCACTTCGTGTTTCTTGTATGCCAGAGGCTTTACGCACCGACAAGCTAGAGAGTTTTGAGTTGCAGAGGCTCTGTTCCATCACTGTTTGGGGTTCTTGATCTGTAGCCCAATGAAATGAAAATGGTATTAGACCTCGGCAGGGGGGGCAGATTGCAGGAGGGCGATCGAAGCCTCTAAGGCTGAATTGAGAAATGCCTCGACCTGTTGCTGTTGCGCTTTAGCACCAGCATGCTTCGGTAATTGGGAGGTGGTTAAAACCGCGCCAACCCAGTGTTGAGTGTGCCAAAACCCATGACTGTCCAGGGCGGGAAGACTGGCTGTATCGGGATAGGGATAAGGCGATACATACCAATAAGGTTCGTCATAGCTCGTGTCGCCTGGGGATAAGCCAACGCCGATCGTGAGAGGATTACCATCTTTTGTGCCAGCAAGCGTTATGAGAATTGCCATATCAAATTGGTGAGGCCAAGTGCGGATCGCTGAAACGTTGTCAGTCATTGACACGATCCGTTCCAATAAAGAATGAGTGTTGGCATAATATGCGGTCAACTCATTTAAAGCGGCGGTATGACTGGCATCAAAACGGGCACCTTGAGCCAGGGGATGAGTCGGAAAATCATCGGGCGGAGCATCCAGAACCACGATCTTGCTGGTATCGATACCCAATTTAGACACTGCTTGCTTGAGCCAGTCCAATCCTTCTGCCATCGTGTTTCCAGTTAGCGGCAGAGAGGCGATTGCCTCACGCTGTTGATTCAGGAGGTGAAGCGTCAGGCGAGCAGGATCGAGTACGACTTGAAACGGTTGAGGCGATCGGGGCAGTGTATCAACAAATGCTTTGAGATCTGGATTCCATGCCACAGTCGTGTGGCTAGCGTCTGGTAAAGGCTCTTTTAGTGTTGCTCCCACAGCGGCGGCCAATTGAATCGCGTAGTGTAATTGCACTCTACTTTCGGTCAAGTCTTTAGATGGAATGGTACCAATGAATTGCCAGGTTGCCGTCATAGTAGTTGCCTTACTGTGAGAGAGGGGTTGAAAGCTGGAAAAAATTGCCAGTCAACAATCTCTTATCACAGCTGCTAAGTGCCGCCATCGCCCACCCAGGGCTAATTTTTCTCCTATCTAACATCATTGACGGCTTCGCTTGTACACCAATAACGTCTGCCTTTTACCTTTTACCTTCTGCCTTCTACCTTCCACCCAATCTGCCACACCCATTGCAGATGATGAAAATAAGTAGATATGTCTATACATCTAGCACCAGCCTTGATGGTTTGGGTTTGGCAATGCAAATAAGGACGGAACCATCGTCGATCGCAGCGGTTGGTGTTTCCACATACTCCACCTCACCCTCCAAAAGCTTGCATTGGCAGGTGCCACAAATGCCTTGACGGCAACTATAGGGAGGATTTAACCCATTGGTCTCGGCGAACTCTAAAAGATTGTCTGCACCAGCTTGCCAGAGCGCTGTTTTGTTTGACTGCGCAAATACAATTTCTGCATTCTCAACGTCACTCGCATCCTCTAGGGGGCGTTCAGCCGTTGTCTTTGTGGCCTTCGTAAACATTTCAAAGAAGACCCGACTTTCAGGTACATCTGCCTGTTTCAAGCCCTCACGGATGGATTCCATAAACGGTGGAGAGCCGCAGAGAAAATAATCTGCATCTTGCACCATCAATGATTGAATGAGGCCAGCATCCACATAACCAACACTGTGGTGGTGACCTATATCCTCTGCTCTGGGACGGCTATAGGCGAAATGAAGCATCAAGTTAGGATTTTGCGCTGCGATCGCCTTCACTTCGTCTCGAAAAGCATGAAAACGACCATCACGCGCTCCATGAAAAAACCAGATGGAACGGTTAGGGTTCAACTGCGTCAGCGCTTTTGCCATACTGATCATGGGTGTAATACCGACCCCGTTACTAATTAATACGACTGGGGATGGTTTACTCACATCTAAAACAAATTTACCGCTTGGTGGTTTGGCTGAAATCACGTCCCCTTCGTGAATCTGGTCATGCAGAAAGTTAGAGGCAATCCCTGGCATGACATCTAAGCCAGCAGGTATGGGTTCTCGCTTAATCGACAACCGATAATAGGTGTGTGGTTCAACATAATCGGAGAGCGAATAGGTGCGAATCACAGGCTTAGCCTGTCCAGAAATATCCAATTTTATGGTCAAAAACTGACCGGGTTGAAAGTTTGGCAGTTCCCCACCGTCCTGAGACTGTAAATAGAAAGAGGTAATTTCCTCGCTCTCTTTCACTTTGCGAGCCACCACAAAATTACGCCAATCTTTCCAGGTATGCCACTCAAGGGGTGGAGAAGATGGCTCATCTCGTACCTCGTCTGTCGTTTGTGATGTTCCAGCGTAAACCCATCCAAGTAGAGCGCCACATCCTGCACCTGCTAAAGCGGCATAAAAGGCTGTTTTGTAGGCATCATCTTTTGCTTTAGTGGTACCAATCACGATCGCAGACGCAAGCGTAATGGCTGAAAATGCGGTTAGAGCAGCGGTGGCGCTTCTGGCGAAAGGGTTGTGGATTGCTTGAAGACTTCTAATCATCTGCGACCTCGTTTACGATAATCATGACGGTGTGTTTCCATTTATGGATTGATGGCATCAAATGGTGCACGCGATCACATTCGGATCTTCAGTAAAGGAAATGAGCGCTAAATGGTCTGGGTTTTCTAACAGGGTTCGTGTGACCAAGAAGGCTGCGATCGTCCAGGTCTGGTATTTTCTCGCCTCTTTGCCAGTGAGCCTGCCATGCCTGCCGTCGTAATACTCAAGCCAGCGATCGGTTGAGAGACGTTGTTCGGCGATCGCCAGTGCTTTGTAGGCTAGTTCAACCTTGCCCACCTTTAAAGTTGCTGCTGTGAGAAGCCAAAGCAAGACAGGCCAGTTGCCGCCATTGTGATAAGACCAGGGAATATTTTTGGGGTCAGATCCCGTGATAGTGCGCCAATCTTGCCCTTCAACGGCTGGAAAGCAAATTTTCATCGGCATGTGACCGACTAAATCATTCCAGCATTGTTCGATCAGCGCGATGATGGCGTTCGATTGAACTTCATCAGCCAGTGATGCAATCACCGCCATTAAATTCCCTAGCCCAAAGAACCGAAAGTCTATTTGTCCCGGCCCCAGGTTTCCCGCCATGTAGCCGCCTGTATCTGGAAGCCACTCAATCAACCAGGAGGGAATCGTATCAGGATAAATATTGAAGCGATTCAATGCCGTTGCGCCAAATTCTTCCCCCTTGTAGCGATAGATCTCATTGAGGCGTTTGAGGTCAACCCAGTAATAGGCCCGCACATGATAAGCCAGGTGATTTAACCGCGTTTCTACGGCTTGAAGATACGTATAACCGACATCATCCGATCGCAGCAATTCGCGTGCCGATCGCAAAGCGGCATAGAAGAGCGCTTGAATTTCTAAGGGATAGCCGTAAACGCCCATCCGTCGATCGATCATGAACGAGCCTTCAGGTACCAGAAGGGTGGGGAACAGATCAAACCGTGCTTCCAGACAAAGCTGCAAAATTAAATGAATACCGTGCTGAAAATCATCGCGGTGCGCTAACGCCAAATCGCCCGTTGCTTTGACGTAAGCCCGTAGCAAAATCAGCCACCAAAAGCAAGAATCGATCGGTGCCACACGCGCGATCGCCTGCTCACCAAAATCAGCCAGGAGACGTTCTTCTCCCTCCTGCACAATCACCTTAAAGCTGGCTGGTTGCAACCCTTGCCCTGGTTGAAAACAATCCATTCGTCTTTCATGGCTTTGAAGCTGCAATACTTCTACTAAGAAATTGCGTACAATTTCTGGCTTGCCTTGCATGAGAAAGAACAAGCCCGAAGACACAAAATCACGCACAAAGCACTGGTCGTAATTAAGAGCATCTGCTTCTGGATCGCGAGCCGCGACCGTTCCAATCGGGCGACCCTGATAGTAGAGAACTGCATCATTAAGGGCTGCGGTAGCCTCTTCCACCAGAGCATTGTTTGCCAGCATGAAACCATTCCCTAAACGTCATCCACCCGCGCTTTAAAAAGACGATACAGAAAGCGCGTCTCAACCATGTCTGAAGATACCAGGTCTATTGAGGTTGCTTTTCAATTGATGGTGCGATCGCCTCCCCACAGAATAAACTGTGCCGCCAGAAATCATCACGACTTGCCCGTTACATCCCTCCTAAGCTGGCAGCGCCAAACGTTGCGTTAAACTTACGACACCAGATGACCGCAGATTTGTAATTTGCCACATTAATATTGGCAGGGATGAGATACCGTTGTGCGCCGCTGAACTTTTGTAGGGGTGCCAGAATAACGTAATCACCCGTTTTCAGCGGATAGGCAGGCGGTTTGGTAGAACCAATGACGTTACCAGAGCGATGTAAAACAACGACCAAATCTGGCCCACTCCTAGAGGTGTTAAAGCCTTGATTCAGTTCGAGAAAGAGCTTGCCATTTTGACGAAGAATCCGTGCAGTGCCCTGAGTTGGGTGTTCTCCAGACCGAAAGCTGCCAGAACTAACCACCACAGGTTTTGCCGATTCCATCATCTGGGCGATCGTGGTGGGTTGTTCTTGTGAGGTCGCAGATTGCGTGATGCCAGAAATAGCATTGACGATCGCCAGACTCTTCTCAATGCTTCCGAGAGACCCTGCAAGTACCAGAGCCGCTAGACTGAAGCAAAACCAACGTCTTACTTTCATGATGGAAACCGTCCTTAAGACAACATTAATGAACCGTTGTTTTGTTCTTTGAAGGCTCCTTGATTGTGGCTTAAGGTCACGCAGGCAAGATGATGAATGTCTAAGGGATTTAATTTAGAAGACTGAAAGTTTCGTGAGAAGCTTCTTAGTGTTTTCTCAGCCAGTTTTCAGCTTTGGCAGGATGAAGACGAAGTAACGTTGATTCTGCTTGGTGTGGTGAAGTCGTGTGGCACTGAGCCTCTTTGAGTAACAAACTTGATCAATTCAAATCTTGCACCATTCTCAAGAAAATGCCTTTTGGGCCTTTCTGGCGATCGCCTTGCCTCGCCCTGTACTAAAAGTGCGGTCTAACAGAGGAAAGTCCACTAGAAGTGGACTGAAAATCAACTGAGACGCTTTGCAGTCCGTTTTAACGGACTTCGTACTGTTATTAACCCAGCAATGTTTGTTCGTACCTATTTGCAAAGTCCTCTACGATTGCGTAGGGTGTGTTAGGCTTTGCCGTAACGCAGCGCTGGTCTTGAGTTTGGTGCGTTACGCTGTCGCTAACACACCCTACGCGGTTGTGCATGATCTTTGACTGCCATTTATAGCCCGTAATTATTACAGGGCGGGTTATTGCGAGAGATGCAAGATCTCAATTAACAAACTTGACCAACAAACATGGTAGATTTCTGACATAGCAGTCCTAAATTATTCGTGAAAAGCATGCTGTGTTTGAGTTAATCAGCCGTCAGCTATCAGCCTGGAGTTTAAAGCTGAACGCTGAACGCTGAATGCTGATAGCCAAGCAGAATCATTTTCACAAATCAAATTGGATCGCTATAGCTCCACGTATGATGCAGGTTGTGACTTGTGATAAGTGCGGATGATGAGTCTCGACAACAGCTTGCCTGGCAGCGAGAGCGGCAAGCAATGGCGATCTTATCCTCCCTCAACTATCGCACAGGTGAACTTAACGGCTATTTACACAACATTGCCTGCGCCGTGAGCCAACTGGTTGATGTGGATTGGACAGTTGTAACCATTTGTCAGGCAGGGTTTGAGAACGTCCTGGCAAGTAGTTTAGAGATGGGCGATGCGCCTCGCACTTATGCCCTACATGGACGGCTGATTAACACGGTGATGCAAAATCGCTGCACGCTGGCGGTCAGAGACGCGATCGCGCAACCAGAGTATGGTAAGCCAGCGCCGGGCTATCGGGCCTATCTTGGCATTCCCATGCGGACGGCTGAAAGTGAAATCATCGGCACCGTTTGCTCCTTTCATCGCCAGCCCCGCGAATTTACACCAGAGGAAATTCAAATCGTGGAACTGTTTGCCGAACGGGCTGCAACCGCGATCGACCACTTTCATCTTTATCAGCAGCAACGCCAGTTTAACGAAGCTCTGGAAACCGAAGTGCAAAAGCGAACCGAAGAATTGCAAATCGCTCAAGCAAAGCTGGTGGAACGGGAACGACTGGCGGCGATTGGTGAATTTGCAGCTATGATTGTGCACGAAATTCGGAACCCATTCACCACGATCGCTATGGGGTTGAAATATTTTCAAAAAACGGTGCTGACAACCTCGGCGCAAGAACGGCTGTCACTCGCTCTGGATGAAGCCAGCCGTCTGGAACGGTTGCTGGGTGAGATTTTGCAGTATGCCAAGCCCCAAACATTGCAGCTGGTTGAATTAGAGATCAACGCTTTTTTGCACAAGCTGCTGATTGTAATCAAGGAGATGCCGGAAGCTCAAGAGCGACGCATTGCCTTCACACCTGCACCCGCACCTATCAAGATCCTGGGAGACGAAGATAAACTGAAACAGGTGTTTATTAATCTCATTCGCAACGCTTGCGAGGCGATCGCAGCAGGAGAGGTCGTCACCTGGGCTGTCGACAGTACAGCCACTCAGCAGATTGACATTCGCATTCATAACGGTGGCGAACCAATTCCAGCCGCTATCCTGCCCAGGTTGACGCAGCCCTTTTGTTCTACAAAGCCTGGTGGTACTGGGTTAGGGCTAGCGATTACCAAACGCATTGCGACTGCTCATGGTGGTACATTAGCAATTCAATCGACAGCCGAACGGGGGACGATCGTCAGCATTACACTGCCTGTGCTAAACCCATAACAGCTCAGCGATTGCGAGAGTAGCGATGAGCACGCTGCCAATCTCACGCCCATGCTTTGCAATACGACCGATACCGTAAGCCTCTAATCCGTTCCAACGCCTTTCCCACGTTCTCAGGCTTGCAGCTTACCCCCAGCTGTCTTCGATTTTGGCTTGAAACATACGAGATTGGCGGGATTCGAGCGCAAAGCCTAAGACCGAAATGCTTGCCAAGAAGTCTTTTCAGGACTCAAAAAAGCACTGTGCTTAAAACAGTCTAAAGGCTGAAGTGCCTGTTATTCCTTTGTCAGTTTTGGCGTTAGCTCTTTTACTCGTGCATTGTCTACGACGTAAACATTGAGAGAAAAATAACCGTTCGCCACACACCCTACAGTCCTTGAATTAATTTGCAGCCTGCTATGTAAAACTGACTCATTTGGCTAATCTCCCTATTTTATAAGGGTTTCTGGCTAATCACCTGACAAAGCAATGGCTCATGCTTGGTTAATCACTATAGTGTGCCAACTCCTGGGTTACCTCCTTCGCAATGTCTTGCCTTAGTGACAGGGGTGCAATCACTTCGCCATTGGGTCGCCAGTCGCGCAGGCGCATCGTGACGTTAATATCGCCTGCCCGAATCCATACAGCGGAATAAGCGTCGTTGGCGGAGCGCCGATCGATCAGCTTTAAGACTTCCTGCTGCTCCAGTGGATCAGGAATCTCCTGACGAACTAAATCCGGCAGGCGACTGTAAGCGATCGAGCGAAAGGTGGGGTGGCGCACAGTGTTGTCTACATACCAACGGGCAAAGGTGGCTGGGAAGCGCAAAAGTAGCAGTTGACGAGGCAGGTAGAAATTGAACCCCCACGCCTCGTCTAACTTCGCTTTGACAGCTTCCGGGGAGGGCAGTTCACCAATCCCTACTGCTAACTCATCGGGGAAGCACTGCTTCTGTTTTTTTTGCTACCATGACCACAGCTCATTCGCACTCACCTTCTCGGTTTGTACTGCTTGAACCTGAGGATTATGTGCCAACTGCGCTTGCTAGCTAGCAGCACGAACAATATTAACGACTATGTTATGCGCAGTCCATTCGTACGACTGATTTCTCTAAAACTGCTGCTCTAACTATGGGCCTGTAGAACCTGCCGAATTTGTTCTGGAGTCACTTGTTGGTGTAGTACGAGGTATCAAACCGTTCGTTGAACGTTTGCTGGCATTGGGGACAGAAATATCGCTGGCTGCTGTCGAGAGCTTTGCCATACTCATGCGAAGGTGGATGACCACAGAGCCGACATTCCATAGCTCGTGTTACACATTTCATAACTCGTGTTTGAGAGTAAATGCTCTTCTACTTTACTAACCCAACCGTAGATTGAGCACTATCAAGTGGCCCAAACCTTCAAGTAGTCGGTTATTGATTAAATTATGTCTCAACCACTTAGCCTCTTGAATCAGTCTGCCTGCTTTGGCGGTACCGTCAGTTTCTACAGCCATCTGTCAGTGAGCTGTAATGGGATGATGAAATTTGCGGTGTACTTGCCAACCCGATCGCAGACTGAACCTTTGCCTGTGCTGTATTTTCTGTCGGGGCTGACCTGTACGGAAGAGAATTTTATGGCGAAAGCGGGTGCGCAGCAGTTTGCAGCAAAATACAGGGTCATTCTCGTTGCACCAGATACTAGTCCACGTGGTGCAGGAATTCTGGGTGAAGATGACGATTGGGATTTTGGCACGGGAGCCGGATTCTATGTAGATGCTACTGAAGCACCCTGGCGATCGCACTACCAGATGTACAGCTACGTCACGCAAGAATTGCCTGCGTTGATTGCAGCAAACTTTCCGGTGCTAGTCAATCGTCAGGGTATCTTCGGGCATTCGATGGGCGGACATGGTGCCTTGGTCTGCGCGCTACGGAACCCTGACCAGTATCGATCGGTGTCTGCCTTTGCGCCGATCGTCGCTCCTACCTGTGTACCTTGGGGACAGAAAGCGTTTACTAACTATCTAGGAGCGGATCAGGAAAAGTGGCGATCGTACGATGCCAGCGAACTAGTTTTGAAAACTCAACTCCAGCATCCGATTCTGATCGATCAGGGTACAGCAGATAACTTCCTGGAAAAGCAACTGATACCCCAGGTGTTTGAGCAGGCGTGTGCGAAAGCAGGACAACCACTAACCCTACGAATGCAGAACGGCTACGACCACAGCTACTACTTCGTCTCCACCTTTATCGAAGACCACATTCGCCATCATGCCGAAGTGCTGTACCACTAATGGCTTGTTGTGCTGCTTGAGTGATTAGGGGATGGCTCACTAGCCTTCGCTGTAGGCTATATTGTCTGAGAAAACCATGCTTTCAAAGTCTGTGTTATGAGTCATTGGTTGTTTGATGATCCGCCAAATGTAGCGGTTCTGACAACTCATCAGGTCTTGAAGGGCGAGACAATTTTGTATGTGAGTCACGATGAAGAAGACGGTGCTTGGCAGTTCCATACAGGTGCGACGATGAATGAATCGGATGCTAAAGTCGTGGCGTTGAAAAGAATTGTCGAGCTTGATTGCTCTGTAATGCAGTTAGCCGATTTGCCGCTGGGTTGGGTAGCAACTAGATGAGAGGCGGATGCTGATTGGCAAAGACTTAAGTGCAATAGCCACTTGTGAAATAGTGCTGCTTCAAGATGCTCATTCCAAATTCAGAGAATGCCGTTGTTGATGTTCGTAAACTGCGTGACTACTGCCTCAACTTAGAACATAACGATGGAAAGCACAAAGCACGGCTTTTTGGCTCAATGCTTGGAATGACGGTTGATCATGCTGAGGAGTTGCGTCAAATCCTGCTTGAGGCTGTCAAAGTGCAGAAAGCCCAGTTGGGAAGACGAGATGAGTTTGGACAGCGCTACACGCTCGACTTCACAATCGAATGGCAAAATAGAAGTGTAACCCTTCGCAGTGGCTGGATCATTGAGCATGACTCAGCGATTCCTAAGCTAACAACCTGCTACCCTCCTGATTGACTGACACAACTCTTAAGCAGCGGCGGTAACCGTATGGACTTGAAACTCCAAACGATAAAGTTGCTGCTCATATTGAGGACTGGAGGCTTTCGCTGGGTCGGGGTCATGATTGGAGGTC
>JAHHIE010000110.1 GCA_019358945.1 Stenomitos rutilans HA7619-LM2 | reverse complement strand
CCATTCGGAGCTTTTCCATGCTTGTGGGTGCTAGGATGACCGCAGAGCAGACATTCCATAATTTGTACGTAAAAGTAGCGGTCTCCCTACTTTACTCGACCCACCATTCTTTGACGCACTACCGAAATTTGTTTGTCCGAGGATTAAGGGAGCGCTGCGATCGCTGGTCCAGGCAAAGGCTAGATCGACTGGCTCAAAGTTGGCGATTTGGGCTGAAAGGATGATGGCTTTTGCTTCAGCGCTGACTAAGTTACCGCCTAGAGGAATGATCAGGTTCTGAGCTTCCCAAGTCAGTCCTAATGCTAGACCCACTTCGTAGGGCAAAACGTTGACGCTAGATCCGGTATCAAGTAAGCCAACAAGCTGGAGGGAAGGACTTTGACGGGTGAGCTTGATGGGAATGTAAGCGAAGGCACTGAGCGCCCCCATGCGTGGGTCACTTTCAGTGAAGGGAAGCCTAATTTTCTGAACCATTTTTGCGAGACTGATGCTCTGCTAAAGCTTGGGTCAAAATGGATGCCGCTGCCGCCGATGTCCGTAGTGTCGTAATTTGAGCCTCTTGTTGGTCTTCTCTTGAGGCGGCAATCGTTTCAATACCCTGGAGGATTTCGCTCAAGGAGACTTCAGCAGGTAGGCTGTGAATAAGTTGGAGAACAGTTTCTTTGTCGCTCATGGCTGTTGATGGCGTAGAAGGCTGTTGATGGCGTAGAGTTGCGTATGCCCCATTTTAATGCAGTTTTCTAATACTTTGCATCAGGCTTAACCACTCCTCTTGATTCCCCTAGCACCTTCACTGGCAGGTATCTCAGCAGAAGACTGGCGATGAACAGGCTAGAACAACTGCGCGATCGCCAGCAGGGATGGCATGATGGCGTTTGTTTGGACAGCACCTTGCTTAATCGACATTTCCAAATCCACCAGTTTGGTTACTGCCTGAATCAATGTTCTGAGGGGCGTTTTTGCGACATCTTGCCGTAAGTAGTAAAGCCGATTGGGATTCCCCACGTTGCACAGCTGAGCAATTTCAGTGTTGTTCTGGATACCACTCGCAAGCGCACTTTTAACCCATAACCAGGTTCTAAACTGGGTCAGTAGAGTCGCAACCATCACCAGCATTGGTTCAGAGCGAGCCAGCAACTCATCGATCAGACGCATCACTGCTTCACTTTCCCCGTTGCGAACTGCCTCCGCTAGTTGCAGATTGCTCTGAGTCTGGCAAGGGATCAGGCTTTGTACTTCCGCAAGACACACGGGCTGACCATTTGTATAGATTGCTAGTTTACGGAGTTCTGAAGCAGCACGGGTCATGTCATTGCCGATCGCCTCTGCCAGATATGCAACAACATCTTTGGGCAGTCGTAGTTTCATCTGCTTTGCTTGAGAGGCGATCGCCTCTGCGATCAGATCTGTACGCCAGGGCGGAATTAATGAAAGCTCGAAACACTGACCGTACTTGAGCAAATGCTTGTAGATCTTGAGCCGTTTGTCTACGTTGGTTGCCACAAATACAAGAGTTGTAGAATCTGGCACCTGAGCAGCTTGTTGCAAACTTTCTAACTGGGCATCACCCCACTGCTTAAAATTGCAGTCTTCTACGACCACAAGCCGTTTACCACCACTGAGCGAGGGTGTTCGTGCCGCACTCATGGCTTGCTCTAAAGCACTGGCAGGGAAGCGATGATAGCAAAGCTCTAACCACTGCGGGTCAAGTTCTGCTTTGTAGTGCTCTAGTTTTTGTCGGATAGCAAACTGATCATCTCCAGTCAACAGAATAATCATACTGATCTCCCATTTTTGCTGGCTGTGAGCGTTCTGATCAATACAGTCATAGGCTTCGGGTTGTGGGTAACTCGCTGAAGCATTCGGGCGATCGCCTGCTGATTCGCTTCAAACTTCGCAAACGATGCAGGGGCAACTTCCAGAATTGCCTTCGTTCCTTGTAGCTTGGTCAGGCGTGCCTGAGCCAACAACTTTTGAGTTCCTGGTTTAGCCGAGGCTACAACTTTTTGCCAGAGAGCTGCTAAATCAGTAGGCTTGTGAACTGCGGTTACCGAAGCTGTCTCAGAGATTGCTTTACGGCTGTGCCCATTTTTGCCTACTGGCTGCTTTACATCTGGAGAGCTAAAGGGAATCGATCTCAACATCGGCATCAAGTTCAGCAGACATGTTTCTAGCCAGACAGCCGCGTTAGTTGTGTTGCGAAGATAGCTCTCTGCTTTCTGTAATTGAGCCAGCGATTGATTGAGTGCATCAAAATCCCAATGAGTCAAAATCGCCTTCAATTGGCTATGGTTGGCAGGGCTGGTAAGTAGGTCTGTTGCCTGGGGAGCCGCTTTGAGGATCAGCAGATCTCGGTAGGTTTGGAGCAAGCTGCTGAGAATTAGTTTGGGCGTTTTGCCAGAATCAACCAGCGTTCGGGCTGATTGAAGGAGTTGAAAGGTATCGTTCGTGGCGATCGCCTCCAGCACTATCAGCAGGTCTGTCGCCGTAACGCCACCCGTCATTTCAATCACATGATTCGCTGTAACCGCTTCACCTAGCAGGCTAACCTGACCCAAAAGCTGAAGGGCATCCCGTAAGCCTCCTTCTGCAAATCGGGCGATCGCCATTAAAGCGTCAGCACTGACAGCGATCGCTTCGGCATCCGCAATCTCCTGAAGGTGCTCGGCGATCGTCTGAATTGAAAGCGCACGAAAATGAAACACCTGACAGCGACTCACAATCGTCGGCAATACTTTATGCACTTCCGTTGTGCAAAGAATGAAGACGACATGGGGTGGTGGCTCCTCAATACACTTCAACAGAGCGTTTTGAGACTGGGTGGTTAACATGTGGCTTTCATCAAGCAGGAAAACTCGGTAACGTCCGATAGCTGGAGCAAAGCTGCTGCGCTCAATCAAGGCACGGGCATCATCCACCCCATTGTTAGAAGCTGCATCAATCTCACTCACATCCAGGCTATTGCTGGTTTCAATTGATCGGCAAGATTGACAGGTGCCGCAAGGTTCATCGGTAGGTTCGTCAAAACTCAAACAATTGAGAGACTTAGCAAAGATACGCGCAGTGGAGGTTTTGCCAGTGCCTCTAGAACCTGTGAAAAGATACGCTGGGGCTATGTGCATCCGGTTGATAGCATTGGTCAAAGCGGTTTGGACGTAGGGTTGTCCAACCAGCCCTGCCAGGGTTTTAGGGCGATATTTTTGATGTAAGGCGATAGTCGGCATGGTGATATGGGTTTAATGATCAATGGCGTTAGCGCAGCCTTCTGCAGGACTCGCCCCTAGTCAGGGGCAGCTTGCTCCAGCAGCGATAGTTTAAATGGTCAACACCCTAAAAGCCTTATGATGAGAGCCGTTGTTAAACTCCGCTTGCTTCGTTGAATTGCACCATTCAGCTGCTTCAAGTTCAAGACCAGCAGGTCATCGATGCCATCCTGACAGAGGTGACTGACAAGCACCTTGAGGATGCCAGAACTCTTTGGGAGCCGATCTTGGAAGGAAGCGGTCAAGACGACGAGTATTGGAACTGGGTAGGTAAGAGCCGTCGGTCTAAGTTGCTCCCAGGTGATGAGCTGTACGCGATCGAGTGCGAAGGGATCACCCAAGGGCTGATGATGCTTGATGTCTTAAAAAAACGGTGTCTGATTGAATCTCAGTTGCAGCGGCGGTTAGTCTACATCAGTGCTTTGACAACCGTCCCCTGGAACCGACCTGTCATCACAAATCCTCCGACCTACAAGGGCATTGGGGGTAATCTGGTGGATTTCGCAGTCGCCCGCAGCTACGCATTGGGTTATCAAGGCAGAATCGGGTTACATGCCCTGACCGGTGCGCTAGGATTTTACAGAAAGCTGCGCCTTGGACTGCTCGATTGCGGTCCTGATCCTGAAGAACCCGATCATCTCGTTTACTTCGAGACTCTAAGGATGGATGACCCATGACTCAATCGATCCCTGCCGAACCGAAAGCCTCACCCAGTGAAGGGAATCGCCATCAACGCCTGATGGAGTTGATTGAAGCAGAGGACGCTGCCAATGGAGAAGTGGGTTGTGGACGAGATTCGGGGAACAGAATTTCAGGCTTTTTCAGCACCCGTGAAATTGCGCTTGAGGACGAAAAACTGAAGCGTTTTTTGCAAGAGCATTTAGGACACATTTTGAGGGAGCCGGATTTTGATGCCATCGCCACTCAGATTCAACGCCAGCTTGAGTCTTTGCTTATTCCGACTTTGAGTCAGTCCTTAGGTTCTGAGCCTTCGCCAGCTTCAACAAACGTCACAGCACATGTTCCAACAGAAACACTCAAAGAACTGTTTCAGTCACAGCTTGCCGAGTTGTGTTCTGAAGCTGCATTAGAACAACTGATTCAGTTTAGTCATCAGATCATCTACAAAGCCATCCTTCGACCCCGGCATACCTGGTCTAGTCCGATTTGGGTACTGAGAAGCGAGACGCAGATCTACATTGCTCAGGCAGCAGGGATTGAGGAGGCGATCGCCAAAGTCCAGACCCAGCATCCCCAGGAAACTGGAAAACTGGAAGTGATCACAGTCGGAGGTATTCTGGCACCCGATCAAGTGATTTCCCTGGATACAAATTTGTTATGACGTTCTCATCCTGAGAGAACTTTCTAAGATAGGACTAATGATTAGTTGTAGCAGCAACGAGTAACTTTAACATCCCTACAAACCAGCTTTATTCTGCCGCTGCAGCGGTTTTTCTGCTGCGCCCAGTCAATTCTATGGCAACCGACTACGCCATTTCTTTGGGTCTTGAGAACAGTGGAAAACTGCGTAGATAATAACTGTAGTATCTGAATACTCATAGAAAACAACGTAAGGGAAGCGCCGAACCACCCCCCTTCGATAGCTTTCGTGAACGATCTGATACATCCCTGGACTTCGCCGGATGGACTGAATACAAGCATCGACACAACGAAGAAACTCTTCGCCCAAGCCAAGCTCCTGATCCTCATACCAGACATAAGCTTGGGCTGCATCTTGTTCCGCGTCTGGCAGAATAATGAGATTTCTAAGCACCATGCTGCCCGTTGCGAATTCGCTCCTTAGCTGCTTCCCATGAACTGCCTGAATTAGGATTATGCGAGTAGGCAGCCTTTCTCTTAGCCAGTTCTTCTTTTTGCCAATCAAGCACGGGAATTTGCTCTGGAACTTGGGCGATGCTGTCCCATAAGTCTTCTAAAAGCTGCAACTTTTCCGAGAGGGTTAACTCAAAAACTTGAGTGAAATCTGTATTCATGCTGACCTCGTCAAAGATTAGGTGCCTTGCTCCTAGTCTACCACTGGCAGCAATATTGCCTACTCAGTAACGTTTAGGGGCTATTTGACCTACCGCCGTGTAAGCAAATCTAATGGTGACCATTGACGATCTTGGGATAGGTAGTCTAAATTATGTATACCTATCCAGGTAGGCTTAATTTTAGTTCTCAAAACTTAGGAGTTCGTTATGTCCTATCACTTGTTCGAGATCCCTTCCGTGAGCGGTCATCATGCAGATCTGGTTCTTGCAGATCCAGATAACCCGAATGCACCTGCTTACTCTCACTATGCTTTTACCATCGGTACTCCCGCGAACCCAAACGAATTGACGCAGCGTCGGGGAATTCCATTGGGCAGCTTTCGTGATTGGGAAAAATTGTCTGGCAATTTTAATATTGAGGAGATGTTAACTCCAGAGAAGGCATATCTTCCTGGAGGAAGTGTGCTTGAGGAAAAAGACTTGAATCCGGCGTTTCAAGCTAACACTGCGATGCGGCTTGGTGCACTGGAGCTACTTGCCAACATATTTTCGGGTCGAATTACTGCTAGTGACAAAGATCCTTTTCCCCATCAGTTGGCACTGCAACAACACATGAAGGCTCACCTGAAGACTCATCAGGCAGGATCTCAACGTCTCCTGATTGCTGACGAAGTTGGACTTGGGAAAACGATTGAGGTGGGTCTGGTATTGCGAGATTTACTCGTTGCCCAGGGTTATTCCAAACCACTTCGTTGTCTTTATCTGACAAAGGGCGGACTTCTAGACGATGTCAGACTAAAGCTCCAATCAGTGATTCCTGGTGCAGACGGTGAAAGTATTGTTCAAGTTGAGAAAGCTTTTGTTGAATATGGCACTCGCACTGATGGCATTCACATTGCCAGTATGGATGCCGCAAGACGTTATGTAAAAAAAGCACAAAAGAAAAGGCTACCTACAGGAGTTAAACCTGAGATTTTAATTATTGATGAAGCACATCATTGTGCAAGCGAAGATGAACTGACTAGCCCACAGCGGATTGGACTGAAAGCGACAACAAGAGCTTATGAAGCGGCTTATCAGATGATTACTGGAGAGTTTTGGCAGGATTCCGCTCCTCCGAAGTTGGTCATCTTCATGAGTGCTACTCCATTTCGCTCCAAACCTCAATTCATTAACTTGCTGCGTCTTCTCACAAATAAGACGTTAGAAATTGAAAATGCCTATTCACCTCAGTTAACCGACAGAGAACTTGTTAAAGTTTTAGGTTCCGATGACTCGTCTACGGCAGTCATTTGGCGGCAGCAGGATGATGTTCGTAGCTGGTCTGATAAACGCCTATTCCCGAAATTGACGATCGAACGTCCGTCTCTTCAGACAAGCGAAGCCTATTTGCAATTGATTGAAGATATTCGGGAGAAAATTAAGGAGGTTCACAACAACTACGGCGAAAGATTTGGTGGATTTGCAATTCGACAACTTGAAACAAGATTGACTAGTAGCACTATTACTGGAGCAATGTGGCTATTCCGTTGGTGTATCAAGCATCAGGATTGGAAAAATCAAGATGAATATAGGCAGGATACATCCGCAAGTACAGAAAATCTTCGCAAGCTGATTAAAGGCATTTCTCAAAAGCTCGCTGCCTATGATGAACGCAATAAATCTGGACACGTTACAGTTTCTTTTCCCAGCGATGATTTCTCATTCGATGCAAAAAGCTTAGGTCAACCATTACCAGGTAATAAAATAATCGATATTTATCGATTTAACGAAAAGGTTTGTAGAGGCGATGATGAAGATGCTACTTTTGTTGCTGCTAATGAAGAGATTACAGAACTAACAGAACTTGCGCTAAAGCTTCTGAACTTTGCAGATTTTCATAGCGAAGATGAAACTGGGGTAGAGAATGTTAAGCTCACTTGGCTTAAAGATGTACTGGCAAAACATCCTGAATCAAAATTTTTGGTTTTTACAGAGAGCCTACAAACCTGCGAGATCATCATCAAAGCCCTTCCAAGAGAAAGTGAAAAATTGACTGGAGATATGAGCCTTGCTCAGCGAGAGGAAGCTGTTGCTAAATTGCGTGATGTGAATAGCCCTGTAAGAGTCCTGGTAGCGACTTCAGCCGCAGATGAGGGGTTCGATTTTCAAGTCGCAAACCGTGTCATCCACTGGGATTTGAGTCCAAATCCGGCAGTGCTCATGCAACGCAATGGTCGTGTTGCTCGACTAGGACAAATCTCAGATGTTATTGCTTACTATCTGATTATTGCTGGAACGCATGAACAACGGAGAGAACAAGCCTTAGTTGATCGATTCACTAAACTTGGAATTACAGATGAAAGAATGCGCCTAAAAATTCTAGGTTCTCTGAGCATCGAACAGGAGGAGAAAATTTTTCAGGATATCGAAGAAGAGGAATTTTCATTGATTGACGACATTCTCAAGCAGGCTGAAGCTGACCAAAAAGATATGGAAGAGAAATTAGGGGAACTTCAAACAAAACTTAGTGAGCAATGGGTCATTAGCCGCGAACAATTAGCAGAACGGCTTAGGAGGTGGATGGAATTAGGACTACCTGGTGTTGATCAAAGTCATGAACTCACCTTTAGTGATAAAGAGTGGAATCGCCCTGTATTTCGTGATGAAGGTACAGTGATGGAAACTGCCCAGGCTAAAATTGCTGTCATCAAAGGCAGGAAATTCACGTTTGATCCGGAATTCAAAGTATTTGGCAGAGAAAAAGAAAATATCCTGCTAGCAGGTCTGTATCCTTGGTTTAAGAATGAATGGGAAGGAGTAATAGAGCATCGTCCGCTTCCGCGCAATGCTGATCCAATTGGTCGCCTTGCTTGCTCTCTGGCTCGACAACGTAAAGCAGACTTTACAACAATTTCGGCAAACCAGTTGTTTGAAGCATTCCCTAATTTACGAGATGCTCAGTATCTCCTATTTGTCACTCACCCGCTTCGTGAAGTAGAAAATCATACGTCAGCTAGCACTGATTCTTACTTAACGTTCTATGCTTTCAGTAGCGACTTATCCCAGCCTAGTAATCCTCAAGGTGCATCAGCCAAAGACGTTTACCAAATGATTTCCCTGTTAGAGGAAGATGCACTTAAACCAGGTTCACCATCCCTAGAAACTGCTGTATTTGAGGTTGCAAAAGAGGCAAGTAAAAAACTTACAATGTGGCTGGAACAGTCCAGAAAGCTTGGGGGCCTGACCAAAAAGTCATATTTTCTCCCTATTCCAGTAACACTTGTTGCAGTACTTCCCTAAAAGAGTACGGGTTTGAATAGTGGCGATCGCTTACACAACTCTTTGAGTGGCGATCGCTCTACTATTAACGTCTACAGTAGCGGTCTTCGCTTGATCAAAGGGCTGCGTTTGCAAGTCAAGGATGGAGTGCACAGTCCACTCGATCCTTGCCCCCTATATGGCTGCAACAACTTAATCTGATTGCTTATAGCGTTTCCGGCTCCCGTGAGGTACAAACTAGAGGCTCAAACCCTTGCCCTGTAACGTCCCATCTGTACCTCATCCGACAGAGAACCGCTATATAGAGAGGAAAGAGAAAGTGGCGCATGTCCATCTCTAGCTCCGGATTGTTGAAATCTCCAGCCGGAACCAGCATTACCGGGTAATCCGGTTGCTTCAAATGCATCTTGATCCCAGAACTAGGAATCGCTTTAACCGCTTCTCCCAGGTATTTAAGATTGAATTGGATATCCAACGTCATACCTATAGGAATATGAGCATTAATCGTTTCATCTCCCTTACCAAACTCCCGTTCGATCGAAAGGTGAATTTGTTGAGTCGTTCCATCAAAGCGAAACTGAATTCCTCTTTCCTTTTTGTCAGTCAGCACCGATAACCGTTCCAACGCTTTGAGTAGTCCTGATTTCTCCAGCACCACTTCTTGATCAAAACTGTAGCGTGCCAACAGTTGCTCACAGTCTGGGTATTGCCCTTCAATGCACTGGCAGCTCAAAATAATGTCTTGCCATGCAAAACTAGCGCGGGTTGCCTCTGCATCGTACAGCAGTTGAATCGAGTCAACAGAATCAGCCAGGTTACGAATCAGTTCCTTCAGCGCTTTGCCGGAAATCGGAAACTGGGTAAGTTCATCGGCTCTCGATCGCTTACATCGTTTTCTGCTAATGCCCTCCGTTGATAATTCTGCGATTCCTACGGAGAGCTTCGCTAACGCCACTCGATGTCCATCTGTTGCAATGAATTTCAGGGCATTTTGCCCAATCTGAATATAAACACCTGTCAAAATGCGCTTAGTTTCATCCGTGCTAATCGCATACAGCACCCCTTTCAGTCCTTCTCTCAACACATTGGTCGATAGGGGAACTGGAGCTGCTTTGAGTGTGGCAATGGGCGGAAATTCCTCAGCCGGAATCCCTCGAATCTCATACTTCCCATCAGCATCTGACAATGTAATAGAGCAAGTCTTAGTCAGTTGCTCCTCTTCCGACGCTGGCTTTGTGACCTGCGCCTGACTGTTGAGCGTGATGTTGCCTATTGGAAACTGTTTGACCATCCCTGAGAGCATCTCAACAGGCACCGTAATCTCACTGCCCAAAAGCACCTGTGCCTCAAAGCTTGCCTGAAGCGTCATTGCCAGATCGGTCACAGTCAGATGAACCTGTTGAGCGTTAGCATCTGCCACTACCAACACATTTGCCAGCACTGGATGGTTAGGCTTTGCTGGGGCAGCACAACTTGCGATCGCCAGCGCATCATGAAACTGACTCTGCGAACAAACCACCTGCATCCCTTGTTCCGTTGTAGGTGTGTCCTTTGGCTGCGATCGAGCTGCCCGTTTTCTCGATGACTTCTTGGGCACAGACTCTGCCGATACTTCAGTCTCAGCAGACTTTTCAGGCTCATCAACGGTTGCTTCCGTTTCACTCCCCTTTGATGTGTCGGTAGGTTGCTCTAGAGAAGTGAGTGTCTCAGGAACCCGCTGGGCGATCGCAGCTTCAGAAGTCGGTTGCTCAGTCTGCTTTTTTTGCTTTGCAGTCTTGCCCCTCGATCGTTGTAATGCTTGAGTCATGATCAGTGGCTTTGCTTGAATGGTCGTCGAAGGATGCCTGCGTTAGCAGATGAGAAATGCCAAAGACCCTATGGCTCAGGCTTCTTATCAGAATGATCAAATTTCTTAGGGTATAGTACGGAGCCGAAACGCCGTTAAGTATTCCCTAAGTCATCAAGGTTGTTGGAAGCAGATCATCATGGGTGAATCCGATACGTGGCTTCTGGCAGTTGGTTTTACTTAGGGAATACTTTGAAGTGATTCCGTCTAGAAGTATTCCCTAAGTAAAAGCCCTATGGCACAACCAGAATCCGTCGCCGAGCACGGCTGGCTCCGACATACCATAAGCGATTGTGCTCTTTCACCTTTGCCAGCAAGTCTTTTACCGTATCATCACGCTCAGGGTTAAGCCGTTTGCTTAAATCCTGCCCATCGACACCACACTCTAGAAACGTACTCCCCTGGCTATTGTGAACCGTAATGGCAAAGCAATTTCGCACGTTGGCAAACTGTTCTAAATGGTGATAATAATCGCGCCACAGGAATGGATTACGTTTGGCGATCGCCAGTAACCTGCTGGTTTCAGCATCAAACCTGTTCTGCTCATCTTCATGCAAAGCATAGATTTGACGTGATACGCCATCATCCGTTGCAACCTTTAACCTCCAGGCTTCGTAATTGCTGTATCGATCTTCTGAAAACTCCTGAATCGTGAACTCCGTTGAAGTGGAAAAGATAATCGTTTTACTATCGGGAGCTAAAACCGGATCGCGCGTGATCAGCCGTTCACCGGGAATAAACCGAAAGGCAGTCTTGCCATACAGGTGATTGCGGATCTGCTGGTTATAGTAATCCACTTGAGCGTTTGTCCAGCTTAAAATTCTGAAGCAATCAGGATTCTGGGTAAACTCGCCAGAGATTTTCTTGAAGGCATATTTGAGGAAATATCACCCAAGTCAAGACTCAGCATCCCAGGAAACTGGAAAACTAGAAGTGATTACAGTCAGAGATGTTCTGGCATCTAATCAGGTAATCTCTTTAGATACAAACCTGTTATAACGTTCTCATCCCGAGGAAACTTTCCAAGAGTAAGCCTAACGGTACTGTTTAGCGGTTGCTGAAACCTCTACACCCTTACTAGCAGCTTAATTTAATCCGTTGCAAGAGCGTTGTTGGGCTGCGGGTCTTGGTAATTTTATCTGTTCGATCCACAGTTCCTTTCCTCGGCAGAGGTTAGATTGAATACAGTTACGGTTCCCGGCGGAAATGTGTTGCTTCGTAGCCGAAAGTATGCTTGTTCTGCAACTTCTGGAAAGGTTCTGTAGTATATCAACGACGGATCGTAGCTAACTCCACCTTGAGCAGGATGAGAATAGCCTTCTAAATGAAGCATCTCATGCAGTACCAGTTTGCCCAAAACAGTTTTGAAGTTGGCAAGCCCAGTGCCGTTCTGTGGGAAAAATCCACCGACATTCTGTTGAACACTAAAAATGTATCTATAAATGTTTATGCGAATTTGTCTCCCTGGGTATCTTGAATCGCTATCTGGAGCAAACCCATTGTAATTTTCTAAAATCATTTCCTCTGTTGGTCCACTAATTACAAGAGGAGCCGTTGACGTAAACTTAAAGTCTGCATTCTTTAAATACTTATTCATAGCAGCACCATTGAACGAATAGCCGTCTACCGGTGCGTTCGCGTTGGTAAGCAGATTAGCTTGATGCCGAAGTGGTTCACCAAATGAATTGACTAGAGTTAACATCGAATCCATCAAATGTGCATAAAAGCTGTTGCCCAGCACAATGGCATCTTGCATTCTGTCAATCTATTCGCCTTCAATAGTCCAATTTTTCATTGTAAACTGCATCTAGATACCTCCGTAAAGTGTAATTCTGTTGTGAGAAGTCCAACTATTAATAGACAGAAAATTTACGCCTAAGATCTCGCAGTGGGTGAATAGGCGGAATGATTCGGCATAACACCCCAAATTTCATGCTTAGTTAGAACCTTTCTGAATACTACTCTTCTGAAGGTAAATATCCGGACTCTTTCTGCACCCTTTCAAATTCATTGCGGAGATGGGCAGATGTTGTATCGGACACACCGTATCTATTCCTCCACACTCATAATGCAACAGCGCCATTTTAGTCTACTATTCTTGGCAGTCCGTGGTAATTTCTTATATAGAACCCATTTGAGATCTCAAGGGGAGGCAGCAAGCCGCTTCAGCATCAGCCTGACAAAGCAGAGGTTGATTTTGGTCGTGGCGTTGTCCAAAGTTCGTTCAAAGTTCTTGACCAGGATTTTAC
>JAHHIE010000109.1 GCA_019358945.1 Stenomitos rutilans HA7619-LM2 | reverse complement strand
CCATTCGGAGCTTTTCCATGCTTGTGGGTGCTAGGATGACCGCAGAGCAGACATTCCATAATTTGTACGTAAAAGTAGCGGTCTCCCTACTTTACTCGACCCACCATTCTTTGACGCACTACCAAATCGCGCAAGGTGGCGATCAGTCCGTCTGTGTTTGACTGCTGCTCCACGCGGTATTGTGCCAGAGCTGCTTTACTACGATGGTGCAGTTGTTGGAGCTGCTTGATAAACATCTCTGCGAGATCATCCAGGACGCGAGCGTACTGTTGATTAAGGAGGGTGATCGCAAGGGTATAGCGTTTGGCCATTGGTAGTGCTTTCATCTCACTGGCGTCCAGGGTCTGGGCCTCCGCCGCAAAATGTCGCAGCTTACTATCGGGGATCGGCTGGAGCGCAGCTTTCCCCAGGCGTAAGGAAGCTAACCACTTGAGGCGATCAATCAACACCTGTAAATGAGTGAGGGTGGGTCTACCGGAGTCTTGTTTGAGTTGCTGCCAGGGGGTGGTATGGGTGGCTGCCTCCGCTTCAAATAACTGATTAACTTGCCTGCTCTCCTCTTGCGTGAGGCTGCCCACCACTTGCTGATACAGTGCCTGAGTCACCTCATTGCGAGCTTGACGAGAGGCTTTCAGCAGGGTGCTGAAGGCAGGTAGCTCAAAGCGTTGACGAACTAATTCCTCGATTGCCACATTGATTAAGTCCACCAGGTCGTGTTTAGTCCGTGCTGCATCCGCCATGACTTCGTTCATCAGTTGGCGGGCTGTCTGACCAAAACCTTGCAGATTCAAATATTGTCGAATGATGGTCAGATGCCGCTTGCGGCTAGTCGAAGCATCATAGGCAGACCAAGCATCGGGACGGGATTTCAATCCAGCAGCCATTGCAATGTGCCGAGTGATGGTAACAGGCACATCCGCCACAGGGACGGCATATCCCAAACGCTGAAACGTCTTCAGGAGTACCAGAAATCCCAACCGTGATACCGGGCTTTTGGTGACTCGCCCCGACAACATCAACTCATCTGGGCTGGGTGTATAGATAGCAGCTAACTCTTTGGCACTTAAGCTGCTTTTCAACCGGGGATAGGCGGTCTCTTGGCTACTGGGCATGTCCTTTCCTCACATCCTTGCAAGCAAGTTGGAGGGTAGCAGACAACCATTGATAAGTTCTACTAAAGGCGGAAAAACCATACTACAAGGGAGGTGGACTAGTTCTGGACTGTGCGACCCTCAAAGATCCGTACTACAAACGTAATCTCGTGAGTTTGAATGCCTCAGAAGTCCGATCTTGCCGTGGCACTTCTGCTGTACCAGCAATGATTGCTGGCCAAACAGAAGATGAGTAGAAGTTATCAATTAATCGCTTTCTAAACTCGGTCGCAGTGATTTTTGCTCACCTGTTTGGACAAAAATAGGGGAGATCACATCCTGGGACCTTTGCCAGTCGCGCTTTTCAGGCGATGTGGTACCTAATTGCCAGGAACGGTGTCATACCCCTGAATTGAGCTATGGTTTTGGAGCCGGTTCTTTGTCCAGATTGTAGTAGCACGGATATCGTGAGGCACGGTCGCTCTGGTGCCGGGAAACCTCGCTACAGATGTCGCAATCAGGATTGCCAGCGCAGCACCTTTATTCGCAGTTATACCTACCGAGGCTATCTGCCAGAAGTCAAACAACAGATTGTGGAAATGGCACTCAATGGTAGTGGAATACGCGATACTGCACGAGTGCTCAACATTAGCCCAACTACCGTCATTGAGTCGTTAAAAAAAACATCGCCACTTGAGTGCGATGAATGAAGCTCGTTTAGTCGAAATTGACCCGACTCAGACGATAGTCGAGTTGTGTCAGTGGCAGGAGGTTGAAGCTGAAGTCGACGAGATGTGGAGCTTTGTTCAATCCAAAGGGCAACAGCGTTGGCTGTGGCATGCTATCAACCACCACACAGGGGAAGTATTGGCATATGTGTTGTCAGACCATAAAGACACAGCATTTGTGCAACTCAAAGCTCTGTTAGAACCCTTTGGCATCACCCAGTTTTACACAGATGATTGGGGAGCTTATCAACGATTGCTCCATCCTGCTTTTCACACTGTAGGTAAAGCCAATACTCAGACAATTGAGCGAAAGCATCTCACCTTACGTACCCGAATAAAACGGCTGGCTCGCAAAACCATCTGCTTCTCCAAGTCCATCTGGTTACATGATGTGGTCATTGGACTGTTCATCAATCGATTTGAGTTTGGATTATCCATCTAACCCTCGATCCACATGTCTAGAACATTACCGGTTATTTGAGACATGAATTGAGACACAGCGATCGCTACGTCTTGAAAGGTATGCTTTCTGAGACAGTCCTGGGTGGGAAGAGCCCTGACGCAGTGAGCACCGTACAGGCAGGTGAGGGGGCAGAAAATTGCCAGAAGTCTCGACATAAGAGCATTTTGACGGCTATTAGCTTGCTGAGAATCACAATAAGACTCACGCATCTCAAAGTGGAATAAACCTTTTCGGGGGGTTATGCAAACAACCCCACCATCTGTTACTACTTCGATCCCCTCATGCGGCATCTAGCCGTCAACTTATTGGCTTAGGAAAAGTCCACCAAAGGCGGCACCCACTCAAGCGACTCAAGGCTGCTTTGGATGCCTACTACCTATTCAGGCTTTTGTCTAAAGTAGCTACTCTCTCTCAAATTGTAAAGAAACGTATGCGTTTACCCTCCCACTTTAGGCTTTTGCTCTCAACACCGCTAATTAGCACCTAAATAGTCCTGAGCAGCACAAATTGCTTGGAATAAGGGTTTAGAGATCTAGTCATGCTTTTTAGTAAGGTGCACATCAGAGCAGACTTAGTGTAAAATTTGTTCGCAATAAATAATATGGCAGACAATATAGAGGCATTAGTTGATCAGAATGCCCAGAGAGCTCAGGTGCTCTCCACATCGGCAGATCATACTCTGGAAACCATTAGCCAAATGAGTAATTCTGTCGAAACTCTTTCGCAGACTACTGTTGCTACTGGGCAAGAAGTTCAAGCAAGTTTTGACGCACTAGTCAATAAATTAGCGGAAATAGAACAAAATCTAATTGGCGAGGTGCAGTCTGCTAAAGAAGGACTAAACACCCTAAAGGACAAAATTGACCAGTTAGAAAGCCAATCTGAAGCTATCGCCAACGAAATGAAAACGCAGTTGGACGAACTCAAGTCTGATTTAGATCAGGCTCTAGCAGAGATTGGACAGGAAGCAGATGTTACTGAGACTGAACTGAATGAAACCTCTCAGAAATCTCAAGATTTAACAACAGAAATTGAGAATTGTGGACAAACGGCTGGGCAAGAAGTACAAGAACTTCACAGCTTAATTGATGCGACAAAAAGTGAGTTCAACACCAATCAATCAACTCTCATTAGTCAACTTGACACCTTCCACCAAGATCTTGTTGTTGCAAAATTGACAGCGCTTATGAATGATTTTAATGAACTAATGGAGGAAGGCGACAGCAAACTTTCTGAACTTGAAGCGACGGTTGATATTAGTTCAGATGGGGCAATTCAAGCTTTAGAAAATCAGTTTATTTCAACATTTCCTGGTGAGCTGAGTAATGCCGCTAGTGAATTAAACAGAGCAATGTCATTTATTCGTGAAAGCGGTTTAGGTAAAGTAGGAGACCTCACTGGAAAGTTTAACGACGTCCTGGGGGATGTTGATCAAATTTTAGATCTGCTTGAACAGATGAAACCAATCTTAGAAGCAGTCAACAGTTTCTAAAAGCTTATAACGATCTCGCACAGCTCCTAATAAATTCTTAAGCCCAGGAAAATTGATATGGCAGAACTTGCAGATTTCGGTCAGAATCTTGAAGAGGCAACACAAAAGCTTAATCAACTTCTAAGCCTGATTGACCTTGCATGCAACCAACTTGATGAAACCAGCTCTGAAATTACTTCTGAAAATGAAGCACTGACTCAAGGTGTTGCAACTTTTGAGACTAGTGCTGAAGGATTAAAGCAGGCTCTGAGCGGCGCAGAAGGTGAACTAGGGGGGGTAGAGACAGAGGTCGTTGCTAAGTTGGACGCGCTTCAGCAATCTCTTACTGAATCTCAGACAAAAGTAGACGAAGCTTTTCGAGAGCTAGACGGATCTCAAAATACGTTCGAAACTGAAGTGGCTACTGCTCGTACTGAATTCAATGAAGAGATTGTTGAAGTTAAACAGCTTTTTGTCGAGGTCAAAATAACCCTTGATGAGTTACAACAAGCTCTAACCAGTTCAAAAGATACGACAAAAAGCTCCTTCAATGAATTTGTTGAAATAGCAAATGATACTCAGAAAAACACAACGGAATTTCAAATTCAAGTAAACGATGAGTTTAAGGATTTTGTTGATGAGTTAAATGGAAATTTAACCACTACTGTAGGGGATGCCTTCAACGATTTCAGTAATGAGCTTGCTCAAGAGCAGAAAGTTGCGCTGATAGGTGGGTTTGAAAATTTAGATGGTGGTCTATCTGCAACCTACGATAGCTTCAACTCCCAAATTGAGCAATTAGGAGAGCATCTCAAAGACTGCAGTTCTGAAATCATTCAACATTGCGCTTCAGATTGCGAAAATACAGTTAAGCAGAAGCTGGAAGATGCATTCGAAAGAGCAATACAAGAATATCTAGAAGCGATAGCAATGGAAGTTTTTGAAAACGTCACAGTCGTTTCATTGGGAACAGAAATTACTGCAGCTATGACTGCTCCAATTCCGATTCTGGTTGCGCTAGCTGCTGTCAAGGTTCAGCTTGAAATGGCAAATACAGTTTTAGGTCTTCTCGGTTAGACCTTAAGCATTAGCATTATTTTAGTTCCACATTCCTACAAAATCTTAGGTGTTAGCTATGAGCGAAGTGGCAGAAGCAGTGCAAATGCTATCTCAGTCAGCAGAACTTGTTCCTGCAAAGGTTCAAACATTGATTCAGGAATTGAATCAGGGGCAAAGTGAAGTTGAACAGCTAAATAATACAATTACGGAGAAGCAGGCAGAAGCAGAGACACTTTTAGAACAACTTCAAACTGCTCTCAATGAGCTGCAATCGGAAGCAGCAGAGCAGCAGAGCCAGATGGAAGTAGAGCTGGAAGAAGTTGAAAATGCTTTTCAAGAGCTAGAGAATTATATCTCTACTACTAAAGGAGAATTATTGCAAGAAATATCAACCGCTCAAGGGAAAGTTGTGCAGCTTAAGAGCAAACTGGAGGAAGGCAAAGATTCTGTTGAATCAGCTAAGGATGTGACGCAATCTGCATTGTTAGAAGTTCAGGAGAAGTTAAAAGCTCATCAGGGGCAGCTGACAAGTACTTTAGCTGAAGCCAGTGGCCAGGCAGATGAACTACGAGGCGAACTAGCCAGTGCTAAGACTGAGGTAGAGCAGCAATTGCTGCAAATGACTACACAAATGGATGGAGCAAAGCAAGAAGTTGTTAGCAAAGTTCTTGATATGGTGAATGAATTCACGAACCTGCGAACTGAGTTCACAAATACATTAACGAATGTAGGTAATCAGACTGTAAGCCAAGAAGTAGACAGCTTACTAGGCGAAGTAGAAGACAAAATCAGTACTCAACTACGTGAGATCGTTGAGCAAGGAGTGAATGAACTGGTTGAAGTTGTTTTAGGTTTAGATGACAAACTTTCAGGGAATAAAGACAAAATGGCAAGCGGTCGCACAGTTATGCGAGAAGCCATTGATCAACTCGAACCAATGATTGATGAAGTCAGAGATTTAGTTCAGAATGCAGAAGTATCGCTCAGCAAAATTGTTTAAGTCTAAGAATCACTAGCAAAATCAGTAACCATATTGGGAGAAGGATAATGTCAGACTTTAAGATTGTTGCAGTTGAAGCAGCGACCAAGTTGACACAAGTGCTGAATGAGGCAGAGCAAGCTCAAAACACCATTAAAGAGCTACGGGAGCACTTAACTAGTATATCTGACCAAGTTGAAACCGACTGGAGTGCGTTTAGCGACAAAACGCAAGCTTTGTTGGAGCAAGTTAACACTGCTAAAGATGAATTAGATGCTGAAGGCTCGCAAGTCAAGCAAGCATTGACTGATCTAAAGACGAAGTTGGAAACTTTTAAAAATGAGATAACTCAAGAAGTGGATGAATCTAAAGCAAGTATCACCGCTTTGAATGATACTGTGGAAACGCTTGTACCTGAGCAAGAAATAGCATGGCAGACAGTTGAGGATGCATTAATAGCATTAAAAGACCAGACTGACGCAGTAGAAACAGAACTTGAGCAAGCTTGCACAGAAACCATTTCCTTCGTACAAAGCGATTTCATATCTGAAATTCAGGAGCACAAAACCGCGATCGAACAACGTTCGGAGGAACTGCAGAGCTACATTACTTCTGAATGCATCCCTCAGGTTACAGCAAGGACAACAGAGTTTGCGAGCAGAATCACTACTCTTGTTCAGCAGTTGTCCGACAGAATGGAGCAATTAAGTAATACCACTGAAAGCTCAGCTACAGAGTCATTATCTCAAGCTAAACAGTTGCAGGACTCTCAAGTCAGTGATCTAATATCAGGCGCGGATGAAGTTCAAAATACTATGTCTACTGTCGGTGATACGGTAGATCGGACAGTCGAAACAGCAGTTCGTGCATTAGAACTCTTTGAAACTGGTGCGGATACTGCAAACAAAGGTTTGAATACTGCTGTTGGTGTTTTTAACGAGGCAAAAGAACTCCTATCTCGGATTGGATAGAAACAACAGTATAGATGAAAACTAACAAGCTTCTACCTATACTATTGGGACGTAAAACCAAGTAAAAACATTAATTGGTCAGTTTTTATTGGGCGAATATCAAGAATTATAATCGCTCAAAACTATCAAGCTTTGTTTTTTCGGTGTTTAGGTTAGATAACTGAGCTTTATAGTTAATGATGCGGTTTTCTGCTTCACCTGTATAGGTTATGAACTTCTCCCTAGCTTCTTCAAGAATATCTCGAATTTTTTGTTCCTCAGCATCCAACTTTTTGTTGGTAAAATCTACGACATTGTCAACATAATCTATTGCAATAGCTTGGTAATGCTTACAACCTATACTTCTTAGTTTTTCAGAGGCATCTTCCTGCTTCTCAGAAACATTCTGACGATAAGTGCTATATGTAATGCCTACAATAAACGGGAGAATAAAAGCAGTCAAACCTGCTTTTGCTATCTTAAGGTCAAAAATACCTGTAGGAGGAGTTTTATCCACAGAAGAAGAAGTAAGAACAGTTGCAGTGCCTGCAAACAGCATGAAAAAGCTAGTTGCTATCATGATATTACTTCTAATCTCTTTAATGAGGAAACTGCCAAACGATTCTCTTTTGTATCGGCTTTTCCAATCAAACTCGGTTTTAGAAGTTGACTGAAAATATCTTTGAATATCGAAGGTCTGGTCTGGTTGAAACAGAGGTTTAGGTAAGTAAAGAGATGGGACAATACTTAGTGTCTGAGACATTCGCTGTGCCAAATTCACCATCCCACCTTCATTCGAAGAATTACACAACCTTTTCCATGTATCATTAGCAAACTCACTGAGTGAGTTTCGGCAGTGGCTAATGAGCATCTCATGGCAACTTCTTCCATCAGGTAGTTGTAGAGAAACAGTCGTATATTTACCTTTATTTTTAGAATCTACTCTCAGATCATCTGCTAGTTGTTTAATTTCATACTTCAAACTACGTGTGTCGCTCTCATTCGACAGAATTCTCTTTATCGACGAGGACTTTTCCTTAGCTCGTTTAAAAAAATCTGCCCGGTCCATGTCCGCTTTTTTAAAGGCTTTTTCAATATCTTTTTTTAGTCCCCCGATCCCTCCAGTACCTTGTAACTTTCGCTCTTCCTCTTGCAGTCTCACTTTTAGCTCTGCTTCCTCCTGGTTAAAGACCGTCTTAATTTGAGCAAGTTGAGCCAATAACTGAGCGGTAGCTTGCTTGATTAAAATATCTTCTACTTTGCCCTTAACTAGCACCTCTAGAGATAGACAAAACTTATCCAAGTCTTTTTGAAAGTTAACCTCAACTTTCTCTCTTAGACTATCTGGATAAAATGGCAATAGAAGCAGTGCAGTGATTTCATGGGGAGCAATTGGATTTTGGTTGCTCAACCAGGAGTCAACTTCAGAGATTGCTGTTTGGACCCGACGTTGATTATCTGGATCGGAACTGAGCATATCTATAACCATCAATAGCTTCAGCATCGGAATCTGGCTAGCTTTCTCCAATACACGCTTGATAGTGTCAGGCAAAATTTGCCCAGCATCAACTACTATACATAGGACATCAAACTCACCGATTTGAGGTTTACTGGGCAACGCTGTGATTTGAAACTTATATAAATCTGGCAGAGTTTTGTGCGCTTTGTAAAGGTTTTGTAATGCCACTGCTAATGTCGGATCTTCGCTGACAATATGTAAGACTAATTTTCCTTCATTTAGTAGTTCAGAAGTTTTTTCCAGTTCATTGTAAACTGCTGAGAAAACTGAAGAACGCTCAGATCTTACCGCTGCGAACTGCTGGATATCCTGAATGCGTTGATTAATTTTGTCTGTTTTAAGTGACATGGGTTTATTGAAGAACCTTTATTTGCTTTGAATTAATAATTTGTAATTCCTGCGATCCACCTGATGTAGTAGGCTGAACGCCTGTAATCTCAACTGTTTTAAAGTTCAAATCAGGAAGCGAAGCAACGTTAGATAGTTGTTTCAAAACACTTTGAGGAAGAATGACTTGATAAACTTGACCATCTTTCCCTTGCAGGGTCAACTGTATAGTTTCTGCATCAACAGCTTTGTAACCATTCACCTTTCCCACAATTCCATTTGTAGATGAATTACGAACTCCTGGCGCTTGACCGCAATACAGCTTGACAGGGTTCTGCTGCCAATCGGCACAACCCAAAATTTCGTCTACTCGTTTAGTGATACCAATAAAATTGGTGTAGTCAATTTTTTCACCTGCTCCGTAAGCTGTCCCTTTCTGCATTTCTGCTGGTGCTTTTAACAAGGCAGCTTTGACTAAAGATTCTTCTTGTTGAGTCAGGTTTGGAGAAAGATATACACCAGCCAGCGGCAAGGCACGGCTGCGGCTAATAATTCGAAGTTCTGGAAATTGCCTCTGTAAAAGCGCATGGATGCCAACTCCTGCATCTGCTTGCCCTGATTTTACCTTCTCAATAGCTTGCTTAGATGAATTATCTTTGTCGATTCGCAGCATTTTACCATAAAGATCATAGACAGGCATGTAAAAACTAATGGGATTACCGACTTCCCCTAAAGCGATTGTTTTATCAGGAGTTAAATCATTAATGCTTTGAATGGGGCTGTCTTGAACAACAAAGATTGCTGCCTCAAGATATTTTGAATCTGGAAACATGCGAGCAGCAAACGAGTATTGATTATCGATCGCTGCAACTGAGAGTAACGGGCTAACAGTAAAAGCCACATCCCATTTTTTGGACTTAATCTGCTCTGCTGCTTGCCTCAACGAATTGTTTTCACCAGCTTTGACTCCGCTAATCTCAATCTGAACAGAGCTACCCAGTTTGCTGCTTAATTCCGCCTTTAAGTAGTTTGCAAGTCCAACATAATTCTCTTCGGGATTACCTCTTGTAACTAGTACACCCAACGTCAATGAACCATCACCAAATACAGGACGGGATGATGTTTTAGACATCAGAAAGTAGCTTAGGATTCCTAATGCAGCAACTCCTGCTCCCACAGCAACCCAAGCTTTCATCGGAACTTTTTTTACAGTCCCTGTGAACTTACTCCTATTCATTAGCAGAGAATCAGAGTTCTTCTTTAAATGTTCCAAATCTGCATTCCTAGCGGCATCTGCTTTGGCGGAAACTTTTGATTCAGGAATTACTTCCAAGGCGATCGCCCAACTTTCTACTGCCCAGCGAGCAACTTCCTCACGCATACCTAAGTCATCGCACAAACGCTTGGCAAGGCGACCAACCAAAACTTCTGGAGGAGCAGAGGTTTGGGAAGATACCAAGTCTGCTGGTATACCCTCATTCAAAGCGTTAACTAATGCTTTTAACTCAGACTGATATTGACCGCAGTAGTCTTTGAGAATTGCTCTACAACGAGATAAATCGTTGCAAACTGTGTGTCCTTGCTGTTGGATAAATGTTTGTAGCTGCTGCCTTGCTGCGTTATCCATTCTAAATTACCTGGTTACAACCTGATCTCACCTTCGGACTTCCCAAAATTAATTTTCAATCCAGCCATGAGCGTTGCTGACTGCCCTGGCTCAATTTCTTTAACGGTTCCCTCTAAAGTTGTGCTCACCCAGTTTGTACTGGAGAGATTTGTTAATCCCCAACTGTTTGAATCATTAGGAGACTGGGCTATTTCTGCAACTGGCTTGGAGAAGTCATATAGTTTACTGTCGTCAACGTGATGGGGAAACAGCTTTGTATCATAATTCAGCATGATGATGTTTCTACCAATTCGGATGCGTGCAGGGGGTGACACTTCTGCGCTACAAGACCAGCATATGGCTGGCTTTCCACCTGAAGCTTTCAAGGCATCCGCATCATAAAAATTTTCACTACTACAGTGAGAACAATAAAGAAGCGAGTCACGTAGCCGCACCATTGCAGGTCGCCAAATGCCCTCTGTGATGCGACCGTTCTCTGGGTCTATTAAGCCTTCGGTAAAGGCTTTAGTAAAGAGATCGCGGAGGAACAGAGGATATATTTCCCAGCAAGCGATTGCATTGTCATGAATACCAGGAACTGGACGGTTTGATTCATCGTCAGGGTTGAATATAAATACAGGTTCAGCCCCATAGAGCTTCTTTCTGGCTGGCATATCCAAGCACCGAATTTCTGCCTCTTTCTTGCCCTCTAAAGGATGATGCACCATGAACATATAGAATAGGAGCACTGCCAGAGAATACAAATCGCTCTGTTTACTAGGTGCTGCTTTACCTAGAACAATCTCTGGAGCCATGAATCCAGCTGTTCCTAAAATGGCACCATGTGCTCCACCATTCGGCGCTACATTGTCGTTGTCACAAATTAAAATATCGCCGGTATCTGGAGCAAAGAAGACGTTGCCAAATGAGATGTCGCAGTAGCACAAACCTTTAGCATGAAGTTGAAAGAAACTGTCTACTAGTCCTAAAGCAGCTGTTACTAAGGCTCTAAAGCTTGGATCTATCCGTCTTTTGACGAGATCAATAATGCCCTTGTACTGAGGCTCTCGAATATACATAACATAGCCAAATCCCTCTAGCTTGCTATCTGACACAATACTGAGTGGCCACAAAAACCTATCGGTAGGAGGTCCAGAGGCAACTGCCTTTTCCAGGCGTTGGCGAAGAGAGACATCCTCTTTTAAATAAGCGGGGTAGTACCATTTCAGAGCCACCGTAGTGTTTTTCAACGTCGCACGGTAAACTTCGCCCTGCCCTCCACTACCTAAGAGCTCATAGATAGTGCAAGGAAGATTAGAAGCTTCAGTAGTGATAACTTGCCCTGTCGTCAGAAGTTGATCCATCGCCTTATTCCTGCAAAGTTTCTCCTGCCCGCAGTCGTAAACTCTTACTGATGAAGAGAAATAGAGCAAATCTCAGTCCATTGACACAACTAAAAATCTGACGGTTGTTGGTCATTTACGGAGACCGACCAACAACCACTGACTGCTAGAGAACTGCCAACTCTTAAGGTAAATTGCTGCAGCCAATTGCCTATTGTTCTAAAGGTTCCTGCGTCTTTTGAGATTTTGCCGCCTCAAAAAAAGCAACCAACTTTTCGACCGTCTTTGGAGCCTCAGCCCGTTGAACAGGAGCAAGGGTAAAGAGCAAACCATCAAATTTTGCAATACCTGCTCCACATGCCCCATCTTTCTGAGTTGTCACGCAGATTACGGGCTGACCGTTCAATACGCCATGCGTCAGATAAAGAGCCTTACCCGCCTTTAAAAGCTTGTTATACTCTGCGAACCTTGCAGATACTTGCTTGCAGCGAACTTGAGCTGAATACGTTGGTGAGAATACATCAGACTTCCAGAGGATCGCTTCTAATTCACCCTGTGCTTTTGTCTTGATCACTGTAGCCTTTGCATCATCATTACAGAGCAGCGACTCCACTTGCTCAAGTTCGAGCTTTTTGACTAATCTGTCCATCTTAGGAGTGCTGCTTGGTGCTACTCTCCCTACTGAAGCAATCAATATTGGAGATGTATTACCAACCGAGGCAATCACAGTTGGTCCCCCTGTACCCTGGTTTCCCACAGTTGTGGGGTTATGGGGAACAGGGGGGGTTGGGGGAACAGGGGGGGTTGGGGGATTAGGCCAAGTCTGATCTGCTCCAGAAGTACCAGTTTGTAAGTTTGTCCTCGATCCAGCGATAATTTGGTTTCCTACCACCCTTGGAGCTGTTACTGCATAACCAGCTTTATTTTTCGCTCTCTGCTGGCGTGCAGCTTCTTTCCCACTCTCAGAGAACCTGTCAAAAGCAGAAGGAAGTTTCTCAGGTGCTGACGATGTTGGTTTAGATGGAACGGCTGATGCTGGACTAGCAGTAGGGGCAGGCGGTGTAGTTGCAACGACTGGTGCTGAACTAGCGGGGGGTGTAGTTTCCGCTGCGTCGATCGACATTGTATTGAGGCATAGTAGCCCAGAGATACTTAGAAATGCCAGCAGAGATTTTTTGCTCATCATTGTCGAGTCCTTTATGTGGCTTATAGCTGTATCAACGCATTTGATGACCTGAGATAGCTGTATAAAGAGCTGAACTCAAGTTCTTGAAAGATTCAGTAGTGTACGCGGTTGGTACATTGCGCCGTGAAAAACTACCGAGCGAAGAATTTGTGAATAGTTTCTTTAGTTTTTGCTTTCAGATGGAAAAATGAGTTTTAAGTCTCCTCTGATCAACTTTCTGATCTTTGAGGTTTGGAGGTATAGATCCGAAAAATAAGGTTGATCGTAGTCGAACCGTAAAGTGTGAGGCATCGCTCTGCCATACACCCACTTGCAACGGATGTGTTAACTCTTCTCCAGCATCTAAGCTGTAATAGTCAGTAGGTCACCCAAATATCTTTACGCAGTGGATAAACACAATCCGGACTTTATTTATTAAGTGTCGGATTTGAGATTCTTCACCTGCCTAAGACAGCTTGGTTGTTGATCGAGCCATATTTGAACTGAACATACTCGTGTACTTCTTGACACGGTGCTGCCAACACTGGCGAGGCAACTTTGCCTCTCAGAGTCGCATCATTTAGCAGGAGTAGAATACCTATGAGTCAATCTTCATAAAAAGTTCTTGATAGGTGTAGTAGTTTTAATCTATGGATAAGTATATGCACTCAAATATGAGCTTTATTTATAGCAAGTGCTTTGGCTAAATCTTATAAAGGTTGACTGAGATCTTGCACCAGTCTCAACAAGGGGTTGCCAAAGGGGGAGAAACCTGAAAGAAAGGGCGTAAGAAAAGTTTGACTGAACGGTTATGGAAACCATCGTCCAACACGCCCAAGGGTTAGTGTA
>JAHHIE010000108.1 GCA_019358945.1 Stenomitos rutilans HA7619-LM2 | reverse complement strand
AAGACATCGTTCGACTTGCATGTGTTAAGCAGACCGCCAGCGTTCATCCTGAGCCAGGATCAAACTCTCCATGTTGTTGAATGAAGAGCCTTAAGGCTCAAATTAAAGCAAACTCATTAGCTAAAGATTACCTAAAACTAATGCTCTTACCTTCGTTATCTCATCCTTAGGAACAAATCCCTAAGAAACACTTTCTTTCTCAACGATTAAGTGCTATTCTGGCTTCCAAACTATTCAATTCTCTAGGTTCGGGCGGCTTCAAGAACGTCGCTCGCGCTTCACTCCCTCTCGACCGCTTAGCCAATATAACGGGAATGATGATGAGGTGTCAAGCGGTTGAAGAAAAAAAGTTTTTGGTCGCCTGAATCATCGGCAGCATAGGCTTTGAGTGGCTTAGGATTTTCTGCTCGTGGCCTTGCTCAGGAGTCACCTCAGTCAAAGCGAGTGAAGCAATGATTGGCGCGCTATATAGAGAAATGCAATTGCTTTTGGGGCGAGATGGCAGCCTGTCGTAACTGCATTCAAATGCGACCCTACCAAAGCGATGATTTCGGGCAGGGACGTGTAGCCTTAGAGCAGTTAAATGGTTTTATGGTGAGGATTTGCCATCAGGGAAGAAGATGCGGATTGCCTTTCTGGATGTTGTTGATTACGATTACACGCCTGAGACGGTTTATTATCAACCGTTGGGCGGTTCAAGTTCTGCCATCTGCTACCTTGCTGAGGAGTTGGTGAAGCAGGGGCAGGAGGTCTTTTTGCTAAATAAGACGACAACCCCCGGTGTGTTTTTTGGGGTGACATGTTTACCCTTTGCAGAGATGTCTGCTGATTTGCGTCGATCGCTTGATGTCTTAGTTGTTGTAAATGTGGCTAGTCACGGTCGTCCGATTCGAGCTGTTTTGCCAGAATGGACGCGTTTGGTGTTGTGGTCACAGCATGCTCACGATCAGCCTGCGATTCAAGGATTACACAGAGCTGATGAGTGCGCTGCTTATGATGGTTTTGCCCTGGTAAGTGAGTGGCAGTCTGGACAGTATCAGCGGCATTTTGCGCTTGATTGTCAGCGCATCCAAGTTTTAAGGAATGGGATCAGCCCTGTTTTTCAACGTGATGTTGGTAGCGCGTCGATTGCCATCCGCTACAAGTCTCATCCTCCCATCTTGGCATACACAAGCACACCCTTTCGTGGCCTAGATCTCCTGCTAGATGCATTCCCTGCGATTCGTCGCGCGATTCCTGGAGCGGTTTTGAAGGTCTTTTCTAGCATGAAGGTATACAACTTGCCGGAAACAGACTACGGAGCGCTTTATCAGCAGTGTCGGGAAACAGAAGGCGTTGAGTATGTTGGATCAATTCCTCAGCCAGCTTTAGCAGAAGAACTTAAGGCTGTATCGATTTTGGCGTATCCAAATACGTTTGCTGAGACGTCCTGCATTGCGGTGATGGAGGCGATGGCAAGTGGCTGTTGGGTTGTGACGAGTGATTTAGGTGCGCTGCCAGAGACTACGGCTGGATTTGCGCGCTTGATTCCGACAAGTGACGATCGATCCGCTTACCAGCAGCATTTTATTGATGCAGTCATTGATACTGTCCGACATCGTCTAGCCAACCCGAACGAGGTTGAACAGCGGTTGGAACAGCAGGTTAGCTATGTGAATCAAGCGTATCGCTGGTCGGTGCGTGCGAAGGAGTGGATGACATGGTTAGAAGCGTTAGTCGCTGACCGTGATCGATCGACTACTCATGCTGCGATCAATCACGTTCAACAACAAGCGGCTGTCTTCTTCCAGCAGCAAAACTATGGTCAGGCAACAGTGCTATATCGCCAACTGCTAGAGCAAGCACCTAATCGAGTGTCAAACTATTGGTATTTAGGATTAAGTTTGCTGCTGCAGGGAGATGTGGATGAGGCTCAAGCCGTTTGGATGACGGCACTTGTGAATAGTGGGGAGTCCCTCGACGATCGCCTGGTTGAACTTGCCAGTCTGCTAAAAAACGAGTGTGAACGTCAGCAGCAGTTTGCCAATGCAGCAGCAGTGGAGCGGCTTGAGAGCTGTTTGCAAGCGTTAGCCGAAAATTTTTGAAACCAGCACCATGTTGGGGGTGCTGACTGCAGAACACTTTACGGCACAATGAAAAGGCACGATGTGTCGATTTACCCAAAGGAGAAATTTCTTGAACTTTCAGTCTGTCATTGCGGCTTTACACCAATTTTGGAGCGATCGAGGTTGTCTGATCGTGCAACCCTATGACACTGAGAAAGGGGCAGGAACGAAGAGTCCTCATACATTTTTGCGGGCGATCGGGCCAGAGCCGTGGTCGGTTGCTTATGTAGAACCCTGTCGGCGACCGGGGGACGGACGGTACGGAGAGAACCCAAATCGGGTGCAGCACTATTACCAGTACCAAGTGCTGATCAAGCCTTCTCCGAACAATATTCAAGACGTGTATTTAGATTCGCTGAGGGCGCTGGGCATTCAGCCAGAAGACCATGACGTGCGGTTTGTCGAAGATAACTGGGAAGATGCGGCGGTTGGTGCGTGGGGCGTTGGTTGGGAAGTGTGGCTGGATGGGATGGAAGTCACGCAGTTTACGTACTTCCAGCAATGTGGCGGGATTGATTGCTATCCAGTGTCGATCGAGATTACGTATGGGCTGGAGCGGTTAACGATGTATCTCCAGGGCGTAGACTCCATTTTCGACATTCAGTGGAACGATGCGTTGACCTATGGTGATATCCACTTGCAGGGGGAAATCGAAGGCTCTACGTACAACTTTGAAGCTTCCGACCCAGAGTTGCTGTTTACGTTCTTTAAGCTCTATGAGCAGGAAGCAAAGCGCTTGATGGCACTAGAGCTAGTGTTGCCTGCGTTTGACTATGTGCTGAAATGTTCGCACACGTTTAATTTGCTAGATGCGCGGGGTGTCATTTCAGTAACCGAACGGACACGTTACATTGGTAGAATTCGGAGTCTGGCGCGGCAGGTGGCACAAAGTTATTTGAAGCAGCGAGAAAAAATGGGTTTTCCGCTGTGTGAGCGATTGAAACAACCCGCTCCAGAGCACAAACAGGTCGAATCATTAGTAAAATAACCAACTGGTAAAGGAGTATTTGCGTCCTCGGATGACGGGTAGGGATTGGTGGGGATGAGTATAGTACGAGGGAAAGACGATCGCGCTGCCTGCCTTGGGTTTGACTTTGATATTTTGGCGATCGAACAAGGTCTCGCCACCTTCAAAATCATCGTTTAGGTAGCCGACAATGCTGATGTCGCGGGTAGGAATGCCGTTTGCGATTTCTTGAAAGCGGCTTGCCAGCAGCAGGTTATCGACATGGCGCTTGTAGCGTTGCCCTGGTTTATAGCGCAAGATGGAACACATTTCCGCCTGAGAAAATTTGATGCCGTAGTGCTTGAAGAGTAAATCCTGAATGATTTGCACTTTTGTGAGTAAGATCTGGTTGGTCGATTCCTGAAGTTGCTGCCCAGTGTTCCCCAACGGCAACATGTCGCTGCTGCGAACATCTGTATCGACCACATTCACGAGAATGCTGGAGGGTTTAAATTGACAGCATTCTGCGACCTGCATCACATGATTGCAGAGCGATGGCTCCAGCAGATGCTCGATGAGTAGAATATCTGAACCTAGATCTTTGAACGAGTGTCCCACAGGTTATCCTTATCCAATTGACCACTGTATTCCAGTTGATCGCTGTGCAATTGACGGCGACGCATTGACGAGGGCGTCAGGTCACGAAACAATAGGTCTTTGATTGACTAGTTTGATGTCTCTACGGTAGAGTGCCCCATTGACTCGCTCAAATTTTACTGCCACCTTACGTTCGTGGACGCAGCCGATTGATCGTGTTGCGATCGTTCTCATCGTAGCGTTGAGTTTGCTGATTGGCATTTTGCTGCTGAGCGGTGAACATGCCTCGGCTCGTGTCCGCGACTTTAGCTGGCAGAACAAACAGGTTGGTGCTGACGATACGGCGTTTACGCTTACCTTTAGCCGCCCGATGGATCATGCCAGCGTGGAGTCCAACTTGCGGCTTGAGCCACCGCTTTCTGGCAAAGTGAGTTGGGCGGGACGACGCATGGCGTACACCCTGAGTATGCCTGCGCCTTACGGCACCTCGTTTCAGGTGCAGCTCCAAAATGCTCGTGATCGCTTTGCCAGTGCCCGATCGTCTATGCAGCCGTTTACAGGGCAGTTTCAAACCCGCGATCGCGTCTTTGCCTATATTGGGGTCAGCGGTGAGGAAGCAGGGCGCTTAGTGCTCTACAACCTGAATCAGCAGCAAAAACAAGTGCTCACCCCACAAAATATGGTGGTGCTGGAATTTAAGCCTTACCCGCTGGGCGATCGCCTGCTCTTTGCCGCAACCCCTCGCACAACCCAACCTGCGGCACTGACCGATCAACAACTTTTTACAGTAACGACTGGCATTCACGTCGAGTCACCAAGACAGCTCAATGCGCCAGTAGCAGTGAATGAGCCAGCCTCTGTTGCGGCTCCTCCGAATCAGGTTGATCTAGTGCTTGATAACAAAGGCTATCAAAACCTGAAGTTTGACCTTTCAGCAGATGGCAACAAGATTGTCGTGCAGCGGGTGAATCGTAGTAATCCAAATGATTTTGGCCCCTGGCTCGTTCAAGCAGGAGCACCGCCGCAACCGCTTAAAGGAGAACCGGGAGGCGATTTTTTGATTACGCCCGATAGCCAATCGTTGGCGATCGCGCAGGGTCAAGGGCTGGCGATTTTACCCTTGCAGCCAGGAGCGAAACCACTAGACTTTTTGCCCAAGTTTGGGATGGTGCTGAGCTTTGCCAAAGATGGTTCCCTGGCAACGATGGTAAAGTTTAATACAGACAATACGCGATCGCTTTTTCTAGTCAGCAATCAGGGCACGCAGAAAGAGTTACTTCGTATCACAGGCTCCATTTTGGGCGCGCGTTTTGACCCTGTGAAACAAACCCTCTACTGCTTGCTCACCGAACTTTTAACTGGAGGCAATCTTTACCGTGAACAGCCGTATTTGGCCGCGATCGACCTGACCACGAGTAAACTCCGCCGTCTTGTCATGCTGCCCGACCAGCGCGATGTGCAGGTGAGCTTATCGTCTGATGGTTTAGCGCTTTTGTTTGACCAGGCGATCGACTCAGACCCCTCTCTCGCCTCAGGCAGCGGGAAGTTGCAAGACAGCGCAGGCAAAGTAATTGCCGATAGCCGTCTCTGGCTACTGCCCCTCGATCCAAACAATCCTGCTGCCAAGCTTCAACCTGAATCGTTGCCGTTGCCAGGGCTTCGCCCCCAATGGCTGCCTTGAGCGGTGACCTTTTTGGTTTGATGGATGATGGCTCTCGACTATCCCATCAAATCGATTTACTCTGTAGCAATCCTGAATCTGCGTCAGACTTAAGCACAAGACAGGCTTAAGCACAAGACAGCCGCTTGATAGTGAGCCTCTGCACCTGACGGCGATCGGCATTCTGCTCAAAAGGTCAATATGCAAGTACAGGATCTACTGGAGCGATACCAGAAAGGCGAACGCGATTTCTCCCACGTTGACCTGAGTGGAGCCAGCCTGAGCGGCGTTAACTTGCGAGACGCTGATCTCACTGGGGCAAATTTGACGGGAGCTAACCTGAGTTGGGCCTTTTTAAGCCGCACAAACCTGACAGCAGCTTGCTTGCGACGAGCAGACCTGCGTAGCGCGTCCCTCAACAACGCCATTCTTAACCAGGCAACCCTTAGTGGTGCTAACCTCAGTAAAGCCGACCTCCGGCTAGCGCAACTCCAAAACGTTGACCTTAACTGGGCTATCCTTCAAGAAGCTGACCTGAGTAGCGCCAATCTTCAAGAAGCAAAATTAGATCAGGTCAATTTAGAGCGGGCAAAACTCGGCAGCAGTAGCCTCATCGGAGCAGAACTCATGGAAGCAAATCTGCGCCGTGCCAATCTTGCTAATGCCAATCTCGATCGTGCCAATTTACGAGAAGCACACCTGGAAGAAGCAAACCTGAGAGAAGCGTCGCTAGTCGGCACCAATTTAATTGAAGCAAACCTCGACGGCGTTTACTTACGGCAAGCAAACCTTACAGGAGCCGACTTGCATCGGGTCATTTTGACTGGAGCAGATTTAAGTGAAGCAATTCTCAATAGTGCCGATTTGAGTCGAGCCAATTTAGCCGGAGCCTATCTGCTGAAAGCCAGCCTCAACAAAGCGCATTTGTTACGGGCAAATTTGCAAGACGTTTACTTGCTAAGAGCAGACCTCAAAGATGCCAATCTGCGTGGAGCGTCGTTGCAGAGAGCAGACCTCAGCGGCGCGTATTTAAGCGATACGTCCTTAAACGAAGCCGACCTTAGCAGTGCCTATTTGCTTGAAAGCCACCTGATCCGCACAAATTTGGACGGTGCCCAGATGACAGGCTGCTGTATTGCTAACTGGCATATTGAAGACACCGACTTCTCTAAAATCAATTGCCGCTATGTTTTCACTCAATTTAACTACACGACCAAAAGCCCGACCGATCGCTACCCAACAGGGCGTGAGCTAGAACCAGGAGAACTAGGGCGTCAATATGAGGAAGACAATGCAGTCATTGAGGTTCATCTGACGGAAGCACCCAATTGGGAAGCACTAGCCTTTACCTTGGTGCAGATTGCGCGAGAGGGGAACGGTTTGACCTTGACCGTGAAATCCTACGAATCGTCAGACGATCACTACCTCATACGATTGAAAGCAAGCCGCGCAGTGAGCGCCAAAAGCTTGTCGCGGCGATTTTTTCAGCTTTATCCAGAGGTTTTGCAGCGGCTGCTAACCCATCAGGCAAAGATTATCAGTCTGTTGGCGATCGCCCCTCAGGGCAATGAACCCAATCTGGCACTCGCATCCCCTCCTGAACCAGTTTCAGCCGAACCAAAGCTGCTGCCGTCGCCCGATCGACGCATCCGGCTTTACCAGGAAGTCGTGCGCCAAATTCAACACATCATGATGTGTCAGGCCCCCGAACAGTTTGTGCAAAGCGTGCAGCAACTATTGAACTATCTCACCCGCCAAGGCATTGCCACAGAAGACATTCAAAAAAAAGTGATTAGCCAGGTCATCACGCAACGTGCCAAACAAGACAACGGCTTTCGTGCACACATGCAGCGTTGGGAAACAACTGCACCTGAAGCAGCCCGCCTGTCTCCGGTTGGGCAAGCAATGCGGTTGGCGATCGCGCTCATGTGGACGGAGACAAAGCAGCCATGAGGGGAGGAATGAAAAAGGGTGAAGGCAAAAGGTGGGGAGTGGGGAGTAAGGAGTGGGCTGACGGCTGATAGCTGACCGCTGATGGCAGAACTCTTAACTCAAAACTCTTAATTCAAAACTCCTGTTCACTCCTCAGTCCCTTCGATCTGCTGAATCTCCTGAATCACGCGTTCTTTGCTGGCGATCAGATGGTCTCGCATGGCTTGTACTGCAGTGGAAGCGTCACGATCGTTGACAGCCTGGTAAATGCGACGGTGTTCTGTGCGAATTTCGAGCACACGAGGGTTGTGTTGCATTGTGCGCAGGCGAAGCAACATCATTTTATCAAAGACTTGATCGAGCAGTGTCACCAGCCAGGGATTACCTGAGCTTTCTGCCAACAGGCGATGAAACTGATAGTCCAGATGCAGCAGTTGATAATTCGTCAACTGATGAGATTCTTGCTCTGTTGACCTTTCTGCCTGATGAATGGCAAGGTCAATTTGCTCCAGTTGAACCGTTGTCGCATGCGAGCAAGCGGCGGCCACTGATACCTGTTCTAACGCGATGCGGCAATCGTAAAGGTGCCCAGCATCGGCAACCGAAAGCCAAGCCACCCGCAAAGCACCATTGTCATCGGCAACAATCAAGCTCTCTCGCTGCAACTGCCGAATGGCTTCACGAATGGGAGTGCGACTTACCTGCAAACTATCTGCAAGCTGAGTTTCGACCAGTCGATCGCCAGACGCAAGCTCCCCAGACAGGATGGCTGTGCGGAGAGTTTGGTAGGTTTGTTCGTGGAGTGACTGAGCGCGTTGAAGCGGACGAGATGAGAGAGTCAAAACGGGTGGAGTTGCCAAAATATCGATACTCCTTGAGTGTCGGAGAAAGAGGCAAGATAAGCAAGCGCAGACGTTACGATCGCAACTGTAACGGTACAGTGAGACGTTGATGACCTGATAGGCAGACACACTTGCAGCCTAAACTGTGGTTGCAAAGCATACGCTTAGCGCACGTTTCTACAGCACCCTGACTCTCTAGGCCGGAGAGGCACCTTTCGGAAGAAGTTCCGAAGCCCTCCTTTGATAGAGAGCGTCGATTGAGGCTGATTTTGGCGATTCATACACATGGCTTACAGCGGGGTTCCAACCCCTAGCCTGTTTGTTAGAACGGGCGCGGTAAGGCTGATACGCAAGGTTTTTGAGCTTGATTGATGACGGCTCCAGGCTACCAACATCGTAGTGATTGCTCAGCCTATACGTTGCCTTTAGATCACCATTAGGACTTACGCGTTTGCCTCCAGACCCCCAATGCTGGGGGCTTTAGTTGGCTCGGTTCCCCCAGCATTGGGGGCTAGGGGGCGAAAGATGATCGCTTTTGCGTCAGTCCTAACCATATACTGTCTACACGAGCACTGAACCCTTGGTGTGACAGAACCTTCAGCAGCAGTAGCGCGGCTTGCAGTGTTAGCAAGTCGCTGACTACTTCAGTCTGTGAACCAGTCAGCTGATAGACCAGTGAACCAGCAGTGAACCAGTCCTTAGCCAACTAAACCCGATCGTAAGGCTCTGACAGCCGCCTGAGTGCGATCGTCAGCACACAGCTTATTGAGAATATTGCGGACATGTGTTTTCACAGTACCAACCGTAATGTAAAGCTTTTCGGCGATCGCCGCATTACTGCACCCATCGACAATCAATTGCAAAACCTCAAGTTCGCGCTCTGTCAGAGGGTAGGCTTCAATAATCTGGTTGTACTCTGGCTCAGCAGCATGAATTGCCACCGTTCTAGACTCTGATCCGTCTCCATCCTCTGCACCTTGGCGTGCCTGATGCAGCACCACACGCGCGATCGCGGGATCAATCCACGAGTTGCCGCTGTTAGTAACCCGCAACGCTTCAGCAAGACTATCAAGGCTCACATCCTTCATGCAGTAGGAATCAGCACCTGCCGCAAAGGCAGCCAGCACAATATCGTCATTGTCTTGTAGAGTCAAAATCAAAACTTTTGTTTCGGCAACGGGAGCCTCTACGGCTTCTGTCTGTGCTTGCTTAAAGCGGCGCGTGAGTTCGATCCCATCCATGTCAGGCAGCCCAATGTCTACGATCGCCACATCTGGCTTAGTCGTTTCCAAAAGTTTTAGGCCGTCGGTGGCATTAGCGGCTTCGCCAATGACATTGAATCCCCGCTGCTGCAATGCCGTGCGCATCCCAACTCTCGTAAGATCGTGGTCTTCAATGAGGGTAATCCGAATATCTTCCATACTTCAGTTTCCTCAGCTTTAAACAAATAGCAAGTAAGAGAGTGAGGGATTAATCATACTCTAAACAATTAAGGATAGGGGTGACTAACGCTTAGTGAACAGTCACTTGAAGCAAACTAGCTCTGATTAGCCCAACCAGCAACTGCAACGCTATGCGTACTTAAGTTACACCGTGTTTGACTCGATGCAGCACACTAAACTGTGAACGGATAAGTCTTAACCGCCATACAGGAGCTTCGCAGGCGCTCTGCATTTCGTGCATCTGCCTAAAGTGGGAAGCTTGGAGAGCCAGAGTAATGACTCGATCGGGTGAGCACGATCGCCCCAGCACGGAATCCTAAAGCGGTTAGAGGCAACGCTCAAGCAGGACAACCTTCACTACTCCTTTTAGGCTGGCCTCAACCTGCCGATAGATTGAGGACAAATTAGACACATTCCTTAATCATGAATGTACTGATCGATAGCCGATTGAGTCTGTGTCGCGTTCGATTCAACGTGGTTGCCTTTGAAGAAGGGCGAGCGGCTGGGAGCGTAAAAAAACTCTATAGCGATTGATTCCTAGTCATCAGTCCTGGTTACGTGTCATGGAAGAAACTTTAAAAATCTTGCTGATTGATCGTGACGCGTCTGCACGTTCCACTGTTCGCCAGCTGCTCAACGGGGCAGAGGTTGCGGCAGACGTTAGGAGTATAGGAACGTGTGCAGAGGCGATCGCGCTTTTGCAGCAGCATCCGTTTGATTGTGTGTTGCTGAACTATCAGTTGCGCGATGGTGATGGGTTGCAGTTAGTCAGGCAAGCACGGCAGTTGGGGATCGCCGTTCCTTTTGTGGGTCTCATTGAGCAAAGTGATGAGCAAGTAGCCGTTGCGCTCATGAAGGCAGGTGCAGTGGACTGTCTCTTTAAGCGCAGGTTAGAACCTGAAGCTCTGGTACGGAGTCTTTTTAATGCAGTGCGGGTGCATCGGGCAGAAATGCAGGCAGCAGAGGTTACTAAACGACTGCACGAAAGTGAAGAGCGCTATCGGCTGGTGCTGGAAGGCTCCTATGATGGCGTTTGGGATTGGTACATCTGCCAAAATGAGGTCATTTGTAACGATCGCTTTCTAGAAATCGTTGGGATTGATCGCAAGGCGATGGGTACGGCTCAACGAGCGTTTTATCAACTCATTCATCCAGAGGATCAACCCCATGTTCTAGAGGCAATCAAGGCTCACTTACGACAAGAAACCCCCTTTGATGTTGAATTTCGGTTGCGCCATGCGTCGGGCGTCTACCGTTACTGCATTTCGCGGGGTAAAGCCCAACGGGATGAAACCAGCCAACCATTTCGTATGTCGGGTATTGTCAGCGACATTACAGTGCGCAAACAGGCAGAAGCCGAAATTGTGGAACTCAATCGCGCGTTAGAGCGACGGGTGGTAGAGCTGCAAACGCTCTTGGATGTGATTCCAATTGGCATTGCGATCGCGGATGACCCAGAGTGTCAGGCGGTTCGTGTTAATCCCACCTATGCCGCCATGCTGGGCCTGACACCCGACTCAAATACGTCCCTTACCGTGGAGACTGGCGACCCCTTACTGTACAGGTTGCAGCAGCAGGGGCAGCCGTTACCATCACAGGTCTTTCCCATGCAACTGGTCACAACATTGGGGCGATCGGTGCTAGATGCAGAGTTTGATATTGTGCGAGACGATGGGACGCTCATCAATGTGATTAGTTATGCCAATCCCCTGTTTGACGAACAATGTCAGCCAAGAGGGTGCGTAGGCGCGTTTCTGGACATCACCTCGCTGAAACAAGCAGAAGCCACCCAGCGGTTTCTGGCTGAAGCCAGTTCTGTACTGTCCGCCTCGCTTGACTATCAAACGATTTTGAACAACCTGGCTCAGCTAGCAGTGCCAGCTTTAGCCGATTTCTGCTTTTTTGACATCCTGAACAAGCAACAGTTTCAGCTTCTAGCATGGCAACACGTAGACCCTGTCAAAAAACACTGGTTGAGTCGCGCCCAACAGCATACCCCTACCTTAGACCAGGAGCGACATCCGGTTGTGCAATGCCTGACAACAGGGCATACCGTTTTTTTATCGCACGTGACAGACGAGTGGCTTGAGTCGATCGCCATTAATAGCGAGCACCTCCAGTTTTTACGCGATCTCGAAATCGGCTCTCTGATGACGCTGCCTCTGGTCGTCCCCGATCGCAAACTGGGGGCTATCACCCTCTGCCTGTCTCGGTCTTCTGGGCGGCGCTATACCCAAATCGATCAGCAGTTAGCTGACGACTTAGCGCAGCGAGCTATTCTAGCGATCGACAATGCTCAGCTTTACCGTTCAGCCCAAGAAGCCGAGCGAGATTTGCGGCATGCACTGATTATTCTGGGGCAACATCAGCAACAACTGCGCACGCTACAACGGCTCACCGACTTACTAAACCAACGCCTGACCAATTTGCCGGAACTGTTGCAAAGCATGGTTGCTGCTGTCTGCGATGTGATCCCCAACGCCGATTTTGGGTTGATTGTGCTTCAAAACCCCTATACAGGCATGTTAGAACTGACAACAGCGACCGGAGTGGGCACAGAGCGCTTTCAACTAGAGAACGATTTTGCACCGGGCGAAGGACTACTGGGCGAGATCTTTCTCAGTGGGGGGTCGCAGCTCATTCAAGCATCTGACATGAGCGGGTTTGCATCCATTCGGGAACCAACCAGGGATGACTCTGCAAGGGAGAACGACTTACATGAGGATACAGAGCGTTGGCAGCAGGACATTCCCGATCGCCTTGCTTCAAACGACAGCGTACTTCTACCACCGTCGCTGTGTATTGTGGCGATCGAGTCGTCTCAGGCGGGGCGGTTAGGCGTGTTGGCTATCGGCAACTGGACAAACCCAGCGGCCTTTAACGACGAAAACCTGCAACTGCTAGTGGCCTTTGGAGAGCAAGCCGCGATCGCGCTGACCAACGCCCAGCTCATTAATGCGCTCGAAGAACGAGAAGAGCGCTTGGAGGTGCAAAACCGCATTCTGGGTGAGCAAAACCATGAGCTAGAAGAACAGCGGCAGCAAATTCAGTTTCAAAACTTGCGACTGCAAGAAGCCGCTAAGCTCAAATCACAATTTCTGGCAACGATGTCCCATGAACTGCGGACACCCATGAATGCCATTATTGGCTTTTCGCAACTGCTGCTGCGCCAGCAAGTGACATCGCAACAGCAGGACATGCTTGATCGCATTCTCAGCAACGGCAGAAACCTGCTCGCGCTGATCAACGACATTCTGGATTTGTCCAAGATTGAAGCGGGACGATTGGCACTGGTGCTTGAGACCGTAGATCTTCCTCAGCTCGTGAATGTCACCGTCGAAGAGTTGCGATCGCTGGTAGACCAAAAGCAGCTCACGCTCGATGTCCAGATCTCGCTCCAGAACCCGTTGATTGTGAATGACAGTACGCGCTTGCGGCAAGTGCTCGTCAACCTACTTTCAAACGCCATCAAGTTTACCGAAGTCGGTGGTGTGCGCGTCGAAGTGGTCGAGGTTGAACCCGATACGATCGTCATTACCGTAGAGGATACAGGCGTTGGCATTGCCGAAGCCCACCTGAATTACATCTTTGAAGCGTTTTATCAACTGGATCAAACCCTTGCCAAGCGGTTTCCTGGTACAGGGTTGGGTTTAGCCATTACCGACTTGATTGTCCAACGGATGAACGGCGCGATCGCCGTTGAAAGTGAGCTTGGAGTCGGGTCAACGTTTCGTGTCACCATACCGCGTCAGTTGAACGGTGCAGGGAATAGCGTGGAGTGAGTAGAGGGCAGAAGGCAAGAGGGCAGGGGGTAGAAGGCAAAGGGGGCAGGGGAGGCAGAAAACTCTCTTTTACCAAAAACTAACAACTTCTCTAATACCAATTCCTTAAAGACCCGCTACGGATAATGCGTCCAGAATGGAACGCCAGCCGACAATGGAGGCAATCACCGCTTGGGTCATCGCTTCTAACCGAGCGCGCATTGTGAAATGACAATTACATAGGGCTCTTCCCAGCTTTTGGTGATGGGATGCCATGATCAAGATATATCCCTTGCGATGTTTTAAGCGGTTGTGGCAATCCTTCAATATTTTCTGCCCAGTCCCCAACAAATTCAATTAGAGACTTGG
>JAHHIE010000107.1 GCA_019358945.1 Stenomitos rutilans HA7619-LM2 | reverse complement strand
CACGCAGCAGAAACCGATTCACACTGTCGTGACTCAACTCCTCCATCACCTCAGATAAGCGAACACAACTGACATATTTGGGTTCTGCCAATAAAAACAAGGTATACAGGGCGCAAGTACACTTGGCTGTTGAGGGCTTAGACGGTTCTCTCACAACTGGTTTCTGCGGGCTACGAGACTATCCTAGAGTCACCACATTTCACTCTTTTTGTCAATGCGTAAGTTCTATAATTAACGCTGATACATCGGGTAAAAAGTCCCAATGCACTGACGACGAGCAGCAAGGTCGATCAACGCCGATGTCGAACGCCGCTTAGCTTTAAGACATCGCTAAACGTGGCGCAATACGTTGGTAGACCCAAAGTTTCTGGACTCACCACGTAACGGTGCGTGAAATGGCGATAGTTCATTGAAAAGCGATCCCAGTCTGCCATCTTGATGCGAAAGAGGAAAATGATCAGGTTGGCTAGTTCCTGAGTGAGTGGGATGCGAAAGTAAATACGCTTGTTAAGGTAAATGCAGGCTTCCTCGATCGCTTGATTCACCGTCATCATCTGGTTGCCCAAAACAAGCTGTCGCGATTCTCCTTCGACGGGCGGCTTTTCGATTAGAAACAGCACAATCTGAGCAATATCCTTGCCATGAATGAAGTGAAAGCTGCCTTCTGTTTTTAAGAACCGCAGTAGCCCAATCCAAGTGACGACTTGGGCGATGCCAGACGAAATATGGGATTGGGGCTTATGCGCATCGCCACCCAATAGCAACGTGGGAAACAGGGTTGTAATGCGCGGCGCAATCTTAAGTTTGTCAAGCTGCTGAAAACACGTGTACTTCGATCGAATATAGTCGTGGCCGGTTGTTTCTGCCTCTTTTAAGGGTAGATTGTCACGATTGAGAATGCTGGCAGTCGAGAAATAGATTACCTGCTGGCAAACATCGAGATCGAGCAGACTCATTAGACGAAGCGTTTGGGTCACGTTTATGTCGTAGACCTCCTGAACACCTCCCCATGCGGTTGCGATCAGCACGGCACAGTCGATCGTCTTCAACAACTCACTGAACTGGTCAATCCCGCGCAGATCTGACTGCAAGATGGTGATGCCAGAACGAGCGCGATAATCAAACTTTAGCTTGTCTGGGTTCCGGACTAGCAGGAAAAGCTCATGCTTAGTTTCTTGAATCAGAGCTTCAACAACGTAGTGACCAATACAGCCACTCGCGCCAGTCACAAAAATCCGCTTGGACGTCATCGGGGTTAAGCATGAACGGCTAACAACTGATCAGCCTGCTTGCCGATTTCAAAGAAAAAGGCGGCATTTTCTTCAGGCGTGTTCGGTAGAATACCATGCCCTAGATTCAGTATGTGCTTTCGGTTGCCAGCTTTACGGATTGTGTCGAGGATTCGATCGCGAATAAAGTCTTGCGAACCAAACAGCACGCCTGGGTCAAGGTTGCCCTGAACAATGATATCTTTGCCCAGTCTAGCCCGTGCATCCGCCATGTCCACCGTCCAATCGATCGTTAAAATGTCAGCTCCAGACTTTGCCATGCGTTCTAGCAAACCCGCACTATCGCTGACCAGCAAAATTAGCGGTGTGTCGGGATGCGCCTCCTTAATTTTGCGGAACACCTGCTGCTGGTAAGGCAACGCAAAGGTGTCGTAGTCCTGTGGGCTTAGCTGACCTGCCCAGGAGTCAAACATTTGCACGACTTGAGCACCACAGTCAATCTGGTAGCAAGCATACGTGGCGATCGCCTCTGCTAAGGTTGCCAGCAGTTGATGCAAAACCGCCGGGTTAGAAAACGCCATGTGCTTGATGACAGCATAGGTCTTAGACCCTTTCCCCTCAACCGCATAGGCTGCCAGCGTCCAGGGTGCGCCGACAAATCCCAGCACCGTAGATTCATTCCCCACTTCTGTCCGTAGTGCTTGCAGAATGGGTTTAATAAAAGGCAAGGAGTCTTCCGGTTCCAATGGTCGAAGTGCTTTGATTTGAGCCTCTGTTCGAATGGGGTCGGCAATGATTGGCCCCTTACCCTCGGCAATATCCATTTCAATGCCCAGTCCGGGCAGCGGCGTCACAATGTCCGAGAACAAAATCACCCCATCCGGTCGAAAGGCTCTCCAGGGCTGAAGCGAGATTTCGATCGCCACTTCAGGAATCTCAGAGCGCTCACGAAACGACGGATACTTCTCCCGCAGGTCACGATAGGCTTTCATGTAGCGTCCAGCCTGCCGCATCATCCATACAGGTGGCCGATCTAACGTTTCGCCGCGAGCTGCTCGTAGCAGGTAGGGAACCTGGGTTGACCCGGTCATTTAAGCTTGTCCTAGCACTTTGATTGCATCTGTTAGCTTATCATCCTGAGCACACTGTTTTGCTCATCGCTCCAAGTTCTTAGGGTTAAACGTCGCGACTCCGGATGCCACACTTCAGGTATCGGCTTCTTCATCGTCTGTTCTAAGTTAGATGCTGTAGCGACTGATTTATAAGGAATGCCTTTGAAGGTTCGCGATCGACCACAGACGCGACAAAGTTTGTTACCATGACTTACTGATGGTACGCTGGTGTAGCTCAGTTGGTAGAGCAGCTGATTTGTAATCAGCCGGTCGCAAGTTCGAGTCTTGTCACCAGCTTCAGTAGAAATGAGGCTTTTATCCATCTGCTAAGACTTTCAGCGCTCGGTAAGTCAGTGCCTTGAGTGAGTGATGACTTGGCTGAGTGATCGTTTTTGACATTTTTGGACTAGTTTGGGGTACGAATTGGGGTACGAATTGGGGTACAGGAGATATACTTGGTAGAGCAGCTAATCTGTACCCCGAAAGAATATGTACAGCAAGAAGAACCCCAAGAAGCCTAAGCGTGGTGCCGTTAAGATTAAAGTTTCACGCTATAGCTTGCAGCTCGTCTTTAGCTACGAGGGAAAACGCTTTTATCTTTCTCCAGGTTTGAGAGATACTCCCTACGAGCGCAAGAAAGCGCAGGATATTGCTTTTGAGCTTGAACGAGATATTGACTATGGTCAGTTTGACCCCAATAATCTAGAGAAATACAAGGTTGAACCCGCTCTGACCAATGCCGATGTCGATACCGCACCCAGTACCCCGATTCTTGATCTGTCTGAACTTTGGAATCGTTACCAAGATACTAAAAAAGCGGGTAAATCTCCAGCCACAATTAGAATGTACGGTTGGGTCGCTAATCATCTGGAGCGATGCCCTTACAAGCAACCCATTGAAGCTCAAGCGATTTTTGATTGGATCAATGCAAATGTCCCCGCTGACTCGGCTAAGCGAGTTTTAATGCACCTATCGGCTTGCTGCAAATGGGCGAGAAAGTTAGGCACTCTAGACTTAAACCCCTTTGAGGGCATGGCATCAGAAGTGAAGGTTAAGAAAGCTGGCACTGAGGAAGATGAAGTTTTTCCTTTCACTACAGAAGAGCGCGATCGCATTATTGCAGCGTTCAAAAGCAGTCGTTACTACCGTCACTATGCTTCACTGGTCGAATTTCTCTTTTTCACAGGCTGTAGACCATCAGAAGCGATCGCACTGCGTTGGAAACATATTAACCGAGCTGTGATTACGTTTGAGCAAGCGGTTATCTATGATGGGCAAGGGCTAGTCTTAAAGGATGGACTAAAAACTCAGAAAGCAAGGAGGTTCCCCATCAATGCTCAATTGACTACATTAATTGAAGCAATCAAACCAGAAGACTGTGATCCTTCAGCGCTAGTATTCCCCAGCCCTAAAGGTAAGTTTATTGACTGGCACAATTTTACAGGCAGAGCCTGGAAAAACGTTCTTAACTCACTGGCAGATGTTGCATATCGAAACCCTTACCAAACTAGACATACATTTTGTAGTCTGTGTAGAGAGCAGAATATTCCCAGTATCCAAATCTCAAAGTGGGCAGGCAATTCAGCACAAATGATCGATCGCTGCTACGCTAAAGCCGTTGAGAATGTTACTGTTCCTGACCTATAGAACGATCGTTGATATACATTCAATGAAGGCTTGCAACAATATAAAGGTAAATATAAAAGTAGAATTACATATCTTTTTGCATGTACTTTGCATACAAAAGAACCCCAGTTACGCTGGGGTTAGGTAGAGCCAGCCAAACTTGGCTAAGGATTAGATCACCTTACTATCGCGCCTGCGGCTGTTCGTAGAAAGTTGCTTCACGTATTGCTCGACAAAGCGTTCATGCTCTATGAGGTTTCCACGATGCAAGGCATAATTCTCAATGAGTATGCGGTTGTAGCGGATGGCGCGTGAGTTCCATTTGACCCAATGCAAGCCTTCGATGATGCCTGAGTTTTCCTTGTTTCTCAAAGACCGCAGTGTAGTGTGATGAATGCCTAAAATTCTTGCCGCTTCTTGTTTGGTGATCAAAATGGCATCGCTGGTCGAAAAATTCATAGACCCTCCCAAAAATGATTGAAAACCTGAGGATGTAAGTACCACTTACTTAGCTGGCAGTGATGGATGCACAACATCTGACTCAAGCGACTCGTTAGATGGTGTACCTAAGCGCTCCAAAGCCTTGAGGACGTTGATGGGCACTTGGGCTGAGGTTGCCGCCTGGGCAATGGTTAGGCGATTGCCTCGCACCAGCGTCAACATCGTTTTGATTCTGGCAACGATTGGATCAGTCGCAGGGGTATAACCTTGACGAATCGCAAGCTCTAAACCCTGTTCAATCCGGTCTATATGTAGTAAACCAAAAGCTGGTTGGAGGTTAGTAAGTGGTGGCTGCACCTGATAAGGGCTTAGCATCACGCCCACGTATTGGGGTTGCGCCACATGGTAAACATTAAAGTTGTAGAGTCGCTGCTGTCCTGCCTGATCAAGGGTTTGAACACTCAGATTGGTGATGCTGGTGGTGGTGGCACCAGGGAACTTTAGGGGACGAATGGGGCGTAAAAAGAGCGTGTTAGCTTGTCCTGAGTCGATCGAAGCATTCGCAGCATAAACCAGACGCGAGGGATCGGCTAGCAGAACATACGTGATGTGCTCGTGAGCCTGGCTAAAGTCGATCGCAGTGGCGCGTCCCGGTCCCACTTGCACATCCACTGTGCTCAGCCTCGCCACATCACGACTGATGACCCGATAGGCTGGTGCTGCCATGGCTGATAGAGTTATCGGACTCATTAGACTAAAACTAAGGACAGCACCGACAAAAATTCGCTTCATCAAAGAAACCTCCATTGTTCAATCGAATTAGCGGTTGACACGGAAAAAGCTGTTAATGACTACAGAAACCTCGGTACCAGCTGGAAGAACGGCAACGGTATTGCGTCTGATCAACTCTTGAGTTGCTTGCTCAGACCGTTGGTTGAGGCGCTGTGCTGTGGTATTGAAGAAGCCGTCAAGCAAGGCTGGTAAGAGATTGGGTTGGCGCGATCGCCGAATGGTAGTGCTGGAAAAGCTGTCTGAATTAATCGCATTGCTAAATTCTTCTGTCGGCTGGTTGAGTAAAGCTCCTGCTTGACCCAAAGCACTCAACCCACCCACCAGCAAGTCTTGCTTGGCAAGGGCAGCGCCAGGATCATTGAGCTTGCGAGCCACCAGTGGTGCTCCCTGCTTGCCCTGAAGCAGAATGGCACCGGGAGGAACCACCTCTTGCCTGAAACCACCATCACGACCGCGATAGAGAACCGCGATCGCACTGGCAGAGACCAACTGATTGTCTGGACTCACAGTTGTTGCCTGCATCATCAGTTGGGTGCCTTGCGGTAGGGCAACCGCCCCATCACTGGTGTGCATGTCCTCAGTCAACTCTACCTGGAACCGACCCTTGGGCGTTTGAGTCTTGTCATCCTTACCACTGCTGGTATCCCAAACCAGCGGTATCGTCACGCTTGCTGGTGTCGTCGTGCCCAATGGCACTGGCACGAGAGCATTCAGGGCTGGCTCTGGAGCGGTGGCAACGCTTATGGTCGGAGCAGTAAGAGAGCGATCGCCCAACAGCAGCTCCGGAGCGGCAATACCTGCGTGTTTGAGGATACCCAAAGTGCCTGGAGTCAGGTCGTTCGCAGTGCTTTCCAGACTCGTTGGGGCAGCACCTGGAGGCATTGCCTCTGGACTCTGATCGGCTACAAGAGTTGGCACGGAAGTTCCGAGCTGCACGCTTGGAAACGGGGAGGGCGTGGTCGGGTTGGTGGCAACTGTGGCAGCGGCAGCAGTCGGCTGATCAACGGTTGCCTCTGCTTTACCCAGCGCCGCCAGAGCCGACCAGCGTGCCAAGGGGTCAACAGGTGGTTCAGTTCTTGGTGCGACAGGTGTGGCTGTACGCGCTGGCAGCGGTGGCGCGATCGCGGCAGGCGCTGGCACTGGCGCTGAGGCTGGTTTTGTTGCCGTTGCTTTGCCAGCCGCTACAGGTATGGACTGGGGTGGCTCCGGTCTGGCAGCAGCAACAACTTTTTTCTGATCCTGAAAGGCAAGCTGACTGCGAAGCGCAGCCGCATCGTCTGGGACGATTTGCGGCGGTGCTTTGTCTGACTCAGGGGCTTGGCTGGGCTTCTGCGCCACGGTGCGCGGGAAAACGCCGAAGGCAAGACCAGCCACAACCCCTAAGCCAGTGCCTGTGGCCACTAGCGTGAACAGAGTCTTGGGCAGCGGCTTTGGTGTCCCGGTCGAGGCACCCGTCGCCAGGTGCTCCGATGGCTCCGTCACATCACTACCCTGTTCTGCCAAAGCAAACGCTTCTGGCACTAAGGGTTGAGCCGTCGGCGAGGCTAATCCCGCCAACTGCTTTTGCGTCTCAGGATCGATCGCGGATTGAGCCGCATCAGGAGGGAATAATTCAGGTGCTTTCATAGTTTCCAACAGCTAATGATGAACTACTGAGGCGACTTGGTTGCACCACCCGCTTGACCACCATTGGGGTCATAGGGGGTGATATCCGTGATTTGCAGTCCAGCAGCACGCAAGTCGTAGATTTTGCGTTCGACCGGTGATGCCTGATCACCCAGGGGCGAGCGCGGTATTTCCACAGTTTGCAACGTGAACGTGCGATTGAAGGGCAGGCGCTCGCTAGCACCCGTTTGACGATCCATCACCATGCGCGTGGCAACCAGATCGACCTGCCACTTCGAGGGTGCCAGTTGGCGGGGTTCTGAGAGGTAGTTAATGACGGTGACAGCGCGAGTTTTGCCAGTAAACACAGTGCTGGGTACCAGATCAGCCAGCTCTTTAAGCGAAGCTTCCGCAAACGTGGGTTCCAGCATGACCGAAGCAAACCAGGTGTTGAGCGGTACTTTCTTTTTGGCTGCTTTGATCAGTACCCCTTCATCCCGCTGGTCAGTGCCAGTGAGGGTACCGTCCCAATTGAAGGTCAGTGTGGTCCAATCACTCACCACTTTGCGTAGCACCTGGGGATAACGAAAGTTGCGGTCTTGCTCAGAGATGTAAACGGTCTCGCCGTTGACGAGTTGTGCCATAGTGGGGCGGCGGCTTGCCAGCACATTTTGTTTGGCAGCTAGAAACAGCAGCCCCAATAACAGCAGCAGTTGAGTCCCGAGAATCCCCATCTGGAGCAAAGCCAGCAAGTTCTTTGACTCGACGGTCAGAAGGTTCGTCCGGTTAAGGGCTTTGAAACGTCCAATGTTCATCGCAGGAATTTAGTAAGGGCGACACTACTGGCAACGCCAACCGCGTTGCTAGCAAAATCAAGCAGGGCTTTGATGTTATTGGCAAGCCCGTTGTAGAGCGCAAGACCACCACCACGGGCAATAAGCAGGGCTAGAGCCGGGGCAAACAGGCTCAAGAACGCCGCAAAGGCAAGGTCGGTCACGATCTCGCCACCGGAGCGCACTACTACGGCAGCGACCAGACCCACCAGGATGTTGTAACCCAGTTGAGCACCAATCAAGCTGAGGAAACCCGTCAACCAAGCAAAGATAGGGCGTCCCTGAAACGGCAAGAGCGATAGCCCCATCGCGATCGGTCCAAACAGCGCGGTCAGCAGCAACGCCGCTTCCAGGATGTTGACGAATGCCCACTGCAAGCTAAAGAGAAAGAACCGGATGAGGGGCAAGGAATTGTCTCGCAGAAAGCCACCGGGGTTAAAGACAGCACGACCAACTGTGCCGATCGTGGTTGCTCCAGCCGCATTGATTAAGGCTTCACCAAAAGTACGTAGTCCATCTAACGGCATTTTGGCTTGCTGTTCTGCCTGCTGCATGATTGCCTGTGCACGCTCTTTTTTCTCATCCCAGCAGGCAACCAGTTCTTGACCCGTCAGCCCCTGGCACTCGCTGTAGAGATTTTGCAAGGCTTCTTTAGCGGCGGCACTAATGCCAAGGCGGGTAATTGCATCGCGATACGTCAACTCACCCAGCTGCACATTCAACACATTCTGCACCTGGGCATAGCCGAAGTTACGGAGGAGGAGGGTGGTCTGTGCCAGCAGACTCCCATTCCCACCCAGGAAAAAGATAATCACCAGCGGCCAGACAAACAACGTTGCCAGTTCTGACCAGGACTGTTTGTCCAGAATTTCTTTGCCGCTGACCAGTGCCAGGTAGAGGATACTGACCGCCGCCAGCACCAAGCCCAGACGCACCATCCCAGTCCATAAGCCATCGTCAAGCGGACTAATGACATCATTCCAGGCAAGGTTCCACGCTTCGATCGTTTGTCGCGACAGGTCGATCGCCTGACTAACAATGCCCAGCGCCTGATTTTCTCCGCCTGAGGAGGTAAACACGCCATCGGTTTGAGCAAGGTAGTAGTACATCATCATTCCTGCCTTTACTGTCTGTCATCGATTAGCGATCGCTGGTCTCCGATCCCAGATAAAACCCACCAGGCAAGGTCATTAAGCCAGTCTGCTGCGTGGCAGCATTGCCAGCCGCAATCCCCCTGCGGCGATCGGTTGTGGTGATCATCGAAAGGTCACGGGCTTGTTGAGCGCTGAGAGTATTGGCGATCGCCCGATCCACCCGCCCCTGCTGGGCTTCTTTCAGCACTTCCTGGTTGACCTGCCCATTCAATGCAGTCTGAAGCGACAGGTTTTGCAGAATCTGCTGCGTGACATCCAGGCTTTGCGACTCCTGCCCCAGCTGAGTATTTGCCTGCGTTTGTTGCGCGGTTTGCTGCGCCCGTTGCGCCAGCGCTTGTTGGGCGGATTGACTTAGCGTGGCAGCGTAAGCAATGCCCAACGCGGTGTCACGGGACGCTTTCCCGGCGATGTCGTGGCGAATGGCATAGGAACCCTGCCCCCCCTGCTGATTTTCCAGTTGTTCAGATAGTGCGGCAGACTCATTGCTACTGGTGGGTGTACTGCCTGCCTGGTCAGTTGTTTGTTTGAGGTCGGGAATGCCAAAAGCACCCAACGCTCCATTGAGAACGCTTTCAAACGTCCTGGGTAAGTTCGTCACAAAGCTCTGAATGCCACCAAAGATGCTGCTCACCTGATTGCCAAGCTGACTGCTCACCTGATTGATTTGGTTCGGGACAGAGAGCACCGTGGTGTTGCCTTGCCCGGTGGCAGTGGGCAGGGACGGTTGATTGGGCAATGGTGGTTGATTGACAGCCGCCCCAGCCGCGATGGGATCTTGGGTCAGTGCCTGGGCGTTTTGAGTGTACGAAACGCTGAAAATAAAACTGGTTGCAGTTAGCAATGCGAGTAATGTGGATTTTCTCATGGCTTTCCTCCGAATAACTTACAAACGGGTGGCAATGATTTGCAGCGAATTACTGATGCTGGACGATTCAGAACTGGGCAATTCAGCATGAATGAGATCTGAGACACGTCCAATGTGATGCAGTCCCTTGCCTTCTTTAAGGGCAGGAATGTACTGCTGGGTGAAGGCTGCTAGAGCTTCGAGATTACCAATCAAGGTGTCGGGAAACTGCTCCATCACACGGGCACGGGCTGCTTGCTCCTCCTGGTTATTGGCAATACTGGCGAGCGTCATCTCGCCGGGATAGTAGCGACAGACCCAGAACCGGCCGTCTTTCTCTAAGAGCCAGTAGGAGTAGAGTTCGCTGGCTTTGGGCAAAGAGGCATCACTGGCGTTGCGGCTGATGATAGCAGGGTCGTAGTGCAGGTATTTCTGAAACGAGTTGGCAGCGGCGGCAGTGATGCGTCCAGTGATGCGATAGCTCATGTTTTGTAGAATCTGTGGACCTGTCGCACATTCATAAATGCTGTCCGGGTCCTGACTAATCAGACAAACGGAAATACCGTCCTTTCTCCCGGTCGCACAGGTCTCTCCCACCATCTGGGCAAAGCCAGGACGCTTGAGCAACACCGATAGTTCATCGCCAATAAACAAACTTTTGGGATAAGAGAGAGCATTGCGGATACAGGCAGCATGGGCGTTGATCGCCATTAGGTAAGCATCCTGCCCACTATCGTTGTTGAGTCCACTGAGGGCAAAGAACTTCATCGCGGGTTCCGGCGAGAAGGAGCTAGGGGCACTGAGTGCGCGTCCCACGTTAGAACGAAACAAAGCCTCAATCTGGGTGGTGATCTGGTTGAGAGCCGCCCGATCGAGATCCTCAAACGAGCGCAAATTTAAGCGTTCACGCGTGCAGTAGCGAACAAAGTCCCGCAGCGTTGGTATTTGCTGCCATGCATTGGCTTTCCAACCGTGCTCAAAGGCGCGATTGTACCGCTCAATCATGTCTGGGTCACGGAGAAAGACATCGAGTGCCATTCGGAGCAGTGCTTCCACACGCTGCCCCAGTTGAGGGTTGTTGACCTTGCCCATCGCGATCGCGATCAACGCACGCAGGGTCAACTCCTTCCAACTTTCTAGCCGCCGCTCCCGCTCCGCTTTGTCAAACTTTCGCAGGTCAGGCGGTTCCAGCAGATTGGACGAACCGCGCGTAAGGTCGAAGTAGGCACCCTCATCCCCCAGCAGTCGAATCGCTGTTTTGAAAGTGCTATCACCCCCAGAGGAGATGTCCATCCCGACAACGGGGATGTTTTGCCCGAGGGCATCCAGCGCAAAGCGCCAGCCCAAGACGCTTTTACCAGAACCAGAGGTGCCTGTGATCAGCACGCGTTTGGCTTCCTGACTGAATAGGTCGATGTAAATGGGTTTACCACCGCGATCGCTAAGGAATTCCACGCCCTGCCGATCAAGATCTTTGGGTACGGTGAGCGGCAGGAAGCCAGCCGCTGTTTGCGTCGTGGGTGTCAACCGTCGTTCGCTGCTGATCACATTGTTGTCTTGTAGCAGGCGTTTATTGGTGATGGGCAAGGTTTGCAGCCACAGTGACCAGGCAATATGCGGTTCTCGAATCACTTTGGCAGAATCAAAATTGTTCGCCAGCGTCTGGCAAGCGAGGTCTAACTGTCGTTGCGTGTCGCGATAAACCAGAAACACCGCTGCACAATGCACTGCCCGGACGCCTTCATACAGTTGCCGTTGTGCCTCAAATGATGCTTCCTGCTTCACCTCTGCCCCCACATCACGACCCTGCCCTTTCGTGAACGCTCGCGTACTGGCAGAGCGGGACTGTTTTGCCTGCCGTGCCAGGTTGTCTTGAATCAGGTAGTCATTGGCACGGCTGATTTCGACCCAGGCTTCGGTGTCATGCACAAACCCAGCAGACAACACTTGCCAGAGCCAGCGCAGTTGTTCACGGGTATTTAACCATCCGGCTGGCGGCTCTTCCATCACCAACACCCCACACCGCTGCTTCTGGCTTTGACCAGGCAGCCGAATCGTGTCGTCCCGCTGCTGGTGCATCGGACAGGCAGACTGCCCCTGCATCCCTTCAATCAAAACCGTGACGCTATGTTTGTGAGTCGTGGCGTGCTCATCGAGCGTGAAGCCATCTTCCGTCTCTTCCAGGCTGAGCACCTGCGGCACGGCTGGAGGGACACCATCGTTAAAGCGGTGCCACAACCATTGCCAGAGTTCGTCCTTATTGCAGGACTTCAGGTTCAGCCCCATTTTTGTCGTGAGCAGCATCTCCCAGTTGGTAAACCCTTCCTGAAACGCCCGCAGCAGCAACTTTTGGTAGAACTGTTCCTGGTAGAGGCGAGTGTTGCCAGTGATCGTGCCCAGCGTGATCTGGGACAGGTCGCGCCACCAGTGTTGCACCCCATGCCACCAATCTTTGTGAGCCGCTGCACCCGTGTCGTCTGCCGTCCAGGTGCAGAACACATATTGTTGCCAGACCTGACGTTTGCCCGCTGCGGTCAACGCCTGCAACCGCTTTTGTTCATTGCGGAGTAAGACAGCGATCGGGGTAAAGCCGCAGGTGTCTGCCAGTGACTCCAGCGCTTGTTGACGTGAGGCATCGTCGCTGTAGCACCCCGTGCAGAACGTGATCCGCTCTCCAGCGGGCAGATATTTCAAGCCTTCTTCTAAGGTGTCAGCCATTGTCATCAGTTCATTGTTGGTCAACCGATCGTGTAGTCCTTCCAGTTGAAACGCAAACACAAACTGGTATTGGTGCTTGCCAACTTCAAGTAGGAAGGCGCTGACTGACCGTCCCTCTTTTTTGATTTCGGCAAGGCAGCAGAGATTCATATCATTTTGAAAGGGCATAAACCGCTGTTTGCCTCCCTGTGGGGTTGGAACAAGGCGTGGTTTGAGTTTGATACGGACAACACCATCGCCATACTTTTGGCGCATAAAGCGCGAACGCTGTGAGGGTAAAAGGGGGATATAGGTTTGGTTGCCGTTGCACCAGTCTTTACCGGGTGGACTCTGCCACTGGTTGAGAAATCGATACGGTCGGCTGCCGGTGAGTAGCCACCAACTGACCACGAGCCAGAAGGCACCACCGAAAAACCACCCTAAACCCAGACTGAAGCACCCATTGGTGAGGAGGTAAGACACCAACACCAAGCCGATCCAGGGTACTAATTGATTGGCGGGGATGGGACCGATCGAGGCCTCTTTGCCCAGAATGGTGTTGTATTTGATGAAATGGTCGGGGTTGCGTGACATCAGCTTGTCCTCCTTAACCACCAGCGGTGCCAGTGCCGTTGCCGATAAAGAGGAAGGTGACCACATCGATCGCAATCACGATCGCGAATGCCAAGCCCACCTGCGTCACGATCGGTCGCCAGTCGTTGCCTTGCTGCGCCTGGTTGTAGGCAAAGAGGGCTGCCGCTGCCACCAGCAACAGAAAGACACCACGAATTAGGTTGAAGATGAGTTTGATGACTTCTGGACTCACCGTTTCACCGCTGCCACCAGACTGTGCTTGAGCGGCTAATTCAGTGAAAAACTGTTCCAAGCCACTCAGGAAGACGGCATCGGCAGGCTGGGCAAAGAGACTACAAAAGGCGGTGACGGTGATAATGGCTGTGACAATATGCCAGAAGCGAACTTTCGCCTTGACCCAGCGTTCGACGATTGGCAGGGCGCGGGCAAGATGCCAGGAGCTGAGAAAGATGAGACTGGCGCAGCCAAAAACGGCAAGTGTAACAGGTTGATTCACCACGAAATAGACCATTACAACAAGGCAAAGCAGGAGGCACAAACCATCAATGCGATTCAACTTGTATGGTTTGCGTTGCGTGACGGAGAGCTTGTTATTCATCATGCGTGTTGTGTGAGGTGTGCAGGATCAAGCCAATTCAAACGGCTGAGATGAGGTTTCGCGTGCTGGAGCGGAGGGCTGTCGCTCTTCTGCTTGCACGCTGTCTACCAGCGATGCCAGCAGCTCGGCTGGCATTTTGCAGAGTCGAATGTCTGGTTCCTCATCGGGGCTAATGAGGGCATCAAAAACTGGCTGCTGGTTTTGCTTGCGGTCAACGCCCAGCAGTTGCTGCTTGTCGGTTAACAGCGTTTGTAGTTTGAAATCATAGGCATAGGTGCCATCTTCAGGGCTCTCTAGGGAGAACACGGGTGGCTCTCGACCATCAAAAATCTCTGGTAATTGCGCCTGGGCATAACGTATAAATTGTGGCTCAATAGGTGTTGCGGGGAGGTAAAACGAGGAAGCATAGACTAAGATGCTTCCAATCGGAAGCACTCCATTTACTACCATGCTGAACCTGAACTTAACGCATCTGATGGACGATGCCAAATG
>JAHHIE010000106.1 GCA_019358945.1 Stenomitos rutilans HA7619-LM2 | reverse complement strand
AAAGTGACAGAGGCGTTCAAGCAGACGATGGAGATTGTGTTTGATGAGTACCTGCCAAAATGGAACTACACTGCTAAGCCGCAATCACTATGATTTCCGGTTTTATTGAATCCATAATCCTAAGTGACCAACAAGCCGAGCGTATTAGCCGGAAAGTGGAGTTGTGGCAGGATGTTGCGCCCTTCTGATGCTAGGACGGAACTTTGCCGAAAAGGATGGTTGAGCCATTGCTTGTAGTACGGCTAAAAACCCTACTGGGAAAGAGGTAGAGAGAAAAACTTTGCCGACTTATAAGCATTTTCGGCATTGTTTCCCCCTTTATCTCCTTATCAAAGGAAAAGTTTTATCTCTGCTTGATTAAATAACCCTTAAGAGTGAACCTCTTAAACCCAAAAAGACAGAAAGTGGGAAAACAGTGTGCAAAGAGAAAAAGTCACCTATCTTTAGATAGATTTTGGTCAAGACAAGGCACTCAAAGCCAGGGGCTGTTAGACGTATTGTGAAAAATCAAAGCGACTCGAGAATCACGAGCTGAGGGTTAGCCCTCACTCGAAGCTTTGCGACACTGCGCCCATACTTCCTCAACAAAGACTACTTGTTCCGTCAGACCGAAGCAAAGCGTAGCGGTGAACAGAGCCGTCCTGAAATCAATGGTATAAACTCACGGGCCAAGCCCCGGTCGGTATTTCGCCCTAAGGGGCGGGAATGAACCCAAAGAGATTCAATCTATGAGGTAGAGCATGAAGCTTGAGGATATCGTTAAGAACGACAAAGTCATTGACTTACAAACGCTTAAAGCAGACCAGGAACTCGTAACAGAGATTCAAACACAACTAAGTCGGTTGTCGTTGTATCCCAGTTCTGATATTGATGGATTATACGGTCAGGTCACAGAAGGAGCATTAACGCTGTTTTGCGATGACTTGCACCTTAACAACATGCAAATTGGCAAGTTTGGTAGAACGTTTGCGAGTCAGTTACTGACCGTTCAAGAATTACCTCAACATAAGTTACTGAGCGATGCCGATTATCAACGTGCCGCTAGTTTATTGGGTATTGAGGTCGCAGCGATTCGAGCCGTCGTCTCTGTAGAGGCTTCTGGTTCGGGCTTTCTGTCAGACGGACGCCCGAAAATTCTGTTTGAGCGTCATTTGTTCTGGTCCTTTACACCCCTACCTGTGAGCCAAACTCGCCCTGATCTAAGCAATCCCAAAGCTGGCGGCTATCTTGGCGGCGCTGCTGAGTGGGATCGGTTGAATGATGCCATTAAATTTGATCGCACCGCTGCCCTGAGAGCGGCCTCTTGGGGTTTAGGGCAGGTTCTGGGTGATAACTATCAGGTTGCTGGTTATAACGACGTTGAAGCTTTTGTGCGAGCTATGTGTGTAAGCGAGGGCAAGCAGCTTGATGCCATGGTGAATTATATCCGAGGCAATCATCTAGACGTGGCGCTACGGCGGCAAGACTGGACCAGCTTTGCCATTGGCTATAACGGACCCGCTGGTGCTGGAGTGTACGACGTCAAAATTGCCCATGCTTACAATCAACTCGCTGTGGCATAGCAGCACTGACGTCATTTTCGGTTCTGATCTGCTGCGCTTCTCTACACCTCGGGATGCCAGCTCAGTCAGTACCCAGTTGTACAATGCTCAAGTAATTTTGAAATACAACAAATGGAACCGCTAGCGATGGGAGTGTCAGGCTTAAGTGTCGTGACGCTTCAACAAAGACTCAAAGAACTCAAGCTTGACCCGGGACCGATCGATGGCAAATTTGGTGGGCAAACGCAACTCGCTGTGATTCAGTTTCAGAATAGCCGTGGCCTGCTGGCCGATGGCATTGTTGGTGCCAAAACTTGGGAGGCTTTAAGCCCAGCACCGACTCAAGCACGGCAAGTCAAAGCGCCCTCTGGTATTGTTTTTGATCTTGTCGATGGCGCGACTAGCAATAACGCTCGGCTCAAAGCATTCCGCCCCACCGAGCCGATTAACTTGGGGTTAAGTCTACCCCGGTTTTATTTTGCCATTCAAAAGTTTGAGGAGTTAAACCAACCGCTTACCCAGCATTTCAGACTCATCGAATTCATTTCTGATGCCGAAATCAGCGATGGTCTAGAGTTTCCATACTATGTACCGGTTGCCATCATTCGCCTAGCCCAGACAGTAGAACAGCTGAGAGAGAAGTTAGGTCATAAAGCACTCAAGCTGAGTAGTGCTTATCGCTCACCCTTTCACCCCCTCTATCAAGCGGATCCAGATAAGGCAAGTGCCCATCGCTTCGGCACCGCCTTGGACATCATCGCTCTCAATAACCAGCCCTCTTCGCTTACTACCATGGAGACAATCAACTCTGTGGCTTTTGATCAACCGCCCATTACTCCGAGCGATCGCCCGTCTGGTGGGAGCACTTTAGGCTTTGAATTCACCGAGTCATTAGCTGAAATGGGTGGCAGTCCTGACCATTCGCACTTAGATATGGGTTACATCAGTGGCGTAAATGAGTTGACTCATCTTGGGGGGCTGCTTCTCTAAAGCTGGTGGCGATCCAGGCGCTCACAGGCTGTAGCAGCTAGTAACGATTCAGCAGACTACTACTAGAGCCAAGCAGAGTCATTGCTGAAAGTAGCGAGCATGGAACGGACCTGTTTCGTAGAGGAGGAAGAATCAGCTTTAGCTTTTGCAGTCTCTACAGCACGAGCTTGCTGCGTCAAGTCCTTTCTCGCGGGCCTTGACGCAGACATCTAACGTCTTTTGCAGAATCAACTTAAATTAAAGGTTTAGTCGCGATGAATTTGCCGTTCGTTCTGGATGTTGCGATCGGGTTAGCGTTTGTTTACCTCATTCTCAGCCTCTTAGCCTCTGAGATTCAGGAGCTGCTCACGACGCTGCTGCAATGGCGGGCTGCACATCTCAAGAAGTCAATTGAGACTCTTTTAACAGGCGGAGAAGGTAGCACTAACGATCAGAGAGTCAAAACCATTGTTGAGTCGCTTTACAGTAATCCACTCATTAAAAACATTAGTCATGAATCGAAGGAAGGCATTGAGGCATGGCTACGGCAGATCACTCGTTTTGTCATTACGTTCGGTAGAAAGAAAGAAGACCTCACGCTGAAGGGCAATGAGCCTTCTTACATGCCTTCGGAAACCTTTGCCACGACGTTGCTAGAGAAGCTTAACCTCTCGCAGTTGGCAAAGAAAATGACAGCGCTTAATCTCAGGCGGTTGGTGAAAGAGGAGATTTTAGAGAAATTGGAGAGCTGTCTTACCCAGCCGGATCTTCAGATTAAAGCGGAAACTCGTCAAAATCTGACGGCTGATTTAGGTACTTTGAAGCCAAAGTTAGAGGCTATTTGCACAGATTTTTGTGCTGAAAAAGCAACACTGCTCACCTGCGTTAATCGACTGAGAGACGAACTGAGTGCCTTTATTGAAACAACTAAACTGCTTGCACCCTCAAGCACGGCGGAGCCTCAGGGTGAGATTGCAACGGCACAACAAGGTGACCCCGAGGTTGTCAAGCTTATTAGTCAGCTGAAATCGCTGAAAAATGGAATCTTCTATCAAGGGAATCCCGATGCTAACAACACTAACTACAACAACACAGACGAACTGATCCGCCGTTTACAGCCTAGTCTCGCCCAAATCTTAGATTTAATGGTCGGAGAATTCAGGGATGCACAGACAAAAATTAAGAGCGGGAGTGAGACTTACAAAGCGATGCAGGCTCAGTTTGGTCATCTTGATAAGAATGACGAAATTTACAAAGCCTATGCCGAAATCATGGAAGACGTTGAGGCAATCGGGCAAAAGCTACCCCCAGCAGTGCGAGAAAGTTTTGCGGCTCTGTCACGACGCGCTCAGATTAATGTGAAACGGGTACAGGGGCAGGTCCAGTCTGTAGAAGATGAGCTCTACCAGTTTAAGAGTGAAGTGCAAATCTGGTTCGATCGCTCGATGGACCGTGCCTCTGGTGTTTATAAACGTAATGCCAAAGGGGTGGCGTTTCTGATTGGTTTTGGCATTGCTCTGACTGTCAATGCTGACACCCTTCATATCGTGAGTCGGCTTACGACAGACTCCACCCTGCGGGATGCCTTGGCTAAAAAAGCGGAGGTGACGGCAAACAGCGACTGCCCCTCTGGTCAAAACGATCAAAGTACTAGCAGCCAACTGGAGTGCCTCCGCACTCAGGTCAATCAATCGATTCCCCTACCGATCGGACGCGATGACACGAACCTGAAGCAGCAGACCGAAGAAAGCAAAGGCTGGTTTTTCCCGCCGCTCAGATCGTTTTTGGGCTGGGTGATTAGTGGACTGGCGATCATGATGGGTGCTCCGTTCTGGTTTGAATTACTGGGTAAATTTATTAATGTCCGTAATGCAGGCAGTAGACCGGTTTCGACAGCGAATCAAACCACGGCTAACCGAAACACAGTGGATCAAGTCATGGTAAACCAAGACTCCTCTAAGTAAGTAGGGCTGGTCCTTTGCGCTTAGTTTTAGCAGCTTGAATCTTGTACCAAATTTAGTGGAAAGAGTTTATTTGCAGCTGTTGCTTCTATAAGCCGAACTGCCCTAATCGTCGGGGTCAACACTTACAGCCGTTTTCAATTGCATTCGCCACACCTCAAACCCGACGCCCCACACCCGTCTTGATCGAACTGTGGCTTACTCGATTGAGGCTCTCTGTATCAGTGTGATGGGTTGCTAAATCTATCAGCACCTGCCAATGATGCGGCGGCGATCGATCCGGTTTTGCCCCTGATAGTCAGTGATGGACTTTAGTAAATATTCAGGGGTCACATTTCCTTGAAATGCTATCTTCGGATAAATTTCCTCTTTCTTCTTACTCCTCAGCTTTGCCAATATGCCAACTCCTAAATTTACTCCAGAAGATGTTTTGGAATGTACCCGTTCCATACGGCCTTTCCTGCCATCCCTATTGGGAGCAGAAGCCGAACAGATTGATCAACAACTCGCTGGGTTACTAGTACAAGCCCAAGCTGGAGAATCGGTCGATATCCAAATTTTGGAACTGCTAAAAAGCAATCCTGATACATTTCAGTGGATAAAGGAGTTTTTGAGCGCAAAACCGCTCTCCAGAGGATATGAACGGCTCCCTGGCGGCAGCGGTGCGGTCTCCGCCCAAAAGTATCTCTGTCCCCAAGGCGATTATGTCTGGTATCGGCGATCAGCTGGCATTCCTATACCAACCTGCCCCACGCATGGTGAACTTGTCCCTGCTGAGGGAGCATAAAAATTATCATGCCAACCAAACTGTTAGAAAGTCTGGGCGGAAAACTAGCAGAACAATGGGTAGCTAATCTGCTCACTCCAGCCTTTGTCTTTTGGTTGGGTGGATTAGCTGCATGGATTCAAAAATTTGGTTGGCATCCACTAGAGCAATGGTTTACCCAACTGGTCGAACCTCTCCAGATCGCTATTTTGTTTGTGGGGTTGCTGGTCGTTTTGGTCACTGCCTTCGCTATTCAAAAGCTGGATCTGACAGTGTTACGTTTTTTTGAAGGCTACTGGTCCACCTGGATGAATCCTCTACGGCGGTGGCTTCTCAAACAACAACGCAAGAAGCTTGTTCGCCTTGACCAACGCTGGCAAGCACTGGCAATCAAGAGAGATCAGTTGCGCCAAGCTCAACAAGACCTGACCCTTGAAGACCTGGATGAGTTGCTTGCGATCGACTGGCAATTGCGCCAAGCCCCTTCCCAACCCGAACGACTAATGCCTACCAAGCTGGGCAATCTTTTAAGAGCAGCTGAGACTCGACCCACAGAAAAATACGGACTGGACGCAATAATTTGTTGGTCGCGGCTGTGGTTAGTTCTCCCGGATACTATCAAGAAAGAATTGCAGGAAGCCCGTGCTGATCTCAATACAGCAGCACGAATTTGGTTGTGGGGAGTTTTGTTTTGGGTTTGGGCGGTCTGGGTATGGTGGGCAATTCCAGTCGGGCTGTTAGTGGCATGGTTTGCCTACGTCTGGATGTTGGAAGCTGCTGCAACCTACAGCGATCTGCTCGAATCAGTGTTTGATTTACACCGCCTAACACTTTACAAATCCCTTCAATTCCCTGTTCCCAAGAACCCTGCTGAAGAGAAGCAGTTGGGGCAGGAACTTACTGAGTATCTATGGCGAGGGAGCGATCGCCCCTACCCGGAATTCACACAGCCTCCCAAATCGTAACTTAGGATCAATAGCCTCACTACCTGAGAGAGTAACTCGAAATATGAGCCGAGATGCATTGGTTGTCGGAATTAACGCCTACCGCCATAAGGCACTCAATACTCTAGAAGGAGTACCTGCCAAAGATGCAGAAGCGATCGCTCAGATACTCGAAAAATACGGTAAATTTCGAGTTAGGCGACTTCCCGAATATATTGACAAATGGGGAGACAACGCTCGTCGGGTTGTTGCCCACAACGCAGAAGTAACGGTCAAAGGGCTTCGTACTGCTATTCAGCAACTCTTTTATCCGCAAGGAGATCACGTACCAGAAACAGCGCTTCTCTATTTCTCAGGTCATGGGTTACGGCATACTTGGGCGGGAGAGCAGATCGGATATTTAGCAACCAGCGATGTTAATCCTGAAGAAGAATTACTCGGCTTTGAGTTAGCTTGGTTACAAAAAATTATGAAAGCTAGCCCAATCAAGCAGCAAATTGTTTGGCTAGATTGCTGCCATAGCGGAGAGTTGCTTAGTTCATCCGGAATCTTTGCTGACTTAACCCACAAAAGTTCCCTCACCGTCAATGAAAGCTTACAGGATATCAATCCAGACACAGAGGGAGACTACGATCGCTGCTTAATCACTGCATCGCGTGGATTTGAGTTAGCGTTTCAGCAGGTTGATAACGACCACGGTGTTTTGACAGCGGCGCTTTTGAAAGGACTAGACCCTACACAGCGATCTGACAAATGGGTAACTAATACGACCCTAGCTGATTTCATTAAGCAATCTCTGTCCCAAGAAGTTCAGTGTCCTTTATTTCTGAACTACGGCAAACCTATTGTCTTGACTACAGCTGTAGCTCAAAAGACAGGAGATAGTGCTGAGGCAAATATTTGTCCTTACAAAGGATTAGCATATTTTGACCTGGAGGATGCCGAATTTTTTCACGGACGCATCGCTCTCACAGATCGACTAATCAACAAAATTAATCAACATAACTTCCTGGCTGTTATTGGTCCCTCCGGTAGCGGTAAGTCGTCAGTCGTTCGAGCCGGGCTGCTGTATGAATTGAAATTAGGACAGAAATTGTCAAGGAGTGATCGCTGGCAATACGATTACAAACCCTTTACACCTAGTGAGCAGCCCTTCAAAAAGTTGAAGCAGGTACTGGGTACGCGATTGAATAATTTAGCGAAGGTCATTCAAAAGGATGAGCATGAACGGGTTGTGCTGTTCATTGATCAGTTTGAGGAATGCTTTACGCTTTGCCAAAGTGATAAAGAGCGCCAGCAGTTTTTTGATTGCTTGCTAGACACCTTAGAGCAGACAGTAGGAAAGCTTTGCCTAATTATCGCAATGCGAGCAGATTTCTTAGGCAAATGTGCTGAATACCCTCGTCTTGCTAACAAAATTCGGGCAAAGGAAAGCCTAGAACTAGTTGCTCCAATGAGTGAGAAGGACTTAAGGAAGGCGATCGAGGAACCAGCGAAAAAGGTTGGATTAGAAGTTGAACCCCTGTTAGTCGATCGCCTGATTGAGGATGTCGAAGGTTACCCAGGTAGCCTACCTCTACTGCAATTTACGCTAACTGAGCTGTGGAAAACGCGAAAAGAACCTTATCTCAACTCACTAACACTCCTTGCATACAACAATCTCAAAGGCATTAAAGGTGCTCTTGAAAAAGTTGCCAATGAAGTTTTTCTATCTCTTTCAAAGCAACAGCAGGTTGTGGCAAAACGAATTTTTCTAGAGCTAATTCAACCCGGACAAGAGACTGAAGATACACGTCGGCGCATACTCAAGCATAGTCTTGTGAACGAGCAACAATCAGAAGCAGTTTTGGATGAAGTCATTGGAAAATTAGTTGACACGCGGCTAATTACCAGAACCCTAGTAGACACGGAAAATCCAAAGTCTCCAGTCATTTTGGATGTGGTTCATGAAGCATTAATTCGCCACTGGCAAGAATTGAAGGAATGGCTAGCGCAATACCGAGACGCCATACGGACTGAACGCAAGCTTGAGGATGAAGCAGAAGAATGGGAAAAACTTGGCAAGCCTGAAGATCCTGCTCATCTCAGGCAAGGAGCGCGCTTAACTGAGGCACAGGACTATTTGGAGAAGTATGGAGAATTAGGTTTACTTAATGCCCTGGCTGAAGAATTTATTCAAGTTAGCCAACAAGTGCAGAAGCAAATTGATAAGGAAAAAGATGAACAGATTCGGACCCTAAACAAAGCGTTGACTGAATCTAACTTGCGAGAGCAAGCAATGAGGGTTCAAAATTTGCTTCCAGCTAGACCAGTAGAAAGCTTGCTTCTGGCTATTCAGACCATTAATCTGAACCTAGAAAGATTGCAGGAAGATGTGTTGAGTCCAGTGTTGGATTGTCTTCTCTGGGCAATGAGTTATGTTCATGAGCAGAATCGCTTAAATGGGCACAACGCTGAAATTTGTGCAATCTCCTTAAGCCCCGATGGGCGACAATTTGTTAGTGCTAGTTTTGACGGAACGCTGCAACTGTGGGATTTAACAGGCAGCCCTACTGGGAATCCCTTTCGTGCATCTGAACAAGACCGAATTAATGCTGTTGCTTTCAGTCCTAACGGTGAACAAGTTGTTAGTGCTCATATAGAGTACGATTTCAATTCTGTTTCCCAGTTCGATGAGTATGGACCTTTTGGTATTACTCCTAGTGTAAAAATCTGTCTTTGGAATTTAGAGGGAAAGCAGGTTAGAGAACCTTTTCAGGGACCTAAAGATGAAATTAACTCAGTTGCCTTTAGCCAGGATGGAAGGTGGATAGTTGGTGGCTGCTCTGATAGTTCTTTGTGGTTATGGAGTGTAAAAGACAGTTCAGTTAGGCATCAGCTTCAAGGGCATGAAGCTCCTGTTAATTCAGTTACCTTTAGCTCTAATGGGCAACTAATTATAAGTAGTAGTCGTGATGGAACAATCCGATTATGGAACTTGCAGGGCCAGCAGGTTGGCAAACCCTTCCGAAGCGGCAAGGAAGACATCATCACAACAATTGTCGCTAGCTCTAATGGGCAGTGGATTGCTAGCGGAGACCATGATGGAAAAATACATGTGTGGAATCTACCTAAAAAACGCTTACATGTATCATTTCAAGCTCACAATGCAAGCATTAGCTCCATAGCTTTTAGCTGTAATAACAAGCTAATAATTAGCGGTGGCGTAGATAAAGTAATCCACATATGGGATTTGGATGGTAACCGAATCTGTCGTCCATTACAAGGACATGAAGATGTAGTTACTTCAGTTGTTTCTAGTCCTATTAACGAAAAGCTGATTGTCAGCGGTAGTGGTGATAAGACTATTCGTATATGGAACTTGCAGAATCTACAAAGTAATCCACTTTGCGCTCATCAAAATAGGGTTAATTCAGTTGCCTTTAGCCCTGACAGTAAAATGATAATCAGTGCTACCGATGAAGGAATGCTAGGACTATGGGACTTACAAGGCAACCTGTTAGTACCACTTCTTCAAGGGCACCAAGAGAGTATTACATCAATTGCCTTTAGCCCTGATGGAAACCTGATAGTTAGTGGCAGCGCTGATAGAACACTATGCTTGTGGGATCGTCAAGGTAAAGCAATCGGTCAACCATTTCAAGGGCATGAGGATGTTGTTAACTCCGTTGCTTTCAGCCCTGATGGAAATCTGATAGTTAGTGGTAGCGCTGATAGAACACTATGCTTGTGGGATCGTCAAGGTAAAGCAATCAGTCAACCATTCCAAGGGCATGAGGATGTTGTTAACTCCGTTGCTTTCAGCCCTGATGGAAATCTGATTGTCAGTGGTGGAAACGATGGCGTGATTCAACTATGGAATCTGCAAGGAACTTTGGTTACCCCACCATTTCGAGGGCACGAAGGAGGGGTTACTTGTGTTGCCTTTAGTCCAATTAGCCAATTCCTCATAAGTGGAGGGATTGACCGAACTTTGCGCTTATGGGACTTAGAGGGCAACAAAATAACTGAGCCTTTTCAGGGACATGGAGGATGGGTTAGCTCTGTTAGCTTTAGCAGAGATGGTAAACACATCATTAGCAGTAGCTATGACTATAGTCTAAAATTATGGGATTTAAGGGGAAGTACAATTGGTCCACCATTCCAAGGACACGAGGATGTAGTGAGTTCTGTTGCTGTCAGTCCTGATGGTAGGTGGATCATCAGCGGTAGTTATGATGGAACGTTAAGACTTTGGGATAGCAGTGACTGGAGCGTGCGCCTCCGATTAGCCCATCAACGTCTTCAAAATCATTCGCTGATGGTCAGTCAACTTCAGCTTACTAACGGGAAAATGAACCATAGAAATCAATTACTTGATTGAATATAGTTAGCCATTTGTTTTACCGCAAAGATTTAAATAATTTTTAAGAAAGATTATTAAGCTTTTGTGCGTATAATAGACTGTGAGGCTACATGTGATCAGAGAAGCAGCCTCAGCATGTCCGTTGAATGATTACATATCGCAGTTATTAATCAACAATGCAACTTCTATTTGAGGAAATCAACCTATGCCTAAATTTCCGAAATCGTGGCTTATTTTATTAGCTTCAATCTTAGCTACTAGTTTAACTAGTGTTACATATGCTCAAAATAAAACTATTTTATTTCAAGCAGAAGAGGTAGAAAGTACTTCTCAATTGAAAGGGCTTCCCAATGTTATTGATGACTTTGCAGATGATTTAGCTCGGCTTATTAGGAAAAGTGCTAAGGTTCACGTTCCTCCTTCGGCATTAGATACTGCTCAGATAGCAGTGAGAAATTTGAGAGTCACAAGAAAACCAACGGTATCTAACGGTCAGTTGAAAGGGATATTCAACAACTTATTCCGCAATCAAAGCTGTTACGGAGTAGTTTCTTGTGGAATTATTGCAGAGAGAACTGGTAAGATAGGCTCTGTTGGCTACGTTAACTTAGGAATTCAAGAACAAAGTAAGTTAGGCTACTTGATTCAAAATGGAGCTCTAAGTAATTCAGACCGCCAAGCAGCGGTTCAAGTCTGGAACGATCTTAATTACTCTCTCAATGTACGGCTCTAATGGCTCTGCCGCAAGAATTTTTGATGCCAAACGATCTGTATTATTCACATTTCTCTATACAGTGATTCCAAAAATTGATTCGTTGATCTCCGGGTCGGAGACCCATTCGTGCAATTTGGTATCACGATGAGTTGCAAAAGCTCTTGCAGCAGAGCTTTCATTGGTTAACTGCCGAGCAAGCAGAAGCGATTGTGTTAAAAGTCAAGCTTCTTCGACCAGATTTGGTTGCCAAGGCACCCCAGTTTTCACGATGGCATTCAGGATAATCAACAGCTTGTGCATGCAAGCGGTCAAAGCCACTTTCTTCAACTTGCCTTTCTCGCAGAGACGTTCATAGAAGATTTTGATGATTGGGTTATGGCGCGTGGATGCCAACGTAGCCATATATAGTGCGGCTCGCACTTGTGCCCGGCCACCCCAGATCATGCGTTGCCCGCGTTTTTTGCCGCTGTCTCGGTTGAGCGGAGCAACCCCGACGAGGCTACTAATTTGTTTGTGCGTCAGTGTGCCCAGTTCCGGCAGGTTCACCAGTAAGGTGCTCGACAGGACAGCACCGACCCCTGGCACGCTTTGCAGTAAGTTGACGCGCGCTAGCCATAAAGGACTTTGCTCAATGCTTTGCTTGAGTCGGACTTCGAGTGCTTCTAAGCGGGTTTCGAGCCAAGTAATGTGGGCTTGAATCTCTTGCTGCATCGCACCTCGGACAGTACCTAACCGATTCTTCTCAGCCGTCAGCATTTCCACAAGTTGCCGCCGTCGGGCGACAACTTCGGCTAATTGTTGTGACTCTTCATCAGCTAGTGGACGCACTTCAGGTTGTACAGCGTTGGCAAAATGCGCCAGTACCTGAGCATCGATCGCATCGGTTTTGGCGAGTTTCCCAGTCGCTTTAGCAAAGTCTCGCACTTGTCGTGGATTGACAATGGCTACAGGAATTTGAGCGGCACCGCATGCGGCGGCAGCAGGGGTTTCTAGTCCTCCAGTTGCCTCCATCACAACCAAGGCTGGTTGCAGTTGTTGTAAGCGTTGTACCAAAGCAGCAATGCCTGCTTCCGTATTTGGTACTTGAAACGCTGCACCTGTCGGTCGAATGTGGCCATCGAGCTGGGCTTTCGAAACATCAATGCCAATCCAGTACACTGTTTGATTCATGGTTTTTGGGAGTAAACAGCACCCTTGCAAAACTCAAACTTGCACGATACGGAATCGATGTTCCAGGCGATTGTCCGAGTTCAGTTGTCAAGGTGTGTGGTGACCCAAGCTTCTGCTCGGCTTCTAACAACCCAGTGCAAATCGGTCTACCACACACTCTCAACATACAAGTGCTGATTCTGAGCCTCACTTCGATAGATTCTCTGAAACTCAATCCAAATAAAGTTTTCCAGCCTATGTTGCACTTTTTGGACCATATGTCGGCTCAGTCTCAGTAGCTCAAATCAAATCTTTACAGATTTCTGTAAATCAGCAAAAACAGAAAGGAAGATTTAAGTGGAGAGACCGATGAAATAAGAATCTCGGCACAGTTTGAGCTATCTTTGTTTCTGTAAGCCTGTAAAAGTGTAAATCAGGTTTTCTGTAAATAATGGCTTCTGTGAATAATGAAAATTGCTATTCAAAATCAGAAAGGGGGGGTGGGCAAGACGACCCTTGCCATCCATATCAGCCATGCGCTGGCGCTTAAAGGAGCAAGAGTCCTACTAGTTGATGCTGACCCACAAGGTTCTGCCCGTGACTGGGCTGCCGCTCGCAGTGACAAACCGCCCTTCTCAGTGATCGGACTTGATCGCCCTACGCTCCATCGGGATTTACCTCCTCTTGCAAAGGATTACGACCACGTAGTGATCGATGGTCCACCCCGTGTTTCAGAATTAGCTCGCTCTGCCATCGTCGCAGCGGATTTGGTTGTTGTCCCCATTCAGCCCAGTCCATATGACGTGTGGGCAGCTGATGAAGTGATTAAGCTTATTCGAGAAGCTTCTGTATTTAAGGAAAGTCTGAAATCTGTATTTGTAATTAATCGTAGAATCGTAAATACAGCAATTGGTCGGGATGTGGGCGATGCATTAGCAGAGTATCTGATTCCTGTACTTAAGACGGTGATCAGCCAGCGTGTAAGTTTCGCAGAATCTGCCGCTGCTGGTGGAACTGTCCTTGATACTGACCCGAATGGGGCGGCGGCAAAGGAGATTCTCGCCTTAACTGAAGAAATTTTGAGCTTAGGAGTTTAAGAGAATGGCAGGCAAAAAAGTTAGCTTTGGTCGCAAGCCAGGTGCCGTAGAGAAACCTGTAGATATCGAAGAATGGGTAACGAACCGAGAAGCACTGGTTGAAACAGAGCACCCACTTGTATCGGAAACAGAAACGAAGCCAGAGAAAATCAAGCGCCTCACCCTGGATATTCCTGAAAGCTTGCACAAGGCGATCAAGCTGAAGGCAACCACCGAAGGGGTAACGATGGTGGACCTGCTGAGAGAGCTGTTGGAAGAGCATTATGGACATCAAAGCTAGACGTATTTACAGAATTCAGTATTCACTTATTTCAGTATTTACAGAAATACGGCGCAAAAATGGCTGATGGACTTACGCTCGACCTCCTGGGAATTCCATTTAACGAGGTTGAGTACGGTCAGATTCACTGAATTAAGTAAATAAAGATTTGCAGAAATCATTAGACACAGAAATAAGGAGAATCGGGTGAGTGAGTTGGTCGCGGAATATGGGCAACTGCTGGGAGAAATTAAGCAGCGGATTCGCTCTGCCCAATACGCTGCTCTTAAAGCGGTCAATAAAGAACTAATCGTCCTGTACTGGGATATCGGCAAATTGATTGTGGAGCGACAACAGGGTGAGACATGGGGCAAGTCTATCGTGGAGCAGCTTGCCAAAGACTTACGAGCAGAGTTCCCCGGCATCAGTGGTTTTTCATCTCGCAACATCTGGAGGATGCGGGATTTTTACCTGACGTACCACGCCAACGAAAAACTGACACCACTGGTGGCAGAAATTAGCTGGACCCATAACCTGATCATTTTAGAGAAGTGCAAAGATGACCTGGAGCGGGAGTTCTACATTCGGATGACCCGCAAGTTCGGGTGGACAAAGAACGTTTTTAGAACTTACGCATTGACAGAAGTGGCAATGTCTGAAGTCAGACAACAGCCGATCTGGAGAGGTTTTTCAAAATAAACTGACGGATCACTGGCACAAATAGCTGCCTAGACACCTGATACAGGTT
>JAHHIE010000105.1 GCA_019358945.1 Stenomitos rutilans HA7619-LM2 | reverse complement strand
GCCAAACTGCCAAAAGAAACTTCATTTTGCAGTTTGCTTTTCTGAAACGATGGCTCAGACGGGATTTGAACCTGTGACCTTGGGCTTATGAGTCCCCTTTTATGAGTTGAGAAGCTCAATCTCAGCAAAGCTTGTAGCAATCAACAAAATAAGAGTGACTAAAAACTAGCCTAAAAAGAGACGTTGATACTGTTGGAAGAGTGACACTTAAATCGTCTGAGACTCCTACGCTTTCGTTGCCCTTCTGCTGATTGCAGCAGGAGTGCAGGCATAGGGCACACTTGAGAAAGTTTTTAGGTGTTCTTATGACTGCTTTAAACATTGCCAATATTCCAAACTCGATTACTACAGTTGAAGAACTTGCTGGTTGGTGTGGGTACGTCTTGCGGGAAACCGCTCCAACGCAGGCATACGTAGAAGCTGTAGGAGTCGCAAATTTTCAGGCTGATTTGCAAGAAACCGTATCGCCAGATGGGAAGCACATAGCGGTGTTTCGGTTTGTGTTTGAGTGTCTACCACCGTCCACTGTGGTCGGCAAGCGTTGGAACGGCATCAAGGAAATCGCGCGATCTGCTGAAATTCCTAGTTACTACCTATCAAACTGATGGAAGGCTTACGCGCTCCAACCATCGGCCCATCTTTGGTCAAGCCATCGCTAGGAGGTCGGGCCGCTGCTGCGCTAGTCGCCGCCAGCGCTGCTGGTGCGATCGGCACGTCCGATCCAGCTAGCAAGCTACCGAATCTTCAAGGACAGTTACAGCAAGCCCTTCCTCAAGTCAGTCGTACAGCACCTCTTAGCACCCCTAGTTCTCCATCACTGTTAGGCAACACAGGGTTAAAAGCGCCCTCGCTTGCGCGCAGTGTGGGCTTACCCAATAGTGCAGGCCCTCTCAGTAGTGCTGCTTCTCGGTCAGTGCCGTCCTCACTGGCTCGGTCGGTGGGTGGCCCAGTGCTAGAGCGCGCTGCGAATGCCCTTGGTCCTGCTAGCCGTGCCCTGGCTCCACTGGCACGCGTGGCAGCACCGGTCGCACGGTTGTTTGGTGGAAAGTTTAACCCCGCTACTGCCGTCCTGACTGAGTTGTCCTTTCCGCGCGGTCTAAACAAGGGAGAAGATGAAGCCTTAAAAAAAGCCAAGGAACTAGATAGGAACCTAGCAAAACGTGACGAGGCAAGAAAGAAAGCTCAACGCAAAGGAGAACGCGCAAAACCGACTAGCAAACGACCACCTTTCACGGGTATTCCTTATGTTCAATACCGTCTCACCATCGCGTTTGAGCTATCAACTACTGGCCCTTTAGTAGGTGAGAATCTTGTAACAGCACCTTTTTCTATTACTAAAGAATCAGGGACAGATGGAGCGCAAAACTACTACTTAAAAGACATTAACGGGAAGGTTGGTATTCTCTCGGCTACTGACGAGCAAATTAAGAATCCTCCAACGATTACCAATGCTCAACGTGTGGACGGACAGCCAAATCCGGAGCCATCAGGGGATTTTGAGCCAGTCATACCAGGTGAACCGTTGACGGGATTGGACGGTTCACCTGTCAACCAAAATGAGCCTGTTCTACCTGGCACAGCTAGCGGCCCCCTGTCTCCTACCAGCAACGGTCAATTACCAGACACGGGAGCACCCAAACCAACCGATGGCGATCGCAATCCTGGCAACCCAGCAGACCCCACAACGCCAACGCCGCTCGCTCCAACAAACACTAATCCTGGTCAAGGGGTGAATACACCTACTAATCCACTGCCCCCTATTCCCGCAGCTCCTTCTACAGGCAGTGCTACCGCTACTCAGCCCCTCTTTCCCTCAGAGTTCACAAGGAATCCAGAGCAACGCAACGACGATACTTATAGGGAAAGAGAACCTGAACCACAAGAACCGCAACGCAAGCAAGGTTGTGCTGATCCATGCATTGCAACTCTGCAAAATGCAATCCCCCCCCTCAACGATTCGTTAGATGGATTGCAAGACTTACTAGATCAACTCTTGGCTGGTCAACAACAACAAATGGAGCAGCAAGAAGAGGAACAACAGCAAAATGAACTGATTACCATTAACGTTCCGGTCTGTACCTGCAATGACGATGGCACAGCCACTACAACCAATATTGCGATTCAGGTTCAGCCATCGCAGCAAAGTGCAATCACAAATCAATTCACCACTTTGGCCGCAATTCAATCGGCACAGTGCAAAATTCAACGCCACACCGAGCGAGCACACAATATTTTGGGTGGGGACATTTGGTTTCAAGCCCCAGGCAGCCGCGATCCACTGTACAAAGTGAAGTTGGAACGCAAACTAAGAGAAGTGGGCACGGTGTTTGGCTTCCCCGCTATTCCAGACGAAGATCCAACGGCTGTAACAATTGAGGAAGAGCAGGCACGGCTAACAGGTCAACCGATTCCAGGACAAGTAAAAATCAAAAACCTGGTTAGCCTCATTAATCTCTACACATCAAACATCTATCACCGTGCTGGTTATCATGGTTTGCCTGCGAGTGTGCCTAAAACATTGCTTGGCTACACTGACAATGATGATCCAATTGCCATGCAAGACTTTGCTTCTTATTTCGTCTGGTTTGTGAAACAAGTTGATGGGTTGATTGGGAAATTTCCCATCAACATTACGATTGAAGATGTTGATCCACTCACACAGGGCAATCAAACCAAAAATGTAGAGCTACCCAACATCTCAGAAGCCTTAGCCGAAATGTATGGGCTGAATATTTCTAGCTCCGTGAACGGCGATGTTGCAGTCAACTTTTTAATGAGACTTGCCTCAGAGGTCATTGCAACGAAAAATAGTAGCCTCATCACTCAAGACTATGTAAGAGCGAATGCAGCGTTTCTAGGTTATAAAGGCAACCCCGCAAGACGCGAAGTTAACTATAGTTTTGATGCGGCAAAATTAGGCTCGTTAGATGAGTTTTTGAATGAATCAAAAGGCTATGTTGTGGGGTGGGAAGAAGACGATAAAGAGTCAGTGGTAGGCTTCCTTCAACGCATTGTGTTTAGTGCTGGCATCATCAAAGCGGCCTTCTTTAGAGACCAAAAACGACTCGCAGAGTTGCAGAAGGAAATTGAAAGCATGATGACAGGCAATAAGGCTGCTTCCGATGCCGAATGGGACGCACTGTTAGCCCTCATCAACGATCCAGCTAATTACTTTAACAAAGACTCGATTCCTCATCCCAGAGTGCGAAATCGACCGACTGACCCACCCCAGGAACCAACGCCATGAGTTTAGGGCTTTCTGTAGGAGTGCTCCTCTCCCGCAAAATCAGGGCCAACGCTGCCGCTGGTAAGACAGGCAGTGAACTGCTGAATACGATCACCACCACTGTTGTAGAACCGCGCAAAATCACCAGCCTGACCAAACTCAAGTCTGAGGAATCAGGCGGCATCATCCAGAATGTTTGGAATGCCGTCACCAAGTTTGCAGGCTTTATTGGTGGCCTGATTAAAGCGGTGGCGTTCAGTGCGACCAAAATTTGGAGTTGGGTAATCGGCTCCATTGAGCGGCTGAAGTCCTTCAACTGGAACGCGACCGATGACGAACTCAAAGCGATGGTCGATGCTCAAAACTTGCGTCTCGCTGGTTTGTGGGGTGGGGTGGTCGGTCAAGGTTTCGGCTGGTTAGCTGGTATTGGTGTGGGCTATGGTGTGGCGTTCCTGTGTCCGGTCATTGGTGGCGCGGCCCTGGCGCGTACCATCTCTACCAAAGTAGGCAAAGAAGCCATAGAAGAGCTTTTACCGACCTTACGCAATGCTCTAGCTCAAACGGCGGGAGCCGTCGCTACCAGCGCCCTCATCGGGGTTTACACCAACTATCGAAGGTTTCTCAAAAATGCTCCTGAAGCATTCCTGAACACCGTGTTTGGGGCTGACAGTGCCAACTTCATCAAGAACGTATGGGGTGCAAAGGGTGGCCCTGATATGAGCTTCAATCACCAAATGGATGAAGCGATCGAGAGCATCCAGAACAAAGCGTTGCAAGAGTTCTTAGAAGAGTTTTTCGATGAAGCGTGGGACAGCTTCACAGAAGCAGGCTTCATCGTGGCCCAGGAGATAGATGAAGCTTTTGCTCAACACAAAGCCTCACAAAAGGAACTCTTAGGGCCAGAGCGCACCATCGAAATCATTCCTGATCGTGAGGCAGAGGATGAGTCACTAAAACTTGTCCAGATGCCGCAGCAGCTAGCACTCCCAGCAATTCAGCAAACGATCAACACCCAGCGGCTACTTTATAACCGCGACGTGGGAGAGGTCATCGGCACACCGGCGGGAAGCATGGGCCGTGCTAACTTCCAACTGCGTCAACTGGTGATCATCTTCCAAACACGACCACAGCCGCCCTGGACGGAGCTAACAGGTAGACGCTGCAAGCGGGTAGAAGTGGCGATTCCAGACCTCAAAGTCGGTGTGAGTTGGGAAGACATCAAAGCGGCGGCTAGCCCCTATGATTGGGGCCGCTTCAGGGCGACAGCCAACCTGAACAACCGTCGTCAGATGGTAGTCTATGGCGCAACGGCACAGGAAGCAGAAACCAAGCTAAAACGGTTAGCGTTGCTGTCCACGTCCGACATCCTCACACTGTCGATTGCAGAGGAGCAAGACCGACCGGAGAAGCTGAAAAAGCACTCTACACGCGTGTATCCCACTTATGCCACGCTGATCAACCGACACAACAGTATTGACGGGCAGGGCCACACCAGCATCGATAATCGCACCTATGACGAGAAACGAACGCGGTTCGCCTTGTGGGTGACAACAGAACCGCGCAACTTCCCCAACTTGAGTGCCTAAAGCACTTCACAAAGATTTACACGCTTCTACAGGCTTACCTATCTGTGTATGGCGAATCCCTACGGGTTCCCCGAATTTTTTGCATATCCTTGCCTCTGCTTATGCCATCAGCAAAAACTCTGAACCGCCCACAGAGAGGGTGAGATAGACTCCACTTACTAACAGTTTGAAGGTATGGGAGAACAAGGCTATGGCTCGTCGGTATTCGCAAATCAGGCGTGGGGCGGAGTACGAAAAGGCGCTTGACAACTACGTCACGTACTTAAAAAACATTGACACGCGACCCACTAAACGGTTGCAGGGTGGTGTGAGAGGTGCTCGACGTGAAACACTGGCAGCAGCCCTACGTCCCTTTGGCGCTGACCTGGCCGCAGGGGTCTACTTGTCCACGCGTGTCGGTCGGGAGTCCTCTCAGGAGATCGGCTCCACTGTCACCGGGCGTTTGTTCACTCAGGGCGCGAACCTGGCCGCCGCTACAAAGATGCAAGGGTTTAGACCCGCTAAGGCAACGGCCTTTCGGGGCACTGGCGCGGCGGCTTATGTGCAATCGAAGGTGACGAAGCTGTACTACTTGAAGTACACGGGCGATAGCTTTGGCATCCCCTTTGGAGCGACTTCAGACGCAGAGGAAGAATTAGCGGGTGGTACGGCGGTGAAGAATGCGATCATCACCCTGTTTGGAGCGGCTGACATCAAGCGAGTCAGCATCTCACCGGAAAAGGTGCCTGTCTGATGCTTGCGAACGACCTTCTAGATACACCCCTCATCATCCTGCCGGGTATGGATGATGAGGAGATTGAAACGCTGTGGCAGCAGACCTATCAACGGGCCAAGATGACGCAAGCGTTCTTAGACCGTGAAATCGACATTGAAACCTACTTCGATTTCATGGCTCAGGCAGGCTACGAGCCGTGTGATTTACTTGATGCCGCAGAGGAAAACTTAGATTTTGCGATGCAGCAAGAGCTTGTGCTTGAGCGATGAACCGTCAATTTCCAGACTTTAGAGACACACTCGAATGGAATTTGGTGGCCCGTGCAACCTATCAAGCGTCTCAAAATGTGAACGTCAACGATCGCCTACCCTCACGCACCTACTTGATTGAGCACAGCCACGTCCTCATCATCGGGGTGTCATCACAATCGGCGCGATCGACCTGGCGAACAGGCGGATGGGCGGCACAAATCTTGCCCTTTTCCCCTAGCACGACCTCTCAGTTTGTGGCAGCAGTGCAGAGTTCACGACGCTGGTTACGGTTGCATTCTCCAACGTTGGTTGTCTTTCCCAAAGTGCTACCAACGTACTTTCTAGAGCTAAGTTTCCCCTATTGGTTCAACGATGTTTCGGTGGAGATTTGGCGCTATGACGGACGCGATTTCGATACGTTTGAACGCTTGGATCAACTTGAAGCCAATCTCAATCATTTTTGATTTTTGGACATAAAGGTATGACATGGGCAACAGTCTATGAGGCAACGCTAGAAGTCGATCCAGCGACTGACCCGATCACACTTACTGGAGAATTTCAGCCCTACTACCGCTTGATTGTGACGGCTGAACTGTTAACGGGATTGGGTGTTAGGGAACCCTTTTTAGGCTATTTAAGGCAACTCTTAATCGTTCCTGGCCTTGGGGAAGTGAAGGGCCGCACACTGGCCTTGATGCCATTACAGCAGTTGTTTATTCCTTCTACCGAACTGCCTTATAAGTTGGTCTATCAGCCAGTTCAGAAGGATTTCAGTCTGAAGCTCACCATCCAGGTGGAATCAACCATTGTGAACAGCAGTGGTACGGCTGACAATGGCCCTGTACTGGCTGCGATCGCCGCCGTGCAATCGCAGTTGGAGACGCTAACACCTTCCAGTGAGCCGATCAATTATTCATCGCTCTTTACTCAAGTTCTAGCAAACCTCTCGGCCCTGTCTCAGGATGTGAACCTCTTAGGCAGTCAGTTCGCGGCGTTTGCCCTCGACCAGGCCGCGATGAATGCAGCCCTAGAAAATCTGCAATCGACCGATACTCAGCTCGTGTCAATGGTAGGAGACATTCTAGAAGCACTTGGAGAGGCAGAACCAAACCCTCCCCCCACAACAACCCCTACAGCAGCCGGAGTCGCTTACACAGCCTCGCAATCATCGCTCAGGAGTGGTAATAGCTTTTTTCAGGCGACTTACGCTAGGTTGACGGACGGCGATCAATCAACTGGCGGAGTGACAGATGGGGTGTATGGATCGTGGATTATGGCAACCTTTCCCTACTTGGTCAGAGTGACTCAAGTTACTCTGAGCGGTGGCACTCTGGATGGGTATGGTGATTCATCAGGATCTCAGAATGGGTCGGCACTGCAAAGTACAACGGACGGCACAAACTGGACAAATTTAGTTTCAGTATCAGGCATTCCAAACTACACGGCATCGGGAAACAAAGTGGTGAACTTCTCCCTCACAACACCTGTGGATGTTACGGCTATCAGGCTCTTTAAAGATGGTGAGGTAGCAATGCCACGCTTTGAATTTCAATAGGTCGGTTTAGGGTGCGATTGCAATCCATTTAGCAACGGAAACATGACAGAACCAACTTTTTGGATCGATAGTACGAAACTGGAGCCTATTGCCGCCGCACTTTTCAACTTGGCAAGCCTGTTAGAGGATGCTTACCCTGGTTTGGGCGCTCAACATGGATGGGCACGCATCACAGAAGTCAGCGACCTGGCGAAAGCCCTCGAAGCGATGCAGGAAGCAACGAAACCGGATGGGCTGCAATGAACATCGATGCTGCTTTCATGACTGCGGTGGGTGGGTTGGCTTCTGGGGGTTTCACTGCTTACTGGACAGTGAAGACGTTTTACCTGAAGCGTCAGGACGAGTTGAGGGAACGTCAGCGTCAGGAGCTAGCAGCAGCGCAGGCAGAGATCGACCGCCAAAAAGCGCAACGTCAGGCAGAGCTGGATACTTACGCAGAAGGGAAGACGAAGGAATACGCGGCACAGCGCGACTTTAACCACTTGATGCGGCAATACGATGCGTTGTCACTTAACCTCACGACGTTGCATGAGTTGGGCGATCGCAGGCTCGACGGCATGGAGGATGATTTGAGGGACATCAAAGGCTTGCTTCAGATGTTGGCTGTCGCTGTGGGGCAGACGGAGACGGGCATTCAGCGCTATCTCAAGCGTGAGGAGTAGGGGTGAGGAGTTCATAGAAACCACTCACAAGCCTTCTTGTAGGTCCCGATGCTTTCGAGGGGTTCGGACGCGAAAAAGGCAACCTTTGTAGGCTTTTCCATCTGTCAGGTTCAGACCACTGGAATAGGTTTTGTAACCGTTTTGGTCGTAGACATCCACCTTATAGGTTTCAGGACTCAGCGCAAATTTTTTGTAAGCAGTATCCGATGGGCAAGGTGGAGGCGTTGTTGGCTCAACGGCTAACGTTTGACACGTAGGGCAACGGGGAATCCTGACGTTGTACACTTTCCCGGTGTCACTGGTTAAGTGAACACTGATCGGCTCTGGTCCCGCATTGCCAAGATTGACGGACACTAGCCCTACACCGCTCTCTGGTGGGGCTGGGATGGCTGGTTTTGAAACTTGAGCATAAAACCAGACACCATAAAGGGCGACGGACAGCAAGAGAATGTACTTTATTTTCATTAGCTTTCGATGACACAATAAAGCCCTCCTAGATGGCTATAGGAGGGCTTTTCTTATGATTCCCAAGTGGGGAGAGGTCGATCGCTTTGACTAGAGGATAAAAATCGTTAACGGCAACAGCTACATGCGATCTCGCTCTAAATCGTAAATGACTTTCTCCCACACCCATTGCTCAGTTCGATGTGAGTTTAGTTTACGAGTGTGGTCTAGCAGTCGATTAGCCATACTGTTATCACCATTAACCATTGCGAAGAGCTTATTTTGCACTTCTCTACTCACAGGGGAAGTGAGCACCTTGCTTTTTTCAACAGCATGACGGCGTTCTTTTTCCATGTCTGTTAAAGCCGTCTCTATGCACCAATCCTCTGATTTGCCAGGATTGAAAAGCTCAATGTAATTAATAGTTCTCTCTGCCTGCTCAGCGCCAAGAATCGCTATCAATCGCTGTTTTTGTGCTGTTGGCGATCGCGTTTGTGCTGGCATCAAGACTTGTGTCGATCTGCGACTGCGAAAGTATTCAGCTTGCTGTTGCTCTAACTCGGAGATGACTTTCTGTAAGTACCACAATTCAGAGTTTCCAGGGTGTTTTAATTGTGCTGCTGCTACAAGATCTTTCGCTTTTTTCTTGTCACCTTTGCAAAGCTGCACAATCCGATTGAGTAAAGCATCCATTGTGGGAATCCTGAAGGTAATTGCAACTAAGTCCCTTGCCACCGCGATGAGGGACTTTTTATTAAGATTCCCCACAACAAAAAACCCCTACCGATGTAGGGGTGAAGAGTATGCAAAGAAGCTTTGACTAGAGGATAAAAATCGTCAGACGGCTACCAGGTCAATCCCACCAGTTCTTATCCTCGCCATCATCTTTGTATCGCTCTGGCCGCTTGTCTTTCGGATAGTTGCGCCGTGAATCTGATGAGCCTCGATCAGTCTCTTCAGCTTTGGTGTAGCAACCGTCATCATCCCAACAGCCCCGTTTGCCAACCTCGCGCGAAGCTTGATCGCCCACACGGTCCTCATCGTCCGTATAGATGAGTTTCCGCCCACCTCTGCCATCTTCAGAGAACAGCTTCCACCACGATTGAAAGTAGTTGGTGATGCCTTCCAGCGGGATGTAGACAGTACCACCACTGACGAGCAGCCCACGCATGATGCCCGAACCGTCGAACGTCTCCTCCAGGATGACCCCATTGGCCGCATCAATCGGCTTGAGCACAGCGCTATGCTGTTTGCCCTCGATGACGTACTCATAGATGTGGACGAGCATTAATTTGAGGTCTTTCAGGGTTGACTTCATCAGTTTGCCCCCCATGCTGCTGCATTTGCTGCATAGCCATCAGCGCTATACGCACCAGCCGCAGCCTGATTAGTAGTTGCAACTGAAGTGCTAGCAGCGTCAGCTTGTCGGTAGGCTTCGCCATAGCCGTGTAGATCTCGATAGACACTCGCCCCGGCTTGTTCGGCAGCTCGGTTCAGATCGCCCCAATGATAGACGCAGGTACCTTCACTGAGCGCAGGAGATGGGGCCGTGATTAAACCTGGTAGTTGTGCCCCTAGAATCGCGGCGATCGTGGCGATCGCCAAGCGTTGAAAGTTTGACATGATTGGATTGCTCCTGGTTCAAGAGTGTTTGGACTGGGGGAAGTCGTCTTGGGGTTGTGTGTCACCACTTCCTCAAGGCGCACTGCTTAGTTTTGAGTTTTAGCTACCTCCTTCGTCTTCAAGACCTTTGACATCGCAACCAAACTCGATTGCAAGCTGCTTTAGAGAAACACCAAGCACTTTGGCGAGCAGGACTGCTTTATCAAAACTGGGAATAGCGTTGGCGTTTTCCCAGTTCCGTACAGTCTTTTCAGTTGAGTTGACCGCGTGAGCCAATTCAGCCTGAGTTAGTTCAATAGCCTCACGCAGAGCCTTCAAACCTGGTCTTCCTTTCTGTGGTTCCGAAGTTGTCTCTATCATCTTAGGTAATTGACAACCGGAAATCAATTACCTAACATCAATTAGGCAATCAATTACCGGATTGCAGTTGAACGACACCAGCACGGGGTTAGTTTCCAGCCATCCCCGTGCTGTTCACTAATCATCCGTCCATCCGGGCGATTGACCAAACCGCCATCACACTCAACCTTCCAGGAGGGTAGTTTATGGTGAAACCCATCACCTATTGGGTACAGAACGACGCGATCAACCAACTGGTTTATCAGTACGGAGCAAAGCTGGAAAGGCTTTCACTAGGCACACGTAGAGAACTCATTGCTTATTTAGCGGCAGCCGATGAATGGGACTGGTCAAACGACGTGGTTCACCCCTTAGAGAGCATTTACCCGCTGGTGGAGTACCTGACGCGCCAAGAGAAAGACTTACTGATGGAAGCGATCGCGCACTCTCTCGTCCCTAGTCCCTCAAACCCCGTCTACAACCCACAAAAAGAGGGCACCCCTACTCACTAGGGATGCCCGTCCGTCATTGGTAAAACTTTTGTACTAACAGGAGGATTCTAACCCATGCGACTCGAACCCCGCATCCATCTCTCACAACCCCACTTCGAGCTATACGAGTGCGTCACCCTCTTCTGGCACGGACGCACCTACGACACCAAAATTGTCCAGCGCTGGTACAACCCCGATGAAGAATGCTGGCTCTACCGCGTCTATGGCAGTGAACAATTCTTCACCGTTGATGCGATCGAAAAACGTGAGGCTGCGGCATGAATGACGCTTTAGCTTTCCCGGTCTATCAACTTGACCCGATGCACGCAGGTTTGACCAAGCGTGAACTCTTCGCAGCAATGGCAATGCAGGGATTGCTTGCTTCTATGGGGTTGGACTGTCGAGGGGACGACGCTGAAAACCAGATCGCGCACATCGCGGTCAAGCAAGCTGATGCTCTCATTGCCGCACTCGCAAAGCAGGGGGAGGAACCATGAGCGATCGTCAAGTTGCCTCGCAATGGGCACAAGACTTACTCAGTCGTGACAACTGGTGCATTCTTGACACTGAGACGACCGGCTTGGGTAACGATGCCGAGATTTGTCAAATTGCCGTGATCGACCATGAGGGTAAAACCCTCTTTGACAGCCTGATTGAGCCAACAGTTGCAATCGAGCCGGGGGCGATCGCCATTCACGGCATCACGAACGCCCATGTAGAGGGCGCTGGCGGTTTTCACATGCACCTTACACCACTGCTGCAAGTCGTCAGAAACCGCGAATTCGTCATCTACAATGCTGAATTTGATTTGAAACTGCTGCGGCAATCTGCCCGTCCCTACGGTATTTGGTTAGCCTTTCCCACGAGCGATCGACGACAATGCCGCCTCTTCACCAACGGCGGCTCCATCCACTGCGCGATGCACTGGTACAGCCAGTGGGTGGGTGAGTGGAATGACTATCACGGCAACTACAAATGGCAACGTCTCCCCGGTGGCGACCACTCAGCCTTGGGCGATTGTAAAGCGACTCTCGATGTGATTCGGAGGATGGCGGAAGGATGAGCGATCGCATCACCCAGTCCCTCACCAACCTGACCTACGAAGTCACCGCGATCGCCGTTGACCATCTCGCCTTTTGCCGTCGCTTGCACCAGCTCAACCCCAACCTAGTGAGCGATAGCGAGGTGCTAGCAGCAGAGCAACGGCTCCACCGACTGCGAGCCATGTTCAAAGGGTTGCAGCAGCAAAAAGACGACTGAAGCCACCCAAACAGAAGGGCTGACCAACTTTGCCCAGTTAGTCAGCCCCTTTTTATGTCGCGGGTTTGGAAACCCCGCTTAGTTATGCCCTTTAGGAACAAACAAATGACGACCGACATCAAACGCAACGCCCTGAACCAATTGTTGCAGGAAGTCTATGACGCTACTGTAACAGGTGCCCCAGAGCTAGAACTACCCCAAATTGCCCGTTGGACGGGTGTACCACTCGAAACCCTCGAAGACCTGGGTAAGAAGCTGGTCGAAAAGAAGCTGAACGTGGATCTGGACGTTGACCAGTTCAACGAGATGCTCAGCCGCTATCGCAAGATCGACCAAATTGATGACGCCGGCTTGCGCGCCTGGAAGCTGCAAGGGTTAGCCCGTCGCTACAAACGGCCCGTGCCACAGCTCACCGAAGCCTACAGCAAAGCACTAGTCAATCAATGTGCCGTCAAACCACTCACACCGAAGGAGTTCAGAGCCATGCACGAAGCGGAAATCGCTTGGTTGGTCAAAGGTTGGATACCCACTGGCACCATGCTCCTTCTCCATGCCGACGGTGGTGTGGGCAAAACGCTGTTCAGCTACGAGTTGATGGAGTGCATCCTCACAGGCAAGCCCTGGAACGGCTACCCCGTGAAACAAGGGAAGGTGCTATTGGTACAGACCGATGAACCCACGTTGGTCACGCATGAGCGCATCGACATTCGCGGCATTGACGACGAGGCCCCGCTATTCATTCTTTCTGACTGGCAGATTGAAGCGATGGCCCGACTCGAAACCTTCGTCAAAGAGACCCGCCCGGAGCTGCTGATTGTAGACTCCCTCACCAGCATCAACCGGAGCTGCGTGTTCAGTGAGAACGATACCGAGTACGCTCGCCCGTTGTTGGAGCTGGCTCGCTTGGGCAATACCTACGGCTGCACGGTCATCATCATTCACCACAGCAATGCTGAGGGCAATAGTCGCGGGACGAGAGCCATCTACAACTCGGTTTCTGAGGTGTGGGGCCTAAGCAAGGGAGAGCAACTCAACGATCGCTTGCTGCGCGTGCAGAAGACCCGCTTAGGCCGTCCGCCAGGGCGCTACCGTTTCCGCTTTGATGATGAAGCCTTCACCTTTGCCTATGAGGGTGAGGACTACGGCCCCGATAGTGCTGACCAAAGTGATACCGCTGCCACCAATGAGAAGCGGATTCAACTTTGGCTGAACGAGGGCGATCGCCCTGGTACCCCCTTCACCGCTCAAGAAGTGTCCGAGTTTCTCGGACTAGCCTACGACACCACCCGTCGATCGCTCTATGAACTGTGGGCCAAAGGGCTAGTGAAACGCTCAAGACTGCCGGGACAGAAGCAATACACCTACTTCACCAGTGGATTGTTAAGGGATGTAACAACTGATCAACTGATCACTCCCCAAAAAACGAGTGATCAGTTGTCTATGGCCGATGAAGTAACGGTTTCACCCCCAACTGATCAACTGATCACTCAAAACGCTGACTTTAAAACTGAAAAAGTTTTGAAAAGTGAGCGATCAGTTGATCAGTTGTTACATCCGTTAACATTTGAGGCCGTGACCACCCCTGAAGTGGGTGACATCATCGTCGCTAAAGCCAATGCTAGATGGCTTCGCAGCGGTTCTGATAAGTTGCCCTGGCGCGAAGTGAGGCCAAGTGACAAGCAGGCTCCAGAGATTCCGCTCGACCTGCTCACGGCCACACTGTTCGATGAACTCATCCAGCCGTCCAAAGTGTTGGAGCTGCTCAAAGATGGGCAACGGGTGAAAGTGCGACAGCAAACGACGGGACGCACGAGTGTTTTTCCCCTCAGTGATGTCTGCGTGTTGAAGAAAGTGGGCAAGGGCAATCCAGGAGGCAGCTAGAACCAGCGTGTTGCGAGTGGGCTGATGTGAAGATGTTGCAGCGAGCGGAGGAGAGGAATGGCTAAATCAGACTGGGTAAAAACAGGGGTAGCCTGCGATCGCCTCGGCGTTGGTGCTAAGCATCTCTGGAACTTGAGAGATGAGGGACTGCTAAAGCAGGGACAACATTGGCGCAATATCGCCCGTCCCCAGGCAGCACGCCCTACCTATCGCTGGCACCTGAAGCGCTGCGAGCAAGCGTTGGAAACTCCACCAGAGATGAAGGGATGAGATGTCTCAAAGTGGAGCTGACGGGCGATCGCCCGTCAGCAGCTTCTGAATCACCTGTGTCTCAAAGTCCTCGGTAATCCATTGCTGGTAAATACGTTCATGCACATCAACGGAGTGCCCCATCATTCTGGCTGCCAAAGTGGTAGGCACTCTAAAGGCAATCGTGCGAACAGCCCAAGCATGTCTTAAGTCGTAGGGATGGAACGGTATTGCATACCGCTTCAGAGCATGGGTCACTCTGTTTCCCAAGTCTGAATTGTTTTTCCCAGTGCAGTTGGGTACCTGGACGTTTGCCAACTCCCACTGCTCAACCCATTCTGGGTAAAAAGGATGGACGCGGTGGTAGCCCGTCTTCGTTCCATCCTTCACCACCAGCAGCGGCAGCTTGGAGCAATCCAGGTGAAAAAGCTCATGGTTTCGCAGCCCATACGTTGCCATCATTCCGTAAGCCCATCGCCATGAACGGTTAGGGATTTGCTTTAAGCATTCAACAATTTGGCGATCGCAAGGGACATCTCGAACAACCGAGTCACTGGAGTACGTTCCCTTCAATCCTTGAAAATTGGCTTCAATCCCGGCAAATTTTGCAAAGCGAGTGCAGACATCTACAAATCGTCTTCGCGTGCGTGTGTCAGGCGTTTTAGCCTCAATCGCTTCTATTAACAGTTGAACTGTCAGCAGCTTCTCGGAGGGCAGTTCAGAGAACACTTTCATGTAATCATCGTTCCAAGTCGTCTCGGTTTGTGGAGTTCTGCGCTTCCGGGTGAAATAGTCTCTTTCATATTTGGCTACCCAGTTACCCACCGTCTGTATGTCATTTTCCCCGTTCAATTTGACATACATGCTCCAATCAAACTCACCACAATCAAGCAGAGCACCAATTTTTCTAGCTTCAAACTCCGCTAATTTCAATCCAGCGGGGTTCGCATGGTAGCCCAGTGTCAATCTCTGTTGATGGGGAACTTGAATGCTACTGCCAAGTCGCGGGGGCAAGGTACCACGCAGAACTAGGCGACCGCCCCTTGTCTCAATCGTTATTCCAACCTTTGCCGATTTGAGTCGTCCATTAGCCTGTTTGATTCTTCCTTCAATGCCTTCCATGCTCTGACCTAAAAATTAGCCTAAAAAAAGGAGGTGTATTAGGGATGGTTGGGGATGGTTAGGGATGGTTAACAAAAGTTAAAATCCCCGCATCCCTTATGAATTCAAGGATACGGGGATTTAGTTGTCATGGAAAATATGGCTCAGACGGGATTTGAACCTGTGACCTTGGGCTTATGAGTCCCCTGCTCTAACCAACTGAGCTACTGAGCCTTACTAAGTTTTAACTATTCCCTATCTCTTGAGC
>JAHHIE010000104.1 GCA_019358945.1 Stenomitos rutilans HA7619-LM2 | reverse complement strand
AGTTTGAGCTATTGTAGTAGGCATCATCAGGCCGTCTTGGTTGCATTTGTTCTGTCTTGATGGTTCCTGATGGTTCTCCTCGCTGCAACTCAACGGGTTCTAACTGTAAGAGATCTATTGATGTTGCGATCGCGCAACTAAACTATCTAAGAACGCGATCGTTTGCATGTCACCGTGTGCCTGCTTAACGGCCAGCGCAACGTTGTGGCAAAACAGACTACAGGAGCACTATCACACCAACCATGTAGAGCCGTGATCATTGTAAGACCGTGACAAAGGTTGGGAGAGGGAAGTTCCAAATTTGACAAACATCTACATGATCAGGGTATCTATGGCGATCCAGCGTCTTGCGGTTTCGTGCCAGTCGATCGCTTCAAACGAACAGGTATGCCTCGTGTTAGATGAGTCACTTGAAGGAAACGAATATCGTTTAATCTCGTCAAATTCAATTAGCTAGTTGTTTCTTGTAATCGACCTATGCGCTTTTCACGTTTATTGCTTCACAGTTGCCTACTGCTCACCGCCAGCGTGGGTGCAACCTTGTACAGTACGGTTGGGCAAGCCGCAGAGAAAGTGGTCTTAAAGTACGGCATTTTTCAAGAGTCTATCTCTGTCGCTGAGCTTTCAAGCTTTGCCGAAACGGGCGAACCATCGCCTACCTTAGCAGCCTACATGAAGCTGGCAAACAAGAAACCAGAGGAAATACGAGATGCGTTGACCAAGCAGGTCACCGTTAGCGCCGTTGTCGTTGATCGAGCGTTAAACAATGCTGTAGGAGAGCGTGTGCTAGACGAAGTTGGCAGCACGATCCACACCTCTACTAACACCGCCAATCGTCAGGCGTTGCGGTCGGCACTCGTCCTCTCGGCCAGCGATGACAGCAAAATCTCGCTGATTGAGGCGATCCAAAAATACCCCACACAGGAAGTGGAGGTGGAAGGCGATCGCTTGGTGGATACGGCGACTAAGCTCAGCGAACTCGAAAGCGGTATTCGTAAAATCTTGGGCGTGTTTGATCAGCTGTAGCCAGGAAACGCACTCGCTCTAGTAGGCGAGCGTTTCCAGCGTTTCACGCAGGTAGTAGCGTACCAAATGATCCAGATTTAGCCCACTTAAGCGTCCGTCTGTATTGCGTTCTAACTGCCAACGCTTAAATCCAGAACTAGCGGCAATCGCCCGCTTTAGATTGTGCCAAATTTCAGAATCAACGGGAAGGCGATTTAGCAGCTCTTGGGGTATTTCTCCTGACTGAGAAGCATTTCCAAAGGAGGAGTGAAATTGTGGGTTAACCATAAACACCTCAAGAAGAAAGACCTTACCTGCAAATTCTTTTTGTATAGCTGATGTACAACCGCAGTCTGAATAGTTTAGCCACTAAAGCAGCTACACCCTTACACAATAGCGTATACACCCAAATGGAGTGTGCTGACCACGACATTTCAGCCGAAAGAAGAAGCGAAACGGAGACGGATGGCATGGCGAAGAGGGAATCCAGGGAAGCAGAGGGAGTCGAATAGAGGGAAGGCGGGTTTTGGTTGTAAAGTTCTATAGGCATACCAGAACAGTTTTTAGAGGCAATCGGCTGATCGCTGTAGCCTGTTGCCCTTTGTGGTTAGCCAATCGCTGAATCCTACCGCTCAATCAACTCAAGACGTTCCTTAACGCCCCATTCCCTATGCTTTCAGTTGAACAAGCAGAGACTATCATTCTAGGACTTGTGCAGCCGTTGGATGCCGAACGCGACAACGAGAGACGCAACCTCATGGAGGCGTCGGGTCGAGTGCTGGCAGGTGCGGTGACGAGTGCATTAGACTTTCCGCATTGGGATAACTCAGCAATGGATGGCTATGCCGTTCGCTACACGGATGTGCAAGTGTGCTCAGCAGAGTCTCCGGTGCAATTAGACATTGTAGAGACGATTCCAGCAGGTTATCAGCCAAAGCATGTGGTTGGGGCAGGGCAAGCGGCACGCATTCTCACGGGTTCAGTGATGCCCCAAGGGGCAGATACGATCGTCATTCAAGAAAACACGCAGCGTGAAGGGGATACTGTGACGGTACTTGCTGCTCCAAAACCCCAAGCCTTCGTGCGTCAGCGGGCAGCATTTTATCAAGCAGGCACTCCTCTTTTGCCGTCTGGATTACAGCTCCAAGCTCCTGAAATCGCTGTACTGGCAGCAGCTCAGTGCGCGCAGGTCACTGTGTACCGCCAACCACGTGTGGCAATTTTATCCACCGGAGATGAACTGGTCAGCATTGATCAACCGCTGCAACCCGGTGAAATTGTGGACTCGAATCAATATGCGTTGGCAAGCTTGGTGGCGCAGGCAGGCGCAATTCCCGTGCGGCTAGGAGTGGTGGTGGACGATCCGGAGGCATTGAAGGTCGCGATCGCCGCCGCGATCGCACAGGCTGACATCGTGCTGTCGTCGGGTGGTGTCTCGGTTGGAGATTACGACTACGTGGAAGACATCCTTGCAGCCTTGGGTGGTGATATTCACATTCGCTCTGTAGCTGTGAAGCCCGGAAAGCCCTTGACGGTGGCGACGTTTGAGCAGGAAGCAGGGGGAGCAGAGGAAGCAGAGGGACAGCAACCCACCCCATACTCCACACCCCACACCCCACACCCCAAACACACTCTCTACTTTGGTCTCCCCGGCAACCCTGTCTCCGCTCTAGTCACGTTCTGGCGGTTTGTGGAGCCAGCCTTACGCAAGCTGTCGGGTTTGCCTGAGGCGGCCTGGAAACCAAGGTTTGTCAGGGCGACCACACGCGTTGCTTTGCGATCGGACGGCACGCGGGAATCGTACCTCTGGGGACATCTCCACTTGGTAGATGGATTGTACGAATTTAGGCTGGCTGACGGTAACCATAGTTCAGGCAACTTGATCAATTTGGCGGGTGCTAGTGGGTTAGCGGTGGTACCCGTGGGGCAAACTCATATTGGCAGCGGCGAGTTTATTCAAGTCATGCAAATTGGGTTGCCACAACATTATTAAGCTAGACCTTCAGCATCGTTGAGCAACGAGATTAAAGGTATGATCACATCGTTTTCGGTCATTGTCCCGGTGCTGAATAAAGAGGATGAAATCATTCGCACGTTAGACAGTATTGATGCCAGCATTGCCTTTTTTCATGCACACTATCATGGCGATCATTCAGTCATGTCTGAACTGATTGTTGTGGATGAGGCTTCGACCGATCGTACACCGACATTGCTGGAAGAGTTTGGGCAGAACAGGCCTTACTTTAAAGTGATTAAACACTTTAGAAGCCTCGGTATTGGTCCTGCAAGAAATACAGGTGCGAAGATTGCAAAAGGCGATATTCTCTTTTTCTGCGATGGAGATGACCTCATCTTCCAAGAACATATCTATCTTTGTTTTCTGTTGCTTGACCATCATCCTGCCCCTAGTGAGCCAGCGCTGAAGCGAGTTGAAATTACAGTTGGTGAAAAAACGTATCCACTCACGTTACCTCCGCACCCTATTGGGGTTGTGCGAACGGGTGTCAAGATGCAAGATACGCTGCATCCCTACTGGAAAGCTGCGATCGAAAATACGCTGGCGCTCAATCTGTGCATTCGTCGGGATTGCCACGAATTTATTGAAGGCTTTCCTGAAGCACCTGTTTATAAACAAATTGGTGGGTGTGAGGATGTTTCCTATGATTTGTGGCTAGCGAAGTTCTTTAAGGTGCTTAAGGTTGAGATTGAAACCGTTGAGTATATTCGCTACCCCGGTAACAACTTCGATCGTCAACTTAAGAAGTTTCAAACAGCCCCTGAGCAGGTTCAAGATGACACTCCATCTGAGGACAAAGCGCTTCACCTCCTGCGTCGAAAGCTAGAGCAAGACCACTTTAGCTACCTTATAGAAAAATTTAGAAAATTTCCTTTAACAGCTGACTTTGCCGCTATTTTGAACTGGCAACAGCTAGCGAACGACTATCTTTCTCAAGAATGCTACCTCGAAGCGATCGCACTCTATGAAGTGGGTATGTCAGCGGAACCTGCTATGCGTGACAGTGCGAAAAATATTTTGGCGGCAGCTTACAACAATTTTGGTTCAGCGCTTCACAAGCAGGGTGATCTAGAGCAAGCAGGAATCTATTTTCAAAAGGCGATCGCGCTCAAGCCTGCATTTTCTGAGGCGGATCTTGCCAGAGTTCACTTTAACGTGGGTACCGTGCTTTCTAAACAACAACACTATGAGCCAGCGATTGCATTCTTTCGACAAGCAACCGCGTTACAACCAGACTTTTTTGAAGCGATTGGAGCGCTTACGAAAGCTATTTATCAGTATCAATTGCTGACCAAAGGCTATCAATTTTCTAGTAGCTTTATAGAGGTTGATCTACAAGTTTTGACAACATACCTCCAGCCATTACAAGCCCTTGAGCATTTAAAGGTACTCATCATTGGTAGCCAGGATGGTCGCCTTGCTTGCTGGCTACTAGACAACATCTTGCTTCACCAAACGGCAGCTTTGGCCTACGTCGATCATGCTGAAGCATCAGCTAATGAGCAAGTCCTTTTGGAGCAGTTTAAGGCAAATATTGACCGCGCAGGTGTTCCTGAGAAAGTACATAAAATTACTGGTACGCCCCGCGATGTTCTGCGATCGCAACCGTATCATCGCTACCAATTAATCGCAATCAGCGGCATAGCGACTGCCAGTGAACTGTTAGAAGTAGCTGTTTTAAGTTGGAGTTTGTTAGCCGTTGGTGGCATGTTTGTGATTACAAGCGATGGCGTAAATACAGCTTCTAGCAGTGTTCAAGTTCAATTGAAGAGCGCGCTCAATGCCTTCACAAATGTTTTTAGTGACAAGCTAAAACGCTTGCATCAAGGCAATGAAATTCTGCTAGAAAAAATTGCCGATTAAGTGCAGAGATTGCTGGTTATTTGTAACGGGTTGTTAGAGGATGTCTTAAAAGGTATGAATGCCTACCCGAACCGCCCCCCTGCCCCCCAAATTTGAGGGGTTCTGAGGTGGAAGTCCTCCAGAATTGGGGGATTGAGGGGGCGAAGGCAGCGTCTCTGACACTTCTCAGACATCCTCTTACTTTCGGTGTCTATTGCGCTTGCCAGTCTCTGTCCATTGCCATAACGCTGCTGCGACTTGCTCAAACACGCCTTGCCAATGCCCGCGTTGACGTTGCCGAAACAAACGCATGGTGGGATACCAGGGACTATCTTCGCGCTCTAGCAGCCAGCGCCAGTCGGGAGCAAAGGAGAGCAGCAGCCAAACGGGTTTGCCTAACGCGCCTGCAAGATGGGCTACAGCCGTATCCATCGTAATCACCAAGTCGAGTTGAGCGATCGCCGCTGCCGTGTCATTAAAGTCGTGCAGATGCTGCCCCACATCTTGAATCGACACTGTAGAAAGCGTTTGTAAATCTGCATCTGCTCCCTTTTGAAGGCTGTAGAACGAGACTTCTGGTAATTGGCATACGGCAAGAAATTGATTGATCGCGAACGATCGGTAGCGGTTGTTTTTATGATCCGGGTTGCCTGTCCACACAATGCCGACTTTGAGAGAGGGGAGAGGGGAGAGGGGAGAAGGGAGAGGAGAAAGCAGCGTTTGAGGCGGTTGCAGGTAAGGAATATGGGCGGGAATCGTCTCCAACGTCGTGCCCAACAGATGTGGCAGACTGAGCAACGGGGCGTGAACATCAAAAGCGGGGACAGGTGCACCTTGAGCAAGCAACTGATCAATATCGGTTGCCGATTCTAGGAGCGTCAATAATTCAGACTGGCACTCAACGATGACGCGCGCCCCCAACTGTTTCACTAAGGGAGCATAGCGAATGAACTGAATGGTATCGCCCAACCCTTGCTCTGCATGCAGGAGAATGGTCTTGCCGTCGAGGGGCGAGCCATTCCACAACGGTTGTGAATACGATCGCGCTGCCCAACCAGGTTGCCGCCACCGCCACTCATATTCTTGAAAGCCCTGTGGCAAATCGCCTGTAAGCAACAGGGCGTGGCCGAGGTTTTTGTGCGCTCCGGCTGAATCAGGGGCAAGCTGAATGGCATTACGGTAGTGGGCGATCGCCTCCTCCAATCGTCCCAACCGACGCAAAAGAAAGCCGTGATTGTAGTAGGCATCTGCAAAGTCTGGTTTGAGCGCAAGCACCTGTTGGCTGTGAAAGAGGGCATCTTCCAGCCGATCGTGCTCCTGAAGCACCAGCGCCAGATTGTAATGAGCGTCGGCATAAGTGGGTTGGAGCACGATCGCACGGTTGAAATGGGCGATCGCCTTCTCCGTTCGACCCTGTTCTCGCAGTGCCGTTCCCAGATTGCTCCACGCTTCGGCAGCATCCGGTTGTAAATGCACGACCTGCTGAAGGTAGGGGATTGCCGCGATCGCTTGCCCCATGCAGCACAGTGACACACTCAGAATTTGCAATGCTTCGAGGCGATCGGGTTCTTGCTGCAACACTTGACGACATAACCGTTCCGCTTCGGCAAAGTTACCGTCGTGGTAATGGTGGAGAGCAAGGGAAAGGATGTGGGGTGTGGGGTGTGGGGTGTGGGGTGAAAGTTTTGAGTTTTGAGTTCTGAGTTTTGAGTTAGTTTGCTTCTGACTGTTGATCGTTGACTGTTGGCTGTTGATTGTTTGCCTCTGCGCCTCCACGCCTCTGCGGTTGCCCCCAACTTTGTCTGTTAACGCCTTTTTTACTGACTGTATAACACTCCCCCAATCGCCATACGCGGGTTGCCGAAACAAATGCATGGTGGAATACCAGGGGCTATCCTCGCGTCCCAACATCCAGCGCCAATCGGGGGCGAAGGGGAGCAGCAGCCAGATGGGTTTGCCTAACGCGCCTGCGAGATGAGCAACCGATGTATCCACGGCAATGACTAAATCAAGCTGATGGATCAGCACCGCTGTATCCACGAAGTCGTGCAGGTGTTCTCGCAAATCTTCCAAATGGGGATGGGCTTGCAACAAGTCTCGATCGCTCTCAGACAAGTCTTTCTGCAAACTGTAGAGGGTGATACCAGGAATCTCCGCCAGCGCCAGCAGGTGATCTAGTGGGCAAGCGCGAGTGCGGTTGTAGGGATTTTGTGGGTTACCGCTCCAGACAAGGCCGATTTTGAAAGGGTGTGGGGTGTGGGGTGTGGGGTGTGGGGTGTGGGGTGTGGGGTGTGGGGATGGGGGAGGCAAGGGAAGCGGGAGGGCAGGGGAGGCCGGGAGTTGAAGGTAGGGAATGTTGGCGGGAATGGTGTCCAGGGTTGTACCGAGGATATGGGGGAGGCTCATCAGGGGAGCGTGGACATCGAAGGGAGGGGGTGTGCTGCCGTAGGAGACGATCGCGTGTACACTGGGAAGCTGTTTGAACAGGTTTACCAAGGGCCCGTGGCATTCCAACACGATGCGTCCACCGCGTTGAGCGACGAGCGGCACATAGCGCACGAACTGGATCATGTCGCCCATGCCCTGCTCGGCGTGGAGAAAGATGGTTTTACCTGCCAAAGGGGAACCGTCCCAGCAAGGTTGTGATAGGGGGCGCATGGGCTGAAAGGTGGGCAGCTTGACCTGCCAGCGCCATTCGTATTCAGCAAATCCCGCCTGCAATTCCCCGTTGAGCAACAGCGTGAGTGCTTTGTTCCAGTGGGCTTCGGCGAAAGCTGGCTCGATCGTGGTTGCCTGGTTGTAATACTGCACCGCCTCTTGCAGCGCACCTCGATCGCGAAAAATATTGCCCCAATTATTGAAGGCTTTGGCGTAGTCTGGCTTCAGCGCGATCGCCCGTTCGTAGTGCGCGATGGCCGTATCAAAATCGCCCAGTTCCTTCAGTGCATTACCCAAATGGTTGTGCGCCTGAGGAAAGTCTGGCTTCACGGTGATCGCCTGACGGTAGCACGTCGCTGCCAGTTCAAAAGCGCCCTCTGCAAAGTAGATCAGACCAAGATTATTGTGAGCATCCGCGTAGTGAGGTCGAAACGCGATCGCCTGCTGGTAGTGCACGATCGCCTCTTCCGTAAGCTCTTTATGGCGTAACGCATTGGCAAAATTGTTATGAGCATCGGCATAGTCAGGCTTAAGGGCGATCGCTTTTTCGTAGTGTGCGATCGCCTCATCAATCTGTCCCAGTTCTTGAAGCGCTACGGCTAGATTATTGTACGTGTCGTAGTTATCGGGGGCTGTGACCAGTACCTGACGGTACGCCGCGATCGCCTCCTCAAACCGACGCTCCTGATGCGCCACCATGCCCAACAAGTGCCATGCATCCGAGTGGTCTTCCTGCTGCTGCAAAATTTGACGACACACCTGTTCCGCCTCGCGGTAGTTTCCTGCCTGGTGATGACGGACGGCCTTTTTGAGGAGGGAGTGGAGGGGGTGAGTTTTAAGTTTTAAGTCTTGAGTTTTGAGTTCTGAGTGTTGAGTTGGAAGAGAGGTGTGAGATGTGAGGTGTGAGGTGTAAAGGGCGTTTTGATTGCCTCCTGCCTTCTGCCTTTTGCCTTCTGCCTTCTGACCACCGTAGCCTGCTTCTCCAAAAGATTCTGTTGATTGTCTCCGCGCCTCCGCGTCTCTGCGGTTGTCCGTTGTTCTGCCTATTAGCGCTTTTTCCACTGCTTGTATCACACTGCCCCAATCGCCATACGCTGGTTGCCGAAACAGACGCATCGTGGAATACCAGGGGCTATCGTTGCGTGCTTGCATCCAGCGCCAGTCAGGGGCGAAGGGGAGCAGCAGCCAAACGGGTTTACCCAACGCGCCTGCAAGATGCGCTACAGCGGTATCTACAGCAATAACTAGATCAAGCTGATGGATGAGGCCAGCCGTATCGACAAAATCGTGCAGGTGTTCCTGCAAGTTGTGTATATGAGGGCAGTCAGCTAGCTGTTGCTGTTCTGCGGCTGAAAGTTCCTTCTGCAAGCTGTAGAGTGTGATATTGGGTAAAGCTGCCAGAGAGAGGAGTAATGCTAATGGACAAGCACGGCTGCGATTGTAGGGGTTGTGGGGGTTGCCGCTCCAAATGAGGCCGACTTTAAAAGGGAGCGGGGAGTGGGGAGTGGGGAGTGGGGATGGGGGAAGCGGGGGCGCAGGGGAAGCCGGGGCTTGGAGGTAGGGGATAGCGGCGGGAATGGTGTCGAGGGTGGTGCCGAGGAGGTGAGGCAGGCTCATGAGGGGCGCGTGAACATCAAAAGCGGGGAGAGGATTGCCGTAGGGGATGATTTGTTGAATGCCTGCAACGTTTTGAAGGAGATTCACTAAGGCAGTTTGGCATTCAACAAGGACATTTCCACCCCACTGGACGACGATCGCGGCGTAGCGAATGAACTGGATTGTGTCGCCCAAGCCCTGCTCGGTATAGAGGAGAATGGCTTTACCGTTTAGGGGAGAACCGTCCCAGCAGGGTTGAGGGAACGATCGTGGTGGGTTTTGCTCTTGAAACTTGCTCCATTGGAAGCGCCATTCGTAACCCGCAAAGCCCTGTGCCAGATCGCCTGTAAACAGTTGAGTCAGCGCTTTGTTCCATTTCGCTTCTACAAAGTCTGGGTCAAGGGTCAGCGCCTGGTTGTAAGCCGCGAAGGCTGCTTCGATGTCACCGTGATTACGGCGAGCGATGCCGAGGTTGTTGTAGGCCCCGGTGTAATCTGGCTGCACGGCGATCGCGGCTTCAAACTGCTCAAACGCTTCCGCAAACTCACCGTTCTGCTGAAGTAAATTACCGAGATTGCTCCGAATTTCGGCAAAGTTGGGATTAATTGCTACGGCTTTGCGGTAACAGTCGATCGCGGCTTCCAAATTGCCCTGATCCTGATACGCGTTGCCTAGATTGTTGTGAACTTCGGCATAGTCGGGTCGAATGGCAAGCGCCTGCTGAAAATGCGCGATCGCCTGCTCAAACTGCTTCAGGTCTTTCAGCACAGAACCCAGATTACTGTGTGCTTCGGCAAAGGACGATCGCAAAACAAGGGCACGCTCGTAATGGGCGATTGCCTCTTCTCGCCTTCCTAGCTCCTGGAGCGCATTGCCCAGGTTGTTGTGCGCTTCGGCATAGTTTTTCCGCAAGACAAGGACATCGTGGTAGACGACGATCGCTTCATCGAGTTTGCCCTGTAGCTGGAGGACGTTTGCTAGGCCGTGATGCGCTTCGGCATAGGTTGGCTTTAGCGCGATCGCTTGTCGATACTGAGCGATCGCGGCCTCCAAATTGCCCTGCTGTTGCAGCGTACTGCCCCAGTGAAAATGGGCTTCGGAGTAGTGGGGCTTGAGCGCGATCGCCTGCTGATAGTTGTGAATGGCTCCGTCTAGCGTTCCCTGATGCTGAAGGACAACCCCCAGATTGTGATGGGCCTCCGCATAGTTAGGTTTGAGCCGAAGGGCTTCCTGGTAGTGAGCGATCGCCTCCTCCAGCATCCCCTGATCCTTCAGCGCGGTGCCCAGGTTGTTGTGCGCTTCGGGATACGTGGGTCGCAGATCAAGGGCCTGTTGATACGCCGCGATCGCACCCTCCAGATCGCCCAGATCTTTCAGCGCGTTGCCCAAATTATTCAGCGCTTCCACATGAGCAGGTTGCCGTGACAACGCTTGCTGATAGTGAGCCACTGCTTCATCTAGCTTGCCCTGCCCCTTCAGCGCAATGCCCAGACTGTTATATGCATCAGGATTCTCTGGTTGTAAGGTTAAAACTCGCTCAAAACAGGCAATCGCCTCCTCAAACCGATGCTGTTGGTACACCAGCGCACCTAGTAAGTTCAGCGCGTCTACGTCATGTGGCTGATGCTCGAGCCTCTGGCGGTAGACAGATTCAGCTTCGGCAACGCGTCCACTACGATGAAGCTGTAAAGCGACAGTCAGTGATTCGGGCAACGACTGGGAGGGATACGTCATGGGCAGGATTCCTATCCTGTACTGTTTGGCAGTCTATTCTACCCGCCGCATTGGGGGCGATAACGCGGGTTGTAATGCCATGTAATGAGAAAGGAGAGAGGGGGGTAAGGGGATAAAGGGCAAAAGCTGATAGCTGACCGCTCAATCAACTCCTAACTCAAAACTCTTAACTCAAAACTTCCCTCCCTGCACCCTTCCTCCACCGACCGTCCACCTCATACGGCTTTCCCTACTGCGATCGCCACCTTGCCAGCGATACAGTATCAATACATAAAAGTACATACGGTCTACTGGGGAGCCGAACCCCGTGTTCATAGCTCATTTGCTTCATCACAACTGAAGATGCCAGATTACAGCGTTTCTCACCACTGCCTCTTGCTCTATCAGTTGTCTCGTTTATCGCTACAAACGGCGTGGTAGGAGAACCAATTATGTTTGAACTGTTCACAGAAAAAGCCATCCGGGCAGTCATGCTCTCTCAGGAAGAAGCCCGTCGTCAGGGGCATAACCTGGTAGGAACGGAGCAAGTGCTGCTAGGTCTCATCCGCGAGCAAACAAGCCCCGCCGCGCAACTGTTGGTGCAGTTAGGTGTGACTCTAGATGCGGCTCGTGCTGAGTGTGAAAAAATTACGGGTCGTGGTACGGGTAGTCTTCCGGCAGAATTGCCCTTTACACCACGAGTCAAGCGCCTGTTTGCCGAAGCGATGCAGCAAGCGCGCGAACTGGGGCAGAATCACGTCAGTCCTGAACACCTATTGCTTGCTCTGACACAGGGGAATGAAACCGTTGCCATTAAAGTGTTGCAACGTCTGGGTCTCGATCCGTTGACGTTGCAAGATCAAATGCTGCAAATGTTGGGGTCACAAGCGATCGGTGAAGCGGTTGCGGCTTCGGTCGGTGGCAGACAGGACGACCCCTTTAATAGTCGGGGCAACGCGCAGACCCTTACGCTGGCAGAATTCAGCACGAACCTGACGCAACTGGCGGCAGAAGGGAAGCTTGATCCGGTAGTGGGTCGCCAAACCGAGATTGAGCGCGTCGTGCAAATTCTTGGTCGTCGCACGAAAAACAATCCCATTCTCATTGGGGAACCGGGTGTCGGTAAGACCGCGATCGCTGAAGGTCTCGCCCAACGCATTGTGAACCGCGATGTACCCGAAACCCTGGAAAACAAGCAGGTCATCAGCCTCGATATGGGGTCGCTTATTTCCGGCACCCGTTTCCGGGGCGAGTTTGAAGAACGGTTGAAAAAAGTTGTGGAAGAAGTACGCACCAGTGGCAACATCATTCTGGTGGTTGACGAAGTGCATACCCTGGTTGGTGCAGGTGGTACAGAAGGCGGAATGGATGCTGCCAACTTGCTGAAGCCTGCACTCGCACGGGGCGAACTCCAATGCCTTGGTGCCACGACTCTGGATGAATATCGTCAGTACATCGAACGGGATGCGGCACTTGAACGGCGCTTTCAACCCGTCACGGTTAATGCACCCAGCGTCACCGAAACCATTGAGATTCTCTTTGGCTTGCGCGATCGCTACGAGCAGTTCCACAAGGTCAGAATCGAAGATACCGCTCTGGTTGCGGCTGCAACGCTCTCCGATCGCTACATCACCGATCGCTACCTTCCTGATAAGGCGATCGACCTGATCGACGAAGCAGGCTCCCGCGTTCGGCTAGCACACACCCAACATTCGCCCACCAAAGCGCTGCGTAAAGAGCTACGCCAGGTGACAAAAGAGAAGGAAGAGGCGGTAGCGGCTCAAGATTTCGATGCGGCTGGGAAGTTGCGCGATCGAGAGTTGGAATTAGAAGCGCAGATTAGCCGTCAGCCATCAGCCGTCAGCCGTCAGCCGTCAGAATCAACTCAAAACTCGACACTCGACATTACTCCTTCGGAGTCGCTACGCGAACAAAACTCTCCCCAGACCCCAAACCCTACATCCCATACCCCATCCGTCACCGAAGACGACATCGCCCAGATCGTCGCTGCCTGGACAGGTGTGCCTGTGCGCAAGCTGACGGAGCTAGAATCGGAGCAACTGCTGTATCTGGAAGATACTCTGCATGAGCGAGTCATCGGTCAAGATGAAGCGGTCAAAGCGGTTGCACGAGCGTTGAAGCGGGCACGAGTGGGGTTGAAAAGTCCCGATCGCCCGATCGCCAGTTTCTTCTTCTCTGGCCCCACTGGAGTAGGCAAAACCGAACTGGCAAAAGCGCTGGCGGCTAGCGTCTTTGGCACTGAAGAGGCCATGATTCGGCTCGACATGTCCGAGTTTATGGAACCACATACAGTCTCTAAGCTGATCGGGTCGCCTCCCGGTTATGTGGGCTATGGCGAAGGCGGGCAGCTAACGGAAGCAGTGCGTCGCAAGCCTTACTCGGTCGTCCTGTTTGATGAAATTGAGAAAGCCCATCCCGATGTGTTCAACATGTTGCTGCAATTGCTAGATGACGGACGTTTGACCGATTCGCAAGGTCGCACAGTCAACTTCAACAACACGCTGGTCATCATGACTTCCAACGTCGGTTCCAGAGTGATTGAAAAAGGCGGCAATGGCTTTGGCTTCGAGTTTGCAAACCAGTCAGATGCTCAATACAACCGCATTCAGTCGTCGGTGAATGAGGAACTGAAGCAGTTCTTCCGTCCTGAATTTCTAAACCGCCTGGATGGTATTATCGTCTTCCGTCAACTTACCCGCGACGAAGTGAAGGACATTGCCGATCTGCTCATCCGCGATGTGGCAAACAACCTCACCGATCGCGGCATTGCCCTCGAAGTCACTGATCGCGTGAAAGACCGCTTGGTCGTGGAAGGCTACAGCCCCGCCTACGGTGCTCGATCGCTCCGACGCACCATCACTCGCCTGCTTGAAGATGCCCTGGCAGAAGCCCTACTCTCCGGCATAATCCGAGAAGGCGACACCGCGATCGTGGATCTGGATGACGACAATAACGTTGTGATTCATCCAGCCGCACACTCAGAGCGTTTACTGGAGTCGATCGTCTCTTAAACACGGCTCAAGCCTTATCCTGATGCCCTGCACCGTTGAGATGCAGGGCTTTATTCTGTCATTACTCTCTCACTTGGGCTGAGCGAGAGGTTGACTGTAAGCTAAGATACCAAAGTAGTCTTGGTCAGGACACCAAAGAGCAATTCAGATTTGCGGAAAGATGTAATCGCTTAAGATAAAGGTAGTATCCCGGTCGTTATTTAATCTATTTGTGCGTGTTCGGTGGGATGAAGCAAAACGACAGCAAGTTTTGGCAGAACGTGATATCGACTTTGAGCAGTTGAACGATTTGCTCTACACTCCCTACCTTGAAGACCAACGCTCTGAACTGCCAGAACAATATCGAATTATCGGTTTTGCGGATGGACAATTGACAACATTCATTGTTGAATACCGAGCCGATACAGTAGGAGAGTGTATTTGGGTTGTCACTGCCTGGAAATCAACGAAACAGGAGCGTAGAAGCTATGAGCAGCGAGTCTATTGAAGAAATAAGAGATATCGAGGAAATTGCTCAACAAGCTCATTCAGGAGCAGATGTTTCTCAGCATTTCACAGGTCATTTTCAAGTAAAGCAACAGATCAATATTGCCCTTCCACCAGAGTTACTGAAAAGTATTGATGCAGAGTGCCAACTGCAAAAGATCAGTCGCCAAGATTGGATCAAGATGGTCTGTGTCGAAAAAATTCGTGAGGCTCAGACTGGTAGAGTATCAAAGGTTGGTTAATATAGTCGTAGTCTAGCCACCCCAATGCACCGATCGCGTCAACGATCGCCTCGTCGTCGAAGGCTATCATCCTGCCTGTGGTGCCCAATTGCTCCGCCGCGTCATCATCCGCTTACTAGAAGATGCCCTAGCAGAAGCCTTGCTATCCGGCACGATTCGAGAAGGCGACATGGCGATCGTGGATCTGAATAATGACAGCAATGTTGTGGTTCATCCAGCCGCACACTCAGAGCGCTTGCTGGAGTCGATCGTCTCTTAAACACGGCTCAAGCCTTATCCTGATGCCCTGCACTTTGACCATGTAGGGTTTTTTCATAACAATGGCTGGATTCTGAAAATATACGGATAGTTTTTCGATAATCTCCTGCTCCAGAGATATCATGCGAAAAAATTCTCAATAATGTCCGCTAATGGGGTAAATATCCCGAAAAAATCTAGGTAATGTCCCAAGTCAGATATTACTCAGAGAAAATTCCGTATAATAAGTTGTTGTACCGCTTCGATTTTGGGTTATGGCAGTCGTTTATAAAGCTATAGCGATCCTATTTGGATTGTGAGAAAGGATTCCACTGGAATCCTTTCTCACAAAGCCTCTCAATCTCACAAATGATTTAGGACTGCTATATCTATCAAAGTTTCAGAGTTGTGTTAATTGGAAGTGAGGAGTGAGGCAGTGCTTTAGAATTTTTAGTAGGAGACTGTGAGAATCTGCGAGTAACACGTTCTCCTGTTGTTCTTAAATTTCAAATAAGCCATGACATCTGACGAGTTATCAGCAATCCAGTGGGTAATTGAGCGAAGCAAGATCATTGATGTGATTGTGGGGATTGCAAACACGATGGATGACAAGAACTGGCAGAAACTAAGAAAATACTTAGCAGACGAGATCAACATTGACTATTCAGAATTTCGAGGGGAACCCCTACAACAAATCACAGCAGAAGCCTACGTGCAACAGCGGGTAGAGGGTTTAACTGGTTTGAAGACTCTGCACATTAGCACCAATCACGAGGTTGTAGTCAGCAAAGACTATGCTGGTAGTGCTAAAGAGGTAAGGATGCATTGTAGTGGTGAATGAAAAACCAGATCGCTCCAATGTGATTCTCCAGCTTCTTAGAAAACGAAAGGGTTTTGCGAACCAAGCGTGAGATGCGTTGCCGTA
>JAHHIE010000103.1 GCA_019358945.1 Stenomitos rutilans HA7619-LM2 | reverse complement strand
AAAGTGACAGAGGCGTTCAAGCAGACGATGGAGATTGTGTTTGATGAGTACCTGCCAAAATGGAACTACACTGCTAAGCCGCAATCACTATGATTTCCGGTTTTATTGAATCCATAATCCTAAGTGAAAGTGACGTATGCGGAGGAACCTGCGATCGCCTCCCTCAAAGATGCGCTGTTTCGAGGAGAAACTGCCCACAAACCACCGTCAGACACCTTTACTCACGGGAAAGATGGTGCCGTTCTCAACATTCCAACCGCAGAGGAGCCACCGCCCGGAACCTTTGCACATGGCGGTGATGCCACACGAGGGAATGTGGAACAAGGACTGGCAGAAGCAGCTATCCAGATCGATCAAACCTATGTCACGCAAGTGATCCATCACAACCCGATGGAACTGTCAGCTACAACAGCGGTTTGGGAGGGTGAACATCTGACGCTGTATGATGCGACACAGTGGATTTATGGCGATCGCAATGCCGTCGCTACTATGTTGGGCATTCCACAGGAACAGGTGCGCGTAATTTCTCACTTTGTTGGCGGTGGCTTTGGCTGCAAGTGCTTTACCTGGTCGCATGTGATTCTGGCGGCGATCGCGGCAAAGCAGGTCGGTAGACCCGTTAAAGTGGTGCTGACGCGGGAACAGATGTTTATGTCCGTGGGCTATCGCGCCTCTTCCTCTCAGCGCATCCAATTAGGCGCGAAACAGGACGGTACATTGACCGCGATTTCCCATGAGGGCATCGTCCAAACGTCTACGTTTGCCAACTATCCGACACCTGTGGGCTTACTCACACCAATGGTTTATGCCTGTCCCAATCTGCTTGTCAAGCACTATCTGATGCATGTGAATGCAGGCACACCAACCCAGATGCGTGCTCCCGGTGAAGCGCCAGGAATGTTTGCGCTGGAGTCGGCAATGGATGAACTGGCGTATGTATTGGACATTGATCCGATCGCTCTCCGGCTCCGCAACTATGCCGATGCTGATCCACAAAGCGGCAAACCTTGGTCGAGCAAATCACTCAAGGAGTGCTACCAGCAGGGAGCAGAACGGTTTGGCTGGGAAAAGCGCACTCCCAAACCGGGTTCCATGCAGGATGGTGACTTTTTGGTCGGTTGGGGAATGGCAACCGCTGCGTATCCCGTGTATCTGTCTCCTGCCGCTGCCCGCGTCAAAATCTTTACCGATGGACACGCCGTTGCCCAAAGCGGTTCCCATGAAATTGGTAACGGTACCTATACCGTGATGACTCAGCTTGCGGCTGAAGCACTGGGATTATCCCCTGAAAAAGTGCAGTTTGAATTGGGAGACACTAACTTACCGAACACCCCAATTACAGGAGCCTCCCGGACAGTAGGCAGTGTGGACCCGCAGTGCAAGCGGCTGCCAGAGCTGCCCGGAGTAAAGTGGTGCAAATGGCGATCGCTGATCCTGCTTCCCCACTCTATGGTGTAGATGAATCGCAAATTCGAGCGTTTGAGGGGTGCTTATTTTTGGAGCATAACCCTACACAAGAAGAAACCTATCAGAATATCCTGGCTCGTCACAATCTAGAGGTGATCGAAGCCTATCAAGAGACCTTTCCGCGTGATGCCGATGAAACTGATCGCAATAAAGTCTTTTCGGGTATCAATGCCTTGCGAGGTCCAGTCGATTCCCAGTATGCCATGTACAACTTTGGCGCGCATTTTGCCGAAGTAAAGATTAATCCTGTGTCGATGGAAGTGCGCGTTTCCCGATATGTGGGAGCCTTTGCCACTGGACGCATTCTTAACCCCAAAACTGCTGGCAGTCAGATTTTGGGTGGCATTGTCATGTGCATTGGCATGGCATTAATGGAAGAAACCATCACCGACCCCAATCTCGGTCGCATTGCTACTACCAGCCTTGCAGATTATCACGTCCCAGCACACATTCACATTGCTGGAATTGAGACCTTTTTTGTGGAAGAACACGATCCCTTCGTCAACGCTATTGGTACAAAGAGCGTGGGTGAAATTAGCACGGTCGGTTCAGCAGCAGCAATCGCCAATGCGGTCTACCACGCAACGGGTAGGCGAGTCAGAGACTTACCCATCCGATTAGAAAAATTACTGTGAGAGCCATGAGTGACCTGTCAACAATTCTCGATGCGTTTGAGGAGGCGAAGCGATCGGGTGAGCCACTAGCACTAGCCACAGTGGTTAACGTCAGTGGCTTCACCTATCGTCGTCCGGGAGCGCGAATGTTAATCATTAACTCTAGAGCAGACAGTAAACACAGGTTTTGAAGAAATTTTGAAGATGGAAAAAATTTACCATTGTGACGAAACTTCTAAGGTGAAGCGATCGCTTCTGAAACGGCTCACTGTGTACTCAACGACCTGATCATTCTGGTTGCAGGCTTGGCTACGCGTTACAAGCACAGGTCCTTTGGGAGAAATTTGCAGAAGTCTGGCATCTTCAGTAGAAGCCGATTCTGCTTCGATTAGCGTCCGGGTGCGGTGCAGTTCGACTCCGTAATGCTCTTTAAGCAAGCTATATAGGGAGTGCGCCCGGTAGATGAGAACAGGTAATTCTGGAAAGTTTTCGGAGACGAGATAGGAGAGGCTCACGCAGAGCGGTTTAAGCTCTGGAATCGTTGCATCTACTATTGGAGGCGTGGCTGACCGAAGAATTTTCACCTGAATGACGGGTATACCCACACTGATATTCAGCAATTCGGCAAGCTGTTGACCCGCAGGCATTATCTGACTACCGAGAACTTTGATGCAAGGCAAAAAGCCTAAACTAAACAGGCTTTGGGTAAAACTCGTTTTGTGATTGAGGGCGTAGTCAAGCTTTGCTTCCTTAACGAATGCACCGCGCCCTTGCAGTCGGTAAACCAGATCCTTCTCGACTAACGCAGTAATGGCTCGACGAGCCGTAAGCCGATGGACTCCGTACTGTGTTGCCAACTCATTCTCAGAAGGGAGGCGATCGCCTGGCTTGTAGTCACCAGCCACAATCTTTGCCATCAATTTAGTGGCAATTTGATCATAGAGGTGATCGTCATTGCAATGCATAGAGGAATTGAGAATGAAGGATGAGAAACTGAGAAGGTAGAAAAGTTTTACACTCTCAATTTCCCTACATTTTACAACTTGATTCTCCATCCTCTAGTTCAATAGAACACAGTGTATCGGCATGACTACCGTATTCGCCTTGTCTGTAGACTGTGAGTTTTTGCATCATATTTGAGCACAAGGGTAGTAGGGTTTCCACTAAGTCTCGGATACGTGCCTGATTTTCCGGGGTAAGCGGGTTGAGCACTCTACCTAGAGTGATATGAGGTTGAAAAGCATCACCAATGAAGCGGTAACCGTAAGTTAGGTAATTAGATTGCTCTAATGAGCTGTAGTGGGTAACGTCTTTCTGGCGATCGCTCTCGGTCAAAAACATTGCAGCTTTGAGGCGCTGAAAGACGAACTGATGTGCATCATAGAAAAATGGATTGCGACTTGGAATTAAGAAGTACCAGCCTAATGCTTTGCATTCCAACTCAGTTAACTGGAGACTTAGGTCATACTGCTGATTCACATAGTAATCTCGTAGTTCGGTGAGAAGTTGCATCCAATCAACCGAGTCATGAAAGCGTCCTTGCAGCAATGTGATGTGAGGTAAATTGCGATCGCTGCCAAGCTCAGGTTGAAGCGGACAAATTGAAGTGGCTTGTTTTTGTAATTGTGCGATCGCTTCAATCATTTCACTATTTGGAATCATTGCAATGCCAAATTTCATACTTTTACAATCTGGATTATTTATGTAAGGTAAAGGAACATCGCATTCCCTCTTTCAGCAGCATCTTTGTAGTAATTCACAAGCGGTTCGTAAGTATAATTAAATAAATACTCAAATTTATCTTCTTCCCAACCTTTAAATCGTAGTCTCTCTCTGATTTGTGAATGAGAAAGGGTGTACAGGGCTTCTACAACCTGTGCAATCTCACTATCAGTTAAGTACCTCACAAGATTGTAAGTTGCTGAATAATTTATTTCTAAACCGCCTAGGACTGCATTGATTGAAGGTAAATGGTCTTCCTCATTCTTGCCAACTAAGAAATCTGGGCGAACTGGATACTCGCATCCTGTAAAAAAGAAATGTAATCGATTCCAAGTTTTATCAATATTCAGACATTTAGTTTTACCTTCAAAAATTATAGATAGTATATCCAATCTTGGATTCTCAAACCCATGAGGCTTTTCTTTTTTCAACTTTTCCAAAGTTTCTACAGCAGAATTACTAAGTTCATTAAACCATTCAACATCATCAGGATCGTTTGGGTTAATTGTAACCTCCTGCCAAAACTCGGAATCTGGTAAGTACTTTGCATTAAAGAACAATTCTGCAAAATCTGGATATTCCTTCAAACTCTGTAATAAATAAGGAGATACTTGCTTGAATTCTGCTGTTATTCCCACGTTCAACTCCCACCGAGCTAACTATAGCCAAATCTACAAGTCTTTGTACTTGCAAGCATAAACCATTTCCCCAGATACCCAGGTCGTTGTAACTTGGGGCAAGTTGTTGACATGCTGTACAGCAATCAGATCAGATCGTTTTCCTACGGCGATTTCACCACGATCGCTCAGTTCTAACGCATCAGCAGGATTAACCGTTACCAGTGCAATTGCTTGTGGTAACGTTAATTCGGAGATTTCTGGTAGACGAAAGATAGCCGCAAGCAGCGCACCGGGATTGTAGTCGGAGCAGAGGCAGCTAGCCACATGGTTATGGATGGCGGCGATCGCCTTCATGGAACCACTCTGGCTTTGCCCGCGTAGGATGTTGGGTGCACCAAAGATAGTAGACATGCCCAATGATTTCGCCGTTTCAGCCGTTTCTAAATTGACTGGAAATTCGCTGAGTTTGACACCCAGGTTTGCCATTGTTTGCACTCGCTCCGGAGTGTCATCATCATGGCTGGCAATTTGCACGTTTTGGTGAAGTGCTTTCGTGATTAGAGTTTCAATGCGCGATCGTGCCCCTGCTGCATTTTCTAGCTTTTGGTGTGCCATCGCTTCGGCTTCAGCCATTGTTTTCTTGTAGGTTCGTGAAATGTAGTTCTGGTATGCTTGCAAGTCTTTAAACTGTCCCTGTCCTGGTGTGTGATCCATCAATGACACTAGATGCATTGCGTTTTCAGACAGCAAATCTAGAAGAATTGGTAATCCAATCGGATCAGTGATTTCATAGCGACAGTGAACTCGATTATCGACCAGCCCATGAGGTTGGTAAGCATGAATGGCACGAACAATTTCAGCGGCAGTGTCGTTGTTGCGAACACCTAACTCCTCATGGGCAAAGGAAATTGCATGAAAGGGCGTGGTGATGCCTGCCATTGCATTACGACGATCGATTTGAGCAATGGCAAAGTCCATTGGAAATAAAGCACCGGGACGCGGTTCAATTTCTTTCTCGATCGCATCGCAATGCAAATCAATCATTCCTGGCATCAGAATCTTACCAGTTAAGTCAATCACATCAGCAGTTGTCGTGATGATTGGATTAATGGCAGCAATCACACCATCTTCAACGAGTAACGAAGCGTTTTCTAGGATTTCATCAGCCAGAACAATTTGAGCATTCGCTAACAAAGTTTTCATAGGAAATGGAGAGTTAAGAATGGAGAAAAGAGCATTGGAGTTGGAAATCAAGAATGAAGGCTGCTGATATTTTTACACTCTTCATTCGTAATTCTCAATTCTTTACTAAAGTCTGCTAACTCCTTGACGAGTTGTGGATCATGAAAGATGGCTAAGATGCCTGTACCCGCCTTTTTAAGACTCTGAATCATCTGAATGACTCGTTCTACTGAAGCACGATCGAGACTAGCAGTCGGTTCATCCAGCAACAACAGGCGAGGACGCAAAATCATCGCTCTAGCTAAATTAACTCGCTGTTTCTCTCCTCCTGAAAAGGTACTGGGCGAGATTTCCCAGAGGCGTTCTGGTAGATGAATTTCAGCCAGTAATCCCTTTGCCTGGATTCTTGCCTCAGCGCGATCGATGCCTAAATCAAATAAGGGCTTTGCAACAACATCGATCGTGGACTGTCTGGGTAAGCAATGGAGAAACTGAGTCACAAAGCTGATTTCTGTACGTCGTAATTGAATAATTTCCCGTTCATTCGCTTGAACTAAATCAATCCAATCCCCTTCGTCAGTGCAATAATCAATAATTCCTGCATTCGGTAAGTAAGTTCGGTAGATACATTTAAGTAAACTTGATTTTCCAACGCCGGAGGGTCCAGTTAATGCAGTCAGTTTGCCTGCTCGAACGTCTAAAGACACCTCTTGCATTGAAGGAATGTGCTTTCCTTGCTCATGCAAAAAGAAGTGCTTACTTAAGTTTTTGACGCATAAAATCGGTGTTGCTGTCATTTGCTTTTACCTCACAGAGCCGATGCAACGAGTTGTTGGGTATACGCATGTTGGGGGTCTTCCAGAATTTGATCCGTTAGACCAGCTTCCACAATGCGTCCGTATTTCATCACTAAAGTTCGGGCTGCTAGAAGGCGAATGACTCCTAAATCGTGAGTGACAACTATCATGGCAATATGTAACTCCTGCTGTAGTTGCAGAATTAAATCAAGAATCTTTGCCTGAACCGATAAATCTAATCCGGTTGTGACTTCATCTAGGAACAGTAGTGGAGGTTTGGTTGCCAATGCGCGAGCAATCTGAACACGCTGTTGCATTCCACCGGAAAAGTTGTTAGGTAACTCATCCATCCGCTCGGTCAAAAACTCGGTGTGGGCAAGGATGGTTTGGGCGCGATCGCGAATCTCACTGTAACTTGACCAATCACTCATTAATAGACGTTCTGCAATATTGCCGCCTGCGGATACCCGAAAATTTAAGCCTAAATGTGGATTCTGGTAAACTATGCTAAATTTATGATTGCGTAGCCATCGCTGTTTAGCGGCATTGAGGGCAAACAAATCATAGGTCTTTTCAGCATTAAAGAATTTAGCATTGCCGCTGGTTGGTATTTGGTCAAAAAACAGCAGCTTTACTAATGTTGATTTCCCGCTGCCGGACTCACCCATAATCCCCAAAATCTCTCCTTGACTCAAGTCAAAGGAGATGTTGAGTGCTGCAACTAAACTTCCGCAATCCGAACAAATATTGGTATTTGCTTGAGGACCTGTCGTAACCGGACAACGAGAACAGCCTGAACCGTAAATTTTGGTTAGTTGCCGTACTTCCAAAATCTTATTCATTCTGTCCTCCTAATTGACTGTTGCAAAAGTCAGTGTCGGAACACTGATAAATCTTCTTGTCTATTTCATTCATCAACTCATCTAGAAAGCTGGTTGTTGAACCGCAGCGATCGCAGGCACGGCGCTGACCATTCTCATCAGTAAAATCTTCAACACGGAAAGGAATATCACTAAAGGAGAGCGGTTCAGCGTTGGTGTAGGGTGGCACGGCATAAATTTTCTTCTCTCTGCCAGCACCAAACAGATACAAGGCTTCTGCTTGATGCAGTTTGGGTACATCGAAGCGGGGAATGGGAGAAGGATCAATCACGTAAAAGCCATTGATGCGAGTGGGATAGCGGTGAGAAATTGTGATTTCCTTAAACTTCACCATATCCTCGTATAGCTTCACCCAGAGCCGCGCATAATCGCCTTCCCCATGCATCATTTTGCGTTTTTCTTCGCTGGGTTCAACGACAATTAAGGGATCGGGGTAGGGAACCTGAAGCACTAAAATTTGCCCTAATTTGAGTGGTATTTCTGGGATGCGGTGACGAGTTTGAACAATGGTGGCTTCCGAAGTCTGTTTAGTCAACGTAACTCCAGGACAAGTTTCAGCTATGAACTTGCGAATATTGACCGCATTGACTGAATCATCACTGCCTTGGTCAATCACTTTTAGAATGTCATCGCTTCCCAATAACGACAGAGTAATTTGCAATCCCCCTGTACCAAAACCACGAGCGATCGGCATTTCACGCGAGGCATAGGGCACTTGATAGCCAGGAATAGCAACTGCTTTCAGTAGACTCCGACGAATTTCCTTCTTGGCATATTCATCCAGAAAACCGAACTGGTAGGAAGATTGGGAATGGAGAAGGGAGAATTGAGAATGACGAGTAAGTAGCTGCATAGGAATTGAGAACGGAGAATGACGAGTTGAGAATTTAGAGTGAGGCGTTAAGAACTGGGGATTAGAGATTAATTTTTTCTACATTCTTCATTCCTCATTCTTCATTCTTTGAGTAATTCGGAGTCGGTCTAAGTCTGATTGGAACGTCACATAATGGGGCATTTTGTAGTGGGATGCGAAACCCATTGATTCAATGCCGTCAATGTGCAACAGGACAAATTCAGGATCTTCAGAAGGATTATCAGGTTTATGTTTCATTCCTTTTTGCAGCGCCCGATCGAGGATTGCCATTGCGATCGCTTTCACTTCGTTATGTCCAAAACATGCACCATATCCTAAACCAAACGTTGGTATATTCTGGTTGGCTTCGGCCTCGTACATAGCAACGACTTCGCATTCAGTCATCAACACTTCGCCAACTTCGACCAGTTCGCCTGTAATGGGATGAGGCATCTGTACAGGTAAATAGCCAACACGCAATTCAGCAACGGTGGGATGAATGTCACCATACCCGCGCATATTGGAGTAGGCGATCGCTAAGATTGATCCGGTTTCTGCCCGTGCCATTGTTGCCAGTGCTGCTGATCGTGATACCGGAAACACCAGTGGCTCGCGGGTGATGTCAAATGGGCGATCGGGATGTTCAGCGATCGAAGGCAACAGTCCTTCCTGACGTAGACTATCTAGCACTTTCGGAAAGGTTGTTGGTAAGGCTTCAGGAGGTGACTCTTTCAACCAGAGCTTGGCAATTCTGCGGAATTGTTCGGGCGATTCATCTAGCAATTCAAACCGAAATAAACGCTGCAAATAGTCGGAGGTTGGTCCTAACATCTGTCCACCCGGAATATCTTTGAAGGCAGCAGAAATGCGACGAATCAGACGCATATTTTTACCACTTTGCAACGGTGTTTCGTTTAAGCGAGGACGAGTGGAACGATACGCCCGCAGGTAAAAGGCAGCTTCTAACGTGTCTCCTGCACTTTGCTTAATGGCTAGAGATGCCAGTTCTGGATGATACAGCCCACCTTCCGACAAGACACGACCATGAAGAAAATGGAGCTGATGTTGAATTTGCTCTAGGGACAAAGGGTTTGCTGCGACAGAGTGAGTTCTCAAAAACTCCAATAGTTCTTGAGCCTGTTCAATTGCAGCCTCTCCACCTTTAATTGCAATGTAACCCATGATGATTTTAGATTTTGGATTTTAGATTTTGGATTTTGATGCTTCTTGGGATTGCCATAATTTGGGCAGAGGTCACTAAGCATAGGTCTACTCCCAAAGGAAAGTTTTCAACCCACTGCTGACGGTACATAAACCATTCTGAATGAAAGCCCATGATCGAAGTTTGTCGTGCTCCATTCACTCCTGGTCCTGTTAATTGAAGGGATAGATCACCGATACCCAGAGTTTCACCTTGAAGTATTAATGTTGCTCCTTTTTCTGGATTAGGTAGTTCTCCTAAGTTAGGAGAAAAGCCATCTTGAGGGGGTTTGGTAGCGTCTTTGATAACGAAGTTAGCGATCGCTGAGGGAGCAGTAGACGCTTGTAGAAGATGGCGATCGTTTTTACTGATCAATCCATCTTCGTCACTTAAACTCACCGTTCCATCTAGCAAGGTTGCCAACACTCCCACCAATGCTGAAGACTTACCCAAATAATGACTCAAATCAGCAATCTCTCCCGGTAAGCTCATGCAATTAAGCAAAGCATGAAAAATCTTCTGCTGCGTTTCCGCCTGCCAAATAGCATCAACTGTTATCATCATTCTCCATTCTCCATTCTTCGTTCCTCATCCTCACTCAACAAGGCGAAATTCACTCTGGTTTTCGCCAACATCAATCCTCGCTGTTGGTCTTCCCAGGTACGTTTTTCCATTCCTTGTTGAATTAGTTCTGCAACCTTCTGCCATCCTGACAACTGATGCGTCATCACAGCATCACACACTGCAAGCGCAACGGCTAATTCGGCTGAATCATCCATCACTTGGGCTGCACCCTCAAAGCTTTCTTGAGCAGAATTTGTCAGCTCGATCCAGGCACAGGCGAGCGGAATTTCGCCTAAGTAGTAGGGTTCGTGGAATACACCGTCTGCCATTTGCAGTAAGCTCAATCCAGCTTGAGGTAACGCCTTGTAGTTGACTTGCCAGTTGAATGTCAATTGTTCTGCTAATGACTGAATGGTTTGAGAAGGATGGGCGGTTAAGGCTCTAACCCATTGACTTTGAGGAATCATGATAATTTGCCTCTCAACCAATTGGAGAGGTAATCAATACCCACGATCGTGAAAATAATAATGAAAATGAGTGCAGCTGCCTGGTCATATTGAAAGAAGCGCAAGTTTGCATTTAGCTCGACTCCAATGCCACCAGCACCCACCAGTCCTAAAACGGTTGCCACTCTCACATTGCGATCAAAACTATAGAGGGTATATCCTGCAACTTCTCGCAAAATAGACGGATAAGCCGCAAACATGACGAGTTGCAGAAAATTAGCTCCGGTTGTCTGTACCGCCTCATAGATGCCCTTATCAACCCGCTCCATACTCTCCGCTACAAACTTTCCTAAAAAGCCGGTCATGTGCAGTCCCAAAGCGCATACTCCTGGCAAAGGACCTAATCCCAGCGCCGTGACCAGAATGAGGGCAAAGAGCAAATCGGGAATTGATAGTAAAAAGTTGAGCAATTCACGCACAGCCCGATAAATCACGGGATGAGGAGAAATATTCTTGGCGGCAAGGGGTGCCAGGAAGAAGCTGGTGACGAACGCAAAGGCAGTTCCCCACACAGCGATCGCCAATGTTTCCAGCATCAACTTGAGGTACTTTCCTAAGTCGCTAAAATCGGGCGATCGATACTGCCCGATGTACTCAACAATATCTCCAAGTCCTTGCAGCAGGCTTTTGAATGAAATATCCAAATGAATGATAACCAGACCCACTGTTAGAAGCCATAAACTTAGCCAAAGGGGATGCCAATTAATGGGTCGTTTGGGCAGTGGGGGTAGTTGAGCAGTGTTCATGGTTAAATAATTCGCGATCGCAATTGATTCGAGATCCGATTTAGCAGCGTTACAGCCAAATAAATTGCCAGCATGATCATCACCAGTTGGCTGTAGCTAAACAGGCGCAGTGACATTACCAGTTCATAACCAATACCACCCGCACCCACTAAACCCAATACCGTCGCTGAACGGATGTTGTTGTCGAGGATGTAGAGAACTGTGCCAATTAAATCAGGAAATGCCTGTGGTAATGTCGCAAAGGTGATGCGTTGCAACCATCCTGCTCCTGTTGCGGTGATTCCTTCGATCGCTTTGCCATCCACCACTTCAATACTCTCAGCAAACAGTTTTGCCATAAATCCAATCGTTACGCAGGTCAACGCCATTACACCTGGTAAAGGACCTAATCCCACTGCTGAGACAAAGATCAATGCCCACACCATGTCTGGCAATGCTCGCATTAAACTCAATCCATTCCGAATGACATGGGAAATCGCAGGGTGAGGGCTAGTGTTATGAGCCGCCAGGATGCTCAACGGCAAGCTGAAAAACAATGCTAGAGTTGCACTGAGAAATCCCATTTCCACCGTTTGCAGCAGTTTCATACCAAGCGTTGGTAGGTAGCTCCAGTCAGGCACGGAGATTAGCTGTCGGACAAAATCGAGCAGTTTTCCAACAGAACGAACGATGTGAATGGGATTCATCTCCACCATTGAGGCAGTGCTGCCCAGTACCAGCAGGATGACTAACAGCAATGCAACGAAAGATAGCGGCGGAAAGCCATTAGGAGTGGACCACTGCCACTTCCAGGTTAGGGTCTTCATCAGTACCACCGTCCTCACGACGATAAATAATTTGCAGCGTACTTTGTTCAGTCACTAATTCGGTTGGTGTACCATCGAACACAACTTGACCCTGTTTAATCCCGATGATGCGATCGGCAAACCTCATCGCCAGTTCCACCTGATGCAAACTCGCAATCACCGTTACACCATCGTTTTTACAGATCTCCAGCAGCAATTCCATAATCTCTTCACTGGTGACAGGGTCAAGACTTGCAACGGGTTCATCTGCGAGAATCACAGCGGGTTGTTGGGCTAAAGCACGGGCGATCGCCACACGTTGTTGCTGCCCACCCGAAAGCCGACTAGCACGGTTCCACGCTTTCTCTGTCAAATCGACCCGCGCCAAAGCCCAGTGAGCGATGTCATAGTCCTTTTTGGGGAACAGGTACAACAAACTTTCCCACCAGGAACGGTGATGCAATCTGCCCGTTAGCACATTGGTCATCACATTAAGACGACCGACTAAGTTGAACTGTTGAAAGACCATGCCGACTTTAGCGCGAATGCTGCGACGACTTTTGGCAGTGAGTTGGCGATCGCCAATCCAAATTTCACCATTACTGGGAGTTTCCAGCCCATTGAGCATTCGTAACAGGGTTGACTTTCCCGCGCCACTCGGTCCCAAGATGACCGTAAACTCACCTGAATTAATTGTCAGTGTTGTTGCATGAAGGGCTTGAAACCCATTCTCGTAGCGCTTGCTGACTTGATTGATTTGAATTAAAAACATAGGGAGAATGAGGATGAGGGGTGGAGAATGAAGAATGAAGAATGGAGGATGAAGAATGAGAGGTGAAAGAATCAATGAATTAGGAATTTGGCTTGATTTCTACATTCTTCATTCCCAATTCTCAATTCCCTCTACATTCTCCATTCTCAATTCCTTTTATTTCGCCATCTGTTCGCGCTTCAGACCCAGTTCCTTCACCATATCTCGAATGGGTTGGTATGCCGCTGCATCGGTAGCATCATAGCGAATGATGTTTCCGTAGCCTGTCACTTTAATGTCTTTATGTGCAGTTAGAATTGCATCCTTAATTTTCTGCTTAGCTGTGCTATCTAGATCGTTGCGGTAGACCAAAGGAGAGCCTGGCAGTGGATCAGATTGTAGCAGAATCCGATTGCTTTCTTTGGTAATCAGCCCTTTACCGAGCATCTTTTCGTAGGTAATGTCGTTGTCTGCGGCGGCTTCCACAGTTTTGTTTTTGACGGCAAGTTCAGAGGCATCATGCGTACCAGCATAGGTCAATTTACCAAAAAACTCTTGAGGAGTTTGACCGGTCTTTTTCTTGACCAGGTAACTGGGTACAAGTGCGCCTGAGGTGGAAGCCGGATCGACAAAGGCAACCGTCTTACCCTTTAAATCTTCCAACGATTTCAGGGGAGAATCTCCGGGTACAACAAATAAGCTGCGGTAGGTAGACTGACCATTATCTCGCACACCTACAGCGAAGGCTTCTGCTCCAGCCTCCTGCTCTGCCAATATGTAGGACAATGGACCAAACCAGGCAAGGTCTACTCGATCTTTCTTCATTGCTTCAATGACACCCGCATAGTCTGTTGCCTGAAAGACTTTGACTGGACAGCCAACTTTCTGCTCGATATAGGCACGCATCGGTTCAAACTTCTGCGCCATTTCCTGATTATTCTCAGCCGGAATCAGCCCCATAATGATTTCTGACTTACCGCTAGGACAAGCAGATGTGGATGGCCGCTGAGCGGATGCGGGCACAGCAGAAGGACTTTGCTGAGAAGTGTTTCCTTGATTACTTGCCTGATTGCAAGCAACTAGGGAGGGAAGCAGAACAAGTGCGGTGGTTAAAACGTTTCTGCGAAGCATGGGTGATTAGCTCCTGTATAAGGATAGAGAGAATTTGAAGGCTATTGGACTGAGTCAACGATCGGACAGTTTGATTTGTAGCAATTTCAGCGATCACCATCAAGCAGTTTGAGTCTGTGCAACGTTAGAAACTTGGAACGAGTTCTTTGAGGGAAGTGAAGCTGAATCAGCTTTGCATTCAGAATATTGGAAGACAGTTAAATCCAAAGGGGACGAGCCATTAAATCTCCCTTATCAACTTGTCTATATAAGTTCCTTGCTTGTCAGAAATGCACCGTTCTGACAAGCTCTTACCAGTCTATACAAGCTGGAAATATGGTTCCAACTTAAAAATTTAGATACGGGGACTGTTACACCTATCTCCATTCTTTCTTGATTGAACGTCGGTCTTATTAACTCGTTAGAAGTCGGCAGTTGGCATAGATATTTCTTGCTTGTATAGACAATTAAAGTCTAAGTCAAAGCTGTTTCTTTACGTAAACCAATCAACTTGTCTACCTCGAACAATAAGCAAGGTTTAATTGGTTCCCTCCTTCAGACTTAATCAACTCCCCGTAGTCTAAAACCAAGCTTCTGAAAGCAATTTAGCGAAGGCAGAAGCTCTGATCATTTGTGGAGTAGGAGAAGATAACCTGTGATGAATATTCGATGGAATTGCTTCTTAGTGCCAACGCTTCTAAGTGCTGCTGTTATGACTGCTGCGATCTCCAAACCTGCTCGTGCGGCTGAAGCATCAGAAGTGCCTGGAGATGTACCAATGGGTCAAGTAACTTCTGTTTCTCAGCTTTCTGATGTTAAGCCTACAGACTGGGCTTTTCAAGCATTACAATCTCTGGTAGAACGATATGGCTGCATTGTCGGATACCCCGATAAAACTTATCGGGGCAATCGCGCTTTGACACGCTACGAGTTTGCTGCTGGACTCAACGCTTGTATAGACCGAATTAACGAGTTAATTGCAGCCGGTACTGCTGATTTTATCAAGAAAGAAGACTTAATAGCGGTACAAAAGATGCAAGAAGAATTTGCAGCGGAATTGGCGACGCTACGCGGTCGTGTAGACACGCTAGAAGCCCGCGCAGCTACTTTAGAGAAGCAGCAATTCTCGACAACTACTAAGTTGAATGCAGAGGTTGTTTTTGCGATCGCAGGTGCTTTTGGCTCCGATCGAGCGATCACATCCGACCAGCAACGACGAGTTGATGCGGGTACTCCAAAATCTACATTCTTAGGAGCCAATCCAGATGTGCAAGATAATCCAATTTTTGGCGATCGCGTTCGTCTCAACTTCGACACTAGCTTCACGGGCAAAGATCGTTTAAGAGCTAGACTACAAGCCAGAAACATCACTTCATTTAGTGGAGCCGTCACAGGCACCAACATGACCCGTTTAGGTTTCGAGGGCAATGAATCCAATGCTATCAACTTGTCCCTTTTGGAATATCGCTTCCCATTAGGAAAAACAACCACGATCGTGATAGGAGGAGGACAACCAGACGGCATTGAGTACAACGATAACGTTCCAATTTTGAATCCCGGATTTGGTCCCAGTGGTACAGGAGCAATCTCTCGGTTCGGACGGTTCAGCCCAGTCTATCGTGTCGCTACAGGTTCGGGAATCATCCTCAATCAAAAGTTGGGTAAGGCATTTAACCTTTCGATAGGGTATGTGGTGCCGAGCGCGATCGCGAGTGACCCCAGTAATGGAGCAGGTCTTTTCAATGGAACCTACACAGCTCTTGCTCAACTAACCTTCCAGCCAACACCGCAGTTTGGGATTGGCTTCACCTATGCCAATTCCTATTACAAAAACGGTACTGGCTTAACCGGCGGCACCGGAAGTGGATTTGCCAATGCTCCCTTTACAGCTTCAGCAACTACATCTGTTCCCACTTCAGCAGATAACTTTGGTATCGAAGCATCCTATCGAGTCAGTCCTCGCTTTGTCATTTCGGGATGGGGTGGTTACATTCATGCCAAAGCCAAAAATTCTATTGGTACTGGTTTGACTCAAACGGTTTCTAGGGGAGATGAAGCAGATATTTGGCATTGGGCAATCACCCTAGGATTTCCAGATTTGGGCAAAAAAGGTAATTTTGCAGGGATTGTGTTTGGTTCTCCTCCCAGAACAACATCTAACAACTATGGAATTTCTGCCCCGACTACTGTATCTCCTCGCCGTACAGACAGAGATGCCTCTTACCATGCAGAGGGATTCTTTCGCTTTCAACTAACTGAAAACATCGCAATTACTCCCGGTGTAATTGTCATTTTTAATCCAGAAGGAAACAACAAAAATGATACAGAATACGTAGGAACTATCCGGACAACCTTTTCTTTTTAAGTTCTCCAGCTAACTTCTTCGCAGTTTTTAGCACTCTGTTTGAGGCATGTGGATGAGAGCGATCGCCCTCAACGGCAAAATCGGACTCACACCCTCTCACAAACCGCAAAAACACAAACATATTTTTCTGCACGGCATAAACCCAAATCATGCAGAAGCTCCTTTTTTCCACAGCCTAGCGTTTGTGTCCAGACAGCGCAGCATCACCTTCGGCTACCCATCCTTTTGGTAAGCATATTCTTGGGATTGCGACGATGGCGATTCATTGCCATTGCCATTGCGATCACGTCCAGTGCCGCTCATTTCTCAACGTTCCGACGGAAGGTAATGTTTTCGGTAGTGCGTCAAAGAATGGTGGGTCGAGTAAAGTAGGGAGACCGCTACTTTTACGTACAAATTATGGAATGTCTGCTCTGCGGTCATCCTAGCACCCACAAGCATGGAAAAGCTCCGAATGG
>JAHHIE010000102.1 GCA_019358945.1 Stenomitos rutilans HA7619-LM2 | reverse complement strand
ACCGTTGCATCTGTTGCTCGACTTCAGGCGGGTACGGTTGCATTGCATCACGGCAAAAAGAGCGATGCTTCTCAGTCTAACTTCTTTCCCTCCTTTCTCCGGTCTTATTAAGTTCACGATCCTAAGGAAGCCGCATAAGTTGCCTGCTCAAAGGTTTCGGCAATGACAATTCCCAAATGCTGACCAGCGTAGTAAATGGTATCTTGCTGTAAGGGCACCAAAGATTCGCCAAACGGACCACGGGGAAACATATTGACTGGATTCAGTTTGGGCGCATTCAGGTGTGTGATCACGCCCAGCACACCGGGAGAGGCTTCTGCCAATGAGGTATCAATGGTGAGGATGCGCCCTTTGGCGATCGCGCTATCAAAAATCACACCATAGGCTAAATCGGACACAGGAATATCCGCAGAATAGTGGGCGGCTCCGGTGACTTTTAAGCGTCCATCGACTCGGTCTAGCGGTTTACCGACGATGCTTGCACTTTTAGCGTTAACATCGGCTGGTGTAAGCAAAGGGTTCGTCGCAGCACTCACGCTATTCCTCCTACTGTTAATAAGGCATAAATCAGCATCCGTTTGAGCAATTCCACCTTGAACCCATTGAAGGTTCGCGGTACGGCAGTTTCTAGGGCGGCGATAGCAGCGTTGTTGAAGGTGGCTTCGTTGAGCGGCGCATTGATCAAAACCGTTTCTGCTGAGATCGATCGCCAGGGCTTAGTTGCCACCCCGCCAAAGGCAATTCGTGCTGCCTGGATCACGCCATCGTGAACAGCTAGCGCAGCCGCCACCGCAGCGAGAGAGAAGTTATCTGTCGGTGACTTGAAATAGTGGGATTGTGCTGCTAACGGGGAGTTGGGCAACTCTACGGCAACAATGATTTCTCCATGTTCTAAAACAGTTTCCCGTTCTGGAGTCTCTCCCGGTTCCAGGTAAAACTCGGTGATGGGGATCTGCCGTTCTCCATGCAATCCTCGTGTGTGAATGACTGCATCTAGCGCAGTTAACGCTACCGCCATATCCGATGCATGGGCGGCAATGCAAGATTCACTGGTGCCCAAAATCGCATGGGAGCGGTTGTATCCCTCCAGCGCAGGACATCCAGAACCAGGATTGCGCTCATTACAAGAAAAGGTGACATCACGGAAATAGGAGCAGCGGGTGCGTTGCAGCAAATTTCCGCCCACCGTTGCCATATTGCGAATCTGCGGCGTGGCGCTGTAGGACAGAGCATCAAACAGGGCAGGATAGCGATCGCGAATCATCGCATTGGCAATCACCTCACTGTTCCGCACCATTGCCCCAATTCGCACACTATCCGTCTTCACGGTAATGGTATTGATCGGTAAGGGATTAATGTCTACCAGCCGCCGCGGCAACTGAGCGCTATCCTGCATCAAGTCAACAATGCCCGTTCCGCCTGCAATAAAAGCCGACGTTGCCTCTTGTATAGCGGCATGAATTGCAGTATCTATTTCCCTGGCTTGAACGTATCCTAGTGGGTGCATAGATTACATCTCCGCAACGGTACGAATGGCTGCAACGATGTTGGGATATGCCCCACATCGACACACATTGCCGCTCATGAATTCTCGAATTTCTTCATCAGAATCAACGTGCCCTTCTGCCAGTAAACCAACGGCTGAGACAATTTGACCGGGTGTACAGTAGCCACACTGAAACGCATCATGAGCAATAAATGCTGCCTGAATGGGGTGCAGTTCCTCCCCCTGAGCGATGCCTTCGATCGTGGTGATAGTATCTTCTCGATGCATAATTGCCAGTGTCATACAAGAAAAGATGCGGCGATTGTTAACCAGCACTGTGTAAGCACCACACTGGGCATGGGCACACCCTTTTTTTGTTCCCGTTAACCCGATCACTTCCCGTAGCGCATTGAGCAACGTAACGCGGGGTTCAATCGCGATCGCGTAAGACTGTTGGTTTACGGTTAGCGTGATGTTCACAACGTTTCCCTGGGCTGCTGCGTCTGTAAACGGCAACGGCGGTTCAACTGACGGTGGACTTAAATGTTCCATACTGTTGTCCTGTTTTGTACTGTTCAGGCTTCCTCGCGCTGTTCATTGATGGAGTATTTCACTCTACTTTGCTTCATTCGCCCGTAGTTCTTTGAGAATAGAGCCGCTGTTGTTTATTGGACCTGATGCTGCCGCTGCCGCTGCTAGTTCTCCAACTTTCTGCAATTCTTCTCACGTTGCTCCTGCCCGTCGAGCTGCCAGTGCGTGAAATTTAGCGGCAGGCACACCCGCATGAAGCAACATCCCATAAAGAATGAGTTGAGTGGTTTTAGTGTCAAACACATCCGAGTAAAAGGCATGAGCACGTTGCTGTTCAGCCAGCCGTAATGCCTCCGGATCAATGTCAGCAATGAAGTCAAATTTCGCGCCTGGCAAGGGTGGCATTTCACCGAATAGCTCTTCATAGCTATGCTGGAAAGCAGCGAGGTCAGCAGGCAAAGAGGTTGTCGTCATAAGAATTCTGTTGTTGAGTGAATTATTTTGATTTGATCGTTCTCTAAGGCAGCGCAGCCTGATGTTCCAACTGGGCGGCGATAAAGCCAAAGTTAGGCAAGCGATTTGCATACAGTCCGGCAAGTGCAGTACCGTATTGACTTGACCAATCTGCCAGCGTCTCTGCAATCACCATGTTGGTATTGGCAATCTTCACACCTACCTGGCTCATGCGAAACATGGAGGCGTAGAGCGCATATTGATTCACCGTTCCAGAAGCATCCATCACGGCATACACGTCGTAACCATCCCTGACGGCATCGATCGCTGGAAACGTGAGACAGACATCGGCAGTGACACCTGCCATGATTAGCTTTTTACGTCCGGTTTCTTTGACCGCATTGACAAATTTTGAATCATTCCAAGCGTTAATAATGACACGATCGATCACGGGAATCCCGGGTAATGTCTCAATCAGTTCAGGAAATAGTGGACCATTTGCACCGTTTGGATTGCTGGTCGTTAAGATGACCGGAAGTTCAAATACTTTAGCCGCTTTTGCTAACCAGAGGGTTCTGTTTTTCAGGTGAAGCGCATCTAAGTCAGAGATACCAAAGTTCATTGTGCCAACCTGATGGTCAATCAGGAGCATCGCCGCATTCTTTGGATTGAGTCGCTCAAACAGTAACGCATTGTCTACTGCCATACAAAGATGCTCTCCTTTAGAAGTTTCAATCTCTTTGTAAAACCATCACCTCAGCTATTCTTTTTGTATTCCTCTTTGATGAAGTGTAAATGAACAATATGTGGTCATCGTGCCATTCCTACTCTTCAGTCAAAAAGTCAAGCAAGGCAGTGGCAAAGGCAGCCGGTTGTTCATCTGTTAGCCAGTGCCCCGCCTTTTCAATCACCTGTCCCCGCACATTGCTGGCGAGCTGCTGTACCGACGGTAAGCCAAACGCTCCCACTGCTTTCTCACCGCCGATTTGCAGAACTGGCAAAGTCAATTTTCCCTTCGATGCCAGTTCTCGATTGTGGTCTGAGTCGTCCCACACGGCAGCAAAATAGTTGAAGCCAGCCCGGAGGACACCAGGACGTTGTAGTGCCCGCACATAAATCTCAAAATCGTCTGTGCTAACTGCATTGGGCTTGTCACAGTGAATCTGGAAATACCACGACAGCAAATCTCGTTCTCGTCCCGCCATGAACCGTTCACAAAGGTCAGGCACCGTGAAGGCAACTAGTTGCCAGCCCTCATCCCAACCGCGCTTCGGTGCAATGTATTCCTCATAGCCAAAACCGGGAAAGACAAACTCAGCCAGCACCAGACGTTGCACCGCTTCAGGATAGGCCGCAGCGTAGGCATAGGCAGTGCCGGCGCCCTGGTCATAGCCAACCAGGTGGATGCGATCGTAGCCCAACACCTCATGCACCAGTTGATACATGTCGGTTGCCATCGTGCGTTTGTCGTAGCCACCTGCAGGAATGGAGGAACCGCCCATGCCGCGCTGATCTGGAGCAATGATAGTAAATCGTTCCGCCAGCGTTGGCATGATGCTGCGCCACATGTGCGAGTGTTGGGGAAAGCCGTGCAGCAATACGAGGGGATCGCCTGCTCCTGCCTGTAAATAGGCGAAGGTTAACGCTCCTACTTTTACCGTGTGCTGTTCAATTTGGGTATTAACGGAATTCATTGTGTCATCTCCACAGTTTCATCTAGGGCTTATATGAGCGAAAACCATTCCATGTTCTGCAACTAGAAGGAAAAAACGGTTCTGACAGTGCCCGTCACGATCGTGCCGTTACTGCTTTGATTACCCGCTTTTGTAATCACCTGGATCAGGGGTGTAACTTGAATGTTGTTACTAATGGGAAAGTTATAGAATGCTTCAAGATTTGCTTGTGTTGCATTGCCAACATTGCTCTCAATCAGAGGTTGCCCGATCGCAATTCCTGCTAAAGCACCTCGTTTGAACAGATCCCTGAAGGCAATGCCTGCCATCCAGTAGCTCGGATTCAAATCGCCAGCGGTGCTATTTAAATAGGTGCCGTGACCGTAACGGCCAAAGATGCCGATTTGTGGTGATAGCGCTAGCTCAAAATTGGCACCAAACACATCGAAAGGAGTATTGAGAAATACACCACCAGAGTACTGGAGTCGTAAGGCAAAAGTTCTAGAAGGTGAGTATTCTATTTCAACGGTACCCTGGTAAGGATCGCCGAACAAACCACCACTGCCCCCTCGATTTGGAAACAAGATGGCAGGAGCTTGTGGACCTTCCACATATCGCTGATCGTTGTCATTAAAACTGGCAGCATTTCCGGCAACATACACTGCTCGAAGTTTGAACGGACTTTGTTCTGGCTGCCACTGAACAACAGCACCCGCTCCCACTGAACGAGGAAATAGAGGAAAGTTATTAATTAACGCTTGAGTTGAAAAGTCAAGGAAGCTAACGTTGGCATAACTATTTTTATCAACGTAATCTGTAGCAACAATTTGAGGACCGATCGTGACGCTGACATCTTTAATCGGAATAAACGTGTAGAACAAGCGCCCCAAACTAAACTGAGGTCTACCAGGAACCGCAAAATCTAACACACTGCCAAAGTTTGGTTCTAAAAAACCAGCCGCGTTATCATTAGAACCTTCGCTTCCAGCGGTTAGTCGGACTTGTAGTTGATCAGTGCCTGTAAAGCTGGTGTTGAAGAACAAGGAAACGCGGTAGAGAGAAGTGGGATTTGGGTCTTCCTCAGCAACGACTGCCCCTGTAGGGGAGAGAATACGCGCTGCTCCGCAGGTACCGCAAGGGTCGCCTTCAAAGCCACCTGCATTCACGGCAACGATTACTTGTCCGGTAAGCTTTGTTGTTGTCGAAAACTGATTTGCTTCTAGAGTGGTTGTCCGAATTTCTAACGTATCAACCCGTCCCCGTGTCGTTGCTAATTCGGTGGCAAACTCTTCTTGCAATCGTTGTAGGGTCAGCAAATCTTCTTTTGGCACTGAGTTGGTTACACCAGAGGTAACTAGCTCAGTCACTCTATTCAAGCAAGCAGTTACGCCTGCCGCAAACTCGTAGCGAGACAGCGATCGATCGCCTTGAAATTGTTGATTGGCGTACCCTACAACACAACCATACCGCTCCACTAGCGATCGCAACGCCTGAAATGCCCAGTCGCTCGGTTGCACATCGGTAAGCTGGGAGACCGATGTGACTTGATCCATTGCAGACGGAACGTCTGCTTCGCTCACGGGAGCAGTCTGAGCGATCGCTGACTTTGTCAGTGAAATTACATCTGTGCTGAAGTAGGTGAGTGCACCCAGTAGAATCCAGAGTTTTACCATCTTTTACTCATGCCTTTTGCTAAAAGCATTTTTGGCGTTACTTCAAAACATTTTTAGTGATTTACTCCATAAAGTACTACCTTAAAAGTATAGATAGTCCATCATGTGTATACCAATATTGAAGTTTGCCAATACCTTTAAGGTATTAATAATTTAGCCTTAACTATGAACTAAATACTCAGGAATGCAAGTTTGATCAAAGTTAAGCAGCGATACGGATATGCACGTAGGGGAGTGCGTGGGAGAGGCTAGAGAAAACCTTGATGCAATTATTCTGATGCTTCAGCTTTTAACAGCAAGATTTTTCCAACCATGTGTTCGCAGGTAATGCTCCAGCGAAGTTAACCACGGATATTTTTGATGGCGTGCTTGCATATTAATTCGAGGGCCGTCCTGATCAACCCATTGCGTTAGACGCACTACTTCATCACCCGCAACCTGACGTTCTTCTTCCCAACTAATTTGCACATGCTCAACGGTTCGCCCAACGACACGTCCAAATACTGTCGCCATTTCACGAATAGTCAACGCATCGCTTGCCGTATTGAACCCTTGCCAAAGCCAATTCTGCGGATCAAGCAACGCCATTGTTGCAAAGCTGGCGTGGTCATCCTCAGCCAATTGGTAAACCACACTATTGCCATCACGAGGATCTATCAGTTGTCCTTGCAAGATACTTTCGCGGTAAGCTGCCAGGCTATAGTTAAAAGCAACTGGACGCAAGATGGTATAGGGAACGTTAGAGGAGCGTAAATATCGCTCAATTTCTCCTTTCGAGTCTAAATGAGGAACGCCTGTGCGTTCATTGGAGCGAGACCCAGCGCTGTAGATCAGATGCTGGACATCCATTGCTCGTGCGGCATCAATGACCGTTTGCCCCATCTTAACTTCCCGCTCCTGATGTTCTTGAAAGAAGGGTAAAACAACGTAGACACCATAAACCTCACGCATTGCCGCTTCCAACGAACTGCGATCGTTCAGATCGGCTTGAATGATCTCAGCTCCCTCATCCGCTAGCGATCGGGCTGCTTCCTTTGCTGGATCACGCGCGACTGCTCGAACACCAAATCCATTTTTGAGTAAGCAGTGAGCGACTGCTCCTCCTTGATTACCCGTTGCTCCCAGAACAAGAACTTTAAGCGCTTTGCTTGATCGATTGGTCGTTTGCATAGACCTTGTGGTTCAGTAGTAGAACTGCTCATTGAAGAATGCACGTTTAACCGAAGCAGAGGGACACAGGCTACACCACCTGCAAAACAAACTTACCGTGTCACCGGCGGTAGATTACATTGGGTTTCCTTCGTCAACCCAACCTACGGGCGAGCGATCGCACTAAAGAAATTAGCAATCTTTTCGGCAATATATACAGGACGATCCTCTGACACCCAATGACTACACTTATTGACGACTTCGTAACTGGCATCAATAGCATACCGTTCAAGCGTTTTGAAGGCTCGTTTGGCATCACCACCTAGATACCCGCCAAAGCCCAGATCTGCGCCAATATATTTGAGCGGCATCGTGAGAGACTTTTCTGGCAAAACGTTGCCATCAGGTGTGTAAGCCGGAGGCCTATTGTAATAGGATGCTCCACACTCAATCACTCCTGGTATCTTGGCAGTGCGGACGTACTCAGCAATATCTTCAGGCTGTATCGCACCAACGTTATAGACCCACTGTGTAAAGAATTGAGGAATGAACTGCTCCTCACGTCCCGACGCGAACGAAGGAGATAACCGTGCAGCATTCATCGGGAAGTGCCAGATCTCGTTGATATGCTGCAAAAGAATCTCACCCATTTCTGGCCCATCGATTGAAGTTTCCGTAAAGAACAGTTTTTCAACCAACTCAGGGTTGTAGGCTGCCATGTGAGCCAGTGGCGGGCCGCTGACATCGTGTCCCACAACAAGGACTTGATCTTGTTCTAAATGCTCAGTAATGAATGTTTTGATGATGGTCGAAATCGTTCCAGTGTCAAACGCAGAGGGTGGTGAGCTATCTCCAAGTCCTGGCATGTCGAAGGCAACGCAGGTAAAGCGATCAGCAAGCTGCGGCATCACTTTTCGCCATTCATACCATGAAGCGGGCCAACCATGACCGAAAACAATCACTGGTCCTTGCCCCCCAATCACATAGTGTAAGTTGACTCCTTGAACATGTACACGTCGGTGTTCAAAAGTTTTAGCGAATTCAACTCGATCAAAGGGAGCTATTGCGAGAATGCGATCGCGATAATAAAGATCGGTCGGGTCGGTCGTGGGTTGTTCCAGGGGCATTACAGATTCCTTATCTACTTCAAACTTGAGTGAGTTTGCAAAACTGCGTCAATTTCTAATGATCTTTGTAGGCATACGCACGTTCAATTCTACAAAGTGAATGTATTGGGATTGCTTCAACTCATTCCACCATTGACACCAATGATTTGACCTGTAATCCAACGTGCTTCTTCGCTAACCACAAAGGCAACAACATCTGCAATGTCTGTCGGCTGTCCCAACCGTCCGAGCGGGGTTATTTGGGGTGCCATCTCTCTTGCCATGTCTGGAACCATATCGGTTTCTGTTGCACCTGGAGCAACCGCATTAACAGTGATTTTCTCGCTCCTAGCTCTTTTGCCAACACCCGTGTCAACTGCTCTACTGCGGCTTTACTGGCGGCATAGATAGATGTGTTTGGATCACTTCGTATCGTGGTATTACTAGATAGATTGACGATACGTCCGCCATCTCCAATTCGCCGTGCTGCCTCTTGTAATGCTAAAAAGACACCCCGCACATTGAGTGTTATTACTTTATCGAGTTCCGCTAAAGTGGTATCGATCACAGGTTTCATCAAGAACGTACCAGCATTGTTAATTAGAATATGCAAGTTGCCAAAGTGAGCTTCAGCCGCATCAAACAGTTGTCGCACTTGACCAAGATCGCTGATATCAGCCTGTACCGCGATCGCCTTGCCACCGCTGGACTCAATTGCTTGCACTACTTCTTGTGCTTTATCGGCATTACCTGCATAGTTGACGACAACAGAGGCTCCATCACGTCCTAAGCGTTCGGCGATCGCTCGCCCAATCCCACGCGATGAACCTGTGACGATCGCCACTTTGTTAACTAAAGTCATGGGTTTGCCTCCATTGTGTGATTTAACTTACGAGCATTACCTGAACGTCAGATCCGATAGCCAAACGCATTTCTTGCAGTATCTCTTTTCGTCCAACCTCTGCCTTCTGGACTCATGTAAGCCGCATATTCTCGGAAGTGAGCGATTTTTTCGTCTTCGATCACAAACACCATGACAACCTGATTAGAGTATTCGTAATCTGCAATCTCACCTTCAATTCGCGCTTCAAAACAAATTTCATTCCCGTTCGCGTACACTTGTTGAATAAACCAGTCAGTTCGAGTCACTTCTGTATGATGGGTGAATAGCTTTACTGCTTCATCTTTACCCCGAAGTAACCCTCGCTCAGCAAAGCCAGGAACGGGAGCATAAAATGTTAGATCGTCTTTCAGTAAATCAAGAAATGGTTGCCAATCTCCTGTGTGGGCACCCTGCTGAATGAGCTTAATACCTTTGATTGCGGTTTGCATTGCCATCTCTGAGACTGGCTCAATATTGGTTGAAATTGTTTGTTGCGTATTCATGTCTTTCAATTCACTGCGTCTGTTAGGATGTATTTCACGAAACATTCAATCACTTCTAGTATGGCTTTACCTTGAAATATTAATTGCAGAAGTAATGTTTTAAGGCTGTTAAAGCTGTTTGCTACCTGACTCTGTTTGAATCGTAAGTCAGTAACCCGCTGACGCGCTCGCAATCGTAATCAAACCTGAAATCACATTTGGATAAAGCGGAATGCCGCCAAACTGAGATGGAGAAACATTGCCGAGAACAGGATCATTGAGAAAGCCATAGGAGGTTCCGGGCAGCAGTCCAGAAGCGATCAAACCAATCCAGAATGCGGAGCCGAGAAAGGCAGCAAGCCCCATCGAGAAGCGATCGCTCGTGGGACGAACTTTCAAAATGGCTAAGGCAGCAAGCCCCAGAGAAGCCGCTGCAAAGAAAGACATCGCGCAATGAAGTTTGGCGTGAGGCAACCATGCAGGATTGTTCATATGGGCATTTGCTAGAAAAACGGCATCCGTGACGATCGGAATAATTAGGGTTGAAAGAGCCGCTACAACTAGCAACCCTTTAGCAAGTCGTTCCCTGGACATGATGAGCTTCCTCACTGCAATCGATTCCTAACAATGCTACTCACACGCGCTCTAGCCAAACCGTAGCGCTGGCATCCGATTAGCAGACAAGTCACCAGCGCTACGTTTAGCGTTGATGGGATCAAATTATTTAGTTGTGCCAACGGGCTGATTTTGCATTGATTGCCAAGTGTTTTGGGTCGTTTCCAACATGCCCCACTGCGGTAGGTGCTGCTGGTAGATTTCGAGCAAGCCTTTTGCGGTCTGTTCGATCGCCCAATCCTGTTGCAGTTCACAGGCAACGCTGAGCCAGTTTGAAACCTTGACTCCAGCTTGCGTTAAGTTAGCAATTGAAGCGTGCAACACCATGTCTGAATAGTTGCCTGATGCATCCATCACCAGACGAACGTCATAGCCCGCATCTGCCATCGTTTTGGCAGGAATCCCAATACAAAAGTCTGCTGTAATGCCAGCCGCAATCACTTTCTTGCGACCTGTGGCTTCGATCGCACTGCGAATGCGCTCATCATGCCAGGAGTTAATTTTGGTACGATAGATGGGCTGTACGTCAGGAAAGAGTTCCAGAATCTCAGGAATGATCGGTCCCAGTGGACCGGTTGGCCCCATTGCGGCCGCTGTTAGCACCACTGGAATGTTGTGCAGCTTCAGGACTTTAGCCAGCGCGATCGAGTTGTTGCGGAGATGAACCGGATCAATATCACCCGTAAACAACATCAAACCTGCTTGATGATCAACCAGTAAGGCGCAGGCATTACTACCATCTAACATTTCGTAAGTCATACTAATTCTCCTGAGTGTTGTTATTTTAGTGAGTGAATGCGGACAGATAGCATAAAGGAAACCTACACATACGGAAACTTAACAGAGATTACCGATGTACCGCTTATCAAAAATTGCTGAAAATTTCACTAATCTTGCTAGTTTTAGAATAAGAAGGAAAAAACTACCTAAAGACAGAATTGTGGAGGTTTGGAGATTATCTATCCACTCGCCAAGTTCAAAGCAATTTTTGGTAATCTCTAGGCGTTATCCCTGTGTATTTACGAAAAAATTTGGTCAATTGTTGCTGATTGGCAAAACCGAGGCGATCGCTAATCTCTCCAATTGATAGTTTTCGCTCTGTCAGCAATTGTTTTGCCAGTTTGAGGCGGCATTGAGCCACAAACTGCCAGGGTGTCAATCCAGTCGATTGCTTAAACTGCCGCAAAAAGTGATACTGGCTCAGTCCAATCGCCTGCGCCATCTCTGGCAGCGACAAACTTTCTGTTAAATGGGTATTGATGTACTCAACTACTTGCTGCAATTTTGTGGTGGCAAGTCCTTCCTGCTTCTTCTGAATGGTTGGTTTTCGAGTTGAATACCGTTGCAGCAGGTGCATGGTCAACAAATTGATGGCTGCCTCAACATAGAGGCGATCGCCCACTTGATCTGACGTAAGCTCCGATAGCAGTGCCAACCCAATTCCGTGAATTAAGGGATCATGAATTTGATGTTGCGGGACAAGTTCAACTCGATCGACCTCCATCGCGTCAGCGGTACGGTTGATCAGTTCCGGTTCCACAGCCAGAAACGCATAGTCAGCCTCTCCATGTATCCAAACCTGATGGTGAGCTTGCGCCGGAAGCAGAAATGCCTCACCACTCATTAGAGAGGAGCTATAAAAATTGCCGTTTAACCTGCGCTCTACTTTCAGTGGATTACACCGCGTCACTACAACGAGAACGTGTTGTTCATGAGTGTGTTCAGGAGTTTCATGAGCGGGCTGATAGTGATGTTCAACTTTGACACCCTGCCATCCTTGCTCATGGCTAGAGTGGAGTGGTTGGTGGGGCAGAATCTGCGAAAGCGCATTTTCAGCCGTCGAATCGATGGATAGGCGATGCTGGTCTGCCATAATCTTTTGCTCCTGAATCGGAGATGAATTGGGTTATCTGTATTGGACTTGTGGATAAAGTCCCTTTCCATACATCCAATTGTTCGTCACCATGCCAAGCGCCGGAATATGCTCACCGACGGTCTGCATTAATTCTTGATCCAGGGGATGATTGTGCAGGCAGACAAAAGTCCAGTCTGATGATCAATCATCACCAGCACAGCATTATCAACTGTGAGGCGATCGCTATCTTTGTAGATTTTAGTTCCCAATAACATGGTTAGTTCTCCTCAATGTTAATGATGGAATTTCAATTGACTTCGGCAGTGTGGTGAGAGAAGCGATCGCTCAGTTAGATTTGACTCATGAGGATTCACGATTGATTACGCAAAGACAGGAGTGGTATCGGTATAGAATCTAAACGAAATAACTAGCCCTGATTCGTCGCGTTCAGTAATCGCGACAGCGCGAACGGTCACGGCTTCACCATCATGACGCTGGTAATGGTTTAGAGCTTCCAACACAAAAGATGAATCCGTTCCATAGAGATTTAACAAATCGTGTGTCAGACCTTTAAAGGTTTGCCAATAGTGAAATAAGCCCTCAAGGATAATCGCTTTGCCTGCAATCGGCTCATTATTGTTCTGATACATCACACAGTCATCAGCTAAGTAAGCTCCATATTGTTGAATATTTTTGTTGTCGATCGCCTCTAGATAACCAAGGTACCACTCGTAAGCTTGAGGAGAAAGTTGATTGATCTTCAAATTTTCTGTTTTCATCGTTTTGCTACTCCTCTCACTGCGATCACTAGTTGCTAACAAATTCAAATCGAAATCTTAGATAATGCGGTAATCACATCAACTTTCATAAACAGGCGAAATGTCCATGTTCATGCGAAAGTCGTAAATTTGATCGTTGTGTGAACGCAAAATACTGGCGCAGGGCAATGTCACCTGAGTTCCATCTTTGCGAGTGTAGGTGACATCGGCTTCCCATACAGCAGAGTTACCATCGTCACCCAGCCATAGTCCCGCACCTTCGTGATGCATGGCTTGAATGGTTTCAAAGAATTGAGCCAGGGCATCTCGAACCGCTTGCTTACCTTCCGCCGGAGGTTGATTGCTAAACCGGAACTTACCATCGTCGGTAAAGTGAGCGGCGATCGCATCGGCATCCAGCGTATCCACCGTTTTGAAGTAATTGCGTACCCATTCAGCATTCATTGGTTTACCTCATATTAATTGCTAGTGGATGCCCTGCTGTTCCATTGCCCGCTGTACCCCTGCATCTTCGCGTAGCTGCTGGTAGAAGCGATACAGGTTGGGATAAGCGGACAGCGGTTTCGGTAGGTTGTTACCCCAGCGCGTCATGGCGAACGCATAGGGATCAGCGATCGTGCGGCGATTACCGACTAGATGCGTTTTGCCCTCCAGGTGTTTGTCTAAATGCTGATACACGCGATCAATCAGCCGATAAGATGTTTCTTTAACGGATTGGCGACTGGTTTCGCTGTCATCGGTTGTGTAACGCTGCGGCACAAAGAATGGAAAAAAAGCGGGATGCACATCGCCCGTGAGAAAAGCTAACCAGCGATCGAGTTCGTAAGCATCTTGTAACGTCCCGTTATCGCCGAGTTTAGCGTCTGAATATTTGTGAGCCAGGTATTTCAGCAGCGCATCTGCCTGATTCATCACACCGCTGTCGCCATCAATCATGGCAGGAACTTGTCCCAACGGATTCATTTGGAGATACTCTGGGTCGCTTGGCTTCACCTTCTGCAACTCATAGGGTTCACCAACCCACTCCAAAACAATGTGAGGCGCGATCGCGCAAGTGCCGGGAGCATAAAACAGTTTGATCATGATGAATTCCTTACGACCTCGGTAACTGCTGAGCCATTTGTTTTTCCAAAGCTTTGCGATCGCGGTTCAACAGATCGATCGCCCACTGAGCTTCATCCCCTGGATACACCTCCTCAACACCATCAATCACCGCTTGTAGAGCCGCATTTGCCACCGTGTCAGGAGCCGTCTTCGGATTGTCAGAATTCTTGCTAAAGTCGGTATCCACGGTTCCGGGTAACATAGCAACTACCAGCGTGCCTTGAGCCGCAAGCTCGGCTCGAATGCCCTGAGTCATTGATAAAGCTGCGGCTTTCGATGCACTGTAGCTGCCTCGAAAGGGAAGATTGCTCAAGGCTAAGGAGGATAATGTATTAACAATTGCGCCACCCCCGTTCTGCTTCAGCAGAGGCGCAATCGCACGGCACATGATCAAAGTGCCAAAGTAGTTTGTTTCCATTTCTTTACGAGCATGGGAAAGATCGGGAGCCGCAATCAGTCCAGCATCATAGCCAACTCCAGCATTGTTAATCAGCAAAGTCACATCTTGACATCGCTCTACCGCCGCCTGAATCGATGGTTCAGAGGTGATATCTAACGCAAGTGGAATGATTCGCTGGGGATCGAGGGCAACCACCTCAGACAGTTTACTTTCGTCACGCGCACAGGCATAGATGCGATCGGCTTCCATGTCATGCAATGCTTTGACGAACTCCTTGCCAATCCCCTTGTTCGCTCCTGAAACTAACGCAACAGACCCTTTAATCTCCATAGTCAACTCCTTTTGCTGCTAGTGACTCAAACTAATCGGTTACATTCGACATCCTTGCCAAGACTTACTCCGTCAACTGACCCTAAAGCGAGTTGATCAACTGGATGCTTGAGTAAACTGCTGTAAGAGTGCTTCAGAAGGCGCAACGTTACCGCGAGCCAGTAAATCTTTACCCCGAAATTCTGCCGTCACCCTGGCAATGTTTGCCCCGTGATGGTATCCGGCTAACTTCATCTCGTCGGTGATGCCGATTGGCTCCATAGCCGCTCCACCTGAGCGTCCATGTACGCCCCAATGCATTCCTGCCACCTGAAACCCTGGCGTGGTTTTTGGCAGAGTCACCAGAATCATGCCACCGGCTGCCATTGCCCCCAGTAGCCCCAGTTGCGCCAGTTCGCAGCCCGCCCCGCAGTCCCCATAACCACCGCCTACTGTAAATACGCCTCCAACTTTGCCGACCATTTCATCAGTTAGCCAAAGCTGCTCACAAACATCTTCAATAAACTTTTTAATGCGAGAATCGGCGGTACGGTGACGCATGGGTGAACCGATGATTAACCCGTCGCACGATCGCACATCATCTTTTGTGGCATCCTGCGCCTCTTTAAGCTCAACATGAGTTCCATCAACGGACTGAGCGCCACTGGCGATCGCTTCCGCCATCTGTTGAGTATTACCGAGCGAAGTCGTATATACAATTAGCACAATAGCCATGCAGTTTCCTGTTAAGAATCACGTTCAGCGCAACAGCCCAATTTAAGCTTTGGCAGCCGCAATGTCGCCCAAAAAGCTGTAGAGATTCATATGTTCTCCAAACGTTTGGTTCATGGCTGGCGTTGATTCCCGGTCTTCGTCATGCTTCAGCTCAGCCGCGATCGCAATCCAGTTGGTGACAATGGCTCCAGCTTGAGTCAGCCGCAACATTGCAGCAAAATCTGCTGCCGAACTCCAGGTTCCCGAAGCATCAATGACGGCATATACGTCATATCCGGCTTTCAGGGCTGAAAGTGCAGGAAAAACCAAACAGACATCGGTAGTGATGGCTGCCATAATTAGCTTCTTACGTTCCGTTCGCTCAACGGCAGCACGACACTTGGGGTCATTCCAGAGATTGATGGGAGAACGATCGTGAATCTCATGATCGGGAAAAAGCTCAACAATTTCCGGGATGGTTGGACCGTTGGGACCTTTCGCCGAACTAGTGAACAATACAGTAGGGAGATTGAATACTTTTGCAGTTTTTGCCAGGGCGATCGCGTTGTTCTTTAAGATCTGCTGATTCATACTTTGCACACCCAGAAAAAGCCCAGCCTGGTGATCAATCAACAGCATGGCAGCATTCTCAGGAGTCAACTCTTCATAAAACGCAGGTGAGCTATTTACAACAGCCATGAGACACTCCTTTCAGAATAGTTAACCAAAACGTAATTGACTCTCAACTTCCATCGAAAGTTGAAGCAGCAATCTGTCTTTAGCGAGAAGCATCTGTGTTTATGCTTCATGATCATTTTTATGAATTCTACTTAATTGCGGCACTACTCTAAAGGTATAGATCCGTCAACGTTTCATACCAATATCAAGGGATAGCAATACGTTTAAGGTATTGATAATCTAGACTTAATCATGGAGCTTCGACAGCTACACTATTTTCTTGCCGTTGCAGAAGAACTGAACTTTAGCCAAGCAGCACGGCGGCTCAACATGGCTCAACCTCCGCTCACTCGCCAAATTCGACAGCTTGAGCAGGAATTAGGCATACAACTGTTTAATCGCAATAGTCGTCGAGTCGAACTGACCGAAGTCGGCAACGTGTTTGTTGAAGAAGCTCGCCGTATCTTAGAGCAAGTTGAGCAAAGTATTGAGATTACCCAACGCGCCAGTCGCGGGGAAGTCGGTCGGCTGGCGATCGCCTTTGAAGGCTCGTCGGCGTATGACATCATTCCTGCGTCGCTAAAAATATATCGAGAACGCTTTCCGGATGTCGAATTAGTGGTGCTAGGCATGACAACCGAACAGCAAATAGAAGCACTTCGCCAAAACCAGATTCAAGTAGGGTTTGTCGTGCCTCCCTTGCAAGCTCAGTCGAAAGTGAAGGTGCGATCGCTGGTGAACGAAGCCTTCATTTTAGGACAGCGTAGTAGCGGCTGTGGTTGGTACGACCAGGTAATTGCCCTCTGCCGTCGAGCCGGATTTAGCCCTCGTGTTGTGCAAGAAGTAAATGAGATGCAGGTACTGTTGGGGTTAGTCGCAGCAGGATTGGGGGTAGCCATTCTATCGGCTTCTGCCAAACAGTTTCAGCGATCGGGCATAGTCTATCGTGAGTTACAACCTGCTTCACCCGAAGTTGCGCTGGCGATCATGTGGCAAAGGAATAACCAATCGTCGGTATTGCAAGCTTTCTTAAGCGTAGTTAGAGAAATTGCTGCATAGCCAGAACCGTGAAGAATGCATGAATTTCATACTCTGTCAGTTCACGCTACCTACAAAGCTGACAGCGAGAGATTTGAATCAGCAAGATGACTGCCTTTGCTTCAACAGATCACTGGACTTCTTGTAGAGACGATTTGTTCGATGATATTGGCTGCTCGGTTGACTCCTTTAGTGGCATTGACAACTTAACCCAAAGGTAGAATAACCGTACTGATTCCACTCTGTTCACGATTCCTGACCTACGTACTCGCGTCATCGCTCCCCCGGCGAAGTTATTAGCTATTGTGGGTAGTGCGTCAAAGAATGGTGGGTCGAGTAAAGTAGGGAGACCGCTACTTTTACGTACAAATTATGGAATGTCTGCTCTGCGGTCATCCTAGCACCCACAAGCATGGAAAAGCTCCGAATGGGA
>JAHHIE010000101.1 GCA_019358945.1 Stenomitos rutilans HA7619-LM2 | reverse complement strand
TCGGAGCTTTTCCATGCTTGTGGGTGCTAGGATGACCGCAGAGCAGACATTCCATAATTTGTACGTAAAAGTAGCGGTCTCCCTACTTTACTCGACCCACCATTCTTTGACGCACTACCCAAAACTTATCCCTCTGCGAATTTGTAATGATATTGACAATAATGGAATTGATGTGTTTTGGGCAGTTCTACGCGCACTAGATTATAAAGATAAAATGGAAGGTGATGCCGTCGTTATTGACTTGAAAAAGGCTAGAGAAGCACGTTTTTGGATGAATAAGTTTACTGATAAAAAGAGCTTTGACCCGTTAATATCGTCTTTGCTTGTAGAAAAAACGGATATTGTTGCTGCTCTGGCTTGGCCTGGATGGCTTAGTGTTGCTCTCAATGAAAATTTATCTATTCTTAATAAGATTGAATTAAAACAATTTACGAAACATCCTCTTATGGGTGTATGGTCGCTCTTCTTACCAAAAGAGCCAAGATCTAAGTGTAGAAAATATTCAATTCAAGTATTGCTTGTACTAAGCTACTAATTCATTCTTTCAACTTCTTCTAGCCAAAAGAGGTAATATCCCTGTACTTAAAAACTTCACTAAAACAGAAGAATTAAAAGAAAGTCCCTTTTGGGAAAAGAATTATTCAATAATTCGAGATGCTCTTACTTTCTCGCTTCCTCGTCCCCGTACAAAACATTGGGCTGAAATTGAAGACATACTTAGTACGCAAATTCGCAGAGGAATATTTGAAAATTCTCCAGGCAGGATAATCTTTGAAGAAGATGAAGATTAAATTAAAGTAGATCATTTCAAACCTTATTTATTACAATTAAAACTTTTAAGTTTATATTTTCCTAGTCGCAAACAATTCTTTCCCTAATTAACCACCTGTTAAGTAGTATCATGAGAATTGAAAGAGATAACATCATAATGGGAAGGTTTTTTAAGCCTATCCAAGTTGAAAATATTCCCACAGATGTTGGAAATATTGCAGAGCCTAAGTTTCCAACACTACTTAAAAAACCAACTGTACTTGATACTGATCTGGTAGGTACGCTTTGAGAAGCTAGCAGAATTATTGTTGGATAAATAGCAGCAAGTGCTAAACCCATGATTGGTAGACTTATTAATTGGCTAGGTACAAACCACCAAAATAGGAGTCCAATAATGAGTATTATTAACGAGAATTCAGTCGTGCGGATTGCACCAACTGTTCTTACCATGCGCCTCATTCCCATACGTCCAAGAGTTAGCCCCATCCAGTAAGCACTAACACTATAGCCCGCCTGTATTTTTGGTATATCATGAATTAATGTTTGAAAACTATATGCCCAATATCCAATAGAAGCCTCAGTGCCAACATAAACTAATAGAAAAAATGCTGAGATAAAAACGACAGGTTTACATAACACTTCACGTAAATGTTGCCATGTGTTTGTATTAGGCTCTACTTTCTGTTTAACTAACGGAACATAATTACGTTTTTCCGAAAAAAGCGTTCCAAGAGCTAATAGAACTACCATCCATATGAAAATTAGATAAGCAAGCCTCCAATTCAAAGCTGTATTCAGTAGTGAAGTGGCTATAGCAGGTCCGAGTAAAGCACCTATTCCATAGAAGCCATGTAAGTAGCCAATCGTGTCGGCATTGTCTACATCATTAGCAATGTAAGTGTTACTACTAACATCAATTAGCCCCATCCCTGAACCCAATAGCACCCCTCCAGCAATCATTAGAGGCCAAATGGGAGTGGTTATGTATATCGCTAATGCAAAAATCAATACTATTGAAGCTAGTAACAACATTCTAATATAACCAACATGATTACTCTGTGAACTACTTACAAGGGCTGCTCCAATGTAACCAATGAACTGGCTCAGAAACAGAGAAGTAATAGTTGCAGAGTTTAAATTAAAGGTCGCTATTATGGAAGGTAAGAGCACTCCATAGCTACTCTCAAGGACACCAAGTACGATGAATGAGTAAAACGCTAAGGAGATTCCCATCCAAGTAGAACAATCTAAGTGTGGTTTTCGTATCATTTATAAACTTGATTCCTTACATGCGATTAGCAACGAGCTTGTCAAATTCAGCATTTAGGAGTGTAGTAAGGAAGTAGTAAGAAATACATCCAAAGTTCTTAGGTAACACACGTTAAGCAGTCAAAGTCATTAAAGTGAGCTTCAAGCCCTCAAAATATTTAGGCTGCAAAAATTATTTGTCTGCTTCAGCACTGACTTTTCTACAAGCAACCCTACCCATATCTCAACTAACGACTCAGCATATAAATCCTACATAATAAACTGGCTCATGTGTGGTACTTTCTTGCAACTATTGGGTGGGCACTGCTGCTGACCATTTCAATCGTTCTTCCTCAGCCAATGCAATCGAAAACAAAGTTCTTTACATTTAGGCAGGTTACATACCCAGCGAATATCTGATTGTCACATCGATTGCCGCTGAATGTCTGATGGATTGCTGATCCACCTTTTACAGTGCCAACCATTCGATCCATTCCTGGTCAGTGGTCATGTTGGCACTCTGGATTCGTTTTCTCATTGCAATTCTGTGGGCGATCGCGACCGTCTTTGACATCGTTCCACCTAGATTCGCTCAGGGACTCCCCTCCCCCATTTCCCTCAACACCTACAACGGCGTCCCGGTTCCTGCCTGGGACAAAATCTCCTTCGCCTCACTGCCAGCCATTAACGAAGGCGGACAGCTTCAAGTTCCTCAAGCCGTGGCGAATCAGCTAGGCTACAATTCCTCGCGAAGCTGGCAACCAGGCTCAGCCCTGGGTGATGTGCTGAAATTAGGCGATGTGCAGGATGCCTTTGGGTTGGAGCAATTTAGCTTAAGCGCGATCGCGCAGACAGTCGGCTAGAAATTGGCATGGTTTTCCAACAACTGTATCTTTGGTCTCACATGAGCATACTGGAAAATGTTGCATTGCCCTTGCGTTTGCGGAGTGGTAAGAGCAAAAAACAAGTAGATGAGATTGCAAAGCAACAGTTAGCTCGGCTAGGAATTGAGGAAAAAGCGTACGATTATCCTACTCAACTTTCAGGAGGACAAAGGCAGCGAGCGGCATTTGCCCGCGCTCTTGTCCATTCCCCTCAACTGCTGCTGCTGGATGAAATCACAGCCAACTTAGACCCTGAGACAGCTTATACCGTCGTTAAGATTGTCGAGAAAATTATTGAATCAGGCACCTCAGTTATCTGGGTAACTCATTCTAAACTACCTTCTACAATTTGGTCTTACGTCTTGCGGTTTCATGATGGTGGGTGGGTGAAGGGAAAGCATGATTAATTACTACAAAATATATCCCAAAGTAAGGAGGAAAAGCACAGTGGCATAGTATTGTGCTGCATCGAACGACATAATTTGTTGGTTGAGTTGCAGAAGCTATCTATGCCCAATTGGCTTAGCCGTTCACACTCCTAAAAACTAAAAAGAGGGATTTTGATCAATAGTTTGTGTAAAACTGAGTAAGTATGGAGCAGGCGATCGTCTAGTCGGTAGTGCGTCAGTTCAGCGTGGAATTGACAGAGTAGAAGTGATCTTCCACTGGAAGCCATACGATGGAATGCCCGGCATCATTCGTACCGTTGGGCTTGCTTATCATATCCGTTGTGAGCGTTGTTCGCGCTGCTAGTCAAAAAAACACAACTGTCATACAACGGGGTAGTCCAAGCGGTGCAACCAGAGGAAGTGAGTACCGATGAGATATAGTCATTCGTCTCAAAAAACAAAAGCAATGTTGTGCCCAAGAACTAGAGGGGGGAGACTGTTGGATCGGTCTCAGCCTTGCCTGCTCGAGTGGGTTAATTCTGACTTCCCGCGTGGGCAAACACACTGACGCATTTCTTGAGCAGTTAGTCATCAACACCGAAGGTAAAACAGCGCGCAAGCCGTTCAACACGGATTAGCGTGGGTTGACTTCGCTACATGGACTCTATAGAACGTGCGATATTCCTGCACCAAGCGTTGTGTCAGTTCAAGTTTCTCTTCCATATGCAGATCTCATGTTGCCCAGACCTGGGCGAAGTGCCAGTATTGCTGGATCCTGTCATCAAAGAGAGTATCACGTGACAATGATCATGACGGGTAAGTTACAGCTATAAGTCATCCGACTTATAGACTTTTAGAGCGATCGCCCCAAAATGTTGTGGTAGTCCGTACGAATGAAGCAGTCGCTTATACTCATTCCGAGCTGTGTCTCGGGTAATAAGTAGGTGAACAAAATTAAGTGCCAAGGTTAATCGTATCAATGTAGCTCTCAAGGATAGCCGTTCAGTGCGTCTCGCCACCCGCCCCCTAATCCGTAACATTTATCCCGAAACCTTGTGTCTGCTGCACCGTATTTATCGGCATAGCCGTCATCACGAAGTACGCCAGCGAGCGCAGTGCCTCATTCTGAAACATCAGGGACTCAGCATCACGGAATTGATAAAAGTGTTTCAGGTCAGTCGTAAGACCCTTTATAAATGGTTAGAGGCATGGGATGTGAGAGGTTTTCCAGGCTTGTATCGACGCCCAGGACAAGGGCGTAAGGCAACCTTTACGGCTGAACAACAAGCCCAAATTCGGCGGTGGACTCAAGAGCACCCCAAACAACTGAAACAGGTGTTGAACAAAATTCGCGAACAGTGGGGGGTGACTGTCAGTATCAAAACCATCAAACGCGTGCTCAAAGCGCTACGTCTAAGTTGGCATCGCTTTCGCCGCGTTCCCAAGGGACAGCCAGATCCGCAAGAATACGCCGCTAAGCAAGAACAGCTGCGGGAACTGCAAGGTTTGGATGCGGCGGGAGTGATCGACCTGTATTACCTTGATCAAGCCGGCTTTTGCCTCATCCCCTGTGTTCCTTACGGTTGGCAACCAGTGGGTGAAACCTTGACCATCCCCTCAAGTCGCAGTCAGTCATTGAATGTGCTTGGGATTATGAATCGTCATCATGATCTCAAAGCCTACACCTCAGAACAGAGCATCAACAGCGATGTGGTGATTCTTTGTATCGAGACCTTCTTTCCCAAAGTTGATAAACGAACCATCATCGTGATGGACCAAGCGCCGATTCATACGAGCTACGCTATGCAAGATAAGCGTGAGGAGTGGGCCGAGCGCAATCTTGAGCTTTTCGAGTTACCCAGCTATTCGCCAGAACTTAATCTCATTGAGATTCTCTGGCGTTTTATCAAGTACACATGGCTCGATGCCAGTGCCTACAAGTGCTGGCTCAGTTTAGTGGAGCAGGTCGAGTCAATACTCAGCGGCTTTGGCGAGAAATACGTCATTAATTTTGTCTGACTACTTACTTACTCCAGTCTTGTAGTCCGCCCATCAAATTGGCTCCCTCAATGAACGTCTCCGCCGCAAGCGAACGGAGTATCACTTCGCTACGCATCACACGCGGCGCGATCGGCTTCGCTCAACAGCGCCCATTCGGACTGCTGTGCCTCATGCGCTGCTGTATTTCCACAACTTCGGGTTCATGAACCCAAAGTTGTGGAAATTTGCACCCTCAAAGCCACAGATCTAGAACAGTACCAAAAGAGGTCTCAGATAGCGTCCAATACCCCTTCAACAACAGACTATGGCGACGCTTCAAGCAGTGGCTTTCATGCGTTCCAGGCTAGTAGGAGCAAGCTCATACACCACCTTGCGCTTGCGATCAACGTGCGTACCCGGCACTGGAAGACCCTGGCTCCAGGCAGCTTTGATCGCTTGTTTATCCGGCTTCCGCTCAATAATTTCCTTCACTGTGATGTAGTCCTCTGGCACCTGGCTCAAGTCCAACACTTCACAGGAAGGCGGATTGAGCTTAATCCGAATCCGGCGAGTCTGTCCGGCGGCTTCGGTGCTGATGAGTCCAGCATCGTTAAGTTGCAAAACGGTGCGGTCGAGTCCATTGCGCCAGCGCGTTAGTCGCTCCAGTTCGGCAACGTGGATTTTCACCAGCAGTTCCATCCTTGCTCTGACGGCTGCAAGCTCGGCATCAATCTGGTCTGCCAGTTCAGCATGGGCATCAATCAAGGCTTCCTGGTTAGCCTGTAATTCCCAAAGTTGCACCAAAATGTCGTCTTCTTGCTCTGGGGTTTCGGCTCCCTGAAGTCGTCGCCAGATTTGGGCTGCCAGGATACTGACTCCTTTGAGCGATTGCAGCATCACAGATGGAGGCGCTGCTTGCCGTTTGGGTTGTGTGGTAGACAATTTAGGCTTCATGCTTACCACCTCCCACAGTTTTGGTAATAGTCCTGCCTTGTTTGATGGTCACAGGCTAGATTGAGGAGCGATCGCGCCTCTGCTGGCAAAGCATCCTGTGTCGTCTCGGTTGTTTCAATAGTTGAGTCGATCGCTTCATCAAAATCAGCAACAGCCTCAGTGCGACTGCTGGGTTGGCTTGCTTCTATGGGTGTTGGCATAGTGCTCTCCTTGCATCACTGCACGGTCGGGGCGCAGCAGCGCCTCTAACCATCACTGCTCCTCTTCTTGTCTCAGAGTGCTCAAAGCTTGCTGAATCAAGGGCAGTGCGTCTTGATCTGCAAGAGGAACCAGGCGATAGATGCGGGTGGATTCAGGGGTATGACCAAAGTCTTCCATCAGAGAAGCGACCAGTGCCGCAGCACTTTGGAGCGTGGCATAGGTGTGAGGTTCCTCTCTGGGCAGCATGGCGTAGAACATTTCTGGCTCCGACCAGGGCAAGGGTTCATCCACCTGGACGACGGCAAAGTTCGGTTGGTCTGGCTGTATCGATTCAGGCATAAGGCTCTCCGCTCTAAGGAATTGCGGGCAGCAAGCTTTAAGGTGCTCTTACCTGGCGGCATTGCTCACCCACCAACGGCTCACAGAGCGGAAGCTGGAGGCATCGCCTTACGCAGCACTAGAGGCGTCGGGTGGTTGCTCATCCGTTGGAGTCGCCTGCTGTTCAGTGATGCTTAAAGCACCGATCGGGTTAGGTGCCAGTTTTGCGTTTGCCAGGACGTAGAACACTTGCTGCGTGTCGAGTTTGGTAATGATGAGATAGGGTTGCCCGTCCTGATTGATCCCGGTTCTTTGCACCACGCCGCCGATTAGTTTGTGGAATTGTTGTTCAGACTCACCCAAACTCTGTAATTTCTGCTGTCGTTGCCATACATGAAAATCTCTGCTGTCGGCTTCGGGTTGATGCTCTGAGACTTTCAGTTGTCGGGTGCGATCGAACACTGCTTCGGGCACGATGGTTTGCAGGTGAGTGTCGATCGCATTAAACCCAACGGTATGAACGTTTTGCCAGGGCAAGAGGACATGAAAGCGACCGTCCTCGCCGATTACGGTGAAATTGAGGTATTGGTTCATGGAGTTAGCCTTGGAGCGCTTGTCACTGCAACAGAGCGGTAGCCTCTTTGTCCCGGTTTTTGGCTTATAAGATTGGGCTGGTGAGGAATGGTGTGCAGACACTATTGCTCTTTCACGGCAAGCAAAGAAAAGCCTCCTGATGGGTCTTTCAGGAGGCTACGCTACTGGTAGATGCTACTTCTGGCGCTGGTCGGGCGGGCTGACAATGACCCGCACCAGAACGGAGAGGGCAATGATGATGTAGAACACATCGGTGCCAGCAACCGTTGGCGGTGTCGGTGGTGGAATGGCAGCACCCGGATTCATCTGGCTCATGGTTTGACTGGTGGTTGAGGATGATGGGGGCGGTGCTAGAACGAACTGGCAAGCGTGAACCATAGCCAACCTCCGATTGAACGTTTGTACTTATAGTCTCCTGGTTCGGCTGGCTCTCGACCAGGGAAAATCCAGCGGTTAACCCCGAATTTAGTGGAGGCAGGCTAAAAGCTTCAATCCCTTTGCCCGTCATGGTTTGAGGGCGTATAACTGGGTGCTCTTGATCGAAGTGAACGCCTTGCGGATGCTTATCTGCCGTAAAGTCCGCCAAAATAGCAATAACGCCAGAGTCAATTCAGCCGAGACGTATGAACGCTCCCAAACGTAGCCGCGCTCGTGTACTCACACCGGAAGGTCTGCAAAAGCTCCGAGAACGGGTGCGATCGCATGAAGTAAGGGAGAATGCAGGCTTCAAGTACACGCTGGAGCGCCTGGGTGAGTTGACTGGACTCGACCCAGAGACGGTGAAGAATGTCCTGGATTGCAAAGGCTCCGACAAACGGACGATCGCCCGTTGCTTTGAAAACTTTGGGTTGACGTTGAACGATAGCGACCACATTCCAGCCACTCAGACAACCGCAATCGCCGACCCGAATTTTGTCGGACGCGATGAGGCGATCGCAGACTTGAGCACGCTGGTCAGCCGCAATGCCAAAGTGATTGTGATTCAGGCAAGGGGTGGCGTTGGCAAAACCACACTGGCACGAAAGTATCTTCAGCAGGCATTTGGCTCCTTCCTGGAGTTTCCGATTGCGAAGGAGACGAAGGATATTGCGTCGATCGAGGGACTGCTGGAAGAAAAGCTGCGTCAACTGGGTGAAGAACCCGGACGAGAATTTTTAGTGTCACTCGATCGGCTCAAGCGCAAACTGCAAGCGGAACGCCTTGGGATTTTGATTGACAACCTGGAACCTGCGTTGGACTCGGCAGGCAAATTTATTGAAGCGCACCGTCGTTATGTGGAACTGCTGCGAGTGCTGAGTGATCCAACGGTGCAGTCGCTTACGTTGATTACCAGTCGCGAACGCCTGCGAGAAGCCGATGTCACCGTACAGCATTATTCGCTCAGAAGTTTGGATGTGCAAGCGTGGGAACAGTTTTTCCAGAGTCGCAGCATCAATACGGATACACCTGCTTTGGCTACTTTGCATGATGCATATGGTGGAAACGCCAAAGCAATGGATATCATCAGCGGTACTGTTTTGGAGGATTTTTCTGGTGATGTTGAAGCTTACTGGCAGGTGAATCAAAGCGATTTATTTATCGAGCGAGATCTGGAAGATTTAGTCATAAAACAGTTTAATCGTTTGCAAGAGCTTGATCCAGATGCGTACAAACTGCTCTGCCGAATGGGATGCTACCGCTATCAAGATGTGCCAACCGTACCAATTGAAGGACTATTTTGTCTGCTATGGGATGTACCGGAGAATCGCCATCGACGGGTGATTAGATCGTTGCAGGATCGATCGCTCGTTGATTTCGAAGATGGCGAGTTTTGGTTGCATCCAGTTATTAGGGCAGAGGCGGTTTCACAATTAAGGATGAGTGATAATAGTGAGCTAACTAATCGCAAAGCGGCAGAATTTTGGACAGAGACCACAAAGGATATAGAAAATATAGACGATGCTCTTACTGCTTTAGAAGCTTACTACCATTATGTAGAAATCGACGATTTCTCTTCAGCTTCTTATATAGTTACAAGTCCAAGACCTAATCAAAAGCATATATCTTTTGGAGAGGGCGAAGCTCTCGGAGGTACATTCTATAGATTAGGTTTAACACAACAAATGATATTTGCAATAACCGGAATAATTAACAAAATTCCAAATAATTTTTCTTCGAGTAAGATGTATCATTTTCTAGGAGACTTGTCTTCATTAAGCTCTATAGTTTACGCCGAAAAATGCTACAAAAAATCAGGCGAAATAGCAGATGAAATACTAAAGAGGCAAGAAACTGATGATTCTTGTAGTCTTTTTAAGACTAAAGCAATGAAAATTGAATCCTTATTTAATATAGGATTGTGTAAAGCTAATTTTTGGCAATTGCAAGAAGCCATCTTTTTCACTAAAGAAGCATTAGCTAGCCTGGAAAAATTACTCAGTAGTTCTGATTTGGAGATAAACATAGAATGTAAACCGTTTCAGAAAGACTTCTGCCAGATAGTTCAGTCTTGTAGTTGGTCTCATTTGGGATTTCTATATTCAGAAATTCATGATGCTGAACAGGCATTATTTTATGCTGAACAGGCTTTTGCCTCAATTTATCATCAAAACGGCTTAAACTTATGGGCTAAACCATTCAGTTTTGTGTCTTTAGGCTGTATGTATCAAAAGTTAGGGATGTTCGAAGCATCACTTGATCTTCATGTTAAAACCTTATCTAATTTAAGTGCAACAGATTTTCCGCATATCAGAGCTAAAGCTCTAAACGGTATAGCATTTTTCCATAGGGAACACAGAAGTTTTGAGGAATCATTTCCATATCATTTTGAATCAATACAAATCTTAGAGGCTATGGGAGCTAAATGCGATTTGGCAGAAGCTTACTATCAAATTGGCTTAACTTATCAAGCTATGAGTGATGCTGAGAAGAGCTATGAAAACTTTCAAAAAGCAATTCGACTGTTTGGTGAGATGGAAGCTCCGAAGCAGGTGGAGAAAGTGCGGCGGTCAATGCAAAATTCCCTTTAGGGAAACTCTAAGGTGTCTACAAAATAAAAGTCAAATGGAGGCAAGCAATGAATACTAAACTGGTCGAATCTTTGGCTCAAATTATTCAGTCCCTGGCTCCAGAAGAGCAAACACTTCTGGAAGAGAGATTAAAGGCGACACCAAAGAAGGATTGGAGACAGTCATATCAGGAACTCAATGAACTGAGGGAAAGAATCTTTGCTCGTCGGGATGGTCAACCGCTTTCGCCAGAGCCGGATGAAATAATCTGGCAAATGCGTGAGGAACGAACAGCAGAAATAATGCAATCTTTACAAGATTCTTGATTCAATGGCTCAATCTAGCTCTACGGTGCCTCAAATGATTTGTATTGATGCTAGTTTTGTTGTTCGTTTTATCACTGGCAAGAATCCAGATTCCTCTGCTGATCAGCTATGGAAACAGTAGCAACAGTCCCAGACTACTATTGTAGTTCCTACACTCTTTTTCTATGAGGTTAGTAATGCTCTACATCGGTATGCCGTTTCAGGACAGCTTACTCAGCAAGAAGTACAAGCATTGTTGGATCGGGTTTTAGGGTTTGATCTGAGAAGCTATGGTGATTCTGAACTGCATCGGCAAGCCCTTAAGATTGCCCAGCGCGAGAATTTACCTGCGGCGTATGATGCTCACTATCTTGCTCTGGCTGAGCGGTTAGAGACTGAGTTTTGGACAGGCGATCGCCGACTGTTCAATACCGTGCGATCGCGCCTACCCTGGGTTCACCTGGTGAGTTGAAATTGAAAGGCTGAAGCTGACGGCGAGATTGAAGTAATCAATGTAAAACCGAACACGGAGGCTGGATGTGTACCGAAAACACAATCACTACCAATTAAATGAATGCTCTCTTGCAAGAGGTGCGGGACTGGGAGCGATTCTCGTTCCAGGAAACTTCGTGAACGACTGAGAAACGGCTACCGAAGGGATTCCATCACCACAGCCACACCGACAATGCAGAGCACAAGGGCGATGGCTTTTGGCAAACATAGTTCCAGTAGATTCAGCAACAGATTGATGAGTGGCAAGCTTTCCACGATACCTGCAAGCAGGAGCGCAACAAGCAACCCAAAAAGGCTGAGCAGAAAGGATTTGAGCACTTTGCTGGCAACTCTCAGTAACCAGCTATGCTGCTTTGGTCTGTGCATTATGCTTTTTCCTCCACGAACTTGGTCAAGCAGCAAACCAGGCACCCATCTGCTGAAGCAAGCCCAACAAGCCCAACGGAGAGCTTTCAGGATATTCAGTAGGCATCTGTCGTTGATAAGTGCCATCACTAACAGCTACCACAAGCAGCGTCAACCCTTCTCTACCAATCACCTTCACACGCATACCTGGCAACGCCTGCGTTTGAGCATGGGGTTGGTAAAACCGGGCAAACCAGGTAGTTGCCATAAACTTGACTCGTCCCCGTTGGTGCAGTGTAATCGGTTGCTCGACTTCACCGATCGCGGCTTGAGCGAAAAACTCAATAGTCTCTGGTGCAACTGTAAGGCTCATCGCTGGAACTCTCTTCTTGTTTCGGTTTGATGCACTCAGTGTGCGATGCCAAACCGTTCTCAACCAGGGAAAAACCAGTCGTTAGCGTCGAAATTAAGCCTTTCTCCTGGCAAACAACCCCACCACGCTACGCGTCCGCTTTTCAATGATCGGAGAATTTAGCCCCACCCTTAGTTGAATCCGCTTAAAATCGGAAAAACCCGCTTATCTTCCCGAAGGTCGGGTTTTAACTTCGGCAACCCGAATCTCTTACTGAAAATCGCTATGACTGTAGAACAGCCCAGACGCAAACGAGGTGTTGTACTCACTGCCACGGGACGGCAGAAGCTCCAGGACGCAATCAGAGCCTGGGAGGAAGAGGACAGCTGCGGCGATAAGCTGACGATCGAGGCGCTGGGCGATCGCACTAAGCTGGATGCAGGCACGGTTGCTAAAGTTCTGGACGGTGAAGAAGGGGTTGACCGTCGCACGCTAGAGCGGTTCTTCCAAGCCTTTAACCTGGAACTGACAGAAAATGACTACTACAACCCTAACTTATCTCCAAATAGGATAGAAGACTCGCCCCCTAACCTTCACATTTCAGACTCTACACGAAATATCGATTGGGTAGAGGTGCCTGACGTTTCTGTGTTTTTTGGGCGTACTGAAGAACTTAAAACTTTGAAAAATTGGATTAAAAAAGAGCGCTGCCGTCTACTCATCCTTTTAGGGACAGGCGGAATTGGTAAAACCTCTTTAGCAGCAAAGCTTGCAGAAGAGATTCAAACTGACTTCGAGTATATAGTATGGCGAAGTCTTCGCAATGCCCCACCCCTCGAAGAAATCTTAGTAAATCTAACCAAATTCTTGTCGAATCGGCAGCAGACAGACTTACCGGAAAATCTAAACCAGAAAATTTCGCTACTCATCACCTGCTTACAGGAACATCGTTGTCTAGTCATACTCGACAACATGGAATCAGTTTTTCAGGAAGATACCTACGTTGGAGTCTATCGTGAAGGATATGAAAATTACGGTGACTTATTGAGACGAGTTGGTGAAACAGTGCATAAAAGTTGCTTAGTATTAACTAGCAGAGAAAAGCCTAGAGAAGTGACACCACTAGAAGGAGAGATGCTGCCAGGCAGGTCACTACAGTTGAGCGGGTTAAAGGAGGAAGCACAAAAAATTCTCAAAATAAAGGGAGTTTTAGGCTCAGATAAGGAACAAGAAGCTCTGATTAGTTTATATAAAGGTAATCCTTTGGCTTTGAAATTAGTTGCTACGACTATTACAGGTTTCTTTGAAGGCAATATATCAAACTTTATAGAACAAAACATAACCGTCGTCGACGGTGTTCGTAACCTTTTAGATCAGCAACGTAAACGCTGCTCAATTTTAGAGAGAAAGATCGTTGCTTGGCTGGCAATCAATCGCGAACCCAATTCCATAGAAGAACTACAGAATGATATTATGCCGCCGGTGTCTCAACGAAATCTGCTGGCTGCTTTAGAATCTCTAATAGAACGTTCGTTAGTTGAGCGAATTACGATATATAACAAGCATTTCCCGCTTTTTACATTGCAACCTATGATCATGGAATACCTTGTTGAAGATGTAATAATTCCAGAGATCTGCGGGGAAATCGAAAGAAGTAATATCATTCTCTTTAATAGGTATTCTCTTGTCAAAGCTCAGTCAAAAGAGTACGTTAGAGAGATCCAATTTCGTCTCATAATTAAGCCAATAATAGATAGGTTGAGTGTTGCTTTTGGCAGCACAAAAAAATTAAAGGAAAAACTAGATCAAATTCTATCTGACCTTCGTGAAAATGAATTCCAAATTGGACCTGGCTATGTGGGAGGCAATATAGTTAATTTATTGACCAGGTTGAAAATTGATTTGGCTGGTTATAATTTTTCGCATCTGACAATTTGGCAAGCATACTTGCAAGGGATAAATTTGCACGGTGTCAATTTTGCTCACTCAGACTTAACTAAATCTGTTTTTACTGAATTAGTTGGTGTAAGCCTGACGGTGGCATTCAGTGCAGATGGAAGGTATGTAGCTGCTGGTAGTTCCAACGGTGAAGTTCGGATATGGCAAGTTTCAGATGGCAAACTACTTTTCACCTTTAAAGCACACTCTAGTTGGGTTTGGGCCGTTACTTTCAGCCCTGATGGTAAAACTCTAGGTAGTGGTAGCAGTGACCATACAATAACGCTATGGGATACTCAAACCGGGCAACGCCTGAAGACTTTACAAGGACATGAAGGTCGGATCTGGGCGCTTGACTTTAGCCCCGATAGTAGCAAAATTGCAAGTGGTAGCGGAGATAATACAGTAAAACTGTGGGATGTCAACACGGGACAATGTTTGAAGAATTTGACACATCATACTGATCAAGTACGTTCAGTTAGCTTTAGCCTTAATGGAGAGATGCTAGCCAGCAGCAGTGAAGACCGCAGTATAAAGCTGTGGAGTATTGACACAGGTAAGTGCCTCAAATCTCTGGACGAGCATAATGATCAGATCCATTCAATAGCTTTCAGTTCTGATGGCTATACACTTGCTAGTAGCAGTGGAAGTAACATCATGATCTGGAACGCTCTTACTGGTCAATATCTTAAAAGTTTTGAAGGGCATACTGGTCGGGTAAGATCGGTTGGTTTCAGTTCGGATGGTTATATGCTTGCCAGTGGTAGCGAGGATCAAACTATAAAATTGTGGGATACTCACAGTGATCAGTGCCTTGGCACTTTAGTGGGGCATACAAATCAAGTTTATTCAGTAGCCTTTAGTCCTGATAATCATACTATTGCTAGTAGTAGTGATGATCAAACGGTAAGGTTGTGGGATACTAGCACTGAAAAATGTCTAAAGATTTTGCAAGGCTATACGAATAAAGTTTGCTCAGTCGCATTCAGTCCTGATAGCAAGACCCTTGCTAGTGGCGCTGAAGATCAAACTTTAAGGTTGTGGAACCTTAGTACAAGTCAGTGCGTAAAGATATTAGAAGGTCATACAGGATGGGTATGGTCTGTTGCATTCAGCCCTGATGGTCAAACCCTTGCTAGTGGAAGTAAAGATCGGACTGTAAAACTGTGGAATGTTAGTACAGGTGAATGCCTCAACACCTTACAGGGTCATACAGGATGGGTATGGTCTGTTGCATTCAGTCCTGATGGTCAAACCCTTGCTAGTGCTAGTGAAGATCAAACTGTGAAGTTATGGAATGTTAGTACAGGTGAATGCCTCAGCACCTTACAAGGTCATACAGGATGGGTGTGGTCTGTTGCATTCAGCCCTGATGGTCAAACCCTTGCTAGTGCTAGTGAAGATCAAACCGTGAAGTTGTGGAATTTTTATACGGGTGAATGCCTCAGCACCTTACAAGGTCATACCAATCGAGTTAGATCAATTGCCTTCTGTACCGATGGGCGCATCATCATTAGCGGTAGTGGAGATTGCACCATAAAGGTATGGGATATTTACAATAGCCGTTGCTTGAGAACTCTAAGTGGACATACAAAAGAGGTGTGGACTATCTCTCTTAGCCCCAATAGTCAAACTTTAGCCAGTAGTAGTAACGATCATTCTGATAGTGTTGTCAGGCTATGGGATATACATACAGGTCAACTCTTACAAAGCTTAGAAGGACACAGTGACGGAGTCCTTTCCGTTGCTTTCAGTTTTGACGGTCAGTCTCTTGCAACTAGTAGCCAAGATGAAACGATTAAGCTGTGGAATGTTAGGACGGGTAAATGGTTGAAAATATTGAAAGTTCCTCAACCCTACGAAGGTATGAAGATCGCAGGTGTTACTGGCTTAACAGAAGCTCAGAAGGCATCACTGATTGCCTTAGGGGCAGTTGAGTTAGAGTGATACTGGGAAGAAGGCGATCGTCCACCACATTCCAACCATCAATTGAGCGCTGAGCCAGCATCCAGAAAATGGCGATCGCGTCGTTCCATTTCTGTCATCAAACTCTCCCAGCACCGCAGGGCATGCCCCTTCCGCATCACCAATTCAGCCGCTTCTCGTGCCTGCTCCAGAATCCCAGCATCGTTGACCAGATCTGCCAGCGCAATCTTGGGCATCCCCGCTTGAGCGGTGCCCAAGATTGCACCCGATCCGCGTAGCTGCAAATCCCTTTCGGCAATGAAGAAGCCATCTTGTGACTGTTCCAGCACCTGAAGACGTTGCTGGGTTGCTTCAGCACTGGAGGTGTTAATCAGCAGGCAGTAGGCTTGGGCAACGCCTCGTCCAACCCGTCCGCGAAGCTGATGCAGTTGGGATAACCCAAAGCGATCGGCATGTTCGATCAGCATGACAGTGGCGTTGGGGACATCCACACCAACTTCCACCACCGTGGTCGATACCAGGATTTGAGTTTGGCAATGGCGAAACTGCTTCAGGGCTGCATCTTTTTCGGCGCTGCTCATCCGTCCATGCAACAAGCCAAGCCGAAATTCAGGAAAGATGGTTGCCTGCAAGTGTTGAAATTCACTCACGGCTGACTTCAAATCCATCGTTTCAGAATCCTCCACCAGCGGCAGGATGATGTAAGCCTGATGTCCCTGCATCACTTGTTCCCAAATCACATCATGTGCTTTCGTTCGTTGATCCTCTGCAAACACCTGCGTTTGAATCGCTTGTCTACCAGGGGGTAGCTCATCAATCTGGCTGACATCTAAATCACCGTGTAAGGTCAGTGCCAGAGTGCGAGGGATGGGCGTGGCAGTCATGTTGAGCATGTGGGGATGCTTGCCCTTCTGTTGCAGCTTCAACCGTTGCTGTACACCGAATCGATGTTGCTCATCAATGACCACCAGACCCAATTGATGGAATGTAACTGAAGCCTGAATCAGAGCATGGGTGCCAATCAGTAGCGGCAATTGACCCGATCGCAGTTTCCCATGAAGCTCCTGTCGTTGCGCTGGGGATGTGGAACCTGTCAACAATGCTACCGGGAGATGCAAGGGTTTGAACCATTCAGCAATGTTGCAATAATGCTGCTCTGCCAGAACTTCTGTGGGTGACATGAAGGCAGCTTGGCACCCAGACTGAATCGCTGCCAGGATTGCCGCCACCGCTACAACGGTTTTACCCGAACCCACGTCACCCTGTACTAGACGATTCATCGGGGTGGGCTGAGCGAGGTCATGCAAAATCTCAGCGATGACTCGCTGCTGTGCGTTGGTCAGTGGAAAGGGCAGGATTTGATAAAATTGCTCCAACAAAGCACCCTGAGTGGACAGAGCATCTCGTTGTATTTGGCGCAAGGCGTGCCGACGTTGCAGTAACCTCAGTTGTAGGTAGAAGCATTCATCAAAAACCAGTCGGTGACGAGCAACCTCAAGACTGGGTTGATTGGGAGGAAAGTGAATGTGGGCAATCGCCTCTTGCAATCCCACCAGGCTATACCGCGATCGCAGTTTGGCAGTATGGCGCGACAATTATTTAGACCGAATGACGATTACATTGCCCACCCCAGAGTTGCAAAGTAAGCAATCACTTTTTCATTTGTAAACCGGATCAGATCGCGTCGCTTCGTTCAGCAATAGTGATC
>JAHHIE010000100.1 GCA_019358945.1 Stenomitos rutilans HA7619-LM2 | reverse complement strand
CAAATTGGGCGCGGGTCAGGTTGCTTGAGTAGAATTTAACCATGGCTCTCACGGGGCTGGAGTTCACTACTGACAGCCTAACCGTGTGAGCTTCTTTACGGTCTAGTCGGCTTTTCAAACAGCCTCTAAGGATCGCGGATTAGGTAAAACTGACATTCTTTTGCAGGCAGGGGCGCACGGCTGTGCGCCCCTACGAGAAATGCCGGAGTTATTAATAGGACTTACGCAAATTCTCGCGAAGCTAGCGCCCCAACCCCAATTCTGGGGGAGCAAGAACTTAAAGTTCCTCAGAATTGGGGGCTTAAAGCCCTTCGGGCATACAAGAAAAGGCGGCGACTGCGTAAGTCCTAATTAAATGCTTGTTTCTAAGCAGCCGTCACTGGGGCCTCATGGTGCAGCCGTTGCAGGCGCTGTCGCCTTACCGCTATCGACATCTACGCCCTCGTTCAAGCGTTCGAGATGCTGTGGGTCTGGTAGCGCATTAATTTCTTCCTGGATACAAAGGCGATCGCATGGAATGGTGTCCGACATAATCGCGCTTGCTATCTTACCGCTATGGATTTCTAGCTGTCCTTCTGGCAATGCCTCAAAGACCAATCGCTGCCCTGGAAACACAACACGCTCAAAATACCAGTTAGAAATATTGGTAATGCGAGCAATTTGAATGTGGCTCGTAGCGTTGACATAGCAGCAAAGAATGGGATTGGTGCTATTCGATGGCAGCGGATCAAAGATTTGAGCCATGAGAAGACCACATTGAAACTATAAGGTGTACGTTGAACGTAACATTCTGCGATCCCACTGGTTGTAAACCCGATTACCAACCAGCTTTTTGACCGGATTTTCTATCTAAGGATACATTTTCAAGTTGTATAGCAGCGCACGACGATCGCGCCCTTCTGCAAAAACAGCGGCGGTAAGCGCACGGCGGTTATCCGTCAATATGCAACACCGTATAACGAAGCTCATCCTGTGGCGGTTTTCTCATCTTTAGATACTTTACTGAAAAAAACTCAATGCAGTAAAAGAAAGTCAGTGGTATCGTAAAGTTATATGAAAATGTTTTCAGAATTTTGCCCTGGCGCTTTGTGCTGCTACCGTCCTAGACGCGCCTTTGAGTTGCTGGATGCGTCAGTGCTTCTGAGAAGACGGCAAAAGCTGAAGCAACATGTGCGTTACGGTTGATGGTTCAAAAATTACCTTGTGATGGATAACCGGATTCTCTACGTTCGCCTTCCCTGCAACCCGATTTTTCCGATTGGAGTGGTCTATCTTGCCGATCACGTCCACAAGCAGTTTCCCAAAGTGGAGCAGCGCATTTTTGACCTGGGAACAGTGCCACCATTAGACTATGCGTCGGCACTCGATACTTGTATTGATGAGTTCAAGCCAAGCTTGCTAGTCTTTTCCTGGAGAGACATTCAGATCTATGCGCCTGTAGGTGGACGAGGCGGCAACCCCTTGCAGCATACGTTCGAGTTTTACTATGCACGCAACCCGTTGGTAAAGCTTCGGGGCGCGATCGGTCTTCTACGGGTAGCACAAGGATATTACGGCGAACTGTGGCGAAATCTGGGCTTAATCAAGCGCGGTATGAAGCGTGCCAAACGGTACAACCCCGCTGTGCGATCGGTAGTCGGTGGCGGAGCCGTCAGCGTGTTTTACGAGCAGCTTGGACGCAGCTTACCCAAAGGCACGATTGTCTCAGTGGGTGAAGGGGAGGCACTGCTGGAGAAGTTGCTCCACGGCAAGAACTTTTTAGATGAGCGCTGTTTTATTGTGGGTGAGACAAAAGCGCGCGATCGCATGATTCACGAAGTGCCCACGCCCATTGAAAAAACCGCCTGCAACTATGACTACATTGAAACCATCTGGTCAGAGTTTGACTATTACCTGCAGGCCCAGGATTTTTACGTCGGGGTGCAAACCAAACGCGGTTGTCCGCACAACTGCTGTTACTGCATCTACACCGTGATCGAAGGTAAGCAAGTACGGATTAATCCCGCCGATGAAGTGGTTGCAGAGATGCGCCAACTGTACGATCGGGGCATGCGAAACTTCTGGTTCACTGACGCTCAGCTCATACCCGCGCGTAAGTATATGGATGACGTGGCAGAGCTTCTGCAAAAGGTGCTGGAGACTGGCATGCAGGATATTCATTGGGCCGCGTATATTCGAGCAGACAACCTCACGCCTGCGCTGTGTAACCTGATGGTGAAGACGGGCATGAATTACTTTGAAATCGGGATTACCAGCGGTTCTCAGGAACTCGTTCGCAAAATGCGGATGGGTTACAACCTGCGCACCGTACTGGAAAACTGCCGCGATCTTAAAGCGGCTGGATTCAACGATGTCGTCTCTGTTAACTACTCCTTTAATGTCATTGACGAGCGACCAGAGACAATCCGTCAGACGATCGCGTACCATCGTGAGTTAGAGCGCATTTTTGGTGCCGATAAAGTGGAACCCGCCATCTTCTTCATTGGGTTGCAGCCGCATACACATCTGGAAACCTATGCGTTTGACCAGAACGTCCTCAAGCCAGGGTATGACCCCATGAATATCACGCCCTGGACAGTTCGCAAGCTGCTCTGGAACCCTGAACCCCTCGGCTCCCTGTTTGGTGAAGTGTGCCTTCAGGCATGGCGACAGAATCCCAACGATTTTGGTCGTGAGGTGATGGCAATCCTGGAGCAACGGTTGGGACGGGCCGATCTCGAATCAGCGCTGACGGCTCCGATCGCCCCACCGACTACACCACTCGCACTCTCTGCTTCTTAAGGAATTGAGGGTGTGCGATCACGTCTGGCAGTATCCAGTACAGTTTCCTGCCAACATCTCCTGTTAACCACCGCTTACGGTCTTTTTGTTCTCATTCATCAACCGTCTCATTTGCAATGCTAGAAGGTTCCATTCTCCAAGAGCTAGGCGCTAGTCACCAACGCAATCATTCCGGTAAGCGACCGCTGAATTTCGGCGTTTACTACAAAAATACGTTGGTGGCCCTGTGTCATGCACTGGAGGATTGCATTCTCACCAGCAGTAGCGAACCGTTGGTCGTCACAGCCTTTCAGCGAGGAAAATGGTATCTGCAAGAAGCCGATCGCTACGCAGATTTGGCAGATCGATCACAGCAGATTGTGATTATGGCGGCACCCGATGCTGGGTTTACCGAGCACCCCACCAGCCAGAGAGAGAATGTTGAAATCGTTAGCCTCGATCTGTCTGATCCTGTGGCACAGGAATGGCATTTGATGATTCTGGCTCCCACCTACGCCGCAATGGTGCTGTGTCAGGAGCTATCTGACGCAGATTACGGGGCACAGGGGCGACCAACCCAGGATTTGGAGCGTAAGTTTTACGGGTTCTGGACGTTTGAGGCCAACCTTGTTCAGGAAACAATCGAGCTGTCGATCGCCCATATCCAGCGCTATAATCCCGCGCTTGCTGCCAAACTCACTGCGCAAATCGAAGCAATTGCAGCTACACAGCCAGAAAAACGAGACGAATTGGGGCTGATCGTGTCGCGGGTGGTGGACTATTTGCAAGAGGGTCAAGCGACCCTGAGCGAATACAGCCAGTCTTACGATGACAAAGCGCTTCATCATGCCCCTTTAGACAACAACCTGGTTTCTAATGAGGTGCAGGCATTTCTTCGCATGGCACAGTTGACTGACCAAGCGGATGCGATTAATCCAACGGCAGCGGCTGAGGTGGCAGCGCTGGCAGAAGCGATCGGGCAACTGCTTGATTTACCTGTGTGGCAACTGCATCGCTTGAAACTGGCAGGGTTGCTCCATCGCCTTGCACCATTACAGGCGGCAGAAACGGCGCTGAGTCCTGGCAATTTTGGACGCTATGCCGATGCCGATGCCGCGACTGTTGCACCGAGTTGTCCTCTCGTACCCGGAGCGCAGGTCTTGCGAACGATGCCTCGTTTGAGGGCGATTGCCACCATCATCACTCACCTGACAGAGTACTGGAATGGCGCTGGACAACCCGCGGGGCTGGCGGGAGACGAAATTCCGCTGGAGTCGAGAATTTTGGCGCTAGCAGCAGAGTTTCAACAACGTCTGGTTGAACGTCGTACCGCTATCACGGATACCCACGAACCTTTGAGCCAAGAGGAATGTATGGCGAAAGCCCTGGCGGAATGCCAACAGCAACAGGGCGATCGTTGGGATCCCAAATTAGTCGATGCCCTGGCACTATTAGTCAGCGGCTTTCAGCAGGGCTTAAATCTATCTGTCAGCGTCCCAAAAATCTCGGCTGGGCTTTGGCTCATCGATTCTCACTATGCTGATAATGTCTTTGGAGCGGCTAGTGAGGCGAAAGCAGCCGATATCAATATCATAGGACTTACGCAGTCGCCCCCTGAATCCCCCAATTCTGGGAGACTTTGAGTGCTTGCTCTCCCTTTCTTGTATGTCCGCTAGGGCTATAAATTGGGGGCTGGGGGGCTAGTTTTACGAGAATTTGCGTAAGTCCTATATTCAGATAAAGAGATAGAGCCAACTTGAGACTCAAAGCATATTCTTTATTCTCCACTTTTTAACTAACTCTAACTAACTCCTTTGCAATGAGCACTAACGCAATTCAGTCTGGCAATCTTAAAAAATTGATGGGCGCTGACTTGGAAGACGAGGATCTGTCCGGTCAGAATCTCCAGGGCGCGAATCTAGCAGGGGCACGCCTGGTTGGTGCGGATCTCAGTCGAGCCAAGCTGTCAGGGGCCGCGTTGGATGGTGCCAATATGGTGGGCTGCAAGCTCATTGCAGCCGATGTACGAGCCAGTTTAGTCGGCGCAAACCTGATGCAGGCAGATTTAACCGAAGCGGATCTACGTGGCAGTAATCTGCGCGGGGCAAACCTGATGCGGGCAAGCCTCAATAAGGCAACGTTCTCTGGAGCTTTTCTCAGCGGTGCGAATTTGATGGGCGTTAACTTACAGGGGGTCGATTTGCGCGGTGCTGATTTGCGTGGTGCCAACCTGAGTGGTGCGAATCTACACGGTGCGAACCTGCATCAGGCCGATCTTCAGGGCGCTCTACTGAATGAAGCGAACCTTGAAGAAGCAGATCTTCAGGGCGCGAATCTGGCTGGGGCGAATTTGTCTGGCGCAAACCTGCTGTGTGCTGAGTTAGAGAATGCCAACCTGGATGGCGTGAACCTAGCAGGTGCTTGCTTGATTGGAACCGTCCTTGATCGCACCGTCAATCGGCTCGATCTACAAATAGCGCTTAAGCAGCCTGAAGAGTTGAAAGTCCCTCTGGAGTAGTTCAAAGTAGAGACTTCTCACCGTTCAGCGCCGTAAGTGAACCGCGTTAAGATTTTTGACCGTTCCTGTAGGATGGTCATTCCTGTAGAATGACCTGATGGCTGCGATCGTCCTGCAAGCATAAAACTGCAATCGCAAAATCGCAAACGCGAAACGAATGAACTTAACCCAACTCAACAGCACCCAACTTAACAGTGCCTTTACGCTCTTTCTCAGTCTGCTGGTAGAAGCAGTGCCTTTTTTGTTGTTGGGAGTGCTATTTTCGGGCTTGCTTCTGTTCTTTGTGGATGAGCGCAAACTCGTCCGCTGGTTGCCCAAAAATCCGTTTCTGGGAGCGTTGACAGGCAGTTGCGTCGGGTTTCTGTTTCCAGTGTGCGAATGTGGCAACGTACCTGTCGCACGACGGTTGCTGATGCAGGGTGCCCCTTCTCCCGTCGCGATCGGCTTCCTCTTAGCCGCACCCACCATTAACCCGATCGTCTTCTGGGCAACGTGGACAGCCTTTCGTGACCAACCAGAGATTGTTTTCATGCGAGTGGGCTTTTCGCTGGCGATCGCCACAATTATTGGCTGGGTCTTCAGCGCACAGGCAGATCTACGTCCACTGTTGCAGCCTGCGGTGGCACGGGCAATTCCTGTAAATGCGTTGAGGGGAGAGGGGAGAGGGGAGAGAGGTAAGGCTAAAATCTCAAGATCACCCCTATTGCAGTCGGGAACGTATTTTTTGGGGCAGTCGTCGAAGCCGTTGCAGATTGATGCGGCAGAGCTACAAGCGAGAATGCTGGGAGCCAATACAGCCGACAAGCCAACCTCTTCTAAACTGTTGCTGCTGTTGGAGAATACGGTACAGGAGCTACGAGAATTGGGCGGCGTACTAATATTGGGCAGCGCGATCGCGGCGATCGTCCAGGTCTTTGTGCCCCGCGATATTATTCTCAATTTGGGTCAAAGTCCAGTGACATCGATTCTTGCCATGATGCTGCTGGCTGCGATCGTCTCGATTTGCTCCACCGTTGATTCGTTCTTCGCCCTGTCCTTCGCTTCTACCTTCACCACAGGTTCGCTGCTGTCATTCCTCGTCTTTGGTCCCATGATCGACCTTAAAGGCATCGGCTTGATGCTGTCGATCTTCAAAGCAAGAGCTGTTTTCTACCTGTTCGCATTGGCAGCATTGCTTACGTTTCTGTTCACCTTGTTTGTGAATTTATATCTTAGTTGAAGCAAGGCTAGCTAGGGCGTGTTTTAAAACCCTCGAAAGCCCCCCACCCCCAATTCTGGGGCTTCCAAACAGGCTTCAAAGTCCCCCAAGATTGGGGGATTTAGGGGGTAGAAGCTTCAGCAACGAAGCGATTAGGAGTTTTACAACACAGCCTAGAAATCATGGCTTTCCTTTACCGTCGAACTATACTCATCTGGACGTTATTCAGTGCAATTCACCTCAGTTTATTTGGGATTGCCTGGTTTATGCTCTCGCCTTTCTCTTTCAATAGAATGATGATCATTTACCTGACTCTGCAAGTGGTTCCATCTATCCTTTATCGGCTTGAATTACCGACCTTGGACCCTCTTACTGGCTCTAGAATTCCTGTTTCTACTCCTCTTGGTTTGGCTTTGACCGTCATTTTTTGGAGTATCTTCTACTGGCTAATTGCTTCATCTCTCAGTCGAGTTTGGAAATTCTGGCGTTTGAGATAAACCTAAATTTTCAATCCTCATCCCTTAGCCCTCATTACTTTATCCTTCATCCTTTTCCTACCCATGCCTCGTCTCCTTCGCACCCTTTCCCCTTGGCTGGATGTACTGGCGATCGCCGCCTGGGGTGTTTTATTCATCAAATACTGGTTGACTGGCAAGCTGAATCTGCTGATTCATCCTAACTATACAGGGCTGACCGTTGTTTCAGGCGTGATTTTGCTGCTGGTGAGTGGCATCAAAGCAATTCTGTTGGTCAAGCAGATGCGACGATCGGTGCGGGGAGGAGCAACGGAACGCCATCTGACCCTCTTTCCGCCCGGTTGGAGTACTGCACTGCTGCTGGGGACTGCGATTTTGGGACTGCTAATTTCGCCGCGTGCTTTTGCCAGTCAAACGGCGATCGATCGTGGCGTGAATGATACCGTCACCCTCACGCGCATTAAACCCCAAGCATTTCGAGCCACCACAAACAGCGAAGATAAGACTCTAGTAGATTGGGTACGAACGCTGGCGGTTTACCCTGAACCCGATGCCTATGCCGGACAGAAAGCAAAAGTGCAGGGCTTCGTGGTGTATCCCAAAGATTTGCCTCAGGATTACCTGTTGCTCTCGCGGTTTGTGATTACCTGCTGTGCCGCCGATGCTTATCCCATCAGTCTGCCCGTCAAGCTGACTCAAAGCCGCGATGCATACAAGCCAGATACCTGGTTTGAAATTGAGGGCCAGATGATGACAGCAACCCTGACTGGTAAGCGCCAGTTGACGATCGTCGCCAAAACGCTGAGACCCATTTCAGAGCCGAAAAATCCTTATGACTATTAGGGGGATGCGGGTAGAAGGCAGAAGGTAGAGGGCGGGAGTCAGGAGTCAGGAGTCAGAAGTCAGGAGTCGGGGCAAAAAAGGCTGTGTTAGGTAAACTTTGTGGAACCAGATGTCATCACGCAATATGCTCATGAGCATATTCCTATTACCAAGCACATGGGCATAAGGGCTTTGTCAGTAGATGAGGTGCAAATTTCTCTCCTTGCGCCCTATGCACCTAATATTAATCACCGGGAAACGATCTTTGGCGGCAGTATTTCGAGCCTGGGCATTTTGACGGGTTGGGCGTTGTTGTGGGCAAAGCTTCAGGCAGCAGAAATACCAAATCGTTTGGTGATTCAATCTAGCAGTACCGACTTTATTAAACCCGCAACAGACGCGATCGTAGCCTGCTGTCAGTGCGATCGCGATCGATGGCACACCTTCTACACCACCCTGAAACGACACGGTAAAGCCAGAATCACACTCAACGTTGAAACCCACTGTGCAGAAATCCTTGTTGCAACCCACATCGGGCAATACGTTGCAATTAGAACTTGAGCAGAGAGCGAGGGCAGCGGAGGAAGCTAGGGGAGAGGGGGAAGCGGAGAAAGCAGAAGTTTTGAGTTTAGCCTTTAGCTTTCTGACTCCTGGCTTCTGATACCGATTTAAAGAATGACGGCTACAGATCAATCGGTGGGTAGGGGCAAGGCAATGCCTTGCCCCTACAGGATGTGTCGCATTTTCAATTCAAATTGGTATGACTCCTGGCTTCTTGCTTCCGACTTCTCCATCCTTCCGCCCTTTACCTCTTTGCCCCTAACGCTCCCCCTGCTCCCTCTGCCCCTTCTGCTCCCTTTCTCTCCTATTCATGCTTTACTAATCCCTTGACTACACGTTCTCGTTGCCCTCTACACGCTCCATCATGACTTCTACCCTCAACCAACAAATCCAGCAGTTTTACGATGCCTCCTCTGGTCTGTGGGAGCAGATTTGGGGCGAACACATGCATCATGGCTACTACGGTGCGGATGGTCGTCAGCAAAAAGAGCGGCGGCAGGCGCAAATTGACTTGATTGAAGAACTGCTGCAATGGGCACAGGTTGAGCAGGCAAAAAGTATCTTGGATGTGGGTTGTGGCGTTGGTGGTAGTTCGCTCTATCTTGCAGAGAAGTTTAACGCCAACGTGACAGGCATTACGCTGAGTCCCGTACAGGTAGGACGGGCAACCGATCGCGCCAGAAACGCAGGCATGGCAGGAGGGACAGGCGCGATCGCGCAGTTCCAGGTTGCCGATGCGCTGAACATGCCCTTTGCTGATCAGTCCTTTGACTTCATCTGGTCGCTCGAAAGCGGCGAACATATGCCCGATAAAGCGAAGTTCATGCAGGAGTGCTACCGAGTGCTAAAGCCGGGCGGCACGTTTTTGATGGTGACGTGGTGCCATCGCCCCATCGATCGCGAGCCGTTAACAGCCAATGAGCAAAAGCATCTCGCCGATATCTACCGCGTGTACTGCCTGCCCTACGTCCTGTCGCTGCCAGAGTATGAGTCGATCGCCCACTCGCTCCACTTCCAGCAAATTCGCACGGCTGACTGGTCTGCGGCTGTAGCCCCCTTCTGGAATGTGGTGATTGACTCGGCATTCAACGTTGAGGCAATCGTCGGTCTCATCACCTCCGGTTGGACAACGATTCAAGCTGCGCTTTCTCTCGGTCTTATGCAGCGAGGCTACCAGAGTGGGCTAGTCCGGTTTGGCTTGCTGTCGGCAACGCGGCCATAGCTTTGCTAACGTTTCATCAATTTATGAAGAGTGGGCAGACAGTGCGATCGTCTTGCTGAGCGACTCGATCGCGGTGAGAAAAATAGAGAGTGTTTTTATTAGGAACCTCCTATGAAATGGCTGCTTGCGTTTGGGCTTAGTTTGGCGATCGTATGCCTTCAATTGGTACTATCCCCCCCGCTACACTCAGCGCCATCTGGCTGTGATGCCGCCTATCCCGGTGTTTGCATTCCGTCTCTACCACCAGACCTCGACTGCAAAGACATCACCTTCAAAAATTTTCGCGTCCTGTCTCCTGATCCGCATCGCTTCGATGGCGACAAAGATGGCATTGGTTGCGAATCCAAACGCTAACCAGCTTCTACACCAATTTTCTACCAAAGGCAGACTTCTGAACTTGCAAGTGCGATTACCGTAGCAAATGAAGCGCTAAAACATTTGCATGGACATTCAGACACCAGATTGGGTCAAGCACGCCGTTTTCTACCAAATTTTTCCTGATCGCTTCGCCCGTAGCCAGCAACCTCGCAAGCGACTGTTGAAAAATGCTCGTTGGGAAGACTGGAATGCCATGCCCACCCTTCAAGGCTACAAAGGCGGCGACCTGTGGGGCGTGATGGAAAAGTTGGATTATTTGCAAGATTTAGGCATCACTGCCATCTATTTCACGCCAATCTTTCAGTCTGCCAGCAACCATCGCTACCACACGCACGACTACTACCAGGTTGATCCTATGCTGGGGGGGAATCCAGCCTTCAAAGATCTACTGGATGAGGCGCATCGACGTGGAATGAAAGTAGTTCTGGATGGGGTCTTTAACCATGCCAGTCGGGGATTGTTTTTCTTTCATGACATTTTAGAAAACGGGCCTCATTCGCCCTGGGTTAACTGGTTTAAGATTCACGGCTGGCCTCTCGCACCTTACACAGGCGACTTTCCCGCAAACTACGAAGGCTGGGCTAACAACCGGGCACTACCGGAGTTTAACCACGACAACCCCGAAGTGCGCGAGTATTTGATGGAAATAGCCGAGTATTGGATTAAGTTCGGCATCGACGGTTGGCGGTTAGACGTACCGTTTGAGATTAGAACGCCTGGCTTCTGGCAAGAGTTTCGCGATCGCGTCAAAGCGGCTAATCCTGAAGCCTACATTGTGGGTGAAGTGTGGGGCGATTCGCGCGAATGGCTTGACGGCAACCAATTTGATGGCGTGATGAATTACCTGTTTGCAGGCCCCACGATCGCGTTTGCCGCAGGCGATCGTGTTGACATGGAGCAGGTACAGGGGCGTGACTACCAACCCTTTCCGCCACTCTTCGCGAGAGAGTATGGCGAAAAAATGCAGGCGCTTCTAGAACTTTATCCCTGGGAGATTCAATTAACCCAACTGAACCTGCTCGCCAGCCACGACACCGCTCGATTGATCACCATTGCTGGGAGCGATCGCGCCAGCGTTGAACTGGCAACCCTGCTCCTGCTCACCTTCCCTGGTGCCCCTAGCATTTACTATGGCGACGAAGTGGGGCTACCAGGCGCGATCGACCCTGATTCGCGTCGTGGCTTTCCCCTGGAGACCGATTGGGACACCGAAATCTGGGAATACCACCGTCAGCTCATTGCGCTGCGCCATGCCCATCCCGCTTTACGAACAGGCGATTATCGCGTGCTGTATGCAGAAGGCACAGTTTATGTTTTTGCACGGACTTTGGAGGCAGAGACGATCGTCATTGCCGTTAATATTGGCAACGCCACAGGTAAAGCCAGCATTGTGCAAGAAACCGCTGCACTGGAGCGATTACCTGAGACAATCATCTTTGGATCGGGGCAATTAACCCCCAACACGAGTGAAGAATCAAAAGGGTTACTCCTGGAGTTACCACCCCGTAGCGGTTGCATTCTGCTTTAACCTCATCTCACCATCCTCTCAGCGAGCCATTAGCCCATGCCGTCATCACCAAGAAAAATCCTCGTTGTCCTCAATGGCAAAGGAGGCGTTGGTAAGACGACAACCGCAATCAACCTGGCTGCTGCGTTTGCCGAAACCGATCGCGTCCTTCTAGTGGATGCCGATCCGCAAGGGTCTGCAACCTGGTGGGCGGGACGAGGCGATCGACCCATGCACTTTGATCTCAAGCAAGAAACTAATCCAGAGCAACTTGCAGCCCTGCGACATGGCGAAAACCATCCTGGAGAAGACTATGCGATCGTCGTCGTTGATACGCCACCTGCCCTGGCTTCAGAGGTGCTGACAGCCATCATTCCGATCGCCGATTACATCATCTTGCCAACGCCGCCGGCCCCGATGGATTTAATGGCTCTCATTGAAACCGTTCGATCCACCGTCACCTCCAAAGGCATCGCCCATCGAGTGTTGCTCACGCGCGTCGATCCTCGCAGCCTGAATGAGGCCGTAGAAGCACAAAACACGTTAAGGGAATTAGGCATTCCCGCTTGTAGTGCCTTCATTCGCGCCTACAAAGCCCACGAACGAGCAGCACTAGAGGGATTGCCTATCATGCAAATGTACGGCAACAACGCACGCGAAGCAGAAGCTGATTACCGATCGGTGGTTGAGGAAATTCGGCGCGATTGGGAGGGGTAGGGAGTTTTGAGTTTAGGACTTACGCAAAAGCGGTCATCTTTCGCCCCCTAGCCCCCAACTTTGGGGGAACCGTCTCAATCAAAGCCCCCAAGATTGGGGGTTTGGGGGCAAATGCGTAAGTCCTAGAGTTTTGAATTTCGAGTTTGAGTTCAACAGTAACCTTCTGCCGTCTGCCAGCCTCTAACAACCAACAACTTTTCTTGAATGCCCAACGGGCTATACAACCAACAACTTCTTCTGCCACCTGCCTAAATTTTGCCGTGCTGGTTTGTTCCTAAATGGCAGTATGGTTTGTAGAGATACTTAAACAGGAATCCACACATAGCGTTACCTGAACAGGTATCGATTAGAGTATTAGTACGATGCATTGGGAGCGGAGAACGCATGGCTAGGAGACGATTGTCAGATTTATTGCGTGAGGAAGCAAACAAACCCTCAGATGAGGCAGCGAAAGAAGCTAAACCCTCAGATGAGGCAGCGAAAGAGCCGATCGCACCAAAAGCAGCTCCAGCAAAAGCAACGACCGCTGCCAAGAGTCGATCGACCAAGCAAACTGCGGCTCCAGCAGACACTAAAACAATGACTACAACACCACAGGACGACAGCTTGCAACAGCAAATTGCTGACTTAACGGCCGCGTTGGATGCTCAAACAGCAACCGCTAAACAATTGCAGACCGAACTGGATCAAATGCACGGACTGAAGACTGAGCTAGAGCAAGTTCGTAAAGAAATGCATGAGCTTACAGAAGCCAATGCGAAACTCACCAAAGAACTGAAAGCGGCACAACCCAAAAGCACAGAAACAAGCGCGCTTGCAACTACGAAGGCGAGCTCACCCAAAGAGTTGAAGCTAGCGCCCCCTCCGCCCTCCGCTGCACCCGAAGACCCCCTTAAGGCCTTTAACCGGGATGTTGGCTGGTTTGATTAAGCCTTGAACGATCGCGATCGCAACCGCTAATCTTCAGTTCTTTGACAGAAACCCTTTCTGCCAAAGACTCGCTTGATTTACATGGATGGTCATCGGTATGACAGACGAAAAACGACTTCAAACGCTGGCAGTAGATATTGGCGGCAGTGGCATCAAGGTGATGGTGCTGGATGAGAACGGTAAGCCTCTGACAGAACGCGATCGCGTAGAAACCCCTCACCCCGCTAAACCAGAACCCGTCATTGCTGCCGTTGTTGGGTTAGCAAAGGGAAAAGCATTCGATCGTGTCTCTGTTGGGTTTCCAGGCGTTGTCAAAGCGGGTGTCACCAAAACCGCTGTGAACCTTGACCCCGATTGGCTCAATGTTGACCTGGCAGACGTTCTCTCTCAGCAGTTAGGCACGCCTGTCCGGGTGATTAATGATGCGGATATGCAAGGGTTAGGAGCCATTGAGGGTCAAGGCGTTGAATTGGTCATCACCTTAGGCACGGGCGTAGGGGGTGCACTTTTTCTCGATGGCAAATTAGTGCCAAATTTGGAGCCAGGGCACCACGAATTTCGGAAAGGCGATACCTATGAACAACAGTTGGGTAACGCGGCCCTGGAAGACATTGGCAAAAGGAAGTGGAACGATCGCCTGAGCAAAGCGATCGCCTCTTTAGAGCATCTGTTCAACTACGACACTCTTTACATTGGCGGCGGCAACGCTAAATGCGTCACCCTCGATCTGCCTCAAAACGCCAAGATTGTGCCTAACGTTACAGGGCTACTAGGCGGCATTGCCCTTTGGCGAGAAGAAAAGTCGTAAGGGGAGTTAGGAGTCAGGAGCTAGAATCACCTTAGAACTCAAAACTCTCCCCTACCCCCTCTGCCTCCCTGCCCCTCTGCTCCTTCATCCAACGCCCTAGTTACTGAACAACAGACAGGTTAAGATTAACGATGTACCGCCTGGAGAGGTGGCAGAGTGGTCGAATGCACTCGACTTGAAATCGAGCATCGCGAAAGCGATCGGGGGTTCGAATCCCCCCCTCTCCGTTTTTAGGCTTCTAGAGTTGAATCGCTATTCCTGGTTCCAAGTTGTTACGACTAATGAACTTGAGTGGCTTTGAGCATGTGATAGGCGATCAACAGTTGGGTGATCGCCAGGGGGTAGCTCTTGAGTGTTTCGCCCGTTGTACCAATCACAGAGCCTAATTCTAGATTGCTGATGTGATTGCACGCCTCAAGCAAGTTGGGAATGTCATTACAAATAAACTGTTCCAGTCGCGTGACCTGACCGCTGGTAGCATGGCCGTCAACTTCCAGCACATCAACGGGTTTTCCCATATCGCGATCGAGGCCCAGACGAATCGCAGAGTCTGGGTTAGAAGCATTCGTGGTGACAACCTGAGTTAAATCGGGGTGGGGAATATTTGGTCTCAAGACAAGACGGACGTTAAGGTGCCCACCGTTTGAGCCACCATTATCAGGCTCAGGATAGAAACTGACGACCAGATCTGCCCACTGCCGCTGAGGACGAATGTAAGCGTCAGAATCGGGTTCGCGTTTCACCATTTCTGCACGCACTTGCTCTTCTGTGTAGCCGCGCTTTTGGGTGTCTCGCTTGATCTTCCACTGCGTCCTCAATTCTTCCGGTGGAGCAAGGTAAACCTTGACATCGTATGCATTGCGGGCACCGCGCGTAGAGTAGCCGAGTAACCCTTCAACGATCACAAACTTACTAGGCTTAATATACTCTGGCGGGTCAAAATTTCCCGTTGTGTGGTTGTAGATGGGTTTAAGAATCGGTTGCCCGGTACGGAGTTGGGAGAGGTGCTGCTGCATGATATCCAGATAGTTGCAGTCTGGATGTAGCGCCGTAATGCCAAGCTCAGCACGCTGTGTGCGATCGTAGCGATGATAGTCATCGGTACAAATCACAGTCACATTTTCAGGACCTAGAAATTGCGCGATGCCCTTTGTGAGGGTGGTTTTACCAGCGGCACTGTCACCAACGATGCCAAGAATGATGGGGCGATCGGACATGATTCCTCCAGGGCGAGCCGCCTAATACGGATTTTACGAATTTGGCTTATTTTAAGGAAGTAGCAACGGAGACGCAATCAAATTCGTAGAGATAGCCGCTCCTTTCAGTACAATAATCCCCAGGCTTAACCCAAGTACAACCGTCCAACAACTGTAATCAGTTGCGTTTAAACGAGAGCTAAAAATTTAACTGCTCAAGCTTTCCTCTATTATCAGTAATGCTGCGCCTCTAGAATCTTTATTAAGAATTGTTCTGTACTGCTGTACGTTTACGTTAGACGCAGCAGCTTAGACAGCCTTTTTAAGTCATGGTTAGCCTCTAGCAAGGGCTAGAGATGCACGCTGCACTCAACATCCCATCGCACTTACGGAATCCCTATGAAACTTTCTGTTTTCCATACCCCTGAATTAACGCCAGCGACAATGGTTGCTGACTGCGCGATCGCCGTCGATGTGCTGCGCGCCACGAGCACGATCGCCACCGCTCTAGGGTCTGGAGCAGAAGCAGTACAAGCCTTTAGCGATTTAGACAAGCTGATAGCCGTGAGCGAAACCTGGGCACCTAACAAGCGGATTCGGGCGGGGGAACGAGGCGGATCGCAGGTTGAAGGCTTTGATTTTGGTAACTCGCCCCTCGACTGTACGCCAGAGCGCGTGGGTGGTCGTCGTTTGTTTATCAGCACGACCAATGGTACGCGAGCACTTCAATGCATCGAGGCAGCTCCCACCGTTCTGGCTGCCGCCCTCATTAACCGTGGTGCCGTCGTTCAGCATCTTCTCCAGCACAAACCTGAAACCATCTGGATTGTTGGGTCTGGATGGGAAGGCAGCTTTTCGCTCGAAGATACCGTTTGTGCAGGCGCGATCGCCCACGGACTACAACAGGAACTCGGCTGTTCGCTGGATGATCTGGCGGGCAACGATGAAGCGATCGCCGCCGTCAGCCTTTACTGTCATTGGCAAGACGATTTGCTGGGACTGTTTCATCACGCCAGCCACGGCAAGCGGTTACTGCGTCTCGGCATCACCGAAGACCTGACGTATTGCTCACAGCTTGATACGTTAGATGTTCTCCCTATCCAGCGCGAACCAGGCGTGCTAGTCAGGCAAGCCTAGCAGAAGGCGGAAGAAGTTGGTGGTGGTTAGAAAAAAACTGACCGCTGACTGCTGACTGCTGAAAGCTAATCAGATCATCGATCGATAGCGGTAGCCATCCAACAAGGTGAATTTATCGTCTTCCCACAGGCATTCCAGTTGCCAAAACTGACCAGGCTTTGGTTCTGGCAAAAAGCCTGATACCTTAACTGAAAATGGCTTTTCAGTCGAATTCGCTTGATTGCGGTGAAGCCGTATTAACTGCGTTGAGCCTTTCGTTGCGACTAATTGCCCATCAATACTAAACACGCCCAGTTCGGTTGACGGGGTCGCTGGCTCAAAAGACTTTAACCAGAACGTCGTGCCGCTCCGGGTGGATTTGGGATACAAACCCCAATAGCCTGTTAACGGTAGCTCCTGCGTGTACAGCCAACGTTGTAACCGATCGCTGCAACCAGTAATGGTGAGCGGTTGGTCATTCACTAACAAGGAGTATGGCTCCTGCGCTGTGGTCAACGTGCCAGCTAAAAAGCCAAACGCCTGGTACTCAAAGCCTTGCGGCGGTGGCAAAGAAGGCATCTGGGTTGAACGCTGCGTGGATGGGTGGCTACGCTTGGGGACGGATGAATTTGGCACGGGTCAATCACGAAAAGGGTCACTGGCTACAGTGGCAGACTCAATCTATCGAGCCTACCAACACTCTCTAATCTAGGTGACTGGCAGGCACGATCGCCCGTACTTTGCCCGAAATCTACCTGAAGACCGAATGTTAGTATACGCCGAGAAGGACAGCAGCGAACGCCGCAAACACACGGATATAGTCTTGCTTGCATCGCCGCCGCGCCAAGGGCGCTAACTCAGCTTAGAACTTTGTACAGCGTGTTGGTGTGATCGTGCCAAGCAGTGCGCTAGAAAAGATGATTTTACGCATCGCTGTCACGGCGTTGGGGTAAGGCACGGCTTCTGCGGACGGGCGATCGATGCTTATACCAGTTCTCAGTTTTAAGTTTTGAGTTTTGAGTTGCAGAACCTGCATAGCGTCGCTGATTGGAGCGCATCATCTGTAGCTCAACTAAAGGGAAATGGTATTACCCCTCTTTTGTTACTACGGTGGAGGAGAAGAAATTCAAGTCCCATCAAGCTGCTTTCAGGTCTGGGATTGGAAGAATCTGGCAGGTATCCATCCAATCCATCAACTCATGTAAGGCTCGTTTGAG